>NZ_AUJC01000005.1:0-320228 GCF_000424025.1 Clostridium paraputrificum AGR2156
GGTAATTATGATCATCCAAACTACACTTATTCTTTAAATATAACTAATCATACTGGTGAAGAAATTAAGGGAGGATGGACTGTATCCTTTGATTTGCCAAAGTCTGCTTTATATAAGTCTTCATGGGGAGGTACTTATACTGTAGAAGATAATGGTGACTTTGCTAGAGTAACATTAACCTCAGGAGCATGGCAAAATATTTCTTCAGGGGCAACAGTTACAATACAAGGTATGATTGGATTATGTTTCTCAGGAGTAAGAAATATTACATTTAATGGAATGAACCCAATAGGTAATAATGAAGCACCAGTTATTTCAGGTGCTGAGGATATTACTATTAACTTAGGGGATACTTTTAATCCTTTAAATGGAGTTAAAGCATTAGATAGTGAAGATGGTGATTTAACAAGTAAAATTTCTATTAATGGTAAAGTAGATAATACTAAGGCAGGAGAGTATACTTTAACATACTCAGTTTCAGATAGCAAAGGTGCAGTAACTACAGTTACAAGAATTGTTACTGTTTTTGATAAGAATGCACCTATAGCAAACACAAATCCAGAAATTACTGGAGTTAAGGATCAAACTATAAAAGTTGGAGGCACCTTTAATCCATTAAGTGGAATAAAGGCAACAGATAAGGAAGATGGAGATTTAACTAGTGCTATTAAAGTAGTAGGTACTGTAGATACTTCAAAAGCAGGAGTATATAAATTAACCTACACTGTTGTGGATAAAGATGGTGGTAAAGCGGAAGCTTCCTGCAATATAACTGTTGAAGAACAAAAATATCCAACTTACGACTCTAATACAATTTATAACGGTGGAGACATAGTTATTTATAATGGAGAAACTTATAAATGTAAGTGGTGGACTCAAGGACAAGCACCAGGTGCTCAATGGGGACCATGGGAAAAAATATCATAATATAGGAGGATGATAATATGGCAAAGAGAAAGTTAAAAAAGAACTTAAAAACTTTTGTTGCATTTAGTGCTATTACTGCTTTATTGTTAACTAATGGTATTCCAATTAGTGCTTTAACTCAGTCTTCCAATACAACTGAGATTACTTCACAAGCTACTACAGGGTTACGTAATGTAATGTATTATGGTGACTGGTCTATTTGGGGAGGACAAGGTAATTTCTATCCAAAGGATATACCAGCAGATAAATTAACACATTTAAATTTTGCTTTTATGGATTTTAATGCTTCAGGTGAGTTGATTTATTGTGATAAAGATGCAGCTACAGGACATCCATTAGGAAACGCAGGTGTAACTTATGGTGATGTTAATGGTGGTATCTTAAATGCATTCCAAGTGTTAAAAGCAGAAAATCCTAACTTAAAGATAGGTGTATCTTTAGGTGGATGGTCTAAGTCTGGAGACTTCTCAACAATAGCTGCAAATGCTTCAACAAGAGCTAAGTTTGTAGAAAACGTTATGAAGTTTATTAAATATACAAATATGGATTTTGTTGATTTAGACTGGGAGTATCCTGGTGACTATAGAGAGCCTGATAAGACTGATAATACAAACGATGAAGGAACACCAAATGCAAGTCCACAAGACAAGGATAATTACATCTTGTTATTACAAGATTTAAAGAATGCCTTAAATAAACAAGGTAAAGAGCTTGGAAAAACTTATGAATTATCTGTAGCATTACCAGCAGGAGTATCTAAAATAGAGGCTGGTATAGATGTTGATAAGTTATTTGATATAGTAGATTTTGCTAATATAATGACTTATGATATGGCAGGAGCTTGGAGTACAACAAGCGGTCATCAAACTGCATTATATACAAATCCTAATGCTCCAGAAGAATATAAAGGGCTTTCAGTAGATGAAAGTATTAAGTATTATATATCTCAAGGTGCAGAAAGACAAAAAATAGTTATTGGAGCAGCATACTATACACGTGGATGGGAAAAAGTTTCAGATAAAGGCGTTGACCCAAAAAATCCAGGACTATTTGGAGAAGCTGCAGTAGTTAATAAGAATGCAGACCTTACACCAACACCAGGAGCACTTAATGAAGCTCCAATGAAGAATGGTGAAGGCGGAAGAGCTGGTGGAGTATGGGGATACAATGCCCTAGATAAGTTAAAGGCTAAGTACACTGGATTAAAAGAGTACTGGGATGATAGCGCTAAGGCTCCATATTTATACAACCCAGAAACAGGTGCATTCTTTACTTACGATAATGTAAGGTCAATTCAAGAAAAGGCTAAGTATGTTAAAGAAAATAATCTTGGTGGTATGATTGCTTGGATGGCATCACAAGATGCAACTACAACTTCTACTAAGAGAGATGAATTAACAAATGCTACTAAAGAAGCATTATTTGGTTCAGGTGAATTACCTAAGTACGATGTAAAATATACAAATCCTAATTTAACTTGTACAGTAACTCCAGTAACTCAAGCATGGGGAACTGGTGGAGTACTAAATGTATCAATAAAAAATAATGAAAAATTAAGTGAGTCTGGTGAAGTGTTATCAACAGTTGAAACCGCAGCTAAAACTGTTAAAAATATGAAGGTTTATATTAAGACTAATGGTGTAGCAATTACAGGTTCACAATATCCAGCAGGTCCAGTTTCAAAGGTAGGAGATTACTACGTTATAGACTTTGGCGGCATGTCAGATGGTAAGTTAATGAAACCAGGAACAGAATTTACTTTTGATTTAAATCTTGATAAAGCTATTGAAGATACTAGCAGTATTATAAGTGTTGAAGTATCACAAAGAATGTATCAAACATCTCCTGAAATTATGAAACAAACAATTTGGGGTGATACAAACTCAGCACCAGTTATATCTGGAGCTAATAATATTACTATAAACTTAGGTGATAAGTTTAATGCTTTAAGTGGTGTTACAGCTACTGATAAGGAAGATGGAGATTTAACTAGTGCCATTAAAGTAGCAGGAACTGTAGATACTTCAAAGGCAGGAGAATATACTTTAACTTATTCTGTTAAAGACAGTAGTGGTAAAGAAACAATAGTTACAAGAGTTGTTACTGTTTTTGATAAGGATGCTCCTGTAGTAAATACAAATCCTGAAATTACTGGAGTTAAAGATCAAACTATAAAGCTTGGCTCAACTTTCAATCCGTTAAGTGGGGTAAAGGCAACAGACAAGGAAGATGGAGATTTAACTAATGCTATTAAAGTGGCAGGAACTGTAGATACTTCTAAAACAGGAGTATATAAATTAACTTACACTGTTGTAGACAAAGATGGTGGTAAGGCAGAAGTTTCATGTAATATAACCGTTGAAGATCAAAAATATCCAACCTATGATTCTAAGACAGTATATAATGGTGGAGATATAGTTGTTTATAACGGAGAAACTTATAGATGTAAATGGTGGACACAAGGTGAAATACCGGGATCATCAGAATGGGGAGCATGGGAAAAAATTAGTTAGTATTTTATTAGGGGTAAATCAATTTGATTTACCCCTTTTTGTATAAAAAAATTCTTAAGTGTTTATTAATAATATTTAAGAATAAGTATTTGACATGAAATAAGTTATCTACTATAATCTATTCATAGTAAAATAGTATGAATTAAATTATTAGTTACAAAAGATAAGTGGAGGAAGTTTAAATGACGTTTAATATTGAATTAGTAGCAGCTATTGTATTTGCTATATTAGCCTTAGGTTTACTTTGGTACCTTAATAAAAGAAAAGTTTCATTTTCAGTAAGAACTTTAATTGGGTTAGGATTAGGACTTATTTTTGGATTAACTTTAAAGGAGAATTCACTAATTGTAGAACCTATAGGAAAGATATATATTTCATTAATTAGAATGGTTGTAATTCCTTTAGTTATGGTATCTATAATTAATAGTATATCTAATTTTGAGGATAGCAGTAAACTAAAATCTTTAGGAATTAGAGCTATGGGGATGCTTTTAGGAACAACAGCTATAGCTGGAATTGTTGGTATTATATTTGGAAACATTTTTTCTGTTGGTAAAGGTATAGTATTTGAAGGAGCAGAAAATTTTGTTCCTAAGGAAATTCCAAGCTTTATGGATGTATTTAATGATATGCTTCCAACAAACCCTATAAAATCAATGGCTGAAGGACAAATTATACCAGTTATAATTTTTGCATTATTTATAGCTTTTGCAATTATTATGGAAGATAAAAAGAATAAGGAAAAGGTAGTACCTTTTAAGGCTTTCATAAATTCATTTAGTACAATATTAATGAGAATAACTAGAATTGTACTAAGATTAACACCATTTGGAGTATTTGGTCTTATGACAGCTGTAGGAGCAAAAAATGGTGTAAGTACATTAATGCCACTTTTAACTTTTGTAGTAGCAATTTATTTAGCCCTAGCTTTTCAAATTCTTATAATACATAGCTTGTTTATATTAATTTTTAAAAGAAGAAGTCCTATTAAATTCTTTAAAGGAATATGGCCAGCACAAGTTGTTGCATTTACAACTCAAAGTAGTTTTGGAACACTTCCAGTAACTATAGAATCCTTAGAAAATAATATTGGGGTATCAAGTAGTACAGCAAGTTTTGTTGCTTCCTTAGGTTCCACAGTTGGTATGAATGGATGTGGAGGAGTATTCCCAGCTATAGTAGCTATATTTGTTGCAAATGTATTTGGAATTGAACTTACATTAACTCATTATATTTTAATGATTTTAACTATAGTTGTTGGTTCCGTAGGAATTGCAGGAGTTCCAGGTGCAGCTACAATGTCTACAACACTTATTTTAACAACATTAGGACTTCCAATAGAAGGTATGGCTATTATTTTAGGCGTAGATGCAATAATAGATATGGCAAGAACTCTTACGAATGTAACAGGAGCTGGACTTGCAGCTTACATAGTGGATAAAGAATGTAAATAGATTAAATTTAAGAACTATAACCAAGGTTTATAAATTGGTTGTAGTTCTTTTTTTAGTGAAGCTACAAGTTTGATGAAATAAACAGAGTATAGTAAAATATTACTAGTAAAAGGAGGGAAGATTATGTTAGAGGTAAAGGAATTAAGTAAAAAATTTAAAGACGCCGTGGTTGTAGACAAGCTTTCTTTTAATGTAAATAAAGGGGAGATAGTTGGTCTTCTTGGAGAGAATGGAGCAGGAAAGACAACTACTCTTAGAATGATATCAACAATGCTAAAAATTACTTCTGGAGAAGTTAAAGTAAATGACTATGATGCTTCAAAGGAACCTGAAAAGGTAAGAAGAGAAATTGGAATACTTTTTGGTGGTGATATTGGACTTTATGATAGACTTACAGGAAGAGAGAATATAAGATATTTTGCTAACCTTTTTGGAATTAAAAATGATGAGGCAAACAAAAGGATAGATGAACTTTCTAAGGATTTTGGTATGGAAGATTATATTGATAAAAAGGTTGGTAAATTTTCAAGAGGGATGAAACAAAAAGTATCTATATCTCGTTCAATAGTTCATAATCCATCAGTTATGTTATTTGATGAACCAAGTACAGGGTTAGATGTAAGAGCTACTAGGGTTGTTCACCAGTTTATAAAGAAGTGTAAAGAAGAAAATAAAACTATTCTATTTTCTAGCCATTCCATGGCTGAGGTAGAGAAACTATGTGATAGAGTTATTATTATTCATAAGGGCAAGCTTGTAGAGCAGGGGAGAATAAATGAACTTAAGGAAAAGTATAATACAGAGGATTTAGAAGAAGTTTTTGTATCTTTAATTGGAGGTGATAAGGATGAGTAATTTCTTAACAGTTTTAAAGAAAGAATTAACTGACATTATTAGAGATAGAAAAACCTTAGCCTTTACAATAATTCTACCTATTCTTATATATCCTTTAATGTTTAAGGTTATGTCAACAGCCATGACTAGTTCAACAACTGAAGCACAGAAGGAAAGTAGAATTGTACTTCAAGGTGACAAGGATTCAAGTATAGCAGCTCTATTAAAAAGTCAAGAAGGTATAATAATTGAAGAGGTGGAAAACCCATCAGAAGCCTTAAAAAGTGGGGATATACAATTAATAATTAATATACCTAATAATTTTGATGCAAATATAGCTAGTGGTAAAGTTACTAATGTAGAAATGTTAATGGATGACGAATCCAATAAATCAACAGCTGCAGCAGGAATTGTATCCTCTATTTATGAGGCATATAGCAAGCAAATAGTAACCTCAAGATTACAAGAACAAGGTATAGAAGAAGAAATTTTAATGCCTTTTAATCTTGAAATAAAATCTGGAGTAAGTAAAGATGGTAATATGAATCAATTAGGAAATTATATGACAGGAATGCTACCAAGCATGGTTGTATTACTTCTTTTATCTTTAACACTTGGACTTGCATCTGAACTTGGATCAGGAGAAAAAGAGAAAAATACTTTTGAACCTCTTTTATCTACATCAGGAAATAGAAGTTCAATACTTTGGGGGAAAATAGGTAGCCTTTGTATAATGGGAGTAATTACATTATGCTTTAGCATGATATCTTTATGGATTTCATTTAAACAATATATTTCTGAATTGTCAGGAGGAGGAGAGATAGCTCTTTCACTAAGTGGAAAGTCTATAGCCTTAACAATAGTTTTCTCATTATTACTTATAGTTATAATTTGTGCACTACAAATATGTATAAGCTTATTTGCTAGAAGTACGAAGGAAGCTAATACTTATCTTTCTGGATTAATGATGCCTATGATGATACTTTCATTTATTCCAATGTTTTTAGATGCAAAAAGTATTAATGAAGTTTTCTTTCACATACCAATAATAAATTCTGTATGTGTTATAAAGGAAGCTATGGTTGGAATTTTTAATACTCAGCATATTCTTTTTGTGTTAGGATGGCAAATAGTATATGTTATTGCTGCTGTTGTAGGTGCTAAAATAATGTTCTCAAGGGAAGAGGTTGTATTTAGAAGTTAGGATAAATAAAAGAATATAAAAACATATAAATATAAGAATATATAAATATTTAAATAGGAAAAACAGGAAGGTATCATCTTCCTGTTTTAAATTATTTACAGTAAATTTTCTTCAAGTAGCCATCTAATTCTTTCTTTTCATCATCATTTAAACAATCTTTTTTAGATTTCTTTAGTAGCTCTTTAAATTTTTCGTAATCTTTATCTCCTAACTTACATTTAGCTATTTTATTTTTTAATGATATTAATTTCTTAATTTGATCCTTTGAAAGATCATTATTTTCTTGTAAACACTTATTGATTTCTCCAAGTGCTTTTTTATCATCATCAGATAATAATTTTAGGTTTTCAGCTTTAGATAGCATCTTAATATCTTCAGCAGCACGTTCTTTTCCAAGCTTATGCTTATGATGTCTGCTTTCATCTTCCTTTTTTTCAGCATCCTTCTTTTCAGATTCTGTAGCTGTAACTGTTGTAGTTTCATTTGGATATTCTACAGCACTTGCTATTATAGCAGAAGATCCACTAACTAAAGCAAGAGATAATGCTATAGCACTTACATATCTTTTTATCATTTGTATTCACCTCTATATATAATTTTGAACAAAATTAGTATGTGACAAACAATTAATGAGTATTCACAGAGTTGTTGTACTTATTTCGTATATAAGCAATTTGAATACAAGAAGGCATTATTTGTTTGTATATTTCAGATTGAAAATCCGAGTATACTATTGAGTTTTTCTTAATTTCATCTAACAAACAGCTTTCTATTTTTTCTGTTGAATAATTAGAATTAAAATTTATCTTAAGTTTCTTACATATATCAATAAGCATATCTTTATAATAAACAGAGCCATTTAAGAAGTAATCTTGCAGGGAAGTTTCACCTAACCTTTGTATATCTTCAGCTATATAGATCCAAGGGGTATTCTTGTTTTTGTAATCTTTTAAGTTAAGATAGTTAGCTAGTTTTTCTAAGTCATCATTAGAACAATTTTGTAAAAATTCTAAATCAGGATCATATCTATAACTCATTTATATCCTCCTAAAAATACTTATAGTAATGTCTATAATATTATTTCCATTTTTATGATAAGTATAACTTTAGTTATATTGTAAAAAATATAATAAATAATTGAAACATAAGGAAAGATGATATTTATGACTAGATTTAAATGGAATGATATTTTAAATAAAAATAGAATTAAAGAATATAAATCGGCTAAAAAGAATTTTGATGGCAGAGATGAATTTGAAAATGACTATGATAGGATTCTTTTTAGTGCATCTTTTAGAAGACTTCAAGATAAGGCTCAAGTTTTTCCTCTTGAGAAATTAGATTTTGTTAGAACTAGGTTAACTCACTCCTTAGAGGTGTCTTCAATTGGAAAGTCCTTAGGAATGATTATAGGACTACAGTTAATTCCTCTAACTAAAGGAACAGATGACGAAATAAACTTTCAAATGGTAGAAGAAATAGGAAATGTGTTGTCCTGTGCAGGACTTATACATGATTTGGGAAATCCACCTTTTGGACATTTTGGGGAGGTTGCCATTAGAGAATGGTTTGCTTCTAAGTTAAAAAAAAATAAGGATGGAAGCTTCTATTTTAAATTTGAGGAATATGAATTTAAATTAGAAAGGCAAGAAGCCTTAGACCTTTTGAACTTTGAGGGGAATGCTCAAGGTCTTAGAATTTTGACTAAGTTACATTTTGTTATAGATAGATATGGAATGAATTTAACTACTGGAGTGCTAAATTCAATTATAAAGTATCCTATATCATCCTTGGAACTTGGGAATAAGAAGTTTGGTGGAAAGAAGATTGGATATTTTAAAGCAGAGGAGAATACCTTTAATTATATAGTTAATAGTACAAAGATAGGTAAAAATAGAAATCCATTAGTATATATATTAGAGGCTGCTGATGATATTGCATATCTCTTAGGTGATTTAGAAGATGCATTTAGCAAGAAAATATTCTCACATGAATTATTTAAAAATAAATATAGGGAGTTTATAAAGGAAGAAGGATATGAAGAGAAAACCCTTGAGGAAAGCTTATCTTTCTATCTTTCTAAGAACTATGATATTGCAAAAGAGGAATATGGATATGAAGATCCAGGGGAATATGCCCTAAAGTCATTTATAATAAAGTTAAATAGATATTTTAAAGACTGTGTTTCGGAAGAATTTATATCCTCTTATGATGAGATTATGAGGGGGGAATATAAGGGGAATCTTATAGAAAATTCTAAAGCTAATAAGGTATCATCATTTTTAAGAAGAATATCTAATGAATATGTATATAATAATGATAGAATTGTATCTAATGAAATTGTAGGGTATAAAATAATAGAATTTTTGTTAGATACCTTTATACCTGTTGCATTAAACAAGGATGTAAAACCCTATGAGGGGTATGATGGAAAACTATATTCACTTATTTCTAAAAATTATAGATTTGTATGTGAACATAGTATTGAACAAAAGGATTGTAGTGAAGAGTATTGTAGATTATTATTAGTTACTGACTTTATATGTGGAATGACAGATTCATATGCTGCTCATATTTATCATGAATTGTTGGGTATGAGAATTTAAAATATTAAATTTTTATTTTTATTCTAACAAAATACAAAATACATGGAAAAATACATAGAAAATTAAGTATATGATATGAAAAATTAAAAAGTAATAGTAATTTAATAATGAATTGTGGTATTATATTATTTATTGAGGAGGGATAATATGGAATTAAATTGGAGCTTGAAGGAAATATATCCTTCATTTGAAAGTGAAGAATTTAAAAATGATTTAGAAAAGTTAGACCAAAGTATAAAGTCCTTAAATACTTGGGCTGATGAAGTGGTTTGTGAGGAAGGCAATGTAAGGCCAAAGCTTGAAGAATATATAAAGAGATCTTCAAAATTATCTGAGCTAATTGGTAGGCTTGAGGCTTTTATTTCTCTTACATTAAGTGCAGATACTAAAAATTCAGAAGGGTTAAGATATTCTGATATATTAGATAGTAAACTCACTGAGATTGTTGAAGCAACTACAAAGCTTGAAAGATGGATTAGTAATATAAAAGATATCGATATCGTTATTAAGGGATCAGAAGTTTTAAAAGAGCATGAATTTTACATTAAAGAAATAATAGAAAAGAGTAAATATCTTCTTTCAGATAGGGAAGAATCTATAATTTCTAAAATGAAGAATACAGGATCAAATGCTTGGCTAAAATTAAAGGATAATTTAATATCTAACTTAAAGGTGGACATAGAAATAGATGGTGAAATGAAAGAACTACCTTTAACAGTAGTATTAAATATGGCTTATGATCCAAATGGAGAATTAAGAAGAAAAGCTTATTTTGCTGAAATTGAATCATATAAAAAAGTTGAAGAGGGTGTAGCAGCAGCCTTAAATGGAATTAAAGGTGAGGTTTTAACAGTATGTGATTTAAGAGGATATAAATCACCTCTTGATATGACTCTTGTTAATTCTAGAATGGATGAAGAATCATTAGATGCAATGCTTGAAGCTATGAAGGAAAGTATGCCTTTATTTAGAAAGTATTTAAGAAGAAAAGGTGAACTTTTAGGATACAAAAATGGATTACCATTCTATGAAATGTATGCACCTGTTTCAGAAGCTGAAATGAAATTCACTTATGAAGAAGCTGCAAAGTATGTAGAAAAGAACTTTAGAACTTTCAGTGACCATTTAGCTGATTTTGCTAAAACTGCAGTTGAAAAAAGCTGGATAGATGTATTCCCTAAAGAAGGTAAGGTTGGGGGAGCATTCTGTCATAACCTTCATTTCTTAGGTGAAAGTAGATTTTTACTAAACTATGGAGAACAGTTTGGTGATGTTGTAACTATGGCACATGAGCTTGGACATGGATTCCATGGAGAGTGTTTAAAGAATGAAAAGATATTAAACTCTGATTATCCAATGCCAATTGCAGAAACAGCTTCTACATTCTGTGAAACTATTATTAAAAAAGCTGCTATAAAAGATGCAACTAAGGAAGAGGCTTTAGCTATTCTAGAAAATGAAATATCAGATTGTACACAAGTTATTGTAGATATATATTCTAGATTTTTATTTGAGAAGGCTTTCTTTGAAAAGAGAAGAGAAAGTGCTTTATCAGTAGAAGAGATAAAAGAATTAATGTTAAATGCTCAAAGAGAAGCATATGGTGATGGATTAGACCCAGAATACTTACATCCATATATGTGGACATGGAAGCCACACTACTATTATGCAGACTCTAACTTCTATAACTTCCCATATGCATTTGGATTATTATTTGCTAAGGGATTATATGCTGAATATTTAAAGAAGGGTAAGGAATTTACTACTGAATATGAAAATCTTCTTTCAATTACAGGTAAAAATGCTATAGCCGATATAACTAAGGTTGTAGGAATTGATATTCATAATAAGGAATTCTGGAAGAATTCTCTAAAGACTATAGAAGAAGATATAGAGCAATTTATAGAGTTAACTAAATAGATAGAAAAGGGATGTATCAAAAAATACTTATGATACATCTCTTTCTTTTTTTGGAAGAAGTATTATTAACTTGTTAGTTATAACTATTTGACTTATAATACTTAGATAAAGGATAGATTTTACTATATAGATAGGATGATATAAATGAAGTATGATGAAGCAATGGATTATATACATAAGGTAGGTAATTTTGGCTCTAATTATGGCCTTGAAAGAACCTATAGACTACTAGAAATCCTTGGTAATCCCCAAGAAGGATTAAAATTAATACACATAGCAGGAACAAATGGTAAAGGTTCAACCACATCTATAATAACTTCTTTACTTATGGAGAAGGGGTTTAAGGTTGGCATGTATACATCTCCTTTTTTAGAGGAGTTTGAAGAAAGAATACAAATTAATAGAAATAATATTCCTAAGGATACTTTAGGTAGACTAATGGATGTTTTAAAAGTTTCTGTTAACCAGGTTATTTTAGAGGGATATAATCATCCAACAGAGTTTGAAATAATTACTTGTTTAATGCTTTTATATTTTAAAGAGGAAAATATAGATTATGGAGTTATTGAAGTAGGTTTAGGTGGAAGGCTTGATTCTACCAATGTTATAACTCCAATACTTAGTATAATTACCTCTATAAGCTTAGATCATACTAACCTTTTGGGAAGTACTTTAGAGGAGATTGCAGGTGAAAAGGCTGGTATTATAAAAAAAGCTATACCTGTAATAAGTTATCCTCAGGAAGAGGAAGCAAAGGTGGTTATTGAAAAGGTATGTAAGGAAAATAACTCTTCTTTATATATAGTAGATAAAAGCAAAGGTCACTTTTTAAGTGTTGTTAATAAGGATAAGATATATCAAAAAGTAGAAGTAGAATTTAAGAATAAAAAAATAGATTTAGATTTTGCTCTTCTTGGAGAACATCAAATTACTAACTTATTAGTAGCATTAAATGGAATAAGTGTACTTGAGGAAATTGAAAATATTAAGTTTACCATAGATGATATAAAAGAGGGGGTAAAAAAGGTACAATGGAAAGGTAGACTAGAGGTTATGAAAAATAACCCTTTAGTTGTTATTGATGGGGCTCATAATATTCAAGGTATAAAAACATTAAATGAAAATGTACATAAGTATTTTACTTATAAGAATATATATTTATTATTAGGGATATTAGCTGATAAACAAGTTGAAGATATGGTGAAAGTTATTACACCAGAGGCTAAAAAGGTGTATGCGCTAACACCTCATAGCAATAGAGCAGAATTATCAAAAGATTTAAAGAAGGTTATAGACAAGTACAATTCAAATTGTGTTGCTCTAGATAGCTACGAAGAAGGATTAGCTTTAGCTTTATCAGAGGCAAATGAAGAAGATTTGATTTTAATAAGTGGGTCACTATATATGATAGGTGATATGAGAGGCATTATTAGAAGGAAATTCAATAAATAAAATATGCTAGAGGGTGGGGATTTTATGACCTGTGAAGAAAAGGATATATGCTACAAGGACTTAAAAACATTTTATGAGGAAAATAAGGGCCAGGTATACACAAACCAAAACTTTGAAGAAGCAGGAAAAGATGAGATAAACTCAATTTTTATGGGTAATGATTTACCTACCTTTGATATGATTGGAAATTCAAAAAGGTTATTAAGAATTATTGACTTAATAATTGAAGATGAATCTAATATTAGTGAAGCAATATCTTTCATAGAAGAACATCCTTTAATAAAGTATTATGGGGAGTTTATAGAATTAATTAATGGAAGAATTGAATCTAATATTATTAACAAAAGGGATATAATAAAGGTTGGAAGATTAATGGCTTTTAAAGGTAACTCAAAAGAAGAAATAAAGCTTGGATTAACTCTTTTGTTTTTTGATGAAATTGAAGAAATAAAGGAAAAGCTTTTAGTTTTAGCTTTATATAATGAGTATTCTTTTTATGTTGCTAAATTATTTTTAAAGTTAAAGGGTTCTGATGAGATATTATTTGATTTAGCTAAAGTATCTCAGGCAGCAGGAAGGGTGATTTATGCAAATTATATAGATGTACTTAATAAAGATATGAAAGAGTGGATGGTCTGTGAAGGCTGGAAAGGGGAATATTTCAAGAATTTTCTTTGGAATACCACTATAATTAAGGTGGGGTATGATTACTTTCTAAATAATGACAATATTAATGAGAAGACTTTTAAAGCTTTTGGAGAAGTAGTAAGCAATATATTTGTATACTATAATTATGAAAAGTTATCTATATTTAAAAGGTTAGTAAAAAGATATATTGATTTATTTGAGAAGTATGATAAAGATGTTAAAAGTTGTTTAACCTTAGGAAATGTGTATAGATATATAGTTGATGAATCAGTCATGGAAGATGAATATTATAAAAAAACTCAAAAGCTCTATTTAAAAATAGATTGGACAAGAGTATTTAATGATGCTATAAAAGATGAAACTGTTGATTCACCATTATTATTTCAATTAGCTGTTGAAATGGATGAAGATTTAACTGTAGAGGAGTTAAATATGCTCTTAAAAAGGAATCCTAGAGATTATGTTTGGTATAAGTATATAGAAATGTTAAATGAAACATCATACTCCGATCTATTAATAAGTACAGTTAAGAAATCTCTAAATTTAAAGGAAATATTTATAGGTCCAAAGGATTTGTCAAAGGAAGTTTATGTTGAGGATAGTAGTGATTATTCATTACTTTTAATAGCTTTAGAGTCACTAACAAGAGAGAGCATAATTAAAAATCAAGATTTCCTTGTAGAATGCTTAAATGCTGATTTAATAGATATAAGATTATCAGCAATTGAAAAGCTATGGTCTATAGAAGATCGATGGACAAGAAAAACCCTATCTTCACTTGAGGAGGCAATTAAAAATGAAGTTGTTGATTGGATAAGAAAAAAAATAATTTTCATTATATATGAAAATAACAATAATTTTATAATTACTGATATTAACAATCCAGAAGAGGAGATTGATGGGGAAGATATATTTTTAACTAATATAATTATACCTACAGTTACTGTCAACAAGCTTAAATATAACAATGAGCTAGTAAAAGAAGGAGATGTATTGACTCTTTTAAATGGTCTAGATGGTTATAAAGAGGATAGAATATTTATTACTACTAGCTTTGGGTTAGTTATTGGAGAGTTAAGCAGTAGGGAAGGAGAAATTATTAGAAATCTTATTATGGCAGGAGAAAGAATTGCAGGTAAGATTGAGAAATATGATGATAATATAGATTTTATGTATATAAGTCTATATAAAAAGGGAGATTACTTAATTAAAGAGTTAAGTAATATAATAAATGAAAAATTCAAATTTCTTATAGAAGATTAAAAATTCAAGTATTTAAACAGCCCCTTGTCAAGTAGACAAGGGGCTTTCTTTCTATTTATTTTCTTTCCACTCTTTAAGAGCTTTAGCAAGTTGGTCTGGGCAAGAAGTACCTTTCCCTCTGCAGTCTATACCTTGTAATTTATTTATTGCATCTTCAATATTCATGCCTTCTACTAATCTAGATATACCTTGAAGGTTACCTTCACAACCTCTTAAGAAGTTAACCTCTTTAATAATATCATTTTCTATTGAAAAAGTAATTTCTGTAGAACATGTCCCCTTTGTCTTGTATGAATACATGAACATACCTCCCTGTAATTTTATTTATAACAAATTATATTATATATGGTAAGGGCGTAGAAATAAAGGAAAAAATATGGTGAAAGTTGTCCCATTAGAGATAAAGACACATATATTATAAGTACAATAAGGTTTCCTAAAGGGGTTGTTTTTAATGAATTCTATAGCAATTTGCAATACATCCAGTGATAATTTAAGCTTAATAGATATAGAGAGTTATTCAGTAGATCATATCCCCTTAGATTTAGGAGAAAAACCTGTTGGACCTCATGGTATAGAGTATGAAAATAATACTATAATCACATCAAATAATTATAGCAATAGCATATCTTTAATAGATATGCATTCAAAGAAAGAGGTAAACAATCTATATGTTGGAGCACATCCTAATGATGTTAAGCTTTATGAAAATAAGGCTTATATTGCCTGTGGAGAAAGTAATTCATTATTAGTAATGGATATGGCAAGTAAGAAAATAGCATTTGATATAAAACTTGAATCATATCCCCATAGCATTGCATTAGATAAAGATAAGGGAATAATGTACATTAGTAATATGGATGGACACTCTGTATCTATTATAGATTGTTTGAATAATAAGGTGATTGGAAGAATTAAAGCACCAGAGTATCCAACAAAGATTTTACTATCTAAGGATGAAAAAAAGATTTACCTATGTGAAAGTTATTTAGGTTATGACATTGAAGGTTATATAGATATAATTTCTACAGAAAATTATAAAAGTATTGGAAGAATAAAGGTAGGTATTACACCAGTTGATATGTATGAATATGGAGAAGAATTATATGTATCTAATTTTACTGAAGGATCTATTAGTGTTGTAGATATAAAAAGATTAAGAGAGACTAGAAAAATATACGTAGGTGGAATGCCAAGAGGAATTATAAAACAAAAAGATTATATATATATAGGAGATTATATGGGGGGAAAATTAAGAATTATAGACTTTAGTGAACAAAAGGTAAAGACCATACCTATAGGTAATGAACCTAACGGTATGATCCTTATTAATTAGTTTCTTCAAATAAAATATTAATTATTTTATTATAAATTTCAGAAGGGTTTTCTTGCCACTTACTACAAAGCAAGGAAGCTTGTTTTTTAGTAGGAACAGATACTTTTAAATCAATTAAAGGTAATTTATCCTCGATTGCTGTTAGTTCTACTAAGAAGTTATCATTTTTAGCTAAAGTGTAATCACTTTGAATAGTTAATTCTTTTTTTATTAACTCTATTTTTTCGTTAATATAATTGTTTATTATAGATATTTTTGAAGGGGAAATTCTGTCCTTAAAAAAGGATAGAACATTTTCTCCTTTTTTTGTTAGTACTATTAACTTTTTTTCATTTATGTCTTCATATCTTATGAACTCGCTAGAATCAAGTTCACTTATATATTGTTGAAGTGTAAAGTAGTTAATAAGATTGTTTTCCAGCACTATTTCTGTAAGCTGAGTATTTGATATAGGCCTGTTTAATTCTTTTAAAATATGTAAAAGTAATAGCTTATTTTCAGCTAATTCTGCTGTATTTTCAAACATAATAAAACCTCCATCTCCACTGAAAGTATAGATTTATTATATCATAAATTATTATTAAGTGAATATAAATTTAGAGATAGAAATGATAGGGGTAAGAAGTTTGGAGTGGAAAAAGGTTAGAATTGGTTTATCCTTGTTACTAATAGTTATTTTAATAGGTGGATCTTTTTTGCTTAATGGAAAGACTAAAAGTACTTTTGGGGAAGTGGTAGAAGTACCAATTTATTCAGTAGATAAGGAAGAAAAAGAAATAGCACTAACTTTCGATATCAATTGGGCGGAAAATGATTACATTTATAGCATATTAGATACATTGGATAAATATAATGTAAAGGGAACATTCTTCGTAATGGGGGGATGGGTAAATTATAGTGATGAAAATGTGGAAAAGTTAAAGAAGATTAACGAGAGGGGGCATGAGATAGGGAATCATAGTTATAAGCACCCTATCTTTAGCAAGATAGGAGAAGAAAGAATTAAAGAGGAACTTAGAAAAACAGATGAGGTTGTTGAAAAATACACAGGAAAAAAGCCAATGGTTTTTAGATTTCCAAGTGGAGATTATAATGCACAATCATATAGGACTGTAACATCTTTAGGATATAAATGTATTCAATGGGATGCAGATTCTGTAGATTGGAAGGAACAAGGTGAAGAAGTAGAATATAACAAAGTCATGAAGAAGGTAAAAGCAGGATCTATTCTTTTATATCACAATAATGCAAAATATACTCCAAATAATTTGAATAGGATAATACCTGAACTACAAAAGCAAGGGTATAAATTTGTCACTGTAGGAGAATTAATTTATAAAGAAGATGCTTATGTTGACAAAGATGGAGTACAACATAGAAAATAATTCTATTTAATATTGAAAATGGAATGTGGAATGTATTATAATGGAAATAGGTGCTTGTGGGATCTTCTTTATTTACAATTTTATTACTAAGGGAGAGAGGGGTTACAATGGATAATTTAATGTTAAATAACAAAATCTATCTTGAAGGTAAGATAGTATCTGAGCTAGAATTCAGTCATGAAATGTATGGGGAAGGGTTCTATAGTTTTAATTTGGAGGTTATGAGACTTAGTGATTCAGTAGACATGTTAAATATTACTGTATCAGAAAGACTTTTAACTGGGATAGATATTACTATAGGAAAAGATATAATTGTTGAAGGTCAACTAAGATCCTACAATAAATTTATGGATGGTACTAATAAATTAATATTAACTGTTTTTGCTAGAAATATAGAGCCTTGTATAGAAAGAAGTAAGAATCCAAATGAAATTTTCTTAGATGGATATATATGCAAGGAACCTGTATATAGAACAACACCATTTGGAAGAGAAATAGCTGATGTTTTATTAGCTGTAAATAGAGCTTACAATAAGTCAGATTATATTCCAACTATAGCTTGGGGAAGAAATTCTAGATTTTGTCAAACTTTAAGTGTTGGTGACAATATTAGGGTGTGGGGAAGATTACAAAGTAGAGAATATCAAAAGAAGATAACAGAAACAGAAGCAATAAAGAAAATAGCATATGAAGTTTCTATTTCTAAGATGGAGAAGGTAAGTAAAGAAGAAAGTGCTTCACAAGATGAAGAAGGAGCAGTGTAAATTAAGATTTTAACATATTTAGATAAATATAAGAAAAACCACAAGAAAATTATAAAGTAAGATATAAAGCAGTCTATGAAAGACTGCTTTTTTAATGTATATGAAAATATAATATGTATCACTTTCTTAAATCATCAAGTAACTTAGTTTTATATCTTGTTTGTTCATCAACATTTTTTATAATCTTAGCAGGAGAACCAGCTACAACAACACCTTCTGGAACATCAGTTGTAACTACTGAACCAGCTGCTACAACGGACCCAGAGCCTATCTTTACTCCTTCTAAAATAACTGAATTGGCTCCAATCATTACATCATCCTCTATAACACAAGGAGACATACTAGGTGGTTCTAAGACACCAGCAATAATTGCACCTGCACCTACATGAACCCTTTTGCCAATCTTTCCACGTGCTCCAATAACTGAGTTCATATCTATCATAGAGGCTTCTCCTATTTCAGCACCTATATTTATAACAGCACCCATCATTATAACAGCATTTCTGCCTATCTTAACCTTGCTTCTAATTATAGCGCCAGGTTCAATTCTTGCATCTTGTTCTAGTAAGTTCAGCATAGGTACTGCAGAATTTCTTCTATCATTTTCTATTCTAAAATGTTTAATTATATCTTTGTTATCAAGAATTATATTAGTAATTATATTTGACTCTCCAAATAATATATAAAAATTATTAAATCCATACCATTCAGTTTGTTCAAGGTCCACCTTAGAAAGGTCACCATTAACATATACTTGTACAGGTGTGGATTTTTTTGATTGTTTGATAAATCTGGCTAATTCGTAGGGATCAGTAAAATTATATTCCATATTTAAGCTCCTAAAATTACTCTTAGTATTATAATTATGATTAAGAGTAGTAATATTTGCAGAAATTATAAAATTTTTTGGTTATAATATATATGAATTAGAAATGAGGTGGATGTATGATACAAATATATACAGGTAATGGAAAAGGGAAAACAACTGCTTCTATAGGCCAAGGAGTTAGAGCAGCTGGTAGAGGATTTAAGGTATATATGGTGCAATTTCTTAAGGGTACCCCTACAGGAGAGTTAGAGTCTTTAAGGAAAATAGATAACTTTAAAGTTTTTAGATTTGAAGAGAAAAGGGATTTTGTTTGGAATTTAAATGCAGAAGAAATTGAAGAACTAAAAAAAGAAGTTATTAAAGCATATAATTTTATTTTAGAAGTTGTGGAAAATAAAGAATGTGATCTTTTAATAATGGATGAAATTATGGGAGTATTAAAGAATGGTTTTTTATCAGTAGAAGATATTGTAGAAATAATTAATAGAAATAACCATGATATAGAAATTATTATGACAGGAAGAGATGTGCCTAAGGAACTGGCAGATAGGGCAGATTTAATTACAGAGATGAAAATGGTAAAACATTATTATGAAAAAGGTGTACCTGCTAGAGAGGGAATAGAGTATTAAAAAAACATGTGGCTAGTAATAGTCACATGTTTTTCTATGTCAAAAATGCGTAAGGAGATATATTCAATATCACAAGGATATCTTTTGTAAAAAACAAAGAAAATATACTTGCTAATTTATATGATCGCTTTGGAAGCCTTCTCTTTTTACGGAATGTTTCTTTCGAGTTCTATTATTATTCTTTCCTTCTTCACTAGTTATTGGAGTTTGGTAGTTACATTTCTCCATTCTAGCGTGTTTATTATCAGGTTGGCTATCTTTTGTCAAGTTAATCACTCCTTGTTACTTTTATCTACTAATTTAGTATGTATAACTAATATTACTCTTATACCGTGAAATTTAATAATTATTAAAAATATAAAAGAAGCTATTATAGATAGAAATTTTCTACCTATAATAGCTTAATTTACTGTTATTTATTTTCTATAACATTTTCCATATTATATAAGCCTGCCTCAGTTACTTTGCTCATATATTGGCAAGCCTTTAAAGCGCCAACAGCAAAAACTTCTCTAGAGATTGCTTTGTGAGTTAATTCTATAACTTCGCCAGTTCCAACAAAAATTACATCATGATCCCCAACAATGGAGCCACCTCTAACAGCATGTATACCTATTTCATTATCTTTTCTCTTTGAATTTCCTTCTCTTCCATAAATATATTCTGTTTCATATGGAATAGAATCTTTTATTGTATCTGCTAGTAGAATAGCTGTTCCACTAGGAGCATCTACTTTTTGGTTATGATGTTTTTCTATAATTTCAATATCATAGTTTTCATATAATAATGGAACTACCTTCTTTAATAGAGAATTTATTAGATTAATTCCAAGAGACATATTAGCTGATTTAAATAATGGAAGAGTTTTACTCTTTTCATTTATTAAATCTAAATCTTCTTTAGAATATCCAGTTGAGCATAAAACTAAAGGTTTTTTAGTTTTTTCTGTTAACTCAAGAAGATTTGATAAAGCATCAGCTCTTGAAAAATCTAAAAGTACATCATAATCTATATTTACATCATGAACATTCTTGAAAATAGGAAAGCTAGTTTCAGAAGGAAATTTATCTATTCCAGCTACAATTTCAATATCATCGAAATTTTTAGCAGATTCAATAACCATTTTTCCCATTTTTCCTGAGCATCCATTTAAAATTACTTTTGTCATATGGTCACTCCCTAAAGTAAATTATATTCTTTTAATGTGTCCTTTAATTTCATTAAGTTACTATCACTCATTTCATAAAGTGGTAGTCTTAAAGGACCAACATCCTTACCTATTAAATTTAAGGCAGTTTTAATAGGAATAGGATTTGTTTCTATAAATAAGGTGCTAGATAGTTTTAGATTTTCTAATTGAAGGTCTAAAGCTTTTTTTACATCTCCATTTAAATAAGACTTTATCATGGTGTGCACAGCATTAGGAATAATATTGGCTAGCACTGATATAACTCCCTTGCCACCTAAAGATAATATAGGTATAGCTTGGTCATCATTTCCTGAATAAATATCTATTTTATCACCACATAAAGCTTTCATTTGTACTACTTGACCAATATTCCCACTAGCTTCTTTAATAGCAACTACATTTGAAAGGGTAGATAGTTCCTTTAAGTTTTCAGGAGTAATGTTAACTCCAGTTCTACTAGGAACATTATATAAAATAATTGGTGTATTTACAGAATTATTTATTGCCTCAAAATGTTTTATTAAACCTCTTGAATTTGTCTTGTTATAATAAGGTGTAATTACTAAAAGTCCGTCTACACCAACACTTTCAGCATATTTGCTCATTTCTATAGATGATAGAGTGTTATTTGAACCTGTACCTGCTATAACTGGGATTCTTTTATTTACAACATCAACGGTAAATTTTATTGTAAGTTTTTTTTCTTCCTCGCTCATAGTTGTAGCTTCACCGGTTGTTCCACAAATAATAATGGCATCAGTACCTTCTTTGATGTGCCACTCTAATAATTCTTTAAGCTTTTTATAATTTACTCCATTATCATTAAAAGGAGTAACTATAGCAACACCAGAACCTTCAAAAATTGACATTAGAAATCCTCCAATCTTACTTTTTATCGATCATAAGCTCTGCAATTTGAATTGCATTTAATGCAGCACCCTTTCTAATGTTATCAGCAACCACCCATAAATTTAAACCGTTGTCCACACTAAAGTCTCTTCTAATTCTTCCTACATAGATATCATCTTTTCCTGTTACAAATAAAGGTGTAGGGTACTTCAATTCTTTAGTATTATCATATACAACTACGCCTTCAGTGTTGCTTAATAAGTTAACTATATCATCTAATTCAAATTCATTTTGAAGTTCTAAGTTGATGCTTTCACTATGAGAATTTAAAACAGCAACTCTAGCAGTTGTAGCAGTTATTTTTAATGTGTCATCATGAAGAATTTTTCTTGTTTCATTAATCATCTTCATTTCTTCCTTAGTGTATCCATTTTCTTCGAATACATCAATGTGTGGTAATACATTACCTGTTATTGGATAAGGGAATTTCTTAGGTTCAATTCCTTTATAACCATCCTCTAAGTCTTTTATTCCTTGAATTCCAGCCCCTGATACCGCTTGGTAAGTTGAATATACAATTCTCTTGATTCCATACTTCTTATGAATAGCGTTTAGTACAGGCATAGCTTGAATAGTAGAACAATTTGGATTCGCTATTATTCCATTATGCCACTTTATATCTTCAGGATTAACTTCAGGTACTACTAGTGGTACCTTCGGGTCCATTCTCCAAGCACTACTATTATCAATAGCAACAGCACCGATTTTAGCAAACTTAGGTGCAAACTCTAAACTTACACCTCCCCCTGCTGAAAATAAAGCAAAATCAATTTTCTTATTTACTATATTTTCATCGCAAGTCTCCTCAACAATGAAGTCCTTTCCTTTAAATTGTAATGTTGTACCTGCGGATCTTTTAGATGCGAAAAGATACAAATTCTTTACTGGAAAATCTCTTTGCTCCAATATTTCTAAAAATTTTCTACCTACATTTCCAGTAGCCCCAACAATTGCAACGTTATACAAAAGTATCCCTCCTAAATATTATTAATATAATTTCTTATATACAATTAATATAGTTAAAGTATTGGGAAATATCAATAGTATTGGTAAAAATAATACAAATTTCTTGTATTTACAAGAGGGAATAAATATAAGCTATGGGGGAATAATAAGGTTGAAATTTAAGAGGGAGTGAAAGTTTTGAGTAAGACACCATTAAAAAAAGTGATAAAAGCAAAATTAAAAGGAAATAAAGAATTAACACCTGAAGAGGAGTTAAGAGAAAAAATAAAATACGAAATAGCAGAGGAACTTGGATTAAAGGATAAGGTGGATGCCTTTGGTTGGGGTGGACTAACAGCAGAAGAAACTGGTAGAATTGGAGGAATTATGACAAAAAGAAAAAAAGATCTTCATATACCTACCAATAATGAAATTCTTGGTAGAAAATAAATTGACTTAATGAAGGAATAGCTTTAATATATTTGTAGTAATTATAAAACTACTGGGGGAAAAGTTATGGCCTATGGCGAATTTGCAAAGATTTATGATGAGTTAATAAATGAAGATATTAACTATGATTCAATGGTAGTAAGATTGAAAGAAATAATTGATAAATATCAAAGTAATCCAGTTGATTATTTAGATTTAGCCTGTGGAACAGGTAATATTGGCGTAAGAATGGCTAAATATTTTAAGTCTACATATGCAGTTGATTTATCTGAAGATATGTTAAGAGAGGCTTTTGATAAATTTAAAGCTGAGAGGATTAAAGCTAAAATTATATGTCAAGATATGAGAGAGCTTTCCTTAAATCATAAATTTGATGTAATAACATGTGTATTAGATTCAACTAATTATCTTATAGAAGATGGCGATTTAGAAAAATACTTCACAGGAGTATATGAACATCTTAAAGATGGAGGATTATTTATTTTTGATATCAATTCTTTTTATAAATTAACCAATATTTTAGGAAACAATATTTACACATACAGTTCTGAGGATGTTTTTTATACATGGGAAAATACAATTGAAGATAATGTTGTAAATATGTTTTTAACTTTTTTTGTTAAAGAGAAAAATGAACTTTATGAAAGATTTGAAGAAGAGCATTTTGAGAGAGCTTATGAAGAAAGTGAAATTGAAGAAGTTTTAAATCAAGTAGGATTTACTTTGTTAGGTAAATTTGATGGATACAATATAGATGAAGTACAACAAGAAAGTGAAAGAATTTTATATGTTGTAGGAAAGAATATGGAGGTATAGTATGAAAGATAAAGTTATAAGAGCAACTGCTAAGGATGGTATGGTTAGAATACTTGGTGGTATCACAACTAATATGGTTAATGATGGAACTAGCGTTCATGAATGTACACCTTTAGCATCTGCAGCATTAGGTAGAATGTTAACGGCAGCAGCTTTAATGGGAAGAACATTAAAATCAGATGATGAAGTTGTAACTATAAAGATAAATGGCGGAGGAATAGCTAAGGGAGTAACAGTTACAGGATATCAAAATGCATCAGTTAAAGGATTTATAGGTAATCCATATATAGAATTGCCGCTAAATGCTAAGGGTAAATTAGATGTAGGTGGAGCAATAGGTAAGGATGGCTTATTATATGTAATAAAGGACTTAGGGTTAAAAGAACCATATGTAGGTCAAGTTCCAATACAAACTGGAGAAATCGCTGAAGATTTAACATATTATTTTACTGTTTCTGAGCAAACTCCTTCAGCAGTATCTTTAGGGGTGCTTGTAGATAAGGACTATTCAATAAAAGCTGCAGGTGGATTTGTAATTCAAATGATGCCAGGTGCAGATCCATTATTAGCAGATTTATTAATGTATAGATTAGAAGAGGTACCTTCAATAACAACAATGATAAGTGAAGGTAAAACAATTGAAGAAATATTAGAGTTCATTTTTGATGGAATGGATTTAAAGATATTAGATGAAGTTGAACCTAAGTATGTTTGTGATTGTTCAAGAGAAAGAATAGAAAAGGCCCTAATTAGTATAGGTGAAAAAGATTTAAGAGAAATATATGAAGATGGTAAAGAAGAAGAAGTTGTTTGTCACTTCTGTAATAGAAAATATAAGTTTACTAATGAAGATATAAAAGATTTATTAGAAAAAGCTACGAATAAATAAGGAACCTTATTTTCTATTGCCAGGACTATATTCTATATTCAAAAAAATATAAGTTCTTAAGTTTTTAAAAACTTAAGAACTTAAGAAGCTATAGTAAAAATGCCATGGTTAAAAAAACTGCTACAGAATAAAAATATTTTGTAGCAGTCTTTTTTTTATGGAGGCGCCGCCCAGATTTGAACTGGGGAATAAAGGTTTTGCAGACCTCTGCCTTACCACTTGGCTACAGCGCCAAAGCTTATATTAATAATGTATACATTAACCTTAGATTTGATACTACTTTTATAAAGATTGATTTATAATAAAGTGGACAAAAGGAAATACTAGTTGTAATAGGAGGTGATACTTGTGAAATTACAAGAGAAATTTAATGAAATTGAAAAACATTTATTAGAAGATGAGAAGCCTTCCATATATTTAAATGAATTAAAAACTTCAGGAGAACTATCTGTTGAACCTTTTAAGTGGTTAATAAGTCTAGAAAAAATAGAACAATCACCTAAACATCATCCAGAAGGAGATGTATGGATTCATACTATGATGGTTGTTGATAAAGGGAGTTCTTATAGAGAGTATGTAGAAGATAAAAAGGTCTTTATGTGGGCGTTATTATTGCATGACTTAGGGAAGAGAAGTACAACTAAGCTAAGAAAAGGAAGATGGACTTCATATGATCATGATAAGGTTGGAAGAAAAGATTCCTATGATTTTTTAAGTTATTTTAAATTGGATGAAGAATTTAAAAGTAAGGTTTCTATATTGGTGAGATATCACATGCATTTGTTATTTATAATGAATAAATTGCCTTATGGAGATATAAAGGGAATGAAAAAAGAAGCTAATCTACATGATTTATCATATGTATTTTTAAGTGATAGGTTAGGTAGAGGAGGAATGGATAAAGAAGAGATAGAGAAGGTAGAAAAGGAAGTAGAGTCATTTAGAAATAAGTTTTTGAAACAATAAAAAATGTGGAATGGATATTTATTTTTGCTTGTTCCGTTGCAAACTCCAAGTCACAGAAAAATAAATATCTATTCCCTTAGTATTTAAGGTAAGGAAACTATAAAATTATTATTCTTGATTTTATAGTTTTTTAATATGAAAATGTAACAATACCTTTGATTTATAGCAAATTAAAACTTTATATTTTCTTATATAAATAGGATTAAGCTTTAAAACTTAATCCTATTTTTAATTATTTAAAGGTAAATAATTTTCATAGAAACATTTTTATAACTCCTACGTAATATATATGGAAAGCTAGATGTATAAGAGACTTCCGCGGTCTATGAGCTTTCCTTTTTTTAATGCTATTGGCTCTATATCATGCTTATAAAGAAATTTATAAACTTCTTTACCATAAGCATAACAATTTAATTCGCCAAATAAGGCTAATCTATTTTCAGATATCATTCCGCCAACTCCTCCTATGAATCCATAATTCAAAGAGGGTAATAGTATGTCCCCAGGGGGAATAAGAAGTACGTCTAAGTCTTCTTGAATTAGTTTTTTATAAATTCCTTTATCACTTGTAATGTATGCATTTTTTCCTGTTGGTAATACGGAACATTTGGTATATCCTTGTTTAACATTAATTGTCTTTTTGCTATCCTGAAATTTAAGGAGGTTTGGATCTGTATAATTTAAGTTGTGTACAAAAAGATTGTCAGTAATTAGTGCGTTTATAATTATATTTTCTGGGTAATTAGTTCCTAATGAATTCTCAGAGAGTATATAATTAATTCCTTTAGAGGATAATAAGTTTAAAAAATCCTTAGAAATATCCTTTTGTACAATAACTTTCTTATTCCTTTTATCAAGGATGTTAAGTTGGATATCAACATGTCCATTTATAGCTTCATAAACCTTTGGACATTTTGGTATTAAAATAGGTTCTATATTTAAATTTATTATATTATTTAATTCTTCATTACTAATTTTGTAGTCTAAAAAACAATACATGATAAAAACTCCTAATTATTTATATAAGAATACATTACTATATCGTGTAAACAAAAATCAATATGTACAAAGGGGTAAAAATAAATTCCGTATATTGAAGAGGTTTTAATACATACTATTACTATGGAAGGGAGTGAAACCCATGCTTGTACTACAGTTAGCTTATTCGGGTGAACTAGATTTTGTTGAAGAACTTCAAGAGCTAAAGGAACTATTGAAAAAGAAGCACATAATAATAGGTGTGGTTGAAAGTTTAGAAGGGAAGACACATGTAATAAAAGTTATGTGTGATGATTCGAATTATAGTGATAGAACAGGTAATATAATTAATTTATATATTAGTAATATCCTTTATAAAATTGTTATTACAAAGTATAAAGAAAAAGAACTTTTTGAGTATTTGACAGACACATACTTTTTCTTGAAGCGAGATGAAATGTTAGAAGTAGAAGAAGAAATAATGAAGGTTCTATATTGTGAGGAAGGCGTTCATGACTCTAATTTTATATTCTATTCTAATAAAACAAACGCAATTATAGATAAAATAAAAGAATGTATTGAAGAAAATAATGAGATTAATATTAATGGATTCATTACTTTTAGGATGCGAGAGTTAAGAAAAGATATTGAAGATGTTGTAGATAAAGTAGTTGAAAGATATATGGTTGAAAAAGAATATAAAGAATTTATACGACTGTTAAAATACTTTGTTGAAATTCAAGAGTGTAGAGTTGAGGAAATTAACTTGACAGCCTTACCATCAGGAGGATATATAGTGACAGATGGATATGGAGAAGATATATTTCCTACATTTTTAAATGAATTATCAGACTGTAAAATAGGAATTGATGCCAATGTTGAAGATATAGTTATAAGTGGCTTGATAACTAATGCTCCTCAAAAGATAGTAATACACAAAAGAGAGGAATGTAAAAATAAAGAGTTTATAGAAACTATAATAAATGTCTTTGGTGAAAGAGTAGTATTTTGTGATGGATGTAAATTATGTTCAAAAACTAATATAAAAATGTAAAAAGATGTTGACAATGTATATAAGCAATGATAAAATAACATTTGTTAAGAAGAAACAGCCGTTTCTCACCATGCAACAATTGAGTTAGCTTGGTTATTTATCTAGATTATTTATGTGAAGTAATTACGATAATAGAAAACGGCGTTCAACGCCGTTTTTTTTATATTATAAAGTTTGCTTTAATTTTTTCGGAGGTGAAAACTATTAATAAAAATTATATAGTGAATGAGGATATTAGAGACAAGGAAATCAGAGCTATTGGTGCTGATGGTTCTCAATTAGGTATCTTACAAACAAAAGAAGTCCTTAAGATGGCTGAAGAAGCGGAGTTAGATTTAGTGATGATATCACCAAATGCTAAGCCTCCAGTTTGTAAAATAATGGACTTAGGAAAGTTCATTTATGAGCAATCAAAAAAGGAAAAAGAAGCTAAGAAGAAGCAAAAAGTTGTTAGTATTAAAGAGGTAAGAGTTAGTCTTACAATAGAAGAGCACGATATCGAAATTAAAGCTAAAAATGCTAGAAAGTTCTTATTAGACGGAGACAAAGTTAAAATCACTGTTAGATTCAGAGGAAGAGAAATGGAACTTAGTCACTTAGGTGCAAAGATTCTTGAAAACTTCGCTAACAAATTGGCTGATGTAGGTAATATAGAAAAGCCAATTAAAAAAGAAGGAAGAAATATGACAGTGGTTATTGGCCCTAAAAAGGCATAAACTGAGAGGAGGAAATTTATCATGCCAAAAATGAAAACTCATAGAGGTGCAGCAAAAAGATTCAAGAAGACAGGTACAGGAAAGCTAAAGAGAGCTAAGGCTTTCAAGAGCCATATCTTAACTAAGAAGAGCTCAAAAAGAAAGAGAAATCTTAGAAAGACAGGATATGTTTCAACTACTCAAGAAAAAGCAATGAAGAAATTATTACCATATCTATAAGAATTGGTACAGGAGGTTTAAAGAATGGCAAGAGTAAAAAGAGCGGTTAATTCTCGTAAGAATCATAAAAAAGTTTTAAAGCTTGCAAAAGGATACTACGGTGGAAAGAGCAAGTTATTTAAGACTGCTAACGAATCAGTTATTAGAGCATTAAGAAATGCTTATGTTGGAAGAAGATTAAAGAAGAGAGATTTCAGAAGATTATGGATAGCTAGAATAAATGCTGCTACAAGAATGAATGGTCTTTCTTATTCAAAGTTCATGAATGGAATCAAGTTAGCTGGAGTTGACATAAACAGAAAGATGTTATCTGAAATAGCTATCAACGATCCAAAAGCATTTGCAGATTTAGTTGAATTAGCTAAGAAGCAATTAAACGCTTAATATAAGAATGCGGCCTAAGGTCGCATTTTCTTTTAATATTAATAAAGTAGGAAAATGCTTTACTATCTAAAGAAAAAAGTTACTTAGGGTATATTATATCTTGTTCAGTTTGATAATACTATTAGGCAAGATATTATATACTCTTACTTTTATATAAATATAGAAACAAAAAATGGTATATAAAGAGATATAATAAAGCATGAACTTTTGGAGTGATTTTATGCAAAAATTAAAGAGGATTAATAAATATAAATTAAATGGTGTACAGACGCTAGCCCTTGGTTTCATTGCTGTAATTATTATTGGAGGCTTGATACTTAGTTTACCTATATCTTCTGCAAGTGGAGAGAGTACTAACTTATTAGATGCTTTATTTACTTCTACTTCTGCTGTATGCGTTACTGGTTTAGTAACATTAGATACAGGGACTCATTGGAATGCATTTGGGCAAACAGTAATAATACTATTAATAGAAATTGGTGGCTTAGGGTTCATGTCATTTACTACTTTTGTAGCAATATTATTAGGTAAAAAAATAACCCTTAGAGATAGATTAATGGTACAAGAAGCTTTAAATACATTTAGTATACAAGGTCTTGTAAGAATGGTTAAATATGTACTTGGGTTTACTTTTGCAGTTCAATTCTTTGGAGCAATGCTGTTATCAACACAGTTTATACCTGAGTTTGGATTGAAAAAGGGATTCTTTTATAGTATTTTTCATTCAATATCTGCTTTTTGTAATGCTGGTTTTGATTTATTTGGTAATTTTTCAAGTCTTACTGGATTTTCAAGTAATATAGCAGTAATTTTAACAATAAGTGCACTTATTATTATTGGAGGGTTAGGCTTTACAGTATGGCTTGAAATATATAGCTATAAGTATAAAGGAATAAGAAAGTTATCTGTACATGCTAAAATAGTTTTATTGATTACAGGTGTTTTATTAATAGGTGGATTTGTAGCTATGTTTTTTATAGAGTATAGCAATCCAGAAACTATTGGTGGCATGGGATTAAAAGATAAGTTGTTAAATTCCTTCTTTGCATCTGTTAGTCCAAGAACAGCAGGGTTTAATAGTATATCTACAGATGGAATGACAACAGCTGGTAAGTTTTTGACAATAATATTAATGTTTATTGGAGGATCACCAGGATCAACAGCTGGAGGTCTTAAAACAGCAACTTTTGGTTTGATAATACTTACAGTTATAAGTGTAATTAAAGGTAGAGAAGATACAGAAGCCTTTGGAAAAAGATTTGCCAAGGAATTAGTATATAAGGCTTTTGCATTATTGATAATAGCAGTGGGATTAATAATAGTAGTTACAATGTTATTATCAGTAACTGAAAAAGGAATAGAATTTATAGATTTACTATATGAAGCAACTTCGGCCTTTGCTACAGTAGGGTTAACTACAGGTGTAACCCAAAAATTAAGTACAGTAGGTAGAATTATTATAATGATAATGATGTACTTTGGTAGAGTTGGTCCACTAACTGTTGCTCTTGCACTTACTAATAGAAAGAAAAAAGTTGATTATAAATACCCAGAAGGAAAGATATTAATAGGTTAGGGGATGATTTTATGGCTAATAAACAATTTGTTGTAATAGGACTTGGAAGATTTGGTGCATCAGTAGCTAAAACATTATATTCTTTAGGAAATGATGTTTTGGTTATAGATAAAGATGAGGATTTAATTCAAGATATATCAGATAGTGTTACTCATGCAGTACAAATGGATGCAACTGATGAAAATGCATTAAGAACATTAGGTCTTAGAAATTTTGATGTTGCAGTAGTTACAATAGGTGCTAATATCCAATCAAGCGTAATGGTAACACTATTAGTAAAAGAATTAGGTGTAAAATATATAATTGCTAAAGGAAATAGTGATTTGCATGCAAAAGTATTATATAAAATTGGTGCTGATAGGGTAATTCTACCAGAAAAAGATATGGGAGTTAGAGTTGCTCATAATTTGGTTTCATCAAGTATACTTGATTATATAGAATTATCACCTGATTACAGTATAATGGAAATTGAAGCTTTAGATGAATGGCAAGATAAAACATTAAGAGAGCTTAAGCTTAGAAGTAAGTACGGAATAAATGTAATGGCTATTAAGAAAGGTGATGAAATTAATCTTACTCCTTCAGCAGATGATACTGTTGAATCTAAAGATATTATTGTTGCTATAGGGTCAGCTCAAGATTTAGCAAATCTTGAAGGTGTAATAGTTAAATTTAAATAATTGAGGTGTAAACTTTGGTTCTTATAGAAAGTAAAGATAACAATTTATTTAAAGAAACCAAAAAGCTTAAAGAGAGAAAAGGAAGAAATAAGAGCTCTAAGTATTTAATAGAGGGATTTAGGTTAATAGAAGAAGCTTGTAAAGCAAATCTGCCTATAGAATATATTTTTATAAGCCATAGGCTAGAAGAAAACAAGTTTGAAGAGTATTTAGGGAAATATATAACAAATAGTATGAAACTTTATACATTGAAAGATAGCTTGTTAAGAGAGTTATGCTCAACTGAAGAACCTCAAGGGGTTGTTGCAGTTGTTAGGATGAATGAAGTTGACTTAAACAAAGAAGGTAGTTTTTATATTCTATGTGATAAGGTTCAAGATCCTGGTAATTTAGGTACTATCATTAGAACTGCTCATGCAGCAGGTGTGGATGGTGTAATTCTAACTAAGGGAACTGTTGATATATATAATGAAAAGACTATACGTTCTACAATGGGATCTATGTTTTATATTCCAATAATCTTAGAGGATAGTGATTTTACTATTACTAAATCCTTAATAAATAAGGGGTTTTCTCTTTTAGCTACATCCTTAGAAGGGAATAAGGATTTCTTTAAAGAAGATTTAAGCGGGAAGATTATTATCTCCGTAGGCAATGAAGGTAATGGTGTAAGTGAAGAAGTATATAGCCTTTCTGATAAGAAAGTTAAAATACCAATGCCTGGAGGAGCAGAGTCATTAAATGTAGCAATAGCTACCTCGATAGTGATTTATGAAAAAGTTAGGCAGAATCAGTTGAATTTTTAGAAAAACATTTGTATAATAGGAAAGTAATAGAATATTAAATAAACTATGATTGAGAGAGTAAATATAAGGAACTTTTTCAGGGAGAAGAGGACATAGACTGAAAGCCTCTTTATAGAGAATTATATTGAAGTTCGCTCAGGAGTTCTAACTATGAAATAATAGTAGTAGTTAGCGGGGAACCGTTAAATTAACTAGAGTTGGGTATCTATTTTTATAGAACCAATTAGGGTGGTAACGCGGATATTCCGTCCCTTTTTTAGGGACGGTTTTTTATTTTATAGAGAATTTTCTATGAAGTATTCAATGGCCCTAGAGGTAAAGAAGAAAGGAGAATAAAAATGCAAGAAAAGTTAATGCAAATTCAAGAAGTTGCTTTAAAAGAAATTGAAGAAGCAAGTAACAGTACAGCTCTTAGTGATATAAGAGTTAAGTATTTAGGTAAAAAAGGTGAACTTACAACTATTTTAAAAAGTATGGGTGGTTTATCAAAAGAAGAAAGACCTATAGTTGGTAAGATGGTTAATGATGTTAAGAAGGTTGTTGAAGAAAAACTAGATGCAGCTATTAACGCTATAAAAGAAAAGGAAAAGAATGAAAAACTTCAAAATGAAATTATAGATATTACTCTTCCAGGAAAGAAGAATGTATTAGGAAAGAGACACCCACTAGAATTAACTCTTGAAAGAATTAAGGATATATTTATATCTATGGGATTCTCAATTGAAGATGGTCCAGAAGTAGAATTAGACCACTATAACTTCGAAGCTTTAAATATTCCTAAAAACCATCCAGCTAGAAGTGAACAAGATACATTCTACATTAATGATAATATAGTTTTAAGAACTCAAACTTCACCAGTTCAAATAAGAACTATGGAGAATCAAGAACCACCAATAAAGATGATATCTCCAGGTAAGGTTTATAGATCAGATGCAGTAGACCCTACACACTCACCAATATTCTATCAAATGGAAGGGTTAGTTGTAGCTAAGGGAGTAACATTTGCAGATCTTAAGGGAACTTTAGAACTATTTGCAAAGAAGATGTTTGGAGATAAGGTTCAAACTAAGTTTAGACCTCACCATTTCCCATTTACAGAACCATCAGCTGAAATGGATGCTTCATGTTATGTATGTGGAGGAAAAGGATGTAATGTATGTAAGGGATCAGGTTGGATAGAATTACTTGGTTGTGGAATGGTTCATCCAAATGTATTAAGAAACTGTGGTATAGACCCAGAAGTGTATAGCGGATTTGCTTTTGGCTTTGGTATAGATAGAATGGTAATGCTTAGCTATGGCTTAGATGATATCAGATTATTATATGAAAGTGATATGAGATTCTTAAATCAATTCTAGAGGAGGATAAGGGAATGAAAGTACCATATAATTGGCTAAATGATTATGTTGATATAAATGTAGATGCAAAAGAATTAGGTGATATTCTGACTTTAACAGGTTCTCAACTTGAAGAAGTAGAAATACAAGGTGACAATATAAAGAATGTAGTTGTATGTCATATTTTAAAGATAGAAAAACACCCTGATGCTGATAGATTAAATGTTTGTCAAGTAAATATAGGAACAGAAGAAATTCAAATAGTTACAGCTGCTACAAACATGAAGGAAGGGGATAAGGTTCCAGTAGCTCTTCATAAATCTATTTTAGCAGATGGAACTGAAATTAAGAAAGGTAAGATGAGAGGGGTCGTATCTAACGGTATGTTCTGCTCAGAAGAAGAGCTTGGAATTGCTGGAGATGAACCAGTTCATGGATTAATGATTTTACCTGAAGATGCTCCTGTAGGAATGGATATTAAAGAGTATCTTAAGCTTAATAAAGCAATATTAGATTTTGATATAACTTCTAATAGACCAGATTGTTTAAGCATGGTTGGTATGGCTAGGGAAACAGCAGCAGCTTTAGGAACTACTTACAAAATGCCAAACATGAGCTTTGAAACAAAATCTTCAAAGAATATAAATGATGAGTTAGAAGTGGAAATAAAGAGTAGCCTTTGCAACAGATATATGGCAAGAGGAGTAAAAAATGTAAAGATAGCTCCTTCTCCAGGTTGGATGCAAGAAAGACTTCTTGAAGCAGGTATTAGACCTATAAACAATATAGTAGATATTACAAACTTTGTTATGCTTGAAATTGGAGAACCAATGCATGCCTTTGATGCTAGACAAATAACATCAAAGAAGATTGTTGTAGATACTGCTAAGGATGGAGAAAAGTTCACTACTTTAGATGAGCAAGAGAGAGAATTAAATTCAACTGTTCTTTGCATTAAGGATGGAGACAGAACAATATGTCTTGCAGGTATAATGGGAGGATTAAACTCTGAAATAGAAGAAGGTACTACAGAAGTAGTATTTGAATGTGCTAATTTCGATGGAACTAATATAAGAGTTAACTCAAAAGCACTAGGAATAAGAACTGAAAGCTCAGCAAGATTTGAAAAGGATATAGATCCAAACCTAGCTGAATTAGCTATTAATAGAGCATGTGCACTTGTATGTGAATTAGGTGCTGGAGATGTAATGGAAGGAACTATAGACCTATATCCAAATAAGAAAGAAGAAGGTCATTTAACTGTTTCTGCTAGTTGGATTAATAAGTTCTTAGGTACAGAAATACCTGTAGAGGATATGAAGAAATACTTAGATTCTTTAGATATGCCTACAACAATAAATGGTGATGATTTAGAAATTACATCTCCTACATTTAGAGTTGATATAGCTATAAAAGAAGATATAGCTGAAGAGGTAGCAAGAATCTACGGATATGATAAAATACCTACTACTGTATTTGATGAAACACCAACAAGGGAAAACAAACACAAAAATGAAGTATTAAGAGGTATTGTAGTTGATGCTTTAATAGCTTCAGGAATAAATCAATCTATATCTTATTCATTTGTATCACCAAAGGTATTTGATAAAATTAGATTGCCAGAAGATTCACCATTAAGAGATGTAGTTAAAATTAAGAATCCTTTAGGAGAAGATTACTCTGTAATGAGAACTTCAACTATACCATCAATGATGGATTCTTTAGGAAGAAATTATTCTAGAAGCAATGAATATGCGAGATTATTTGAAATAGGAAAAGTATATCTTAAGAATGAAGATGACAACAAGTTACCAACAGAAAAGAATGTTTTAACAATTGGTATGTATGGAAACTGTGATTTCTTAGACCTTAAGGGTGTTGTAGAAAATGTACTTGATAGATTAGGAATAACTAAGGCAAGATTTGTACGTGAAAGTGAAAATCCAAGCTTCCATCCAGGTAAAACTGCTGGAATTCAATTAAGAGGTAAGTCTGCAGGTGTGTTTGGAGAAATACATCCAGATGTACAAGAAGCTTATGGACTAGATGTTGCAGCCTACATTGCTGAATTAGATTTAGATTTACTATATGAAGCTTCTGAAACAGTTAAGAAGTATACACCTATTCCTAAGTTCCCAGCAGCAACAAGAGATATAGCTATATTAGTAGACGATTCTGTTCTTGTTGGTGACATTGAAGAGGCTATAAGAAAAGCAGGAGGTCCTTTAGTAGAAAAGATAACTCTATTTGATATATATAAGGGAGCTCAAATTGAAGAAGGAAAGAAGAGCATAGCTTATGCAATAGTTTATAGAGATCCTAAGAAATCATTAACTGATAATGATGTAAATAAGGTTCATGATAAGATATTAAAAGCATTAGAGCATAAATTAGGAGCTCAATTAAGATAATTTAAAAGGTTAGATGGATATTTATTCTGCATGTTCCGTAGCTACGTTCCAAGTGACATAAATAATATCCACCCAACTCATAGATATTTAAAAAGCAGTATATTTGTTTAGAGCAAATATACTGCTTTAATTTAACTATTTATAATTTCGTTAGTAGACTTATTTGAATCTTTAACTCTGTTAAAGACATCTTCACTAAGGCCTTCTATATCATTTGATTTTAGAATTTTATTTGTAGGTAATATATTATAGACTGTCTTTCCAGAAGCATTAACATATTTATATACCCAAGTTGGTTCTGTCTCATAAGAAGTTAACTTTAATTTGTTATTAGAATCTTTAGTAATAAACAGTTTAACCATTAACCCATCTTCTGATTTTATATTTCCCATTGTTTCAAATCTTTGATTAGATATAAAATTTCCTAGAGAATAGCAAACCAATGTTTCATTTCCGTTGGTATCATTTTTTAGCGTTCTTATAGGTTGAACCACATGAGGATGACTTCCAAAGATAACATTTACCCCAATAGAATTTAGCATACCTGCCAATTTTTCTTGTTGAGCACTTGGTTGTAGCTGATATTCATTTCCCCAGTGTATATAGAAAATGGTAAATTCAGCTCCATCTTTAATCATATTATCATAAGTAGACTTCATATTATTTATGTCATTCTCTATATTAGAATCACTAAATAAGTTTATTTTAGGCTCCATTTCCTTAGATAAGGGAAGTCCATTTATATATCTATAACCATTTTTATCTATTGTTGAATAAGTATAATTAGTTATTCCAATCTTAACACCTTTTATATCTTTTACTATATAGTTCTTATCCTTAACTGTATTCTTTATTCCAAGAAGGTCTAAACCAGCTTCTTTTATTAATTTAGCAGTACTCTCAATACCCTTATCTCCCATATCATTAATATGATTATGAGTAGAACAGACCATGTCAAAACCTGCATTTTTTATAGAGTTTAATATTTCTTTAGGGCTATTAAACTTTGGATAGCCACTAAAATTATGTCCTTTACCTAAATAAGTGGTTTCAGAGTTACATATGGCTAAGTCAGAAGTGGATACGTAATTTTTTACATAAGTGAAAAAGTTATCATAATTATAAGTATTTGTTTTTGAATCGTATCCTGAATAAACTTGTTCCATATGCATAAGAACATCTCCTGCACCAAGTACAGAGATGGTTGTATCTTCCTTTTCAGCTATGGTAGGGGTAGTTGGTTCATTGCAGCTATTACAAGATATAATTGTAAATGATAAAATTAAAGTTAATAATATTGAAAGAATTACTTTTTTATTTTTCATATAAGCACCTCACTAGAAAAATAATATCATAAAGTAAAATTTTTGTAAATTTATTACAAAAACCATGAGGCATAAAATATATTACATTTGAGTGAAAATTTGTTTTCTGTAATTTGAAGTTTTGCAATGAAAGAAGCAAAATAAATATTTTCTTTACTTTTTGTAAATAAGTAAGGTACTTTTTGTAAAACATAATTGTTTTATGTAATAATTTCACCTATAATTAAATATATAAGGTTTCGAGAGGTGTTTAGTATGATAAAGGTTACCGTTAAAATAAATGGAATTGAATATAGTCTAAAGGGTAGGGAAGATGAAAACTATCTAAAGGAAGTAGCTGAATATGTAAACAGTAAAATGAATGAGATAAAAACTAAAAATCCATTATTAAGTACTGTTGATTCAGGTGTGCTTGCAGCTTTAAATATTGCAGATGAATTATATAAAGCTGATATTGAGATAGAAGAGTTTAAAAAGAAGAAGGAATCTCTAGAAGAAAGAAATTCAGGACTTAGAGAAGGCATAAAGGAACTAAGAGAAGAAAATGATAAATTAAAGGCAGACAAAGAAAAAGCAGTAAAAGATCTAGAAGGTAAGATTAAGGTACTACAAGATGAAATAAAAGTGCTTATGGAGGAAAAGAATGTTTTGGCTATAGAAAATAATGATATAAAGAAAGATAATAACATTCTAACAAACCTTAATAACAAGCTTAATGAAGAAATTGTACAAGTTAATAATTTAAGTGAAATACTTAATAAAGAAATAGTTGATATAAAAGATAAGAATGCAACCTTAAAGAGTAATATAGATAAATATGTAGAGGGTGAAAAGGGTTATAAAGCACAAATAGAAAACTTGAACAAGGAAATTAAAAATTTAAATGATAAGGTTGAGGGAAATAAAAAGAAGGAAGATGTTTTAAAAGAAGAAATTAGCAATCTTAAAAAACAAAATTCTAAGTTAGATGAAGATGTTAATAGAGCTTTAAATTCTAAATCTTTATTAGAAGAGGAGTTAGACTTAACTAAAGCTAAGAACCAAGAAGTAAAGGAACAACTAAATTCATTAAACTATAACTTAAGTGATTTAGAATATAAGTATGAAGATAATAAGAAAGAATTAGTGAAGGAAAAAGAATTGAATAGGTCTTTAGTAGAAGAGTTAAATTCAATTCATAAGAATATGAAATCTCTAGAAGATGATAATTTACAAAATAACGAAAATGTTGAATTATTAAATAAGGAAATCATTGAATTAAAAGATGAACTTGAAGTGAAAAATAATGAATTAATTGAAGCTAGAGATAAGGCTGAAAAACTATCATATGAAAAGCAAAAAATAATGGAAAATGGTAAAGATTCTAGACAAGAGTTAAAGACTAGCAAATATAAAGTTTTAGATCTGGAAAAGAAATTAATGGATGCTCAAATAGAAATAGCAAAATTAAAAAAGGAAAGAAATCCTTTAATGAAATAAGTTGTTAAGAGACAAGTGAGTAACATCATTGTCTCTTTAATTTTGTATAAAATTATAAATTAGCATAAAAAGATGTTTTATGATATAACTTTATATAGCATACTAAAGATATAGTTAAATTAATTAGGAGAGAATTAAGATGGAAAAGATAGAATTATTAGCACCTGTTGGTAACATGGAAAGTCTTTATGCTGCTGTAAATAATGGTGCAGATGCAATATATTTAGGTGGACCTAAGTTTTCAGCTAGAGCTAAGGCCATAGAATTTGATAATGAAAAAATGAAAGTAGCAGCTGACTATTGTCATAGCTATGGAGTAAAAATATATGTAACTATGAATACAATTCTAAAGGAAAAAGAGTTAAAGGATGCTATTAAATATGCTGGCTACCTTTATGAGATAGGAATTGATGCCTTAATTATTCAGGATTTAGGATTTTTAAAATTAATAAAAGAAAAATATCCTGATTTTGAGGTTCATGCTTCAACTCAAATGACAATTCATAATGGAGAAGGAGCAGTTTATTTCACTGAAAAAGGCTTTAAAAGAGTTGTTTTATCTAGGGAGTTAAGCTTAGAAGAAATTGAATATATATCTAAGGACTTGGGTATAGAGACAGAAATATTTGTGCATGGAGCATTATGTGTTTCATATTCAGGACAATGTTTGATGAGTTCTATGATTGGTGGAAGAAGTGGTAATAGAGGAAAGTGCGCTCAACCATGTAGGCAAGAGTATAAGTTGATTTCTGCCTCAGGTGGAGAGAAGAAGGGGCATCTTTTAAGCACTAAAGATACATGTACTATTGATGATATGAAAGATATTATAGAGAGTGGTGCATTGTCTTTAAAGGTTGAAGGAAGAATGAAAAGACCAGAATATGTAGCTGGAGTTATAGAGACATATAGGAAGGCAATAGATAAAGAGTTAGAAAACAGGGAATTTAATGTTGAAGAAGGAAAGAAAACTTTACTTCAATTATTTAATAGAGGTGGATTTGCCAATGCTTATCTAAAAAAGGACTCTGGTAAAGATATGATGAGCTTTGTAATTCCTAAGAATACTGGTTTAGAACTTGGAAAATCAGATGATAAAGGAGAGATTATTCTACAAGAAGATATAACCATAGGTGATGGTGTAGGATATGGAAGTAAAGGCTTTACTGTAAGTAAGATACTTCTAAATGGAAAAGAGGTATTAGAAGCTGATAAGGGAGACAAGGTAAAGTTATTCCCAAAAGGATATAAAAAGGGAGATTTATTATATAAAACTTCTAGCAAAACATTATTTGATGAACTCTCAGAGAAAATAAAACCTTATTATAGAAAGATATCACTAATTGGTGAAGTTAGATTTAAGGTTGGAGAAGAGATGGTTCTTAAGGCATCTTATAAAGGCATTGACTATGTAGTTAAGGGTGATTTAGTAGAAAAAGCTGAGAAGAGGCCTTTAGATAAAGAAAGAGTTATTGAAGCGTTAACTAAGTCAGGTGGATATCCATATAAATTAGATGAGGTTATTTTTGAAGACTTCCAGGATGGATTTATTAGAGTAGCTTCATTAAATAACCTAAGAAGAGAATTGTTTGAAAAAATAATGAAAAGTGAAACTTCAAAATATAGAAGAAGAAGATATTTAATTAATGAAGTACATGAATTTAAAGCTCCTAAAAAGCCTTTGGATTTAGAATTATTAGTAACATGTACAACTAAAGAACAACTTAACACTCTTATTGAATTTGGAGTTAAGAATATTGGTGTTGATATATATAGTAGAGAAAAAGATTCAATAACAATAAGTGATATAAAAGCTATAAGTGGTATTAATTTCTTTATACTAACACCAGAAATTATTAAGAGTGAATTTAAAGGTGTTGTAAATGTTATTGAAAAGGCAAAGGGGAATGTAAAAGGGCTAATAACTGCTAATGCAGGTATAATCAATATCTATAAAGATAAAATGAATATAATAGGTGATTATAAGTTAAATGTATTTAATAGTTATGCCATAGATTTTTATAGAGAAGATATAGGAAATATTTCATTAAGTCTTGAATTAAATAAAAGAGAAATTAAAGAAGTAATGAAGAATATGCCATCAGGAGTTGCATACCAATTGTATGGAAAAACAGAGCTTATGGTTAGTGAATATTGCCCTATAGGAAGTACATATGGAGGTAAGAATAAAGATAAGAAGTGTAACTTAGCATGTACAAGAGATAGGTTTACTTTAGTTGATGAAGTTAATGAAAAATTTAGAGTTATGACGGATGTATTCTGTAGAAGTCATATTTTGAATAGTGTTGCTTTAAATCTTATAGGAGAAAAGGATGAGTTAAAAGCCATGGGGATAGAGTCCTTTAGAATAGATTTTAAAGATGAATCTAGGGAAGATGTTATAAAAGTGTTTAAAATGTTAAATGGAGAATTAGATATAGAAAGCAAGTATTATACAAAGGGATGTTATAGAAGAGGTGTAGATTAAACAATGAATGAAAGATCGATTAGAGTATTAGAGTTTTATAAAATAAAAGAAAAGCTAAGGAAATATGCTGTAACAAGTGGGGGCAAGGAGCTTGTAGATAAATTAGCTCCTTACTCTTCAGCTTATGAAGTTAGGGAAGCTCTAGAAGAAAGTAGGGAAGCCTTAGAGCTATTAATAAAAAAGGGGAATCCTCCTTTTGAGGGACTTCATGATGTTAGAGAAGGAATTGAAAGAGCTAAAAAAGGTGGATGTTTAAATCCAGCACAATTACTTTATATAGGTACTATGCTTAGATGTACTAGTAGAATTCAAGAATATTTAACTAGAAAAGAGGAAGAGGAAAGTTTTCTGAAGTTAGAGGATTTAGCTTATATACTTACTCCTATAAAAAATCTAGAAAATGAAATAGAGAATGCAATTGTTTCTGAAGAGGAGATTAGTGATAGAGCTAGTTCTACTCTTCACAATATTAGAAGAAGTTTAAAAGAAAAGAATTCTTCTGTTAGGGAGAAGATAAATTCTATTGTTAGAAGTAATGCGAAATATTTACAAGATGCCATTTACACAATGAGAGGAGATAGATATGTTTTACCTGTAAAAGCTGAATATAAAGGAGCTGTTCCAGGTTTAGTACATGATCAAAGTTCCACAGGTGCTACATTGTTTATTGAACCTATGAGCCTTGTAAATTTAAATAATGAGATAAAAGAGCTTAAGCTAAAAGAACAAGCTGAAATTGAAAGAATTCTATGGGCGTTATCCAAAAAGGTTAAAGATAATTCAGATGTATGTAGTAGTAATATGAAAATTCTTTTACAAATAGATTTTATATTTGCTAAAGGTAAATATGCATCTTCGATTGATGGAATGATGCCAAAGGTAAATGAGGATGGTTCATTTAATCTTGTAGGTGCAAAGCATCCTTTAATTGATAGGGATAAGGTGGTTCCTTCAGATATATATTTAGGAAAAAACTTCTCAGTACTTATGGTTACTGGTCCTAATACTGGAGGAAAAACTGTTACTATTAAAACAGTAGGTTTATTACATTTAATGGGGATGAGTGGACTGTTAATTCCAACTAGGGATGATTCTTCAATAAGTTTCTATAGAGAAGTATTTGCAGATATAGGTGATGAACAAAGTATAGAGCAAAGCTTATCAACATTCTCATCTCATTTAACTAATATTGTTGGAATAATGAGAGAAGCTGATAGAGATTCCTTAGTTTTATTTGATGAATTAGGAGCAGGAACAGACCCTACAGAAGGAGCAGCTCTTGCTACAGCTATAATAGAAACCCTAAAAGAAAGAGGTACTAAGATAATTGGTACCACTCACTATAGTGAATTAAAGGGATATGCACTAAAGACTCCTGGAGTAGAAAATGCATCAGTTGAGTTTGATGTTGAAACACTAAGACCTACGTATAGATTACTTATAGGGGTGCCAGGTAAATCAAATGCTTTTGAAATTAGTAAAAGATTAGGTTTAGATGATTTTGTAATAGAAAAAGCTAAGGGATTTGTATCTGAAGAGAATATGCAATTTGAAGATTTAATTAGGGATCTTCAAGAAAAGAGCATTATTGCTAATAGAGATGCAAGAGAAGCAGAAAGAATAAAAATTGAGACTGAAAAAATAAAGAGAACGTATGAAGAAAAGTTAAAGAGATTAGAGACTACTAGAGACAAAGCTTATAATGAAGCAAGAAGAGAAGCTAAAGAAATAATATCAGCTGCAAAGGATGAGGCAGATGAAATTCTTAAGGCCATGAGAGAGCTTGAGAAGTTTGGTATATCAGGTGGAGGAAGAAAACGCCTTGAAGAGGAAAGAAAAAAATTAAAGGATTCCTTAGAAGATAGGGAAAAAGCTCTAATAAAAGAAAGAGAAAATGCTGGAGAAGCCATAGAAAAGGTTACATTAGGAATGGAGGCTTTCTTACCTTCTTTAAATCAGAAAGTAATTATAATATCAATGCCTGATAATAAAGGAGAAGTTCAAGTTGAAGCTGGTATAATGAAAATAAATGTAAAACTAAAAGATTTGAGAAAAGCTGAAAAGACTAAGGAAGAAAAGGTTAGAAAGAAGAGAGAAGTAAAATTAAATTTAAGATCAGTAGAAAGTAGATTGGATCTAAGAGGGCTTGATGCTGAAGAAGCTTGCTATAGAACTGATAAATATTTAGATGAAGCTTATATGGCAAACTTAGGAGAGGTTACTATAGTCCATGGAAAAGGAACTGGTATTTTAAGAAAAGCAATAAACGATATGTTAAAAAGACATCCTCATGTAAAAAGCTATAGATTAGGTGCATATGGTGAAGGTGGAGATGGAGTAACAATGGTAGAATTAAAATAATGAACAAAATTCGACAAAGTATCTTTATTTTTTGATTTAATTCTAATATAATAAGTTTATTGTTATGTACAAAAGAGTAGGGAGCTGGAAAAGTAATATGAAAAGTGATAATGCATACGTGTTAGTGTTAGGGGCATCTATAGTAGATATTTTAGGATTTAGTCAAAATACTTATAAGCAAAAAGATTCAATACCAGGAAAGATAAAGATATCTTTAGGTGGTGTTTGTAGAAATATTGCTGAAAACATGGCAAGGGTTGGAGTAAATACAAAATTTATTTCAATACTTGGTGATGATGAGCAAGGAAGAAATATTTTAGAACACTCTAAAATAATGGGCTATAATATGGAGCATTCTTTACTTCTTGAAAATAGAAGAACACCAACATACATGGCGGTATTAGATGAAAACGGAGAAATGGTATCTGCTATTGTAGATATGCACTGTTTGGATGAAATGGATGAAGATTTTATAGATTCTAAGAAGGAAATTATATGCAATGCAGAGTATACATTTTTAGATGCAGATAATCCTAAACTAATGGAGCACATATTAACTACTTATAGTGAAAAAACTAAATTTGTTTTAGACCCTGTTTCTGCTGTAAAAGCTGAAAAAATAAAACATTTAATAAAGTATTTCCATACGATAAAGCCTAATAGATATGAAACAGAAATTCTTTGTGGTTTTAAAATAAACAATGATGAAGATTTAATAAGGGCTGGGGAACATTTCTTATCATTAGGAATTAAAAATGTATTCATAAGTTTAGACGAAGATGGTATATTCTATACCAATGGAACGGAGCAAGGAAGAGTTAAGGCTAGTGCTGTAAAAGTTAAAAATACTACTGGAGCAGGAGATTCATTTGTTGCTGGTGTAGGATATGGATATATGAATAACCTTTCTTTAAAGGATACAGCTAAATATGCTATTGCTATGTCAGTTATAACTATAACTCATGAAGATACTATTAATCCAAAGATGAATAAGGATTATGTTGAATACTATATGGATAAAATTCAATGGGATGAAAAAGAAATATAAATTAATAATATCCTTATAAGAAAAAAGAGAATCTTAGTGAAAACTAAGGTTCTTATTTTTTGCAAAGAAATTTTATAATATGGTATAATCTAGAAGCAGATTATATATAAGGAGCAGTTGTGTTATGTATTTAATAAGCGCATGTTTATGTGGAGTAAATTGTAAATATAATGGTAAAAACAATTTGAATAATAGATGTTTGGAGTTATTAAGGGAGGAAAAAGCTATATTAGTTTGTCCTGAACAGTTAGGAGGGCTTTCTACCCCAAGAGAGCCTGCAGAATTAATAGGAAATACTAGGGAAGTTTTGGAAGGAATAGATGGGAAGATTATAAGCATATCTGGGAAAGATGTAACAGAAGAATTTTTAAAGGGTGCAAAAGAAACATTAAAAATTGCTAAAGCTATAGGTGCAAAAAAGGCCATATTAAAAGAAGGAAGTCCATCATGTGGATGTAATTTTATATATGATGGGAGTTTTTCAGGTAATAAAATAAGAGGAAAAGGTCTTACTGCATATATGTTAGAAAGGGAAGGAATAAAAGTTATTTCAGAAAAGGAAGAATTTTAACTATAAGAGGAAATGAGGCATATGAGAGAGGACATAAGAGATAAATTACTAAATATTTTTTATATACTGTTTATAAGTATATTTATTTTTGTTGTATGGACTGCAATATTTAATAGTGTTGATTTATTTTATAGAATGAGTCCAATAATTAATATTATATTATCTCTGATATTTTTTATATTTCTTTATTTAGCCTATGTTACTTTAAAGAAATTAGCTAAAGATAAACTTAAAAGAGTTAAAATTATAAGTTTTGGTGTATTGATAAGTTTACAAATAATTTTTTTATTTTTCTTTTTAGTGAATCCTGGTTGGGATTTTGGGATTGTGACACGTAATGCAAAACAGTTAGCACTATATGGAGAAAAATTACCTGTTTATTTTTATAATAGTTACCCCAATAATATTCCAATTACACTAGTTCTTTCATATATATTTAAAGCAGTAGCTTTATTTACAAAGAATAATAATATATTAATGGAAGTTGGATATATAATTAATTTGCTTTTAATAAATTTAGCTGTCTATATCCTTTATAAATTAGTAAAAGAAACAATTAATGAAGTTATGGCAGCATTAACTATAATATTTTGTATATTTGTAACTCCTTTATATACATATTCTCAAATTATATATACAGATACTTTTTCTATGATTTTTCCTATTGGAATGTTTTATTGTTTTTATAAATATTTAAATTCTAATGATGAAAAAAGAAATGTATATTTAGTTTTAGTTTCTGTTTTGGGAGGAATAGGTACTATAATAAAATCCAATGTAATAATTGCTTTTATTGCAATTATTATATTTCAGTTTATTAGCTCAGCTAAAAGAAATAAAATAAAAATCTTTACGTTGTTATTAATTCCTTTTCTAATTATAACAACTATAAATAGGGTTATTGTTTCTAGAAATATACCAATTCCCTATAATGAAGCTGGGTTGCCAGCAACTCATTGGGTTATGATGGGCCTTAAAGGAAATGGTGGATATAATGCAGAAGATGTTATTTTTACGCAAAGTATAAGGGTTAGTGATGGGAAAGAAGCAGCAGAAAAGGCTAATTTGAAAGAAATAAAAAATAGGTTGAAAAACTATGGATTAAAAGGATATTGTAAATTTTTAATAGGTAAGATTTCATTCACCTGGGGTGATGGTTCATATTATGCCCCTGCAATATTATCTGATAAACCTATCAGTCATAATAAATTGCAAGAGTTTGTTATTGGAAATAAAAATGATGGCTTTATATATTTTAGCCAAGTATCTCATATTGTAATATTAGTATCTATACTTATAAGTGGAATTTTTGCATTTAAAAAAAGAGAAGTGTTAATTAATTCATTTCATATATGTATATTGGGATTAATATTATTTCTTATTTTATGGGAAACAAGATCTAGGTATTTAATTTGCATGCTTCCTGAAATGATTTACTCTGCAATTTATGGAATGGAAAACTTATTTAAATTAATAGATAAAAAAAGATGTGCCTTAAAAAAGTAGGCACATCTTTTTTATTCTTTAACAATTTTTATATATTTAACTTCTGAATCTTCAGTTCCTTGTACATAAAGATTAGCTCTTTTTAAATCATGTACATATTCTATTATTTCCTTTGTTATAACTTCACCAGGACATAATATCGGAATACCTGGAGGATATGCTAATAGGAACTCAGCAGATATCTTCCCTTCACTTTTTTCTAATAAAATATCTTCCTTTTTAGAATTAAATGCTTCCCTTGGATTTAATATTCTATTAGGAATGTGGGGGATATCCAAGAAATCTTTAGTAGCAGGTTTTTTTCCATAATACTCATTAGAGATTTCTTTTAATGCAGATATAAGTTTATCCATTCCCTCCTTTGTATCACCAAAAGAACCAACTGCTAATACATTATAAAAATCTGATAATTCCATTTGAATATGATATTTATCAGCAAGAATAGTGTCAAGCTCATAGCCAGTAATTCCCAAACCTCTACAAGAGATTGTAAGTTTTGTAGGGTCAAAAGCAAAGGAACCTGGAACACCTAGAACTTCTTTTCCAAAGCAATGGAACCCAGGAATTTTATTTATTTCACTTCGAGTATAATTGCATAAATCTATAGCTTTTGATAATAATTCTTTTCCCTCTAAGGCAATTTGTCTTCTAGCACAATCTAGAGATGCCATTAAAATATATGATGGCGATGTTGTTTGCATTAAATTAAGTACTTGTTGTACTCTTTTTGGATTAACTAATTTACTTTTTACATGTAATAGAGAACCTTGAGTTAAAGCTCCTATTATTTTATGAGTACTTTGAGCACAAATATCAGCACCAGCTTCTAAAGCAGAAGTTGGTAATTTATCAGAAAAAGCTAGATGTGGGCCGTGGGCTTCATCTACTATAAGAGGGATATTGTATTCGTGAACTATATCCGCAATTTTTTTTATGTCTGTAGCAACCCCATAATAAGTAGGATTTATTATTAAAACGGCTTTAGCATCTGGATTTACTTCTAAAGTTTGTTTAACTGTTTCTGGAGCAACACCATGAGCAATTCCTAGTTTTTTATCTAATTCAGGTTCCATGTATACTGGAACAGCACCACTTAAGATTATTCCAGCAGTGACAGATTTGTGAACATTTCTTGGGACTATTATTTTATCTCCATCAGATACAACAGACATTATCATAGCTTGGATAGCACCTGATGTACCGTGTATTGAAAAGAAAGTTGCATCTGCGCCATAGGCGTCAGCAGCTAATTCTTGAGCTTCTTTTATAGGACCTTTAGGGTGATGAAGACTGTCTACTAATTTAAATACTGTTACATCTATTTTAAAAGGATTCTCACCAATAAAGTTTTTAAATTCATCATCCATTCCGATTCCTTTTTTATGACCTGGAACATGGAAAGGTAAAGTATCTCTATTAACATATTCTTTAAGTGCATCAAATAAAGGAGTTCTAGTTTGATCTAAATGATTCATTACAGCACCTTCTTTCATTATCTAGTGTTTGATTTTTTTATAAATTTATAAGTATAAATAATATTAAATTAAGACAAATCTACTATATTATATTTGATAAGTTCCATATGTTCAATAATTTATTTTTATATAAACAAAAAAATAATAAATTTGAATATTTTGGACGTATATAAGGAATAATGTAAAAGGAGTTTGAGAATTTACTTGATAAGAAGGGTGGTAGAACTTTGAATAATTTAAATTTAATAAAAAGAGAAAATAAAACATCTCACTGGGCAAAGAAAGAGAGAAGAGCAGGAAAAGTTCCAGGAGTATTATATGGAAAAGGTGTTTCAAACCTTTTATTTGAAATTGGAGAATTAGAATTATGTAGGGAAATTTCATCAACAGGTGAACATGGAATAATAAATTATAATATTGAAGGGGAAGAACATAAAGCTTTATTAAGGGAAGTACAAAGAGACCCTGTTACACATAAGATTATTCATGTTGACTTAGAAGAAATTGCAGGAAATAATACAATTCAATCTGAAGTGCCAATTCAATTTGTTGGGGAAGAGTGGATAAGTAAAAGAGGTGCAATACTTCAAAAGGAACAAGAATTAGTTAAGGTATCATGTAAGCCAGATGAGTTACCTAAATCTATAAAGTTTGATGTATCTAAAGGTGGATTAGGTTCAGTATTTAGATATTCTGATTTAGAAGTAGGAGAAGAAATTTCTATTTTAGATGATATAAAAGGAGTAATTGCATCTATTAGCAATGAAAAGAGATTAACTTCTGCATTGGGAGAAGAAGAGAAGGAAGATAATTAAAAGACATGTTTTCATGTCTTTTTTTATTTAGGTATTAGTGGGCAGAAAGTAAATTTATTATAATTCGTTGTAAACTTAATCATATATTTGTATAATATACCTGTACAGAATTTAAGGAGGGATAGCTTTGTATAAAGAAAAATACAATGAATGGATCAACTCAGATATAATCAATGAAGAAATAAAAAATGAACTTAGAAATATTAAGGATGAAAAAGAAATCGAAGATAGATTTTATAAGGATTTAGATTTTGGTACAGGTGGTTTAAGAGGGATTATAGGTGCTGGAAGTAATAGAATGAACGTATATACAGTTTCAAAGGCTACACAAGGATTTGCTAATTACTTAAATGAAAGTTTTGAAAATCCATCAGTTGCAGTTGCTTATGATTCAAGAAATATGTCAAAGGAATTTGCTACAGCAGCTGCATTAACTTTATGTGCAAATGGTGTTAAGGTATTTTTATATGAAAGTTTAAGACCAACACCTGTATTATCTTTTGCAGTTAGACATTTAAATTGTAAAGGTGGAATTGTTGTTACTGCTTCGCATAATCCAAAGCAATATAATGGATATAAGGTTTATGATGAATTTGGTGGGCAAGTAACAGACGAAAAGGCTAATAAAATAATCTCATTAGTAAATGATGTTAAAGATTTTTCAATGATTAAGAATATGTCTGAAGAAGAAGCTTTAAATAAAGATTTACTAGTATATATTGGAGAAGATGTTGATAAGGCATATATTGATGAGGTTAAGAACTTAACAATAAGAAAAGAATTAGTTAAAGAAAAAGCAAAAGATTTAAAAATAATATATACTCCAATTCACGGAAGTGGAAATATTCCTGTAAGAAGAGTATTATCTGAACTTGGATATTCAAACGTAAAGGTTGTTAAAGAACAAGAAGAGCCTAATGGAAACTTTCCAACAGCACCATATCCAAATCCAGAAATGCCGCAAGTATTTGAATTAGCATTAGAAATGGCAAAACAAGAATCACCTGATATTATTTTTGGAACAGATCCAGATTGCGATAGAATAGGTGTAGTTGTTAAGGAAAGCAATGGAGAGTTTAAAGTATTAACTGGTAACCAAACAGGATTACTATTAACTCATTATGTGTTAAGCGCATTAAAAGAAACTAATAGTCTTCCAGAGAATGGAGTTGTGATAAAGACTATTGTTACAACAGAAGGAGCTAGAAAGATAGCAGAAGACTTTGGAATAGAACTTATGGATGTACTTACTGGATTTAAGTATATAGGTGAAAAGATTCGTGAATTCAGAGAAAGTGGAGATAAGAAGTACTTATTTGGATTTGAAGAAAGCTATGGATATTTAGCTGGTGAATTTGTAAGAGATAAGGATGCTGTTATTGCTTCAATGTTAATAGCAGAAATGACTTTATACTATAAAGAACAAGGCATGAGTTTATATGAAGCTCTAATAAAGCTATATGAGAAGTATGGTTTCTATAAAGAAACATTGATATCTATAGAATTAGAAGGTAAAGAAGGGCAAGAAAAGATTGCTTCTTGTATTGATGCTTTAAGAAATTCTTCTATAGAATCAGTAGATGGGGTTAAAGTTTCTACTAAATTAGATTATAAATTAAGCCTAGAAGAATCTAATGGAGTAAAATCAGAAATAAAACTTCCAAAGTCTAATGTATTAAAATATATATTAGAAGATGGATCATCTTTTGTTGTAAGACCTTCAGGTACAGAACCAAAGATGAAAATCTATTTAGCAGTTAAGGGAAGTAGCCTAGAAAATGCTGAATCAGAAATTGAAAGATTTAAATCAAAAGTTATGGAAATAATAAACGAAAAGTTAAAATAGTGAGAAAAATGCTATCATTTATTAAATGATAGCATTTTTTTGGTTTTGGGGTATAATTATAAGAGACATAATGTGTTTAATGGAGGAAGAGATGGATTACAAAGCAGTATTTAAAGAAAAGTTAGGAAAATTATTATTTTTAGAATTGAATTGGGATGGTTTCAAAAAAAGTGTCGGTATTCCAGAGGGGGTATCCCTAAAGACTAAAGATTTATATATGCCAATAAGCTCAAGTTATGTAGCTAGTCATGCAAATGATACATATAAAATAAACAATTTACCTATTTATTATTTTATTGAGGGAATGCTCTTATCATTAGGAGCAGATGAGAATCTTAGCTATTGTGAAGACTATATAATTATTTTTAATAATTTAAAGGATAGCGAAGAGTGTGGTAAGGCATTAGTAGCAAATAAGATTAAAAGTGATGAGTTAATTGACGCTTATTTATTACTTAAAGGTCTTTATTTAGCAACAGGAAATAAAGAGTATTATAAGAGACTTTTATTAGTTGGAGAGGCTCAAAGGGAGAAGGATAGTGCATTCTCTGAGATTATTTTAATTGATATAGAAGAAGGTAAGAGTGAATTTATTGATTTACCAGATCCTTATCTTTATAAGGCTATAATATTAAAGTCTAAAGGTGACTTTAAGGGAGCTAAGGTAGAGATAAATGAATATGTAAATAAAGGTGGAGAAGTAACTTCTGAAATAAAAACTATAATTAATGATATAGATAATGTTTCTTCTTATGAAAAAGCTATAGAGTTATTGGATGAAAGTCCTGAAAAATCAATAGGATTATTACTTTCACTAGTTGATGTTTTTGATAGTAATCCATTATTGTATTACTATTTAGGAGTAGCCTATAGAAAGCTTGACAACTTTGAAAAAGCTATTTATTACTTAAATGAAAGCTTGAATATTGAATCGGGAATATTAGAAGTAATTAATGAATTAGGTGTAAACTATGCTTGCTTAGGAGACTTTGAAACTGCAATTAAATACTTTAAGAAGGGATTTGAAGCTTCTAAAGATGTTGAAATTTGTACTAATATAGTAATGTGTTATTTAAACTTAGGAGATAAGGAAAATGCAAAACTACATTTAGATATAGCTAAGAAGTTAAATTCAGAGGATGAGGTTGTTGTAGAACTTGATAGAATATTAGCCAAGTAAAGGAGCTATTTATGTATACGAATATTTTAGGATATAAGGTGTTTAATAAAAATAAGAGTGAATTGTTAAAAAAAATAGAGAATATGGATAAGGTTAATATTGTTTCAGGAAACCCAGAAGTGCTATATAGCGGATTAAATAATGAAATGCTTAACCATAGTTTTAATTCAGAGTATTCTATAATTATTCCAGATGGAGTAGGAACTGTTATAGCATCTAAAATAGTTAAAGAACCAGTAGAAGAAAAAATAGCTGGTATTGAGATTATGCATGAAATGCTTCATAAGTGTGCAAAGGAAGGAAAAGGTGTTTATCTTTTAGGTGCACAAGAGGAAGTATTACAGGAATGTAGAAAGAATCTTGAAAAAACTATTGAAGGATTAAAAATAGTTGGATATCATAATGGATTCTTTGATTTAGATAATTGTAAAGACATAGTAGATGATATAAAGAAAAGTAATCCATGGGCTTTATTTGTTGCTATGGGGTGTCCAAGACAAGAAAAGTTTATAGAGGAGCATATGGATGAATTACCTTGTACATTTTACATGGGTGTTGGAGGTAGCTTTGATGTATTTGCAGGAAATACTACTAGAGCACCTAAATGGATGATATCTCTAGGGCTTGAATGGTTACATAGAGTGTTAAAAGAGCCATGGAGAATTAAGAGACTTACCTCTATACCTAAGTTCTTATGGAGAGTAACAATAAAGAAATAGATATTTTGAGAGGAGATTATTAATGGTAAATGAATTAATAAAATGGGGATTTCTTATATATTTAGGTATAACTCCATTAATACCGGATACTATAAATTCAAAATATAGAATAATGGACATATATCTTGTTTTACTAGTTTTTGTTTATCTTATACATATGTTAGTGAGTTATGATAGAAGAAATAAGTTGTGCAATGACTTAAAAAAGTTTTTTAAGGACTCAATAGTAATATTTATGCTAATTGTTATTGTACTTATGGGAGTGTCCACGGTTTATTCTGTAGATAGAGGTTTAGCATTACAAGAGACTATTAGATTTGGTACTTATATTGCAATATTATATTACTTTGTTAGTGAGATTAATATAAAAAAGGATTTAGGAAAAGTAGTTAGATTTATTTATTATCCAGCCTTCATTATTGGAGTATTAGGAGTGATTCAATTTATTACAGGTAAAGGAATAACAAGATATGCTAATGGAGTAGCAAGAATTGTAGTGACATTAGACAACCCTAACACTCTAGGAATGTATTTTGTTGTACTATTATTTCCTTTAGTAATGATTGCATTTTATGAAAAGCGTACAGTGAAAAAAGTAATACTAGGGCTAGTGTGTCTTTTATTTATATTAAACATTGCTTTTAGTTTTTCTAGAAACGCTTGGCTTGCATTAGTTGTTGGAATATGTATTTTAACTATTATATATAACTGGAAATTTATTATTGGATTATTTATAGCAGGGGCTGGAGTTTTATTATATCCACCACTAAGTGTAAGAATAGTAGGACTAGGTAAGGCGGTAATGAATGATGGAAGATTAAAGCATTGGGGAATAGCATTAGAAATGTTTAAGGATAAACCATTAACAGGGGTTGGAAATGGAAACTATGTTACATTACATTCACAATATGTGAAGCTTTTTCCTAAATTTATTGTTCCAGGAGAAGAAAATTATCCTACGCATAATTCTTATTTTAAAATATTATCTGAACTTGGAATTTTAGGTTTTATTCCATTTATGCTTTTACATACTATGATATTTATAAGATCTATAAAGATATGTAAATTATATTCTGAAAAGTATAAAGGACTTATAAAGGGATTAATAGTAGCATTATTGATTTTCTTCCAAGCAAATTTATTGGATAATATGTGGTTTGTTCCTAAAGTAACATTTTTATATTGGATTATAGTTGGTATATTAATTTTATTATATAGAAATAAAAAGGCAGCAAAATAATATGATAAGTCAGGTAGCTGAATATTATTTTAATTTAAATTGAAGCATTTTATAGGTGATTTATGAATAGGATTTTAAAAAACTTTTTAAGTACATCAGTAGCTAATATAATAGGACAATTGATAGGTTTTGTTAGTATAGCATATTATTCTAATATTTTACTTGAATATAACTATGGAATGATAACTTATGCTCAACAATTTATATTATATTTCACTATGATAGTTCTATTTGGGGTGCAAACCTTTGGAACTAGATTAGTTGTACAAAAGGATAAAGATTATGAGGATTTAGTTAGCGAACTATTTACCTTTAGATTTATTATAGCAGTTATATGTTGTATCATTTGCTTAATTATGTCATCATTTTTATCTGATGATTCAAAGTTTCCTTTAATAATAATATTGTGGAGTATTATATTAATACCGACTTCAATGAATTTTGACTGGTTCTTTTCTGGAATTCAGGACATGAAGCATAATGCTGTATATAATTTGTTAAAAACAATTGTTCCAGCAGTAATAATATTTATTTCAGTTAAATCTAGTAATGATATTTATATTATACCTATAGCTATGGTTATTGGAGTTTTAAGTGGTGCACTTTACTATTATGTTATTTTAAGAAGATACAATATAAAGGTACATTTTAAATTTAGTAATAAAATATTTAAAAGGTATTTTGTTATAGGAATTCCGTTTTTATTATCTGGATTATTAGCTATGGTAAATGGAAATATAGATAAGATAATTTTAGGTGCTAGTAATTCAAGATTTGGAGAGTTAGGTATATATCAAGCAGCATATAATTTTATTAATTTTATCATAACATTCATAGGAGTTTTATTTCTGCCTCTATTTCCATATTTGGTTAGAGCATATAGTGAGGGAAAAGAAAAAATAAAGCGAACTATTAAATTAGTTATGAAGGTTGTCTTAATGATAACAATACCTATTTCTTTTGGTGGTTTTATTTTAGCAGATAAGATAATTTTACTATTTTATAACGAGCAATATTCACCAGCAATTGAACCGCTGAAAATATTAATGATATATATTTTTATAATATCAATAAGAGAAGTATATGCATATTCTTTAAATGCCTTTGGATTGGAAAAGAAATATCTAAAGGTTGTAGGATTATCAGCAACTATTAACCTTTTATTAAATTTAATTTTAATTCCTAAGTATGGATATATGGCTGCAGCTTTAGTTACAACGCTAACTGAAGTTATAAACTTAATTTTAATGAGAGCTTATATAAGAAAAATAGTAAAATTCAATGACATAAAGGAAGTTATTATATTACTAATACCATCTATAGTAATGGGATTAATACTTAGCATTACAAGAATATTTATAAGCAATATATTTGTTCTTATATTAATATCTATAGTTATATATTTTATTACATTGTTTACATTAAAAATAGTAACTATTAATGAACTTAAGGAAGGGTTTAAGGACTAAATACTATGAGTAAGAGATATGGAATGATATATTTAAAATCTACCAATGTTCATTTGGTAAAAGATATGGGAATGATTCCGTTTAAATTATATGAAAAGTATGGATATGATTCATCATTAATAACTTTTAAAAATGGAGAATATACTTTTCAAAATGATGTTGTAAAAGGCTTGAAATTAGAATTTGTTAAAAATAGATTTAATAGCTATGCTTTAGATGGAAGTATATATTTGTTAAAGAATAGTAAAAACTATGATATTCTTCAAATGTTCCACGTTACTCTATCTTCTTTTTGCTATGCATATATTTATAAGTTTTTAAATAAAGAAGGAAAGCTATATTTGAAATTAGATTGTAGTCACTTATTACCGGAAAGAATAAGTAACTTAAACAAAATAGGTAAAGTTTTTCTAAAAAAGTTCTTTAAAAAGTTTGATTTAATTACGGTTGAGCAAGAAAAGATATATAAAGACTTAATTAATCAGCTACCTTATTTAAAGGATAAGCTTGAAATATTACCTAATGGTGTAGATTTCAAATTGTTAGATTCTTTAAATATACGTTATGATTATTCCGTTAAAGAAAATATAATTTTAAGTACAGCTAGAATTGGTGCTGAAGAAAAAAATACTGTGATGCTATTAGAAGCATTTAAAAATATTCCGGTAGAAATAAGAAAAGGGTGGAAGTTAAGGTTAGTTGGTCCTATAGAGGATGGATTTTTAGATTTATATGAAAAATTCTTAAATGAAAACTCTGGGATAGAAGCTTCCATAGAACTTGTTGGGAATCTTGATGATAGGGAAGCATTATTTAATGAATACAAAAAAGCAAAGATATTTTCTTTAACATCTGATTTCGAAAGTTTTGGAATTAGCTTTATAGAAGCAGCTGCTTTAGGGGATATAATCGTTTCAACAGATGTAGGCATTGCTTATGAGATAGTAAATAAAAGTGGTGGAATATTAGTTGAACCTGGAGATGAAAAGGCCTTGACTGAAGGTTTGATTAATTATATGACTTGTGGAGATTTGAAAAAGATTTCGGATAAGACATATAGTGAAGCAGTTAATAAATTTGATTGGGATAATATCATTGATAGACTAAATGAACATTTAAAAAGTATATTATAATAAATTACTTTTATTGGAGTAGAGAATGTTTGAGATATTTAGTAATATTGTTTCTATTTTTTTAATCTTACTTATTGGAGTATATGGAAATAAAAAAAGAATAATAACTGAAGAAACACAAAAGGGACTAATTGAGATTTTATTAAATATAACACTTCCTTTAATGATAGTATCATCTTTTTCTTTTAGCTTTCATGAAAGCATTATGAATAATATAATAAAGGCATTTATTTATAGTTTTATATGCTTTATTATAGCTATACCCCTATGTCATATGTTGTTTAAAAAAGTTAAATCTGAAGGGAAAAGAAGAGTTCTTCAGTTTTCCAGTGTGTTTTCAAATTGTGGTTTTATAGGGTTTCCAATAGTTAATATGGTCTTTGGTTCAGAAGGTGTTATTTATGCATCAATATTTAATTTGTTTTTTACTATATTTTTATGGACCTATGGAGTAATTCTATATTCTGATAGTAAAGAAAAAAATGATATAAAAAGAATATTATTAAATCCATCAATGATTGCAGTATATATTGGATTACCAATACTTATTTTTAATATTAATATTCCACAAATTATATTATATCCTACTAATATGGTGGGTAGTATGACAACCCCAATTTCTATGATAGTTATAGGGGGTGTTTTATCAAAAGTGGACTTTAGGAAAATGTTAAAAGATGGCTCAATTTATTATGGGGCTTTAGTAAAGTTAGCTTTATTGCCTTTAACAGTATTGATACTTGGAAGCATCCTTAAGGATAATACTATAGTTGTAAAAACTCTAGTATTAGTACAAGCTATGCCAGTAGCTACAACAACTACTATTTTTGCAGAAAAATTCAATATGGAAAAGGAATATTCAGCAATTATTGTTCTTGTAACTACATTAATATCTTTACTTACGTTGCCTTTTTGGATAAGTTATCTAGTATAAAAATACGAAAGTGAGAAATTCTAATACTGAATAATTTTATAGGATGGTGTTTAGTAATGGAATTTTTTGATGTTATAAAAAAGAGGACTAGTATATCTAAATACAAGGATAGCAAAATCTCTAAAGAATCTATAGATAAAATGATAGAAGCGGCTATGAGAGCTCCTTCATGGAAAAATAGGAGCGCATTTAGAATTGTAATAGTTGATGATAAAGATAAGAAGGATGAGATTGCAGAATCCATAAGAAATAAAGATGATAAGGCATGTAATGCTGTAAAAGAGGCACCAATAGCTATGGTTATTATTGCAAAACCTGATGATTCTGGTGAGGTTGAAGGTAAGGATTTTTATCTTGTAGATGGTGCTATTGCTATGGAACATATAATTCTTGCAGCAACAGCAGAAGGATATGGAACATTGTGGATTGGTGCCATAGATGAAGGTGAGGTAAAAGATATATTAAAGATACCTGATGAATACAAAATTATAGGTATAACACCAGTAGGTGAGATAGCAGAAGAAAAAGAGCATTATAAAGCAAAGGATATTAAAGAGTTTGCTTTTAGAAATGAATATAATAACCCATATTAAAAGCTAAGGGTAACTTGTAAAAAGTTACTCTTTTTTTTATAATTAGATAAAAACTAGAAGGTAGGTAATAGTATGAGGTTTAAGGATTATAAAATAGATGAATTTTTAGAAGACTTGTCATCTTCATCACCATCTCCAGGTGGAGGAAGTGTAGCAGGGCTTGTAGCTGCTCTTTCCGGAAGCCTAAATTCAATGGTTTATTCATTGACTGTAAATAAAAAGTCCTTTGAAAGTTTAGATGGAGAAACAAAAAAGACAGTACTAGACTTTAAAGAAGCAAGTGGTAAGTTTATAAAAAAATCAATGGAACTAATGGAGTTGGATAGAGAGTATTTTAATAAACTTATGGATTGTTATAAGCTTCCTAAAGATTCTGATGAAGAAAAGAAAATTAGAAGTGCAGCTATAGTTCAAGGAACAGTTAAGGCTATGAAGGCTCCTTTGGAACTTGCTAAGGAGTGTTATAATTTTTATGATAATATAGATGTAGCTGTAAAGTATGGAAATAGAATGCTTATATCAGATGCAGGATGTGCAGCTATTCTTTTACATGCAGCTATTGAAAGTGCAATTGTAAATGTTAAAGTTAATTTAAATTCACTAAGAGATAAGCCTTTTGCAAAAAGTGTTGAGTTAGAGTTAGTTGAATTAGAAGAGAAATCAATTAAGAGAAAAGACAGTATTGTAAAGAAAATGAATAATGAAATATATCCATCTTAATATTTTAGCCATAAAGTAGTTAATCACACTTTATGGTTTTTTTTATATAATAATATTACAAAATTAAACGAAAGAAAAATAAAGATAAGAGATAAAAGTAGATTTAGTATTTATAGGTTATTAATACCATATAAATTTTAGAAAACATTTTTAAATGCGTAGAAAGAGAAAAGTAGCTATTTTGCAATTATCACAGAGAAGAGGTGTTTGGTGAGAACTTCTATAATGAGAATAGTGAAGTGCCCTCTAGAGCAGATAGTTTGAAGAATTATAGTAGGACTATCACGGTGCGCCGGTTATAGCGTAAGTGTATGAAAGTACATAGTTAAGTGGGATTTTATAGAATCTAATTAGGGTGGAACCGCGGAGCAAAAAGCCTCGTCTCTTATGTATTAAGAGATGAGGCTTATTTTCATAGGAGGGAAGTTATATGAATTGGGAGTTTATAATTGAGGCTTTACCAAGGTATGTAGATGCAACAATTTTAACATTGGAATTAGGGGCTATTGGAATAATTCTTTCAGTAGTTGTTGGCTTGATCTGTAGTAATCTGATTTTCTATAAGGTTAGAATTTTAAAGACTATTTCTAAGGCTTATATAGAGATGTCTAGAAATACTCCTTTATTAATCCAATTATTTTTCTTATTTTATGGGTTGCCCAAAATTGGGATAAAACTAAGTGGGTTTACTTGTGGAGTTATAGGATTAACCTTTTTAGGGGGCAGTTATATGGCTGAAGCAATAAGAGGAGGTTTAGAGGCAGTTTCCAAAGGACAGATTGAATCTGGATTAAGCATAGGGCTAACTAGATTTCAAACATTGAGATATATTGTTCTACCACAAGCTATATCTATTGCAATACCATCAATAGGAGCTAATTGTTTATTCTTGTTAAAGGAAACTTCCATTGTTGGGGCGATAGCCGTGGCAGATTTAATGTTTTTAGCTAAAGACATTATTGGTATGGAATATAAAACTATAGAAGCATTATTTTTATTGGTTATTTTTTATTTGATAATATTACTTCCAATATCTGTATTGATTAGTTGTTTAGAGAAGAAAGGAAGGTCTGCAAAGTATGGGGATTGATGTTATTTTTCAAGGGAAAAATCTTGAGAGACTTCTTGGTGGTTTATTAGTTACCTGTAAAATAGCTTTTATTTCAGTAATACTAGCAACTATTCTAGGTGTAATTTTAGGAGTAATAATGACTAGTAAAAATAAGGTTATAAAAGCGTTGTGTAGATTATATCTTGAAGCAGTTAGAATAATACCAATTTTAGTATGGTTATTTATTGTATATTTTGGAGTTGCGACTGCTTTAAATACTCATATTGATGGAGTGCTTGTATCTATAATTGTTTTCGTTATATGGGGAACTGCAGAAATGGGAGATATAGTTAGAGGTGCTTTAACATCAATAGAAAAACATCAGTGGGAGTCATCTTATGCCTTAGGGCTAAGCAATGGACAAACATTTAGATATATATTGATTCCACAAGCATTAAGAAGAATAACTCCAGGTGCAATAAACTTAGCCACTAGGATGATTAAAACAAGCTCTTTAGTAGTTTTAATTGGTGTTGTTGAAGTAATTAAAATTGGACAGCAAATAATAGAATCCTCAATTTTAACAAATCCTTCAGCATCATTTTGGATATATGGAACAATATTTATTCTATACTTTATTATTTGTTATCCACTTTCTCTATTATCAAAATATTTAGAGGGAAAATGGATAAGTTAGGAGGTAAAGAGATATGGCAGATGAGTTTTTAAAAATACAAAGACTAAGAAAAAGTTTTGGCAATATAGAGGTTTTAAAAGGAGTGGACTTAGATCTTCATAAAGGTGAGGTTTTAGTTTTATTAGGCCCTTCAGGTTGTGGCAAAAGTACTCTATTAAGATGTATTAATGGGCTTGAGAATATAAATGATGGAGTAATTACCTTAGATGGTTTGGGTGAACTTGGGAAAGATATTTCTTGGACTAAAGTAAGAGGAAAAATAGGAATGGTATTTCAAAGCTATGAATTATTTTCTCACATGAATGTAATAGATAATATTCTTTTAGGACCTTTAAAGGTTCAGAAGAGAAAAAGAGAAGAAGTAGAAGCTAAGGCTGATAAATTATTAGAAAAGGTTGGACTTCTAGATAGGAAAAAATCTTTTCCTAGGGAGTTATCAGGAGGGCAAAAACAGAGAATTGCTATAGTTAGAGCCTTATGTATGAATCCAGATATAATGCTTTTTGATGAAGTAACAGCTGCATTAGACCCAGAGATGGTAAGAGAAGTATTAGAAGTTATACAAGCCTTAGCAAAGGATGGTATGACTATGATAGTTGTAACTCATGAAATGTCTTTTGCTAGAAAAGTGGCTAATAAGATAGCTTTTATGGATGAAGGGAAGATAGTAGAGATAACTAGTCCAGAAGAGTTCTTTACAAATCCTAAAACAGAGAGGGCAAGATCATTTTTAAATATTTTAAATTATTAAAAGGGGGCATATTTTATGAAAAAGAAATTTAAAGTTATTGGAGTATTACTTTCTGCTGTGCTGTTAGTTTTGAGCCTAATTGGATGTGGTGGCAAGAATGAAAATGAATCTTCTATAGAGTCAATAAAAAAACGTGGAACTATAAAAATTGGTGTCTTTAGTGATAAGCCACCTTTTGGATATGTAGATTCCAATGGTATAAACCAAGGTTATGATGTAGAAATTGCAAAGGAAATAGCAAAGGATTTGTTTGGGGATGAAACAAAGGTAGAGTTTGTTTTAGTTGAGGCAGCTAGTAGAGTTGAATTTTTGCAGGCAAATAAAGTTGATATTATCTTAGCTAATTTTACAGTTACAAATGAGAGAAAAGAGAAGGTGGATTTTGCAAATCCATATATGAAAGTTGCTTTAGGGGTTGTTTCAAAAGATGGAACAGTAATTACTGATGTTAATGAGTTAAAAGGTAAAAAGTTAATTGTAAACAAGGGAACAACAGCTGATGCTTATTTCTCAAAAAATTATCCTGATATGGAATTGTTAAAGTTTGATCAGAACACAGAAGCTTTTGAAGCTTTGAAGGATGGAAGAGGAGCTGCTTTAGCTCATGACAATACTTTATTATTTGCATGGGCTGTAGAGAATAAAGGTTACACTGTAGGAATTAAAAATCTTGGTGATGAAGATGTAATAGCACCTGCTGTTAAGAAAGGGGACACTGAACTTTTAAACTGGTTAAATGATGAAATCAATAAGCTTTCTAAAGAAGGAAAAATAAAAGAGGCTTATGATAAAACTTTGAAGCCAGCTTATGGGGATACAGTTGATCAAAAAGATATAATTATAGAGTAATGCCTTTCATTAATTCTTATAAATATAACAATATATATTTATATAAATAAATATTAAAAAAGTATAGGAAAAAACATTCCTATACTTTTTCTTTGTGAAATTTTATTCTGGCAACTCATCAAGAGATTTAAATACATAGCCTTCAGCTTGTAAATCACTTAACACTTGCTTCATAACTTTTGTGTTTGTACTTGATACAGCGTGCAATAATAAAATTCCTCCAGGATGAGCACCTTTTTTAATTTTTTCTATAGCAAAACTTTCGCTAGGTTGATCATCAACTAACCAATCTTTATAAGCAAAGCTCCAGAAGATAGATTTATATCCTAAAGCTTTAGTCATCTCTAAAGATTTTTTGGAATATTTACCCATTGGGGGTCTAAAGTATTTTGGCATATCTTTTCCTGTTAGCTCTTTAAATGCAGCTTCAACGTCAGTTAATTCCTTTTTGAATTTTTCAGGATCAGTAATTGAAGCCATAGATGGATGATGGTTAGAATGATTACAAACTAAGTGACCTTCATCAACCATTCTCTTTATTAATTCAGGTTCGCTATCTATGTATGGCTTGACAACAAAAAAGGCAGCAGGTATTTTAAGCTCCTTAAGTGTATCAAGTATTGCACTAGTATACCCTTTCTCATATCCTTCATCAAAAGTTAAATATAAAACTTTTTGAGAAGTGTCACCTACATAATATCCTCCACATTCTTTTAGAAATGATGCAGATTCTTTTGCGGGTTCAGGTGTTTCTCCTTTTACTCTTGCAACGTAATACCAATTAAGTTCTGTAGTGTCACTAGCTGTGAGAGCCATAACATTCATAGGAATTATAGAAACAATTAAAGCTATTAAAAGAGCAAATACAAATAATTTTTTCTTCATATAATCACCTAATTTCTTTTTGAATTTCAAGGTTATTATTTGTATTATGTCCACCTAAAATACTGGAATGATTTACAAGGAGAGTTGACAATATCGATTATCGATATAAGGACGGTGATAATTTGGCTAGAGAACAATTTCAAAATTTAACTGAACCTATGTATTATGTTTTAATATCTCTTCTTAATGAAAAATGTGGAGTAGATATAATGAAGAATGTTTTAGATATTTCAAATGGAAGGGTTAAAGTTGGACCTGGAACTTTATATGTTCTTTTAGGAAAGTTTGAGGAAGAGCATATGATTATTGAAACCTCTAGGGTAGGAAGAAAACGAATGTATAAGATTACTGGTAAGGGCAAAGAAATCTTAGAATGTGAATATAAAAGGTTAAAAACTTTGGTTGCAGAAGGAAGAGAATTTTTGGAGGAGAGATATGAAGAATAAAAATAAAAAAAGAGTTTTATTTAATTTTATGCCATATGAGTGTGCAGCTGTAGAAGAGTTTTTAGAAGAAGAGGCAAGTAAAGGATGGTTATTAACTTCTATTAGTGGCAACATATTTAAATTTGAAAAGATTAAAGCAAGAAAATTAAAATTTACAGTTGATATACTTGGAGATGTTACTTTCTTCCATGCTGAAGATAATGAAGAAACATTAAGATATAGAGATTATTGTGAAGAAGCTGGTTGGAAATATGTTTGTAGCAAAGGTAAGATTCAAATTTTTTATACTGAAGATAATTTAGAGTTAATCCCAATACACACTGATGAGAAAGAAAAATTTAAACAAATAATAAAGGCATCTATGTGGAATGTCTTGGGATATGCAGTTATTGTTGCTTTATGGATGATTGTTTTTTACCAATGGTTTGCTAGCTTTGGTATGGTAAAGACTATTTTCTCAAGTAATGTAATGATATTATGTTCATTTATATATAGTGCAGCCATACTTTATTATTCTATAGAACTAATTTTATTTATTCAGTGGATTATAAAAAGTAGAATAAGTTTAAAAGAAAATAAATTCATACCATATAACTCGTATAAATCATTAAAAAGAAAAAATAAACTTTATATAATAGGAATAATACTTGCACTAGTATTTATTATTGTTACTCCTGCAATGGATAGTAGTTTTTCTAGAGTCGAAATAGTATCTGTTTTATCTTTCTTTTTAGTTTTTATGCTTCTTTTTTATATGATAATAAAATTTTTAAAGAAAAAGAATTTTAAGAGAAGAACTAATATAATTATTACTATTTTAAGTTGTATAGTGATGTATATTCTTTTTATTAATCTAACAGTATTTAATGTATTAGGAGGCACATTCTCCAATGATATTAAGAAAAATTATGAGTATATATCAAATTTAATATTAAATGATTTTGGATATGAAGAAACATGTAATAAGGTATATAGTTCTAAAAGTATAATAGCAGAAAATAGAAGCTATTTTAGTGAAGGAGAAAATGAATTATTTTTTTATGATACTTTTATATGTGATAGTAATTGGCTTTTTGAGTTATGTGTAAATAAAAAAATTAAAAGCTTTTGTAAATTATCATATGAATATGATGATGCTGATTTAATATTAGAAATTATAGAAACCAATCTACCTAAAGATGTTTGTGTTTATGCAAACAATAATAAACTAGGGAAAAAGTATATTGTCATTGGTGAAAATAAATATATAAGTATTTCTAATAACTTTAAAGATTTAGATGAAGAGGAATTTTTAAATATTATATATAATGAATGTTTTGCTTAGCAAGATTATTCAAATTGAGAATAAAAAGGACTTAATTCGTCCTTTTTATTTTATTTAATATAAAGGAAATCTAAAACATGGTCAAAGGTATTGAAAAAAATCAAATAAATACATATAATTAGACTTATGATGTAAACAGTGGATGCATTTAAGTTAAGTAACATTGCATATTTAGGAAAAGCAATGGTTTAAAAGTTGGAAGTTTAAAACACTAATAGCTTTTAAACCATTTTTTACGACATTAGGTGGAATGTTTTTAGGAAGAAAGGAATGTAAGAATATGAAATTAGGAATAGTAGGTTTACCAAACGTAGGGAAAAGTACCTTATTTAACGCAATTACAAAGGCAGGAGCAGAATCAGCTAACTATCCATTCTGTACTATAGAACCAAACGTTGGTGTTGTATCAGTACCAGATAAGAGATTAGATGTACTAGAAAAAATGTATAATACTAAAAGAAAAGTTTATACAGCAATAGAATTCTATGATATTGCAGGACTAGTTAAAGGAGCGTCTAAAGGAGAAGGTCTAGGAAATAAGTTCCTTTCTCATATAAGAGAAGTAGCTTCAATAGTACATGTTGTTAGATGTTTTGATGATGAAAATGTTGTTCACGTAGAAGGAAGCGTTGATCCAATAAGAGATATAGAAACTATAAATTTAGAGCTTATATTCTCAGATTTAGAAATTCTAGAAAGAAGAATGGAAAAATCATTAAAGCTTGTTAGATCTGGTGACAAAGCAGCTAAGGCAGAATATGCAATAATGGAAAAAATAAAGGCTCAATTAGAAAAGAATTTACCAGCTAGATCATTAGATTTTACTGAAGAAGAAATGGTATTTGTAAAAAGTTTATTCTTAATAACTTCGAAGCCAGTTTTATATGCATGTAACATATCTGAAGATGATTTAATGAGTGGAAATTTAGAAAATGATTATGTAAAGAAAGTCCAAGAATATGCTAAGGCTGAAAAGGCAGAAGTTATGATAGTATGTGCTAGTCTTGAAGAACAATTATCAGGACTTGATGAAGAAGAAAAGGCAGAAATGCTATCAGAATATGGATTAGATGAATCAGGATTAGATAAGCTTATAAGAGCTTCTTATAAATTATTAGGACTTATGAGTTTCTTAACAGCTGGTGTTCAAGAAGTAAGAGCTTGGACGATTAAAGCTGGAACAAAAGCTCCACAAGCAGCAGGAAAGATTCACTCAGATATTGAAAGAGGATTTATAAGAGCAGAAGTTGTTGCTTACGATGATTTAGTTGAATGTGGTTCAGAAGCAAAAGCTAAAGAAAAAGGTCTTTATAGATTAGAAGGAAAAGACTATATAATGGAAGATGGAGATGTAGTTAACTTTAGATTTAATGTATAAAGTAAATTACAGCTTTAAAGAAGAGATATCTTTTTAGATGTCTCTTCTATTTTTTTTTGAAAAAAATTCAAATTATTTTCCAATTATAGAAGGGATTTAGAAAGTTTTCTCGAATATTTATAAAAAAGTGGGTAAAAGTGGTGTAAAGTGGTTGAAAGTAGAGTAAAATCACTATAAAGTATATAGAGGAGTACAAAAATGTTTATTGGTGAATATCAACATGCCTTAGATAGTAAAAACAGAATGATTGTACCCTCCAAGTTAAGGGAGGAGCTAGGTAATAAGTTTGTTATTACAAAGGGGCTAGATGGATGCCTATATGCTTACCCACAAGATGAATGGAAAAATTTAGAAGAAAAGATGAAAACTCTACCTCTTACCAATAGAGATGCTCGATCTTTTGTAAGGTTTTTCTTTGCAGGAGCATGTGAAATAGAGATGGACAAGCAAGGAAGAGGGTTGATTCCACAAAATCTTAAAGAATATGCAGGAATAGAAAAGGAAATAGTAAGTATAGGAGTATTAACTAGAGTAGAAATATGGAGTAAAGAAAAGTGGCAAGAATACAATGATTCTAATGTTGATTTTGAATCAATTGCAGAAAAAATGAGTGACTTAGGAATATAAGGAGTTTTGACAATGGAATTTAAACACGTTTCAGTTTTATTAAATGAATGTCTTGATGCCTTAAATATAAAAGATGATGGAATTTATGTAGACTGTACCCTAGGGGGAGCAGGTCATTCATCTCATATATTACAAAGGTTATCAAAGGATGGTTTATTGGTAGGAATAGACCAGGATACAGATGCTTTAAAAGCAGCTGGTGAAAGATTAAAAGAATATGAAAATAAGAAGTTAGTCCATAATAATTTTCATAATATAGATAGTATTTTAGAAGAATTAGAAATACCAAAAGTTGATGGAATATTAATGGATCTTGGGGTGTCCTCTTATCAATTAGATGAGGGAGAAAGAGGATTTAGTTATATGAAAGATGCTCCTTTAGATATGAGAATGAACAGAGATAGAGAGTTCTCTGCTTATGACGTAGTTAATAGTTACTCCATGGAGGATCTTTGGAGAATTATAAGAGATTATGGTGAGGAAAAGTTTGCAAAAAGAGTAGCGGAATTTATAGTTAATAAAAGAGAAGAAAAGCCAATAGAAACTACTCTAGAGCTTGTTGACATAATAAAGGCAGCAATACCTGCAAAAGCTAGAAGAGAAGGTCCTCATCCGGCTAAAAGAACCTTTCAAGCTATTAGAATAGAAGTTAATGGGGAGCTGGAAATTCTAAATAAAGCTATTGAAGATGGGGTGAATAGACTAAATAAAGGTGGAAGAATGGCAATTATAACCTTCCATTCCTTAGAAGATAGGATTGTAAAGTTAAAGTTTAGAGAACTTGCAAATCCATGTACTTGTCCAAAGGAGTTCCCAATCTGTGTATGCGGGAAGAAACCTTTAGTTAAGCTTATATCAAGAAAAGCTATTGAACCATCAAAAGAAGAAGTAGAAGAAAATCCAAGAAGTAGAAGTGCTAAGTTAAGAGTTATAGAGAGATTTTAGAGATTAGTTATAAAAAAATGGGGATGTGAATAAAATGATAGTAAAAGAGTATGAATATATAAGAGGGAATACAGCAACTCAGCCAAGAAGAAGTAGTGAACCTGACAGAAAAAGATATGAGGAACTACAAAAGGCAAAGAGAGAAAGAAAGAGAAGAAAACTTGAAGAGGAAAGACGTAAGAGAAAAGGTGCACGTCAAATAGCCGCTGCAATTGCAATACTAGGTGTTATAACAATAGCAAGAGATACTAAGGTATATTCAATGCAAAGTGATTTGGCAAAACTTAATAGCGAAATTAAAAGCGTTGATGATGAAAATGAAGCATTAAGAGTTGAACTCCTAAAAGTAGCATCATTAGATAATATCAAAACTAATGCTGAGGAGAAATTAGGGATGGTAGTAGCTACAAAGGATGAAATGTTACAGATGGATTTATCGGGAAACTATTTTGAAGATTTAGAAAATGATGAAACTAATGCAAAAGATAATAAGAGTGGATTGTTTTCTAAAATAATGGATGCACTAGATTAATAGTAGCATCCCTTATATTTTATATGACTTAGCTACGGAACAATGATAGATGGAGGAATATGAGTGAAGAATAGTAGATTCAGAGACAAAGCTTCAATGAAGAAGAGAATGAGTTTGGCTCTAGTAGGGTTGACATTTCTATTCTTTGTTTTGAGTGTAAGACTAGCTTACATAATGATTGGAAAACATGCTGAATATTCTGCAATGGCAAAGGAACAGTGGACAAGCGAAGTAAAAATTGATGCTAGAAGAGGGAGAATATTAGATAGAAATGGTGTAGAATTAGCTGTTTCTGCTAATGTTTATAGAGTTGATTTTGACTTGAATGCAATTAGAGCATACTATAAAAAAAGTATAGAAAATAATAAAGGGTATAAGTCTAGTGCAGAGCTTGCACCTTTAATTGCTGAAGCAGTAGGTATGGAAACTAAAGATGTTCAAAAAAAGTTGGATACAAAACTTCCAAGTGGTAAAGATGCAGGTGCAGCTACTTTAATAAGAAGAATAGAAAAACAACAAGCTGATAATTTAAAGAAATTAATAGAAGAAAAAAAATTGTCTGGAATAATTGTTTCGCCAGATACAAAAAGATATTATCCTAATGGATCTTTTTTATCTCATGTTTTAGGGTCAACTAATAGTGATGGTAAAGGTCTTACAGGAGTAGAATTACAATATGATAGTGCACTTTCTGGCGTTCCAGGAAGAAAGATAACTGAGTTAGAAAGTCAAAGTGGAGGATTTCCTTACACAATTTCACAATTTACTAATCCAGTTGATGGAAAAGATGTAACTTTAACTATAGACGAAAATATACAATTTTTTGCTGAAAGTGTAGCATCCCAAGCATTAATTGATCATAAGGCTAAGGCAGTTTCTGTTTTAGTAATGGACCCCAAAACAGGAGAAATACTTGCTATGGTAAATAAACCTGACTTTGATCCTAATAATCCTTATGATGGAATAGAAAATTTTGTGGGAGAAACTGATGGAGAAAAACTTCAAAAAATGTGGAGAAATAGGCTAGTAAATGATACCTTTGAACCAGGATCTATATTTAAGGTAATTACTGCTATTACTGCTATGGAAGAAGGTTTAGTTTCGGAAAATGATACATTCACCTGTAATGGAAGTCTAACATATGGTAATAGAAGAATAAAGTGTTGGAAGTCTGGAGGACATGGTACTCAAACATTTGGAGAAATAATTCAAAATTCATGTAACGTTGGATTTATGCAACTTGGTGAAAAAATAGGTAGCGAAACTTTAGTTGAGTATATTAAGAAGTTTGGTTTTGGACAAATTTCTGGTGTGGATTTACCAGGTGAAGCAAAGGGAATTATAAAGAAGGCTGCAAATATGTCTATTACAGACTTAGTTACAATAGCTTTTGGACAAACTAACACAGTAAATTCTGTTCAATATATGGCTGCATTTAATACTGTAGCTAATGGAGGTACATGGATTCAACCTCATATAATGAAAGAAATTACTCATAAAGATGAAAATGGAACAAGAGTAATGGACGAATCTTTTGAAGCTACAACTAAGAAATTAGCATCTGAAGAGAATACAGCTCAATTAAGACAATACCTTGAAAGAGTTGTTACTTCAGGATCAGGAAAAGGTACTTTCATGGAGGGATATCATATTGGAGGTAAAACAGGTACTGCACAAAAAGTTGAAAATGGTACTTATTCATCTTCCAAATATTTATCAACTTTTGTAGGTATGGCGCCTGTAGATGATCCAAAGGTAACTATAATGGTATCTGTTGATGAACCAGGAACTGGTGTGTATTATGCAGGTCCTGTATGTACACCATATGCTAAAACTTTATTTACAAATATATTCAATTACATGGAAGGTAAGTTCTCATCAGAAAATGCTGTTTCAATAGTAAAAGAAGTTACAGTTCCAGAAGTAAGAGGAAAGAATATAGAAGAAGCTAAAAAAATTATAAAAGAACAAAAGTTAGAGTGTGAAGTTGTTGGAAATGGATCATATGTAAAATCAATGACACCATTCCCAGGATATGCAGTAAAAGAAGGATCAAAAATAACACTTTATACTGAGGGAGAAGCAGAAAACTTAACAAGAGTTATAATGCCTGATATTAGAGGATATTCTTTAGAGAAAGCATCAGCTCTATTAGGCTCACTAGGACTTAAGTATTCGGTAGATGGTGAAGGAATGGTTCAAAGTCAAAGTATTCCTTATGGTGAATTAATTGAAAAAGGAACAACAGTTAAACTAGAATTAAACAATGAGTATGGAGATTAATGAGTAAGAACTTCTTTTAATAATTAATAGAGGTAAAAAAATGATTCTTCAAAAGCTTTTAGAAAAAAGCAATTATACAATAATTCAAGGTAACTTAAATGTAGATATAAATGGCATTAGTTATGATAGCAGACGTATAAAAAGTGGAGATATCTTCTTTTGTATAAGAGGTTTAAAGAATGAAGGACACAAGTATGCTAACGAAGCTGTTAAAAAGGGTGCAAAAGTAATTGTATGTGAAGAAGATATACAATTAGAAAATAAAGAAATAACTATAGTAAAGGTGGAGGAGACTAGGAAAGCATTAGCTATAGTCTCTGCCACCTTCTATAATAATCCTCATAAAAAAATGAAAATGATTGGAGTTACAGGCACCAACGGGAAAACAACAACAACCTTTATGATAAAAAGCATTTTAGAAAAAGAAGGACATAAGGTAGGACTTGTAGGAACAATATCAAATCATATAGGAAATATAATAGTACCTTCAGAAAGAACAACGCCGGAATCACTAGAACTTTACAAATTGTTTCATGAGATGGTAGAGAAAAAATGTGAATATTGCGTAATGGAAGTATCATCACATTCTCTAGCCCTTGATAGGGTGTATGGAATTAATTTTGATGTTGGTATATTTACAAATCTTACTCGTGATCATCTTGATTTTCATAAAACCTTTGAAAATTATTACGAGGCTAAATTGAAGCTTTTTAAAGAAAGTGGTATAAGTATTGTAAATGTTGACGATAATTATGGAAAGAGAATAATAGATGAAATATCTGGAGAATCACTATCTTATTCTGTAAAAAGCGAATCAGATTATAAAGCCTTTAATGAAAAGTGTGAAAGTGAATTTTCAACTTATGATATTAACCTTAAAGGAAAAAAAGAAACTATAAAGGTTGGATTGCCAGGTGAGTTTAATATTTATAATTCTCTTGGTGCTATAGGGGCCTCCCTTGCTCTTAATGTGTCTATTGAATCAATAAAAAAGGGCATAAAAGATGTTGTTGTTACTGGAAGGTGTGAAAAAGTAGGAAAAGAATATAAGTTACCTTATACAATAATAATCGACTATGCACATACACCAGATGGATTAGATAATATTTTAACTACAGTGAATGGATTTAAAAAAAATAGACTAATATCTGTATTTGGATGTGGGGGAGACAGGGATAAAGTTAAAAGGCCTCAAATGGGGAAAATAGGAACAGAACTCTCTGAAATTTCAATAATAACCTCTGACAACCCAAGAACTGAAGAACCTATAAGAATTATAGACGATATTATTAAAGGGATAAATAAAAATAACTATGAAGTTATAGAAAATAGAAAAGAAGCCATTAAAAGAGCAATTGATTTAGCACAAGCTGGAGATGTAATTGTAATTGCTGGTAAAGGTCATGAAACTTATCAAGAATTAAAAAGTGGTAAAATACACTTTGACGAAAGAGAAATTGTTGATAAAATATTAAAGGAAAAAGAAAAGGAATATTAGTTTAATATTTATATTATAATTAATTATGTGGAATATTGCATAAGCAGTATTCCACATATTGTTGAATGTTATAGGAAGAAGAGGTAGATAACGTGGAATTAAGCTTTGATGAATTAGTACTAGCAGTAAAAGGTGAAATTCTAGTAGATAATGAAAACAGAAATTTCAATAATGTAAATACTGATACTAGAAAGATTGAAAAAGACAATGTTTTTATAGCATTAAAAGGTGAAAACTTTAATGGTAATGTCTATGCAAAAGATGCATTAGAAAAAGGTGCATCCATAGCTATAATTGATGAAGTTGTAGGTAGTCTAGAGGATATTCAAGGTTTAGGAATAATTATTAAAGTCAAAAATACATATGATGCTCTATTAGATCTTGCACACTATTATAGAAATAAACTAGGAATAAAGGTAATTGGAGTAACTGGATCTACAGGAAAGACATCTACAAAAGATTTAGTTGCAGCCTTTTTAAGTAATAAGTATAAGGTGTTTAAAACTAAAGGAAATTTTAATAATGAAGTTGGTTTACCTCTTATGGTATTTCAATTAGATTCTACATATGATGTAGCTGTTCTAGAATTAGGAATGAGTGATTTAGGAGAGATACATAAGCTTGCAGAATGTTCAAGACCTAATATTGGACTTATAACAAACATTGGATTATCACATCTTGAAAATTTAAAAACAAGAGAAAATATCTTGAAAGCAAAGATGGAAATTACAGATTTCTTTACAAAGGATAATGTTTTAATAGTTAATGGAGAAGATGAGTATCTTCCAAATGTAGAAAGTGATTTCTATAAACTTATAAAAACAGGATATGATGAAAGTTTTAACTTTAGAGCAAAAGATATTGAACTAACAGATAAAGAAACATCCTTTACTGTAGTAAGCCAAGAAGGTGAATATAGATTTAATCTTCCTATGGTAGGAGCACATAACGTATTAAATGCTTTGCTTGGTATAGCTGCTTGTAGAGAACTTAATGTAAGCTATGAAGATATGATAAAGGGGTTAGACAACTTAGAAGCTACTTCTATGAGATTACAATTTATTAATAAAGATAAGGTTACAATTATTAATGATTGTTATAATGCTAGTCCTGATTCAATGAAAGCTGCTCTAGATGTATTAGAAAATACAAAGGGTAAAAGAAAGATAGCTATTTTAGGAAATATGAATGAACTTGGTAATGAGTCAGAGAAGGCACACAAAGAAGTTGGTGAGTATGCCACTAATAAGGCAGACCTACTGATTTCAACAGGTGAAGAAAAAGAAAACTATAAAATGGGGTTTAAAAAGGATAGTGTTAAGCTTTATAACACAAAAGAAGACTTAATAGAAGATTTAAGAAATGTAATAAAAGAAGGAGATGCTATAATAATTAAGGCATCTAGGGGAGTTAAGTTTGAAGAAATAGTAAAAGCCCTAGAAAATTTAGATATATAACGAAGGAGGTGAGCTGCTTACAAAGCAGCAGAAAAGATGGGGGAATTATTTAGTGGATTTTTTAATAGAACAGTATTAGTAGCATTTGGGTTAGGACTAGTTTTTTCATTAATACTAGGGCCTATAATAATTCCAATGCTTCATAAACTTAAGTTTGGTCAAAATATAAGAAAAGATGGGCCACAAAGCCATATGAAGAAAGCTGGAACACCTACTATTGGGGGATTAATATTTCTAATTTCTATTACTTTGGTAATGATAATAATGAGATATAAGTTTACTAGTGAAGGTATGATAGTTTTATATGGAACTCTAGCTTTTGGACTTATAGGTTTTTTAGATGATATTTTAAAGATTATTCATAAAGAAAATGAAGGATTAAAATCAGGACAAAAGTTTATACTTCAAATAATATTTTCTGTAGCTTTAGCTTACTATGGTTATAAGTTTGTAGGAACATCAATATCAATACCATTTGCAGATTTTGCTATAGATTTGAAGTGGATATACATACCTTTTGTAATTTTCTATTATGCAGCTATTACTAATGCAGTTAATTTAACTGATGGATTAGATGGTTTAGCTACATCAGTAAGTGTTTTAGTTTTTACTTTCTTTAGTATTTTAGCCTTTAATATGGGGCATTACAGCGTAGCAGTATTTGCTATAGCTTTAGTGGGAGCATTAATAGGATTTTTAAAATTCAATGCATATAAAGCAAGGGTGTTTATGGGTGATACAGGATCTTTAGCATTAGGTGGAGCATTAGCCACAATTATGATGGTATTAAAAACTCCACTAGTAGTTTTAATAGTTGGAGGAATTTATGTTGCTGAGACACTTTCAGTAGTTATTCAGGTTACTTCATTTAAGTTAACAGGAAAGAGAGTGTTTAAGATGGCTCCATTACATCACCATTTTGAACAATGTGGATGGTCAGAAGTAAAGATAGTAACAGTATTCTCTATAATAACTTTAATATTATGCATTATAGGTTTTGTTTCACTTTAGTAATAGATAGGTGGAGGATTTATGTATGATGAAAGGTAGACCCAAAAAAAGAAAAATGGGGACTATAGATTATGGCATTTTTTATACAGTACTTATTTTAGTTGCTATAGGAACTGTAATGATATATTCGGCAAGTTCTTATTTTGCAATGTTTAAGCAACATGATAGTACTGCCTTCTTAAAAAAACAGTTGATTGCTTGTGCTTTAGGAGCAATAGCCTTATTTGTTTTTATGGCTATTGACTATCATAAGTTAAAGAGAGTAACAGGAATATTAATGGTAGTTACTGTTCCATTACTTTTTGCTGTTTACTTATTTGAGCCAACAAATGGTGCATATAGATGGATAAAGCTAGGACCATTATCCTTTCAGCCCTCTGAGTTGGCAAAATATGTAGTTGTCCTCTTTTTAGCTTGGCATTTAACTAAAAAAGGTGATGGAATAAAAGATTTTTGGCATGGAGTTATTCCACCATTATGTGTAGGTGGTCTTTATGCAGGTATGGTTCTTGCTCAAAAGAATCTTAGTGTTGCAGCTCTTATTATGATAGTAACCTTTGTTTTGCTATTTGTAGCAGGTGGTCAGAATAAGCATATGTTTGGTGTTGTAGCTCCAACCCTTGTGGCAGCAGCCTTGGTTTTTGCCTTAGGAGAGGAGTATAGAAGAGATAGAATGCTAAATTTCTTAGATCCTTGGAAAGATGCAGCTGATAAAGGATATCAGCTTATCCAGTCCTTTTATGCCTTAGGGGCAGGGGGACTTACAGGATTAGGTTTAGGACAATCAAGACAAAAGACAATATATATGCCAGAGCCACATAATGACTTTATATTCTCTATAATTGGTGAAGAATTAGGGCTAATAGGGTGCTTAGTAATAATATCTCTATTTGTATTTTTAATTTGGAGAGGTGTTAAGGTGGCAATGGAAGCAAGAGATACTTACGGTTCATTGCTAGCTATGGGGATTACAAGTATAATTGGATTCCAAGCAATAATAAATATAGCTGTTGTAACTGGTTCAATGCCTGTAACTGGAGTTCCCCTTCCTTTTATAAGTTATGGTGGAACATCATTAGCTATAACCATGACGGCAATGGGCGTGTTATTAAATATATCTAGACAGCGTGTAGGTAAAGAAGATTAATAAGATACTACTGTACAAAATGTGCAGTAGTATTTTTTATATATAAAAGTGTAAAACTTTAAGTACGAAAGGAAAAAATAAATATTTACCACACCTTTTTTATACAATTATTTATAAAAAAGTAAAGGGAGATTAAATAGATAATTATAAAAAATATCTTAATTATCATATTTTTTTAATGAAATAGGTAATATAAAGTGGTATGATATAAGAAGGAAAAGTGTATATTATGTTAATTTATAAAAAGTTTGGAATAGGGATGGATTATGGTAAAAAGCAACAATATTTATATAAGAAAAAAGAGAAAAAAAAGATTAATTAAGAAATGCATATTACTCCTTATATTATTATTAGGAATAGGAACTTTTCTAGCTTACAAAACGGAGTTTTTTACGGTAAATAAAATAGTGTATAAAGGAGATTCTTTAATAACAGGAGAGTTTGTTAAAACAAATGCAGAAGAAGTTAAGGGTAGTAATATAATTACTTTTAATAAAGATGAACTAATAAAAAAGTTAATGCAAAATCCATATGTAAATACAGTTACAATATCCAAAAAGTTACCAAAAACCTTAGAGGTTAATGTAAACGAAAAGAAAGGTATATATTATCAAAAGAATGGAAATAGCTTTGATATAATTTCTGAAGATTTACATTTATTAGAAAGAACAAATTCTTTAGATGGGAAAAACTTAATTGAAATAAAAGGACTAAATATTAAAGATAAAGAAGTTGGGATGAAAATAGAGGAAAATACAAGGTTAGAAAAAGTATTAAATTTACTATATAAAGCTGAAGAGAAAATGCAAAAAGATAATAAGGGTGTTAGTATTACATCCTTGGATGTTAATGATATGGCAAATATGAAAATTTATTTTGGTGATATCCAAGTATTATTAGGAAATGATGAAAACTTAACAAAAAAGTTAAGTGATGCTATGAATATATATATTCATGCAAAACCAAAGGAATATATAAAAGTTGGCCATGAAGGCTCACCAGATTATAAATAAGGAGGAGTAAGATGAAAAAGCAAACATCACAAATATTTGTTGCAGTAGTATGTGCATTATTAGGATTCTTACTTGCATATCAGTTTAAAATGCTTGCTAAAAAGGATGGTACTGATGGCAACATAAATAATACTGATATAATAAGTGAAGTTGAAAGTTTAAAGAAAGAAAAAGAAGAGTTAGCATCTACAAACTCAAAACTTACAGAGGAAATAAAAAAATTAGAAGAGAGTGCTACAGAAAATGGTAAGGTTGACTTAGAAGTAAAGAAAGCACTTGATAATGCAAGAATACAGCTTGGAACAGTGGATGTTAAAGGGCCAGGGATTATAGTTACTATAAAACCTAAGACACCGATATTTAGCAATGCTACTGATACAAGTGTGGATTTAGGAAGTGCTGAACTTGTACATTTAGTAAATACCTTATGGTATGCTAGAGCAGAGGCTATATCTATTAACGATTATAGAGTAACTGCTCAAACTGGTATAATGAACTCTTCTGGAACTAGTATAATATGGATAGGAACATCGGGAAGAAAGGTAAGTCCTAAAGAAACTATTGTTATAAAAGCCATAGGAGATAAAACTAAGCTAAATGTAGCATTAGATTTTCCTGGAGCTTTAAAGTTTGGTGCTTTGGATAATTATGATGTTACCTATAAGGTTGTAGATGATATATTTATTGAAAAAACTACAGAGTCATATAGAACCGATTTTATTACACCAGTAAAGGAGTAAGGAGGAAGAATTAATGATAGCAATCATAGGACTTTTATTTGGAATTATATTAGGGGTTGTTTTTGATGTAAATATACCAGAAAGATTTTCACCATATATGTCAGTAGCTATTCTTGCCTGCTTAGATTCAGTTTTTGGTGCAGTAAGAGCTAATTTGTCAAAGAATTTTCAAGCAGATATATTTATATCTGGATTTTTTGGAAATGCAGTGTTAGCAGCAGCATTAGCTTATTTGGGGGATAAATTAGGAATTCCTATATATATAGCAGCAGTTATTGTTTTTGGTGGAAGAATATTTGATAACTTTGCTATTATAAGAAGATTAATCATAGAAAAATATAAAAGTAGGCAATGAGGTGATTAAATGAAAAATAAGAGCGCAAAGATTGCTCTTTTCATTGGAACACTGATAGTAGGTATATTAATTGCAATTAACTTCAATTTTGACGGGATAGCTTCAAAGCAATTAACAGCAAAGGAATATCAAGATGCTATTGAAGAGAGAACACAGCTATATAAGCAAATAAGTTTATTACAAAAAAGCAATAGAGAATTTCAAGAGAAGATAGATAAGTATAAAAATGATGATAAAATGAATGGAAAAGTATTAGAAGATATGAGAAATCAGTTAGGTGATTATGGGATGTTAACAGGGCTCAATGAGGTAAAAGGGCCTGGACTTATAATTACAATTAATGATGCTATTATTAACTATGATGAAGATACAGATTATGAAGTAATGAATAAGATATTGCATGATAGTGATATGGCTTTATTAATAAATGAGCTAAGAGGTAGTGGTGCAGAGGCTATTTCGGTAAACAACCATAGAGTAACACCTAATACTGCTGTTGTATGTAATAGTGCCTTTTTAGGATTTGATGATGGAGATAGAGAGGCAGCACCTTTTAAAATTTATGTAATAGGAAATGCAGAGTTAATGGAAGAATCCCTAAATTCAGAGGGAAGCCATTTAAGAGTATTGAAGCAATTTAGAGGTTTGGACGTTACAGTTGAAAAAAGTGATGAAATTATAATGCCAGCAGCTAGCAATCATGCTGTAGAATATGCTGAAGAAGACATTAATAAATAATATTTTTATAATATTATGAAGGATATTTAACTTTTATGCAGAATTACTTTATAGTAAAGTATTAGTTACTCTTGTTAGGAGGGAAACGGCTATGGATATAAAGAATAATATAGAAAGTTTGAGATGTAATATACCAAATGAAGTTACGCTATTAGCGGTTTCTAAGACTAAACCTCTAAATGAACTAGAGGAAGCATATAATGCAGGAATTAGGGATTTTGGAGAAAATAAAGTCCAAGAACTTAAAGATAAGTTTGAAAATTTTTATAAAGATGTAAGATGGCATTTTATTGGAAACCTTCAAACTAATAAAGTGAAATATTTGGTGGGGAAAACTTTTCTTATTCATTCCCTTTCTAGTATTAAGTTATTAGAAGTTATAGAAAAGGAATTTGGTAAAAAGAATATTATAGCTGATACTTTAATTCAGATAAATATTGGTCGTGAAGAAAGTAAGGGTGGTCTACTTGAGGAAGACTTAGATACTTTAATAGAAGCGATTGAAAAATGTAAATTTGTTAAAGTAAAAGGGATAATGGCTGTTATACCAAAGGGAAATGAAGAGAGCAATAGGTATTATTTTAAAAAGGTAAAGGATATTTTTGATTCATTAAAAAATAAGGAATTTAAAAATATACAAATGGAAATTTTGTCTATGGGAATGACACATGATTATCATATTGCTATAGAAGAAGGATCAAATTTAATTAGAATTGGAGAGGGAATCTTCGGAAAGAGAAATTATAATTTACAGGAGGAAAAGTAAATGAGTGACATGAAAACAAAATTAAAATCATTTTTAGGGTTTGGAGAATACGATGAGTATGATGAGGAGTTCGACGATTTAGACGAATTAGAAGATGAAGATGGATTAGAGGAAGCTATTGAACCTGTTATCCAAAATAAAAAGAATAATAAAGTTGTAAATATTCATACTTCATCATCTGCAAAAGTTACTATAACTAAACCGGTAGCATATGAAGAAGCTACAGAAATATGTGATGCATTAAAAAATAGAAGAATAGTTCTTGTAAATACAACAGCTCTTGAAATTAGAATAGCTCAAAGATTATTAGATTTCATTAGTGGATCTTGCTATGCTTTAGGTGGAGAACTTCAGGAAATTGAAAAGGGTGTATATATACTTTCACCATCAAATGTAGAAGTAACGAATGAATTAAAGAGTGAATTAAGCTCAAAAGCATTATTTAGTTGGACAAAGTAGGTGGGTATAATGGGAATGTTACTAAATCTAATTTCTACTTTTTTTAGAGTACTAGAAGTAATAATAGTTATAGAATGCCTAGGATCATGGATTATTCAAGATAGAGGCAATGAAATAATGAGATTTTTAAATAGTATAACTTCCCCAGTGTTAGAACCTTTTAGGCAAATACAATATAAGTTTTTAGGAAACTTACCTATTGACTTATCACCAATATTTGCAATATTTGCGATTCAAATAGTTGAAAGACTATTGTATATGATATTTTAACAATGGATAAGAAGACTCTATTACAAAGTTTCAATGAAGAGGATAGGTTAGAAGTTTTAAACTTATATGAAAAATATGAGTTGTCCTATGAAAAGGATATACCCTTGTTTGGTAATAACTTTTATCCACCTAACATATGGAAGTTTTTTGAGAAGTTTACAAGCACTAATGATTTTAAAGTAACATCATCTGGATTTTTTGAAGATGCAGAGAGAAGAATGATATCTTTCAATAATATTTATGAAATTCCATTTCCTATGAAAATATTAAAAATAATAAATACATCTAAGTTTACAACACCTAGTCATAGAGATTATTTAGGATCAATTTTAGCTTTGGGGATAAAGAGAAATAAACTTGGAGATTTAATTATAAAAAGTGGTGAATGCTATTTACCTGTATGTGAAGAAATTGCTGATTATATAATAAGTAATTTAGAAACAGTAGGTAAATCACCTTGTAAGGTTATTCTTTTAGAAGAGGATTTTATTCCTTTTACACCTGAATTTAAGGAAGAGATTATTTTAATACCATCTTTAAGGCTAGATTCTATAGTATCTAAGGTAATGAAGTTATCTAGAAGCAAAGCACAAGATGTAATAGAAGCAGGTAAAGTTTTAATTGATTATAATACCATTAGAGATAAAAGCAAAGAGGTATTAAGTGGTGAGAGAATAACTATAAGAGGAGTTGGAAAGTTTATTTTGGGAGATATAGTTGGGAATAGTAAAAGTGGTAAATATAAAGTAATTATAAAAAAATATACATAATAGAGGTGGGATTTTATGAAACTTACGCCAATGGACATTAATAATAAGGAATTTAAAAGAGGATTAAGAGGGTATAATCCAGAGGAAGTTGATGAATTTTTAGATGAAGTAGTAGAAAACTATGAAGAATTATACAAAGATAATTCCAAATTAAGAGAGAAGGTTACCACATTAACAGAGCAAATAGAACATTACTCTAAAATCGAAAGTACTATTCAAAATACTTTAGTTTTAGCACAAAATGCTGCGGATCAAGCAAAGAGTTCAGCAGAAAAAGAGGCAGAACTAGTAGTTAAGAATGCAAATGAAACTGCACAAAGAATAGTTGATAAAGCTCATGCAGATGTTATTCAAATAAATGATGAATATGATAGAGTAAAACAAGAATTTATTAAATTTAGAGCTAAGTTTAGAAACTTTATAAATACTCAGTTAGAAACCTTTGATGATTTAGAAAAGGACGTAACTAAGAATTATAATATTTCAACTCCTGTAGAGGATGAAGCTGCAATTGATAGCGAAGTTCAATTTAATGAAGAATCATTTAAAACAATAGAAGAAGATATTCTAACTGACAATATAGACGAAATAAAGAGTTTCTTTGCTTCTAAAGAAGATTAGTATTATACATATAACACCACAACAAATGTTGTGGTGTTTTTAATGTCATAAGTTGACCGGCTAAACATAGGTATATTATAATGTTATGGAATAGAAACAGAGGAGTTTAACGAATGGAAGAAACTATTTTTAATATTAGTGCTGACTTTGAAGGAGAAAGAATTGATAAATACTTATCACAAATTTTTAAGGATAAGTCAAGATCGTTTATACAGGGCTTAATTGAAAAAGGAAATATATTAGTTAATGACAATAATATAAAAAGTAATTATAAATTAAAGGCTTTTGATGAAGTGAAAGTTATTATGCCAGAACCTGTACATTTAAAAGTAGAAGCAGAAAACATACCATTAGATATACTATATGAAGATAAGGATGTAATAGTTGTTAATAAACCTCAAGGAATGGTTGTACATCCTGCTCCAGGTAACTATAATGGAACTTTAGTAAATGCTTTGTTATATCATTGTAATGATTTATCTTCTATAAACGGAGTTATAAGACCTGGTATTGTTCATAGAATTGATAAGGATACCACAGGCGTTTTAATTGTTGCTAAGAATGATGAGGCTCATAACTTTTTATCAGATCAATTAAGAGATCATTCTATGAAAAGAGAGTATTATGCCTTAGTTGAGGGTAGAATTAAAGAGGATGAAGGTACTATTGATAAGCCTTTAGCAAGAAGTAAGAAGGATAGATTGAAAATTGGAATTGTAGAAGGTGGAAGAAGAGCTGTAACTCATTATACAGTAGTAGAAAGATATAAGAATACTACATTAGTAAAATGTGTTTTGGAAACAGGAAGAACTCATCAAATTAGAGTTCATATGTCTTCTATAGGTCATCCTCTAGTTGGAGATCCATTATATGGATTTAAGAAGAGTAAATATAGACAGGATGGTCAGATGCTACATGCTAAAACATTAGGATTTATTCATCCAAGAACAAAAGAATATATGGAATTCTCATCTGAATTACCATTATATTTTGAAAAAATGTTGGAAAAACTAAGAAGTGAAGTTGTATAGGGAGGGTAAGCTATGAATTTAAAAGCTAACTTGCTTGATGATAAAGCTATAAAAAGAAGTTTAATAAGAATATCTCATGAAATTATTGAAAGAAACAAAGGTGTTGAAGATATAGTTTTAGTAGGGATAAAAAGAAGGGGATATCCTTTAGCTCAAAGAATTGCTGTAGAAATTAATAATATTGAAGGAATAAATGTACCAGTAGGAAGTGTAGACATAACTTTCTACAGAGATGATTTAACATTAACTGGAGAGTCTCCAAAAGTAAAAAATATAGACCTAGGTGTAAATATTCATAATAAAAAAGTAGTATTAGTAGATGATGTGTTATATACATGTAGAACAGTTAGAGCTGCAATTGATGCAGTTATTGATACAGGAAGACCTCAAGGAATACAATTAGCAGTATTAATAGATAGAGGACATAAGGAACTTCCAATAAGAGCTGATTATGTTGGTAAAAATATTCCTACGTCAAAGAATGAGAAAATTGCAGTAAGTATAAAAGAAATAGACAACGAAGATTCAGTAAAGATTTATGAAGACTAAGGAGAATAACATATGGATTTTGATTTAATTGCTACCACTACTTTTGGTATAGAAGGTATAACAGCTAAAGAATTAAGAGCTTTAGGATATGATGATGTTAAGGTTGATACAAGTAAGGTGCATTTTAAAGGAGATGAGATGGATATTGCTATTGCTAATATTCATTTAAGAACCGCTGATAGAGTTTTAATTAAAATGGCAGAGTTTGAAGCTAGAAGCTTTGAAGAATTATTCCAAGGAACAAAGAAGGTAAATTGGAGTAAATTAATACCTAAGAACGGTAAGATGCATGTTGTAGGAAAGTCAGTGAAGTCAACTTTATATAGTGTTCCTGATTGTCAATCAATTGTTAAAAAAGCTATTATAACTAGCATGAGTGAAGCTTACGGTATAACAGAATTTAAAGAAGATGGGCCTGTATATAAAATAGAGGTTGCCATATTAAAAGATAAGGTAACCTTAACAATAGATACATCTGGTTCAGGGTTACATAAGAGAGGATATAGAGAAAATTCAGGAGCTGCACCTTTAAAAGAAACTTTAGCAGCAGCCATGATACTTCAATCAAGATGGCAAGATTCTTATGAACTTATAGATCCTTTCTGTGGTTCAGGGACAATCTTAATTGAGGCTGCTATGATTGCTCAAAATATAGCACCAGGATTAAATAGAGAATTTGTATGTGAAACATGGCCAACTATGCCTATGTACATTTTTAATGGAGTTAGAGATGGAGCAAGAAAATCTATAAAAAATAAAGATATTAAGCTTGTTGGGTATGATATTGATACATGGGTTTTAAGAACAGCAGAAAATAATGCAGCTAAAGCAGGAGTAAGTCAGTGGATAGAATTTCATAAGAGAGATTTTAGAGAGTTTTCTAATAAGAGAAAATATGGATTTATAATTTCTAATCCACCATATGGTGAAAGATTAAGTGATAAGAGAGAAGTTGAAGAGCTTTATAGAAAGTTTGGAAAGTATAAGGAAGATTATAAAAATTGGGAATTTAATATTCTTACATCATATGAAGGTTTTGAGAAGCCATTTGGAAGAAAGGCAACAAAGAACAGAAAATTATTCAATGGTAAATTAAAATGTTATTACTATCAATACTTTGATAATGATTTAATTAAGAATGAAGGTAGTACTGTAATACAAGAAATGATTAGAAATAGCTAAAAAAGAACCAGAGGATTTTCTCTGGTTCTTTTATTATAGTTTTTGTATTTTTAAACTTTCATAGTCCTTAGGATCTACAAACATAGTTTTATTAGTATAATATATAACCATACCTGGTTTAGCCCCATTTGGTTTCTTTAAGTTTTTAACTTCTGTATAATCAACTGATACTTTAGAATCATTTTTACCTTTACTATAATAGGCAGCTATAATTCCAGCTTCCTCTAAAGTAATTTCATCTACAGGATTTGCTTGTATAATTACATGTGATCCAGGAATGTTTTTTGTGTGAAGCCACATATCATTTCTATTTGCAAACTTAAGGCTTAGGTAATCATTTTGTAAGTTATTTTTACCTACATAAATATCTATGCCTTGAGATGATAAGAAGTGTAGAGGCTTGCTATCCTTTACTTTTTTATTACCTTTAGATGTATTTTTAAATTTAATATATCCTGTTTCCATTAATTCCTTTTTAATTTGTTCAATTTCATCATATGATTCTACATTTAATATATTTGTTAAAACAGAATTTAAATAATTTAATTCATCTTCGTTCTTTTCAAGCTGCTCTAAGGCCCATTCCTCAGATTTTTTTAATTTATTATATTTTTTATAGTACTTTTGAATATTTTCAGAAGGACTTTTATTAGGATCAAGGGAAATAGTTAAATATTCTTCTTCCTTATCGTTATAAAAGTTTAGTAAGGAGATTTTATCATCTCCAGGCTTTATCATATAAATATAAGAAGTAAGTAAATCACCCTTTATTTTATAGCCATCTTTCTTTCCACCTTCTTCAATATTTCCATTTAATATTTTAGACTTTTTATTACATCTATCTATATTAGTATGTATTAATTTTTGAAGGGAAATGGATCTATTATTTAATCTATCTTGTTTATCTTTAGTTCTAAAGAAATCATCAAGAATAATAGATGGATTTTCATATTTTATATTTTTATAACCATTATAGTATGAATTTAAATTAGCACAATAAAAGTCTTTATATATACCATCAGAATCCGTAATAATATTAAAGGAAGGATGGTTACAAATATCATTTATTGAACTTGTTGTATATTTATATAATGATGAAATATTACTAGTAGATATATTTTCTTTTAAAGAATTTTCATAAAGCTCTTTTGAAAGTGGTTTTGAAACTCCTGTTAAAAGCTTAGAGAAAAATAAATCATTATATTCTAAGTTATTTTCCTTAATAAAATTAGTCATTTCATTTATATCTAGGCTAAAAGGATTTAGTTTTGTAGACTTGGGTGGTTCAACATAAGTAGCTCCAGGATATAATACTCTATAACTATTAATATCTGGTGTTATATGTTTTATAGATTCCATTATTTTATTATCTCTATTTCTAACTAAAGTAATGTTAGAGTGTCTACCCATTATTTCAACTATAAGAGAATATTCACTATCAAATCCAAGTTCATCCCTTGATTCTACTTTAATTATTACAATTCTATCTCCATCTTTTTGATACACGTCAACAATTCTACCAGATGTAAGATACTTTCTTAAAACCATAAGATACATTGGTGCTTTAAGAGGATTTTCTTTAGAAGTTTCAGTAAAATGAATCCTTGGAAATTTTGATGAAGCAGATATAAGAAGTTTATAATTCTTTCTATCTTTTCTAATAGTTAATATTACCTCATCTTTTTCAGGTTGATTAATTTTATCTATTTTACTGTCTATTAATACATCTTTAAGATTATTAATTAAACTGTTTAAAAATATTCCGTCTAGTGCCATATTATTCTTCCTTTCAATATAATAAACTTAGTATACCATTAAAAATATGGTAAGTTAAGTGTAATGAATTTGTAATATTTTTATTGGCAAAATAAGAAGGAATTATTAATGAAAAGATAGAAGTAAATATATTAATAAAATATATTGTAATTGGTCATATTAAAGAGTATTATGTAATACGGAAATAGTGCTTTTATATATAGAAATGTATAGAATATAATACTGAATGTGATTTGAGGGAGAAGAGATGAAGATTAGTAGAAGTAGGAGAGTTGGGACAATAGGTATTTTATTCTGTTCTTTATTTTTAATGTCATGTAGTAAACCTAGTGATGATGTTGAAATGGTGGAAGGGATTAAGTTAAATAAGGGAGCAATTATAGAAAATGACGGGGGAAATTATTCAAATTATAACTATAGACAAGGGAAGTATGAGAAGGTTAATGATGATGAAGTAATAGGATTATATGAGCATAATAGCGATAATTATATTGCACAAAAAGATGGTAAGTATATTGCTTTTTATAGTGGTAAAATAATTGAGCTTTCAAATATTGAAATTGGAGATGATGGACTAAAAATGTCTCCAAGTGGTGAATATCTATCATTATATAGAAATATAGATGGGGTTACTACCTATAAGGTAATTAGGTTATCAAATGGTGAATATGTAGATTTTAATACTGATACAGGTATATCAGGTCATTATTTAGATTGGATAGATTCTAATACTTTAGTTTACTATGGAGTAAATAATGAAGGAGTTAATGGCATTTTTACATATAATCTAGAAAGTAGTGAAGAAAAGTTACTTTATAATATTGATGGGGGTATAGTTCAGTATTTAAGTACAGATTCTGAAGGTATAGTTATATTACAGGAAACGATTAATGATGAGAAAATACTTCAAGTTATTAATAGTAAAACTAGTGAAGTGAAAACTATATCTAAAGATATAACTAGATTGTATGATATAGTTAATGTTGATGGAAATTATTATGTTTTAGGTGAATTTAATGATGGAATATTATCTATATATAAGTTACAAGATGGTAAGCATTATAGGCTAATCTTTGATTTTCCTAGTAGTATTAAAGCAACTAGATATGGATTGGCAGTAGATGAAGATGGAAATATTTTATTCATTGGAAGTAATTCAGATCCTGAACTAGAAGAAATATATAGTATAAGCAAAGATGGAACAATAAGAAAAGTTTCAGAATCTAAAAATGAATATTCTTTTGTAAAATAGGTAAGAGAAATCTTACCTATTTTTATTTTTTTGTATATTATGTGGCCAAGATGGCAAGGTTCTAGAAGTGGAGGTGTAAAGTTGTCAAATAATGATAGATTAATAGATAAAATAGATATAAGAGTAGCAAGAAAATTGTCTATAAATCAAGCAAAAGAGTATGGAATCTTACCTATTTATGAAGATGAAAAAAATGTTTATATTGCAGCAACAGAAACACCCAATAATGAAATAATTGATATATTAAGTTTTTTGTTTAACAAGAAAATAAAACTTATTTATAGAGAAAAAGATGAAATTTTAGAGCTAATTCAGAATATGTTGAATTTTAAAATGGAAGATATAGAAGCAGTGATATTTGAAGAAGCTATAGCATGTAATGCAAGTGATATACACTATGAACCAGAAGAAAATGGGTTAAATATTAGATTTAGAATAAATGGCTCATTAACATTAGTAAGAAAATTAAGTTTAGAGGATTATCAAAAAATATCATCTAGATTAAAAATTAAGGCTGACATGGATATTACGGAAAAAAGAAGACCCCAGGATGGGAAGCTTTTTATGTGGTGTAAGGATAAAAAATATAATTGTAGATTATCTACAGTGCCAGTTATATATGGAGAGAAAATTGTTCTTAGAATTCTTTATAGTGATAGATTTTTAACCCCTATAGAAGATTTACAGTTTACTAGGGAACAGCAAGAAACATTAAGCAGAATTATTAGACTTAAAAATGGACTTGTGCTAGTTAATGGACCAACAGGAAGTGGTAAATCAACAACACTTTATACAATTCTAAATGAAATAAAGGATGACGATATAAATATATCAACCCTCGAAGACCCAGTTGAGGTAACAATGAAGGGGATAAATCAAGTGAATTTAAATTATAAAATTGGACTTACCTTTGTTGAAGGTTTGCGTAGTCTATTAAGACAGGATCCTAATGTGATAATGGTTGGAGAAATTAGAGACGAAGAAACTGCGAAAATGGCTGTTAGATCTGCAATAACAGGGCATAAGGTGTATTCTACAATACATACGAAATCACCAAGAGAAGTGTATTTAAGGCTTGAAGAAATGGGAGTAAAGGGCTACCTAATAAAAGATGCTTTAGTAGGTATTATTTCTCAAAGGTTAATAAAGCTATTATGTAAATGTAAAGAGGAAATTGGAGTTATAGACCTTAATGGAGAAAGTATAGAAATATACAAAAAGTGTGGCTGCAATATTTGCAATAATAGTGGATATATTGGTAGGCAACTAATTGCATCTGTTTATCATATAGATAAGAAGTTAAAAGGTGAGCTTAGTAAAATATATGAAAAGGAAGATTTACTTTCCAACTGTCAGATGGTAAGTAGCTTAAGAGATTTACTTTTAAAAGGGGTAATTGATTATTACGATTATTTAAGTATTTTAGAAGGGGAAGAATTAAATGAAGATTAGCTATGGTGATTTAACAATAATAGCTGAAAACTTGGGGAGCTTGTATGAAGATGGTATAGCTATAGGTGATGGACTAGAGCTATTAAATGAATTACCCTTAAGTAAAAATTATAAAAATAGTATAACTTATATTCGTAACGATATTTTACTAGGAAAAAGCTTAAGTGAAGCTTTTAGTAAGTTTGATGAACTATATCCAGGACTTTTTATTGGAATATTAAAGGTAGGAGAAAACAGTGGCCAGCTAGGAAGAACCTTTAATAAGCTTGAAATGTTCTACTCTAAACTAGGTAACATAAAAAAAGAAATAAAAAATGCTTTAATATATCCCAGCTTTTTAATAGGTACTTTAATTTTATTAGGAGTTTTTTTAGCATTTGTACTTATTCCATCTTTTTATGAGAGTTATAAAAATGCAGGAAGTGAGGCGCCAAAAGTTGCCGAATTCTTATATAATTTAAAACTAAGTTTTAATGATAGTCCTATTTTGTCTATAGTAAGCGTTATATGCTATCTACCTATAATTCCATTAATAATTTTTCAAGTTTCAAAATACTTTAAAGGAAGATTTAAGTTCATTAGAAAAGTAAAAATTGTGAAAGAGTTAGAAGAATTTATATTTATGTTGATTTTGTCATTAATTTTAGATAGTGGTGTATCTTTGCCAATAGGTTTTAGTTACTGCTCAGATTCAAATGATATAAAATTTCTAAGCGACATTTTAAAGGGAATAAATGAAGAGATATTAAAGGGAAAAGAACTTAGTGAGTGCATAAGTAATTTAAGTTTCCTATCTAAGTATTCAATATCAATGATAAAGCTTGGTGAGAATAGTGGGTCACTTACAGTAAGGGTAAAAAAGGCAGAAGAGAGATTGGAAAAGAGAACAAAAGAGAGTATTTCAAAGCTCTTATCATTAATTCAACCAACTTTAATCATAACTATGGCTCTTGGGGTTTTGGTATTTATATGGGTATTTGTATTACCTATGTTCGATATGATTTATGGAGGAGTTATGTAGTTGAAGAAGGGATATACGCTTATAGAATTGGTAGTAGTAATGCTAATACTTGGGATTATACTTTCATTTAGCTTTAGTGGTTATAATCTTTATAAAAGTTTTGAGGAAAATATAAAAGTAGAGAATTTTTTATATGAGTTAGAGGACACTTTTTGTTATGGAAGAGATTATTGCAAGAACAATGGTGTTATTGGGACTATAAAATTAAGAGAATATGAAGATAAGTTTATTATTTTATTTAGTAGCGGAGGTGACACTAAGATTAAAAGGGAATTGGAAAAGAGTATAATGATTGATAATGATTATGTTTTATCTTATCCGATAGTTGATAGCTATGATATTAGTAAATACGGAATAGTACAATCTAAAACTACACTTCTTAAAGATAGCAGAAACAATAAATATCAGCTCTCTATTAATCCAACAGTGAATAATATTTATGTGGGTAAAAGAAAAAATGGTTAGAAAAGAAAAGGGAAATATACTTTTAGAATTAGTAGCTGGTCTTTTTATATTAAGTATAATTGGACTTCTAGCTTTTAATTTAGCAATTTCAGCAAATAAATATCTACAAAAGGAAAAAGAAGATAGAGAAACTTATGAATGCTTTCATGCAATAGTAAATGAAATAAGATACAACTTAGATAAAGATAAATTTAAAAATAAGGCTGTTAGCAATAAGGTTAAGATTCCATATGATAAAAATTTACTTGAAGAGTTAAAAAGTAAGGACTTGTTAGATATTGCATATAGTGAGGAAAGTAATTTTTTGCTGATAGAATTTAGTGATGAAAGAAAAGAGTTTGTCATAAGGTTAGAGGGTGGTGAAAAGGTATTAGAGCAAAAGGTAAGGGGAAGCTTATAAATACTAATTCTAATAAAGGATTCACTTTACTAGAAACAACAATTTATTTGAGCATATCATTAATAATAATTTCCATTGCAGTAAGTACAGCTATAGAAGCTTATAACTACACCAGAAATTTAATTATTAAAAGTAGAGAAATGAATCAAGTTTATAATGCTTTTAGTACAATTGATTACTTTTCATCTAAAGAGGATGTGTTTAAAGTAGATAAAAGTGAAGATACAGTTGAAATATATGAAAGTATAGGATATGAAAACTATAAGATAAAAAGGGTTTTAAAGAGAGGAAATAATTTAAGTATTGTTCATTACAATGAAACTAATGTTCAAGAGGTAAGCAATAATCCAATAATAGAAAGCATAGAGGATTTTAAGGTTTATAAAAAAGGAAATCTAGTATATGCAGAAATAACTAAAGGGGGAGAGAGGTACGTTAAATGTATTTAAGAAAAGAAAAAGGTTATGTATTAATTAATCTCATTTATATATTAATGTTAATATCTTTCTTTTCTACAGTATTAGTGACAATGATAATAAATGGACTAAAGAGGGAAAAATTTGATCAGTATTATAGCAAAGATATGAAAAGTTATAATTTAGAATGTGAAATAGAAGAGTTAGATAATTATTTAATAGTTAATAACACTGCTATAAATTACTTGAAAAATAATAGTGATGACAAGGTATATATAAGAGAAAATGTTTTTTTGAAATATGACATAAATAAAAAGGTTTTTATTTTAGGTAATGATGAAAATTATACATTTTTAAAAGAAGATGGTAGTGGAAAAAGTTTAATACCTTATAGTTATAGGTATTAAAATGGAGGTGTTTAGTGGAAAATAATTTAATAGAAATATGTAATGAAAAAATTTTCTATAAAAATAATACATACAATTTTTCTTTGGAAATCCTAAGGGGAATTAAATTAGGTAAAAAGAGAAAAGTAATAATTTTAGGAGAGGATTTATATACAAAAAAGATAAAGCTAAATAGAAAAGTTAAAGTTAAGGAAGAAGAAATTCAGACTGTAATAGAAAGAGCTTTTGGAAGTAGTGAAGATTTTTTGTTTCATTATGAATTTTCTAGAAGAAAAGGTGAACTTATAATATATGCTGTTAAAGGTGGAATGAAAATACGTGAATTATGCCAAGGAGCAGCATCTATTACAGTAGAGCCTATTCAGATGTGTTTTTTTAAAAAGTTTAAAAAGAATGTAAGGGAAAAGAACTGGGAAACTTTATTTAGTTATAAGGGAAACTACTATTATATTTCATGTGATAATAATTTTATAGCTAGAAGTTTTGTAGACACTAGCCTTTCAAGGTTTATTGAGAAATATCTAGAAGTGGAAAGAGAGAAAAATCTAAAAACATACATTGAAGAGGGCATTTCAAAAGAGTTTCCAGAGAGTTATAACACTTTTGTCATAAAGGATTTTGGAGAGGTATTAAATGCAAAAAAAGTTTATAAATAAAAATTTTCTACCAATAGAATATGTAAATGATAAGGTGAGGAAAGATTCAAAGGATGAAAAAAGAGGATTATATATTTTAATAATCACAGCACTTATCTTATTACCGTTTTTATTAAGAAGTATAAATACTAAAGAAGAGGTTAAAATAGAAAATGTAGAATATGCGAGTGCAAATTGTATAAAAAAGGATGAAGTTATATTTTGGCTTAGTTTAAATAAGAATGGCGTAAAAGGAAATATAGTTAAAAATAATGCCTCACTAGAAGTAATCAACAATGAAACTTTAGAGCAATTAAGTAAAGATGATAAGGTATCTATAAATAATATATATTATCTTGGCGATGATAAATATAAAATAGAACTAATAAAGAGGTAATAGTATGAAAAATAAAATACTAGCTATAGTTTTATTGATTTTTATAGGTATTGAATCCTACTTTATATTTTATTCTAAAAAAGAAGAGGCAAAGCCTACACTGACAGAAAAAGTTATAGTAAAAAAATACTCGCTTACAGAAGTTTTAGAATACTTAAATGATAACACAATAGAAGTGAAAAATATTTATAAATCAGGAGAAGATTATATTATTAATGGCGTAATAAGCGGAGAAAATGGGGAGTTTTTGAAGAAAATAAATTCTCTAGATAAGTTAAATATTTTAGATTATTCGTTAGAATTACACTCAGATACTATATATGGAAATTTTACATTTAAATATTCATAATAGGAGAATTTTAGGTAGAAGTGACTAAAATAATTGCAATTCTAGTTTTCTTCTGATAAAATAAATTTGTTGTGTATACGGAAATTGTTAGATGCAATAAGAGTATCGTATATTTTAGGTATTTATATTTGAAACTTATACATTTTGGAGGGATATTTAAATGATATCAGCAGGAGATTTAAGAAAAGGTACGACTTTTGAACATGAAGGACAAGTTTACACAGTTGTAGACTTCTTACACGTTAAACCAGGTAAGGGAGCAGCTTTCGTTAGAACAAAGTTAAGAAATGTTATATCTGGTGGTGTTACAGATACAACTTTCAACCCAACTGCAAAGTTCCAAGAAGCAGTTATTGAAAGAAAAGAAATGCAATACCTTTATAGCGATGGAGAATTATACTACTTCATGGATCAAGAAACATATGAGCAAATTCCACTAAACTATGAAAAAGTAGAAGATGCTATAAAGTTCTTAAAGGAAAATATGTTTGCAATAATTAAGTTCTATAAGGGAGAAGCTTTCTCAGTAGAAGCTCCAAACTTCGTAGAATTACAAATCACTCACTGTGAACCAGGTGTAAAGGGTAATACTGCTACAAATGCATTAAAGCCTGCTACAGTTGAAACAGGTGCAGTAGTTAATGTTCCAATGTTCGTTAATGAAGGAGATACTATAAGAGTAGATACAAGAACTGGCGATTACATGGAAAGAGTTTAATATTAAGAAAGTTGCTAAGTTCAATTTGCTTAGCAACTTTTTGCTATCTATGAAATACATACAAGGAAGTGTTTGTATGAAGGAAATAAGAAATAATATAGAAAAATTAAAAGAAGAAATTTCAACTATAGATAAATCAGAGTATAAAAGCGTTTTTAACAATATTTCATCAATTTTAGATGGATTAAGTAATAAAATTGAAGAAATTATGGTGAATGAAGCTGTTCTTTCTGAAAACTTAAAGTATATGGATGATGATATATCAGAAATTCAAGAAGAATTGTTTGAGGAAGTATCATTAGAAGATTTAGATGAATTTGAATCAGAGTATACAGAAGTTAGCTGTAGTAAATGTGCAAAACCTATCTTTATTGAAGCCTCTGCATTAGAAGAAGATAATATACCATGTCCATATTGTGGAGAAAATATAGTGAAATAATTTTTAAGAATCCTTTTTAGGATTCTTTTTTTTATTCCTTACCTTTAGTAGGAGCGGGGGGATATTTATTTTTCTGTGACTTGGAGCTTGCGACGGAAGGAGAAAAATAAATATCCACCCCAATTTTTTTATGCAAAATAATTAGTTCACATATTTTTATAAAATAAGGTTATAATTTTTAAATTACGTAAATAGAAATTATATAGGAATCAAACTAGGGAGGAGGAAGTGATGGATATTTTGGATGAGGGAATAGTAAAATTATTTCCACCTAGAGTCGTAGAGGCTTTAGGAGAATATTTGAAAGATAATGCTTTACAAGAGATAAGGTTAAAAATAGAGAAACCAATAATAATTACATCATCTAAAGGTGAGGTGGTACTTAGCTATATATTGGGAAGAGAAGACATAAAGTACATACTTCAAAGAATTTCTAACTATTCATTATATGCCTATGAAGAAGAAATAAGACAAGGATTCATAACTATACGAGGAGGGCACAGAGTTGGACTAGCAGGTGAGTGTGTTATGGATAATGGAAAAGTAAAAACTATAAGAAATATTTCTTCATTAAATATAAGAATTTGTAGGGAGATACTTGGGTGTTCAAAAAAAGTTATGAAATATATAGTGGAAGATAAAAAGGTATTAAATACCTTGATTATTTCACCACCTAAGTGTGGTAAAACAACTATTCTAAGAGATATTGCAAGGAACCTATCTGATGGGGGCAAAAAGATATCAATTATAGATGAAAGAAGTGAAATTGCAGCTAGTTATCTTGGAGTACCTCAAATGAAAGTTGGAATAAGGACTGATGTTCTTGATAATTGTTTAAAAAGTGAAGGGTTAATTATGGCCATAAGAAGTTTATCACCAGAGATTATTATATGTGATGAAATAGGAACATTAAAGGATATTGAAGCACTTATTATGGCTTTTAATTCAGGAGTAAACATTATTGTAACCTTACATGGAGAAAGTATTGATGATTTAACAAACAGAAGTGTTTTTAAAGAGCTATTGGAAAATAACGTTGTAGAAAGAGTTATTTTGCTGAGCAATAGAGAGGGTGTTGGGACAGTAGAGAATGTTTATTCATTAAGCAAAGGAGGAGAAAAAAAGTGGTCAAGATTATATTGATAATTAGTATTTTCTCTATATTTACTTTTGCAGGGTATATTTATGGTGAGAGTTTTAGAAAAAGGTTATTAAATCTTAACGAATGCTATAAAGGGGTATTACTATTACAAAATGAAGTTGTATTTAATACAACACCATTACCAGAAGCCTTGTATGAAATATCAAAAAAAAGCAAGGAGCCATTTAATAAACTAATATCAAACGTTTCAGATGACTTGAAAAATGGGGAAATAGGAGATGTTTATATAGCCTTTAAAGAAAATTATGAAGATGTTAAAGAAGAGGTTTATTTGAATAAAGAAGATAAGGATATCTTAGGAGATTTTCTAAAATCCTTAGGTTACTCTGGGGTTTATGGGCAAGAGAAGATTTTTAATCTAGCATTAGAAAACTTAAAGATAAATATAAAAGAAGCTGGAGAAGAATCTAAAAAGAATACAAAGCTTTATAGATATTTAGGAATGTGTTTTGGGGCAATGATATCCATATTTTTATTGTAGATTAGGAGGAAGATTATGCTGGATTTAAGTATACTTTTTAAAATAGGTGGGGCAGGAATTATTTTGGTGATATTGGACAAGGTTTTAACTAGTAGTGGAAAAAGTGAAATAGCAGCTATCACTAACATAGCAGGAATAGTAATTATATTAATTATGATAATTTCATTAATTAGTAATTTGTTTAATACAGTAAAGACAATGTTTATGTTCTAGGTGATAGTAAGATGATGATTTTAAAGGTTATTTCCTTTGCGCTTGTTGCCCTATTTTTATATTTACTTTTTAAAGATAAAAGAGGAGACCTAGCAGCCTTAATTCTTTTAGCTGCTGGTGTAGTGATTTTTATATATTGTATTTCACAAGTTAGTGAAGTAGTTAATTTCCTGAAGAACATAGCTGATAGAGCAGGTATAGATACAGTTTATATACAGATAGTACTTAAGATATTAGCTATAGCATATCTGGCCAGTTTTGCAAGTGAAATATGCAAGGATTCAGGGGCTGGAAGTTTAGCATCCAAGGTTGAGTTTTCAGGGAAGATGTTCATACTAGTTTTAGCAATTCCAATATTGATGGCTGTATTAGACTCTATATTACAAATTTTGTAGGTGTAAATATGAAGAGATTTAAGAGACTTATGATTTTATTAGTGATAAACATATGTATTTTTTCTATCATATCTCCAACAGCTATAGTTAATGCAGAAGAAGAAGAAAATAAATCGGCTATTGAGACAATAGTAGATGAGGGAATGATAGATCCTGAAACAAATAAAGATTTAATGGGACTTTATGATTATATCAATAAGATGAAGGTAGATGTTGAGCTTATGAATGATCTTGACCCTGTTGAATATGTAAAAAGCTATATAACAAATGGAAAGGGTAACCTATCCTTTTCACAGTTAGGCAAGGCTGTAGTTTCTCTTCTATTTAAAGAAGTTGGTAGTGTATTAAAGCTTGCTATTTCAATGATAGTAATAGCTATATTATGTACCTTGTTAAAAAATCTACAGGATGCTTTTAGTACAAAAAGTATATCTCAGATAGCTTTTTATGCATGTTATGCAGTTATGGTTATGCTTCTTTCAAAAAGCTTTTTAATATCAATATCTGTAGCAAAAGATGTTATTAATGGTGTAGCAGATTTTATGGCAGCAATTTTACCTGTTTTGGTTACAATGATAGCTTTAGCAGGAGGTGTTACTCAAGCAGCAACCATAGACCCAATTGTAATGGCAGCAGTTGTAATAATACCAAGGATATATGTAACTGTAATAATTCCATTAATTATGGTAGGTTTTGTTCTACAATTTGCTAATAATCTTTCGGAAGAGCATAAAATAGATAACCTGTGTAAATTATTAAAGCAGTGGACAGTATGGATCCAAGGAATAATAATTACCTCTTTTATAGCTCTTTTAACAATAAGAGGTATAACTAGTACAACGATAGATGCTGTTGCTTTAAAAACAACAAAATTTGCAGTAGATAATTTTATACCTATAGTAGGTAAAGCTTTTTCAGATGCAATTACATCAGTTGCTGGATATTCCTTAATTATAAAAAATGCAATAAGTGGAATTGGACTTATGGTTATAATACTTATCATTCTATATCCAATAATAAAAATGGTTCTTATGACATTTATATATAAAATGTCAGCAGCACTTGTAGAGCCAATAAGTGATAAAAGAATAACAAGTACAATTGCAGCAACAGGGGATTCATTGGTATTATTGTTATCATGCGTTTTAAGCGTAAGTTTAATGTTCTTTGTTTTGTTAGCAATTATGGCCTCTGCTGGAAAGTTTATTGTGGGGGGATAAGAGATGGAGTTAATTAAAGGTTTTATAACAACACTTGTTACTACATTAATATTTATTACAGCTATAGAGCTTGTTGGACCAGATAACAGCATGAAAAAATATTTGAAGTTTGTAATGGGTCTAATACTGGTAGCTGTATTATTAAATCCAATTGTAAAGTTCTTTTCACAGGGGGAAACAGCCTTAACATCTATTATTGATCAATATGATAAAGAGATAGAAGAAGGCATAAGTAAAGAGGATACTACTATAGCAACACAGCAACTTAGAGAGGACAGTTTTAAGGATAACTTTAATAAAAACTGCATTAATAAGTTATTAAAAGAATTTAAAGATATGAATTTTGAAAGCGACCTTGATTGCATAGTAGATTTTGATAATATGACTTGTCAGATTAATGAATTACGTATAGGAATAAGCGAAAAAGGGATTAAGAAAGTAAAGGAAGTTAAGATTGGGGAAGAGGAAAAAGATGTTAAGGAAGAGGATAGCATTCAAAAAGAGGTGAAGGATTTTCTTTCAGATGAATTAGAAATAAGTAAGGATAAGATAGTAGTGTATTATTTGTAAAAAGGAGGGATATCAATGGATTTTAAGAAGCTAAAGAATGAGGTTAGTAAATTATTTAAAAACAAGTATATGGGTAATATTCTTGCGGTGCTTTTAGTTATTGGTTTTATATTAATAGCCATTACCATTTTAGCGCCAGGACTTTTAAATGGTAAGAATGAAGTTCTCACTGAAGAAAATAATACAAAAGTAAACACTACTGCCTCTACTTATGAAGATAAACAAAAGATTGAACTTACAAACATTCTAAGAAAAATAGATGGAGTTGGAGAAGTTGATGTAATGATTAACTTTGAGAGTGGAGAAGAGAAGGTAGCAGCATATGATAGTACAAACCAAACAACAAAAACAGAAGAAACAGATACAAATGGTGGAAAGAGAGTTAGCGATCAGCAAAATGACACAACTAAGGTTGTAATGAGTAGTGAGTCTGGTGGAAATTCACCAGTAATTTTAAAAACATATAAGCCTAAGGTAATAGGCGTTGTTATTGCTGCAGAGGGTGCAGAAAGTAGCAAGGTTAGATATGACATAGAAAAAGCTGTATCTAGTTTATATGGGATATCAGTTGAAAAGGTTAATGTATATCCTATGGGGATTTAGCATATAATTCAATAGAAAGTTGATGGGAGGAATAAAAAATGACAAAAAAACAAGTTGGGATTATCTTTACTTTATTAGCATTAATAGTATGTACTGCTATTTTAGGAGCAAAATTAAATAATGGTGGTTTAAATGATGCTAGCGATTTAGCAGGGGCATTGGTTGAAGGGGAGAAAGATGAAGACAAGGATAAGGAAACAATCAGTCAAACAGATTTCTTTATAGATGCAAGAAGCACAAGAGAAAACAATGATGCCTCAGCTATACAAGGACTAAAAGATGTAGTTGAAAATGAGAAGACTTCACAATCACAAAAAGATGCTGCATCTGCACAGATTACAAAAATAACATTAAGACAAAGTCAACAAAAAACAATAGAAACAAATATAAAGAATAAAGGTTATAGTGATGCTATTTGTGAAATTTCTGATGATAGTAAAAAAGCTGACATAATAGTTAAGTCAGATAATCAGCTTACTGAAAAAGAAGGAGCTATAATCCAAGAGATAGTTCAAAGCGCTTGTGGAATTAGTGATGTTAATATTTCTGTGAAAAAATAATACATTGTAATATATTTTCTATTTTGATATAATTAACGTAAGATAATTTAGTTTTGTTTTACAAAGCTTAGGAGGGCGAACAAAATGCAAGATTTCAACAATGAAGAAAATGTTGGGGTTGTAAAAATATCCGACGAAGTTGTAAGTGTAATAGCTGGTATAGCAGCTGAAGAGATACAAGGAGTTGTAGGATTCCAACATACTGGAGTTTCTAATAATATAACTCAAATTTTTAAAGGAAAAAAAGCAGTAGGTAAAGCTGTAAAGGTTACTTTAGAAGAAGATAGAGCTACTATTGAACTTGAAGTTTCAGTTGAATATGGTGTAAGAATAATGGATGTCGTAGGCCAAGTTCAAGAGAACGTTAAGAAAACAGTAGAAGCTATGACAGGTTTAACTGTTAGTGGTGTAAATGTTTATGTACAAAATATTTACTTACCAAAGGAAGAAGAAAAAGTAGAAGAATAGTTTATAAAAGGAGTTATGCTTTATAGTATAATTCCTTTTTTTCGGTTTTATAAAAAATGGAGGTGGAGAAATGATAAAGCATATAGTTATGTGGAAATTAAAAGAAGAAGCAGAGGGGCACTCTAAAGAAGAAAATGCTAAATTAATAAAGAATATGTTAGAAGGATTAAAGGATAAAATTAAGGAAATAGTAAAAATTGAGGTTGGTATAGATTTTAATAAATCTGAACAAGCCTATGATATAGTTTTATATTCAGAATTTAACTGTAAGGAAGATTTAGATAGTTACCAAATAAATCCTAAACATGTAGAGGTTGCTTCTTATGTTAAAAAGGTTACTAATTCAAGAATTGTTGCAGACTATATAGTTTAAGTTAGGAGAACTATGGATAAGAAAGATATTATAAAACAAACGAAGAGATATGTAAAAGATAAACTTATAAATGAAGGGAGTGGACATGATTGGTTCCATATAGAAAGGGTATATAATACCTCAAAAGCTATTTATAAAAAAGAAGGGGGAGACATATTTATTATTGAAATGTGCGCTCTACTTCATGATATTAGAGACTGGAAATTTTCTAATGATAATAAAACAGAAACTGAGGAAATAGAAGCTTTATTAGAGAATCTTCAAGTTAAGAAAAGTGATAGGGATAGGATTATAAAAATAATAAAAAAAATTTCATTTAAAGGAGGCATTGTTGATTCTTCTCAAGAGTGTATAGAAGGGAAGATTGTTCAAGATGCTGATAGATTAGATGCAATTGGAGCTATTGGTATAGCAAGAACCTTTACCTATGGAGGATATAAAAATAATCCTATATATGATCCAGATATAAGTATTAATAGTTATAATTCTCTAGAAGAAGTGAAAAATAAAAAAAGTACAACAATAAATCATTTCTATGAAAAATTATTAAAGCTTAAAGATAAGATGAACACAACCGAAGGAAAAAGAATAGCAGAAGAAAGACATAAGTTTATGGAGAATTATTTAAATGAATTCTTTCTAGAGTGGAATTTTGCTAAAGATAAATAAAAAAGACATATTATATGTAAAAATATGGTAATATAATAATGGGATTATATGTGGGAGGTATATTGTATGAGAAAAAGATTTCCATAATTATATTATTGTGTTTACTTATGATTACTGTTACAGGGTGTAGTACTAAGAAAGATAATGTGTTATCAACTGCAGAAGTAAAAATTGAATCATTAAAGAAATATGAGAATTCTAAATTAGAAGATAATAAAGCATATGATATATTAAAGAAGCTACCAGGTGAACTCTATGTAGATAAAGTTCAAAGGGTAAAAGATTCAAATGATATTGAAGTTGAATATGCTATTAGAGCTAATGATAAGGATGAGTATGCTAGCTTTTGGGAGAATCCACAAAATGTGCTTCAAAAGAATAGCGCAATTTTATTTACATTAATAGAGGACGTTGATAATATATCTTTTAAAGTAGGGGACATAGAGAAAAAAAGTTATAATTATTCAAGATCGTATATAGAAGCAGTATTAGGACAGTATATGGATAAGATGCTTGAAGATGAAGAGACGTGGAATAAATTTAATGAGTTAAAAGTTATTGTAGCAAAATAAAATTGGTGGAGAAACTACAGAGATGTAGTTTCTTTTTTTGAAATAAAATTAAGTTATAAATATGTATTTAAGTATTTATATAAATATAAGAAGTTAAAAATATATAAATATGTTGAATAGAAATTATGCTGTAAAGAATTGGATAAGTGATTTATAATTTATTGTATTAGAAGTGGTTTAGGGGGATTGTTATATGAAAATTAATTTAAGAGATATTAATGAAGAGAATTGGTTAGAGTGTATAGCTTTAACAACAGACAAAAGCAATCAGCATTTTGTATTTGAAGAATTTATTCCATCTAATACTTTATCCCTAGCTCAATCTAAAATAGAAAATGGATGGATTACAAAAGGAATATATGATGAAGATAAAATCATTGGATTTACTATGTATGGATATTGCTATGAGGATAATTTTTATGAGTTATGTAGATTAATGATCCATCATAAATATCAAGGAAGAGGTTATGGTAAAGAAGCAATTAAAATAATAATAGAAGAAATGAAAAAGCTTAAAGAATGCAAGGAAATATTTTTATCATTCTATCCAGAAAATATAAAAGCTAAAAATCTTTATGAAGATGTTGGGTTTAAAAATACAGGAGAAATTATAAATGGAGAGCTGTTATATTCCTTAAAGCTTTAAAGAATAATTTGTAATAAATATAACTATATGGTTTCGAGATGATAAAATAGTTAATAATGGGTGATTTTTTGTGGAAAGCTTAGTTCCCTTGTGATAAAATAATAAAAGTCGTTTATTATATTTTTATAAAGTCTATAATAAAGGTAATAAATATTTATATAGATTTAAATTTGGAGGAAATAATGAGTAGAAAAGATTCAAGAGAAAAAGCATTAGAATTAGTATTTGGAATGACATTAAGTAAAGATACACCACAAGAAGTTATAGAAATGTTCAAAGAGAACAGTGAAGAAGGTCTAGATGGTATAGATTTTGGTTACATAAATAATATATTAGAAGGAATTAATGAAAAGAGAGCTGAGTTAGATTCAATAATAGAAAAGAATTTACAAAACTGGAAGCTTGACAGAATTTCTAAAATTAATCTTTGCATTTTAGAAATGGGAATATATGAAATGCTTTATGTAGAAGATGTTCCAGAAAAGGTTGCTTTAAATGAAGCACTAGAATTAACAAAGAGATATTCAGATGAAAAGTCAGTTTCATTTGTTAACGGAGTTTTAGATAAGGTTCTAAAAAATATATAGGGGGAAATAAAATGGGGCAAATTATAAATGGTAGAGAAATTGCAACTAATATAAAAGAAGAAATAAAGAGCTATGTAGACAAAAGAATAAAAGAAGGAAAAGATATTCCTCAAATAGCATCAATTCTTGTAGGAAATGATGGCGGTTCTATTTATTACATGAATAGTCAAGAGAAGGTTGCTACATCTTTAGGAATTCTTTTTAAGAGAGTTGAACTTCCAGAGGATACATCCAAAGAAGAATTGTTAAATACTATTGATAAATTAAATGAAGACAAGAAAGTTCATGGTATTATAATTCAACTTCCTCTACCAAAAGGTATTGATGAAAAGGAAGCAGTAGCTAGAATATCTCCTAAAAAAGATATTGACTGCTTAACTTTTGAATCACAAGGTAAGTTATATATGGGCGAAGATGGTTTCTTACCTTGTACCCCGAATTCAGTTGTCACCCTAATTAAAAGTTTAGGTATTAATTTGAGCGGAAAAGAAGCAGTTGTTATTGGTAGAAGTAATATAGTTGGAAAGCCTGTAGCGCAACTGTTACTAAAGGAGAATGCTACAGTAACTATATGTCATTCAAGAACTAAGGATTTAAAAGAGGTTTGTAAAAGAGCTGATATTTTAGTTGTAGCAATAGGTAAACCTAAATTCTTAGATGAGACTTATGTAAAAGAAGGTGCAGTAGTTATAGATGTTGGAACTTCATCCTTTGAAGGTAAAATAACAGGGGATGTAGATTTTGACAAAGTTATAGATAAGGCTTCATATTTAACTCCAGTACCAGGAGGAGTAGGAGCATTAACTACAACACTTTTAATAAAAAATGCTTGCAAGGCGGCAGAAGAGTATGAAGATTAAGACTTTAACTGTTAGTGAGGTTAATAATTATTTAAAACGAATAATAGATAATGATTTTATACTTAATAATCTCTCTGTAAAAGGAGAGATTTCTAATTTAAAGTACCATTCTAGTGGACATATTTATTTTTCTCTTAAGGATGAAGGGGGGAAAATAAACTGTGTTATGTTTAGAAGTAAGGCAATTATGCTTAAGCTTACTTTAGAAGAAGGAATGGGAGTAGTAATTGGAGGAAGAGCTTCTATTTACCCTCAAAATGGTAGTATACAGCTTTATTGCGATACTATTGAACAGGAAGGTAGAGGGGAACTTTACATAAAGTTTGAAAGATTAAAAGAAAAACTTAGTAAAGAAGGATACTTTGATGAAGAATTAAAAAAAGAAGTACCTAAGTTTCCTAGTAGAGTAGGAATAGTTACATCTCCAACTGGTGCTGCAATTAGAGATATTATAAATGTTTCTAGAAGAAGAAATAGATTAGTAGATTTAGTGCTTTATCCAGCTAAGGTTCAAGGGATTGGAGCTTACAAGGAAGTTATTGATGGTATAAAATACTTTAATAGAACTAAATCAGTAGATGTAATAATAATAGGTAGAGGTGGAGGTTCTATAGAAGAACTATGGAACTTTAATGAAGAAGAATTAGCAAAGGCTATATTTAAATCGAAAATACCTATAATATCAGCTGTTGGACATGAAGTGGATTTTACTATTTCTGATTTTGTGAGTGATGTAAGAGCAGCTACTCCATCACAAGGAGCTGAAATAGCTGTACCTTTGCAATCAGATATAGAAGATGCAATAGAATATATGAATAATAGAATGGGAAGTATTATAGCTAACAAGCTTCAATTAGAAAAAAATAAGGTGGATTCATTAAGCAGAATACTTAAGTTAAACTCACCTATGACTAGGATTGTTAATAATTATATGATAGTAGAAAAGCTTAAAGAAAGGCTCAATTCTAACATAGTTAACAAGATTAATCTTGAAAAAGAAAAATTATCTGGACTAAATAATCTTTTAATGGCACAAAATCCATGTAACCTACTTAATAAAGGTTATGCTATAATAGAGGATGAAAGTGGTGTTATAAATACCGTAAAAAGAATGTCAGAGGAGAAAGAAATAAATGTTTTCTTAGCTGATGGCCTAGTAAAAGGTAAGTTTAGCCCTAATAAATAGGAGGATTTATGGCAAAAAAAGAGAGTTATGAAGAAATGCTTCAAAAGCTTCAAGGAGTTTTAGGAGAATTAGAAAATGGGGAACTTTCTCTAGAGGAATCTATGAAATCCTATGAAGAGGGAGTAAAAATAGTTAATAAATTATATAAAACTTTAAATACACTAGAAGGCAAAATTTCTATTATAAAAGAAGAAAAAGAAGTGGAGTTTGAAGATGGTAATTAAGATTGACCAGTGTAAAAGGGATATAGAAGAATATTTAAGTAATTATTTTTTGGAAAAAGGAAGTTATAATAAGAAAATTTATGATGCAGCAAGTTATAGTTTAAATATTGGTGGAAAAAGAATAAGACCAATATTACTTTTATTAACATATAGTTTATATAAAGTATCCTATAAAGAAGTATTGCCTATGGCAGCTGCAATAGAAATGATTCACACTTATTCTTTAATTCATGATGATCTTCCAGCAATGGATAATGATGATTTAAGAAGAGGCAAACCAACAAACCATAAAGTTTTTGGAGAGTCTATAGCAATATTAGCTGGAGATGCATTATTAAATGAAGCTATGATTTTAATGATGGATTATTCACTAAAATCAGGAAAGAATGCATTAAGAGCTTCAAAAGAAATAGCTAATGCAGCTGGTGCTGATGGTATGATTGGTGGTCAAGTTGTAGATATATTAAGTGAAGAAAAGGAAACACTATCAGAAGAAGAGTTAAAATATATGCATTTAAAGAAAACAGGTGAACTTATAAGAAGTTCTATTGTTGCAGGTGCAATATTAGGGGAGGCTAACGAAAGTGATATTGAAAAGTTTGATATTTTTGGTCAAAAACTAGGGTTAGCTTTTCAAATTAAAGATGATTTATTAGATGTTTTAGGTTCAGTAGATAAGTTAGGCAAAAACACTAATAAGGATGAGGATAAAAATAAGAGCAACTTTGTTACAATGTATGGTATAGACAGATGCGAATATCTTTGCAAAGAGTTAACAGAAGAATGTATTTCTATACTAAATGATTTGACAGTAGATGCTAAATATCTAAAGGAGTTAACTTACAATCTTTTAGAGAGAGAATATTAGTATAAAGGAAATGATAATATGACAAAGTTTTTAGATAATATGAAGTTTCCTGAAGATATTAAAATTCTAAATAATAATGAATTAGGATCTTTAGGGGAAGAAATAAGAGAGTTTCTTATAAATAGTGTATCTAAAACTGGAGGGCACTTAGCATCTAACTTAGGTGTAGTTGAATTAACACTTAGTCTTTTCAAGAGTTTTAATTTAGAAAAAGATAAAATAATATGGGATGTTGGACATCAAAGCTATGTTCATAAAATTTTAACTGGAAGAAAAGAAGGATTTAAGGTTCTTAGAAAGAAAGATGGAATGAGCGGATTTCCTAAGAGGAATGAAAGTAAATATGATGCATTTGATACAGGGCATAGTAGTACATCAATATCTGCAGCCTTAGGTATGGCAAGAGCTAGAGATCTAAAAAAAGAAGATTATAAAGTAGTTGCAGTAATAGGTGATGGAGCTTTAACTGGTGGAATGGCCATTGAAGCATTAAATGATGTTGGTTTCAATAAGACAGATATGATTATAGTTTTAAATGATAATCAAATGTCTATATCTCCAAATGTAGGAGGTATATCATCGTATCTTAATAAATTAAGAATGGAACCAGGATATAATAAACTTAAGATGGATATTAATTCAAGCTTAGGCAATAGCTCTGTAGGAAAAGCAGTTATTCATTCATTATCAAAATTAAAAGATAGTGTTAAACAATTAGTTGTCCCTTCAATGTTGTTTGAAGATATGGGAATAAAATATATAGGGCCTATAGATGGTCATGATATACCAACAATGGTTGAAATGTTTAATAAAGCAAAAGAGATAAATGGACCTGTAATTATACATACCATAACTAAAAAAGGTAAAGGATATGATTTTGCAGAAAAAAGTCCATGGAAATATCATGGTGTTTCTCCTTTTGATTTAGAGAGTGGGGAACCTAATATATCTCCATCAAATAGCTATTCAAAAGCCTTTGGAAAATCTTTAATAGGAATTGCAAAAGAGGATAAAGACGTTGTAGCAATAACAGCAGCGATGCCAGATGGTACAGGTCTTAGATGCTTCTATAAGGAGTTCCCTGATAGATTATTTGATGTAGGAATAGCAGAACAACATGCAGTTACTTTAGCTGCAGGAATGGCTTGTAGTGGCTTAAAACCTGTGTTTGCAGTATACTCAACTTTCTTGCAAAGAGCATTTGACCAAGTTATACATGATGTATGCATACAAAACCTACCTGTTGTTTTTTGCATAGATAGAGCAGGTATTGTTGGAGATGATGGTGAAACTCATCAAGGAATTATGGATATATCATTTTTATCAATGATTCCTAACATGACTATTATGGCACCAAAGTGTTTAGAAGAAGTTGATGTGTTACTTAGATGGGCCTTAGCTAAAGGAACACCAGTTGCTATAAGATATCCTAGAGGTGGAGATGAAGTAAATGGCTTGTTTCCTATAAGTAAAGTAGAACTAGGTAAGTGGGAAACATTAAATAAAGGTGAAAAAGTAGCAATAATAGCTACTGGAAAAATGGTTCAACATGCTTTAAAAGCAAAAAAAATATTAGAAGAAAAAAATGTTAACCCAAGTATAATTAATGCTACCTTTATTAAGCCAATAGATACAGATTTAATAAGAGAACTATCTAAAGAAGGTTACCACATAGTAACTGTAGAAGATAATATGAAAAATGGCGGTTTAGGTACTCTAGTATTAAAAGAGTTAACTAACTGTGGACATAAAGGTAAATTTGTAAACTTAGGATACGATGATAAATTTATAAATCAAGGTAATGTAGATCTTCTATATGAGGATAATGGTTTAGATGGAAAAGGAATAGCAGATACTGTGCTTAAACTTATATAATATAAGGAGAAGATTATGGCAGATAAGAAAGAAAGACTAGATATTCTATTAGTTGATAGAGGAATAATTACATCTAGAGAAAGAGCTAAAACATCAATAATGGCTGGTAAGGTTTTTGTAGATGGAAGAAGAGTTGATAAGGCAGGAGAAAAGGTTCCAGTAACAGCTAATATTGAATATAAAGGTGAAAAATTACCTTATGTAAGTAGAGGGGGATTAAAGCTTGAGAAGGCAATGAAAAACTTTCCTATTACATTAGAAGGTAAAGTATGTATGGATATTGGTGCATCAACAGGTGGCTTTACAGACTGTATGCTACAAAATGGTGCAAGTAAGGTCTTTTCTATAGATGTTGGATATGGTCAGTTTGCATGGAAGCTTAGAACTGATGAAAGAGTTGTTTGTATGGAAAGAACAAACATAAGATATGTTAAACCTGAAGACTTAGGAGAACTTGTAGATTTTACTTCTATAGATGTATCATTTATATCATTAAAAAAGATAATGCCTGCAACTATAGAACTTTTAAAGGATAAAGGTGAAGTTGTAGCTTTAATTAAGCCACAATTTGAAGCAGGTAAAGAAAAAGTAGGAAAAAAAGGTGTTGTAAGAGACATTGAAGTACATAAAGAAGTAGTATTTGGAATTATTGATTATTTAATTGAACATAATCTTAATGTATTAGGAGTTAGTTATTCTCCTATAAAGGGACCTGAAGGAAACATAGAGTTTTTAGTTTATTTTACTAAGGATATGGAAAGAGAAAGTACTTTTGTTAGGGAAGATGTGGATAAGGTTGTAGAAGCATCTCATACTGAAATATAATTTTCTTGGGGGAAAGTATGAAAAGAATAGGGATAGCCATAAATCCTACTAAAGATAAAAATGATGAGATATTAAATATGGTTAAAAAGAAGTTTGAAATGAATTTCGATTTAGAGGAGATAAGAATTTTTAATTCATTCCAGATTAAAGATGAAGAGTTTAAAACCCCTTTAGATTTACTTGTTGTCTTAGGGGGAGATGGCACACTCCTAAATGTAGCAAGAGAAATTAGTAAAAAAACTTCATTACCTATTTTCGGTATCAATATTGGAAATCTAGGTTTTCTGTCTAGTACAGAAATTTCAGATATAGATAGAGCAATAGAAAAATTAAAAAAAGATGAATATAATCTTGATGATAGAATGCTTCTTAAATATGAAACCATGAAAGATGGAGAAGTTATTGAAGAACATGCATTAAATGATGTAGTTGTAGCAAGAGGCACACTTTCAAGAATGGTAAAGTTTCAAGTCTTTGTAGATGGAAAGCTTTATTCGACTTTTAAGGGTGATGGATTAATTGTTGCAACTCCAACTGGATCAACAGCATATTCATTTTCTGCAGGGGGGCCTTTTATTTATCCAAATCTTGATTTAATAACCTTAACTCCAATTTGTCCTCATACCAAAAGTATGCCTACAATGGTTTTAAGTGGAGAAAGTAAAATTGAGATTATACCTGAAAATGGGGAAGAAGAAATTTATTTAACAGTGGATGGTCAAAAAGCTACAAAGGTTGAACAAAGAACTAAGATAAAGGTTGAAAGAGCAGAAAAAAGTGTTCAAGTTCTTTTGTTTAAGGATTATGATTATTTTAAAGTGTTAAGGACAAAAATCTTAAATAATTCTAAGGAATGAGATGGTGAGAAAATTTGAAATCAAAAAGACATTTAAAGATTTTGGAAATAATAGCCCAAAGAGATATTGAGACACAAGAAGATTTAGCAGAAACGTTAAAATCTGAAGGTTTTGATGTGACTCAAGCTACAGTATCTAGAGATATAAAAAACTTAAAGCTTATAAAAATGCAAGGGCCTTCAGGAAAGTATAAATATGCTGTTCCAAAGACAAATGAAAATAATATGTCAGATAAATTAACTAACGTTTTAGCTAATTTAACTACTTCAGTTGAAAATATAGATAAAATGGTAGTTGTAAAGACTGTATCTGCAGGCGCAGCTCCAGTTGCAGAAGCTATTGATAGTTTTGGATTTGATGAGATTGCTGGAACAATTGCAGGTGAAAATACAATATTTATAATGCTTAGAACTACTGAAGGCGCAGAAGAATTAGTAGTTAAAATAAGAAATTTAATATCTTAAGGGTTAAAAAGGTGGGGTAGAATGTTAATTAGATTAAACATTAAAAATTTTGCTCTAATTGAAGAAATAACTGTTGAGTTTAGTGAAGGATTCAATATACTATCAGGAGAAACTGGTGCAGGTAAATCTATTCTTATTGATGCTATTGATTATGTTTTAGGTGGAAAGTTCTCAAAGGATCTAATAAGAACAGGAGAAGAAAGAACCTTCGTTGAAGCAATTTTTTCAATAGACAATGACAATGTTAACCATGTATTAGATGAGTTAGGTATCGAGTATGATGATATGCTAATAATATCAAGAGAAACTTTATTATCTGGTAAGAGCATAATAAAAGTAAATGGAAGAAGTTTAATTATAACTCAGCTTAAAAGAATAAGAGAAAAGATATTAGATATTCATGGACAGCATCAAAATCAAAGTTTACTACAAAGAAGTAGTCATATTTTATACTTAGATAATTATATTGGAGAAGATATAGAAGAGCCTTTAAATAAATTTTTAAATTTAAAAGAAGAACTATCAAAAATTAAAGAAAAAATTAATAAAATTAAAGGTGCTGAGGACAGAGATAAGCTAATTGACTATACTAAATTCCAAATTGAAGATATAGAAAAAGGTAAATTAAAAATTGGTGAAGAGGAAGATCTAAAAGAAGAGTACAATGTTTTAAATAATGCAGAAAAAATAAACAATGCTCTTAGAATAAGTTATGGACTTTTAAGCCAAAGAGAAGATGGAAATTCAATTTTAGAATCTCTTTCGAAGGTAATAAGTGAAGTTTCTTTGGTGGAAAATCATCTTGAAGCTTTAAAAGAAAAGAGAGAATTATTAGAAGGTGCATATTTTAGCTTAGAAGAGGCTACAAGAGATATTAGAGATCTTGGTGATGAAATAGTCTATGATGATGTTAGACTTGGTAAAATCAACGAGAGAATCTATGAAATTAATACATATAAGAAGAAGTATGGCGGTTCAGTAGAAGAAGTGCTAGCTTATCATAAAAAATTAAAAGAAAAATATGATGAGTTAATTAATGCTGAAGAAATACTAAATGAATTAACTGAAAAAGAAAGCCAAATTTTAAGTGACATGAAAAATGTAGGTGAAAAGCTACATGAAATAAGACAAAAATACAGTCCTTCATTAGAAGAAAAAATTCTTAGAGAACTATCTTATGTTGGATTGGATAAGTCAAGAATGAAGATAGAAATAACCTTAGAGGATAATTATAATGAAAGAGGCTTTGATGATGTTAGCTTTATGATATCTACAAATCCAGGAGAACCTTTAAAACCTCTTGAAAGAGTTTTATCAGGTGGAGAATTATCAAGAATAATGCTTGCACTTAAATGTGTATTTGCTGATAAGGATGAAATTTCAACTCTAATTTTTGATGAAATAGATACTGGAATTAGTGGAGCAGTTGGACAACGTGTTGGAGAAAAGATGTATCAAGTATCATTAGGACATCAAGTTTTATGTATAACACATCTTCCTCAAATAGCTATACTTTCAGATCATCACTATTTTGTTTCAAAGGAAGTAGTAAATGATAAAACTTATACAAGAATTAGAATGTTATCTATAGAAGATAAAATAAATCAAGTAGCATCAATGATGGGTGGTAATGGAGTAACAGAAGCTACCATTCAAAACGTAAAAGAGATGCTAAAGTTTGCAGAGTCTAAAAAAGATGAAATTAAAAATCTTTAATATACATAAGTTATAATATATTGGTAAAAATAAAATCACAAGAGTTTGTGGTTTTATTTTTTTTGTTTTCCATAAAAAGAAACATAATTTTATGAAACCTTGTAACTAGGTATCAATTTTTTTCAAAAAGAGATATTTAAAAATTTTATATTTAATATTTGTCTATAATAGAAAAGTTCCTATAGAATATAATGCATGTCCAATGGGTAACTTAAAAACAGAAGCAAAGGAGGAGAAGGAGGAGAAGGACATGAATAGAAAACTATTAAAAATAGTAAGCGTAGTAATTACTCCAATCTTGATTTTGGCTCTGTCCACATGCATTATGCTAAAAGATGTACCAGATCATCTTTATACAAGTAGTGAAGTGGAAGTAATGTCGGCACTTCCAAATGTGGGACCTTTTAATAAGGTAGAATATAAAGAAGAAAAGTTAAAGGTGAACTTACTTGGACTAATACCAATAAAACAGGTTTCAGTACATAAAGTGAAAAATATTGAAGTTATACCTGGTGGAAATTGTATTGGTGTAAGACTTTCATCACAAGGAGTCTTAGTAGTAGGGTTTTCTGAAATAGCAATAGCTAATGATAGAAAGATTAGCCCTGCTGGTGAAGCTGGTATAGAAGTAGGGGATGTAATTTTAAAAATTGATGGAGAGGCTATTGAAACATCGCATGACTTAATAAAAAAAGTTAGTTCAATTAATAAAGAAAAAATTAATATTGAACTATTAAGAGATGGCAAAAGTTTAAACAAGGAAGTAACTCTTGTTAAGGAAGGCAATAGTGGATATAAATTAGGTCTTTGGGTAAGGGATTCAACAGCAGGAGTTGGTACAATGACTTTCTATGATGAAAAGACAGGAAAGTTTGCTGCATTAGGTCATCCTGTAACTGATGGAGATACAAATAAACCTTTCACAATAAAGAAGGGTGATCTTCTACAATCATCAATAATAAGTGTAAGAAAAGGTGAAAAGGGTGCGCCTGGGGAACTTAAGGGTATTTTTGTGAATGATGATAAACCAATAGGGAATATAGTGAAAAATACTCAATGTGGTATTTTTGGAGAGGGTAAAAAAGCAGAATGTAATCCAATGAGGTCATCACCTATGAAGGTTGCTTTCAGAGATGAAATAAAATTAGGAAAAGCTACAATAATAACAACTATAGATGAAGAAGGACCTAAGGAATATGAAATAGAAATAGTAAAATTGCTTCAACAAGATTCACCTGGTCCTAAAAGTATGTTAATAAGGGTTACTGATGAAGCCTTATTAAGTAAAACTGGAGGGATTGTTCAAGGTATGAGTGGAAGCCCAATAATACAAAATGGAAAATTGGTTGGAGCTGTTACTCATGTATTAATTAATAAACCAGATGTTGGTTATGGAATTTATATTGATTGGATGCTTGAAGATGCAGGAATTTTGAAGTAAAATACTAAGGATATCTAAATTGTTAGATATCCTTAATTTTTTGACGAAATCCTGTTAATGGAGTGTAAATAGGAAGTAAAGAACAGAAATAATTACCAATAAATGTAAAAATATTTATTTATTTTAGATAAAAGTATTTACGAAGATGCAAATATGGTGTATAATTTACAAATAGTGGAAGATATAATTATAATATTTAAAAACAAAGAAGAATATTATATACTAAAGTAATATTAATAAACCGTATATACTAAGATTAAAAAATCTTATAATTTAGATAATACATTTTAGAGTTAAAAAGGAATTTTTTAAGTAATGTCGAATTTATATTATAATAATGCAATTATAAAGTCTTAGTGAAATCTTTCTTGGTGAAAGAAGGAATTAATAAATAAATGGCGAATTAATAATTACGTTGGTAAAAATTGGATAAAAGGGGAGAAAAGCATGGAAGATTCAAAAATATCAGTATTAATCGCTGACGATAACAAAGAATTCTGCAGCATACTTAATGATTATTTATTAAACCAAAAGGATATAGTGGTAACAGGAATAGCGAAAGATGGAAGGGAAGCATTGGAGTTAATCCAACAAAAGCAACCTGATTTAGTAGTTTTAGATATTATAATGCCACATCTTGATGGATTAGGAGTTCTAGAAAAATTAAATGGAATGGATTTAGATAAAATGCCAAGAGTAATCGTATTATCTGCAGTTGGACAAGATAAAATTACTCAACAAGCAATAACTTTAGGTGCTGATTATTATGTGGTAAAACCATTTGACATGGATATATTTACAAAGAGAATAAGAGAAATGTTTAGCACACAAGATGTTGAAACTAAGAGAAGATCTGTTTCAACTCAAGTTGTTCAAAGAGAAGCTGCTGCAACTAGCAGAGGACCTATTGATCTTGAAACTGAAATTACAAGCATAATTCATGAAATTGGTGTGCCAGCACATATTAAAGGATATATGTATTTAAGAGAAGCAATCACTATGGTTGTTAACGATATGGAATTATTATCAGCTGTTACTAAGGAATTATACCCATCAATAGCTAAGAAGTATAACACAACTGCTTCGAGAGTTGAAAGAGCTATAAGACATGCAATTGAAGTAGCTTGGGGTAGAGGACAAGTTGATGCTATAAATAAATTATTTGGATACACTGTCCATAATGAAAAGGGAAAACCTACCAATTCAGAATTTATAGCAATTATAGCTGATAAATTAAGATTAAAGAATAAGGTAAGCTAATAGCTCTATGACAAGTTTTAAAGGAATATAACCTTTATAATGTCATAGCAATAAATATAAATTTATATGATTAATAAAGACATCAACTAATCGGTTGTTAAAAACTGATTAGAGGTGTCTTTTTTTATTGTCTAGAAAATATAAAACTCTAATTAGCTATAAATTAAAGGGAGCATTACATTTTCATATTAAAAGATATAATCAATGATAATAATTTTATAATTTCCTTACCTTAAGTGCTAAGGGGATAGATATTTATTTTTCTGTCACTTAGAACTTGCCACGGAAGGCGAAAAATAAATATCCACTTCGTCTTTTTTAACTAAAAATTTTAAGAAAATCCTAAGATATTGCTAAGATTAATATAAGTTTCCATAAATTAATAATAAGAATTTATTGATAAAGTTAAATAGTAGTTAATTTGTTGGAGGTTTATATGAAAAAAATTAAATATATAATATTAATTACACTAGCAATAATAATTATTATGATAGCTTATACAGCTATAAAAAGACCTGATATTAAATATGGAATTATAACTTTATTTGATAAAAGAGAAAGTATTACACTAGAAGAAGTTGATATTGGAACACAGAAGGTAGGTATATCAGATATAGAAGAAGGCAAATATAATAATATAAAATATACCAATAATATGTGGCTTGTAAATAATGATAATAAGCTAGATTATAATAATAATTTGAACTTGGTAGAATTTAGAGATACAGATCTTTTTGTAAATAGAGAAGTGGTGGAGCCATTAGAATCCTTACTTAAGGCTTCAAAAGAGTATACTGAGGACAAGCTTTTAATTATGTCTACTTATAGAGATAAGAGAGAACAAGAAGATTTATATAAGGAGGATAGTTCTCTTGCTGCAAAGGTTGGATATAGTGAGCATGAGACTGGACTGGCTTTAGATTTATATGTACATACACTAGCACAAAAGAACTTTATAAAATCACAAGTAGGTAAGTGGGTTAATAGTAATGCTTACAAATATGGTTTTATAATAAGGTATCCTTTTTTAGGAAAGAGCAAGACAGGCTTTAATTATGAACCATGGCATATAAGGTATGTTGGATTACCTCATTCTAATATTATTTATAATAATAGACTAACTCTAGAAGAATATTACCATCTTTATGAAAAAGATAAGTTCTATAAATATGGTCAATATATAATTTCATATCAATCCTCTCATAATAATTCTTTAGATATTCCAAAAGATTACAAAAATATAGAGATATCTAAGGATAATAAAGGGGGATACATAATAACTTCAAAAATAAAATAAAAATTTAGAGGAAATATATCACATATTATGTGAATTATACATAATATAAACTATAATTAAATTTTGTTTTTGGAGGATATCAGAATGTATAAAGAAGATTATGAATATAACAATAAACCTGAAGATAAATGTGAAGAAAAGTGTGAAGAAAAGTGTGAAGTTAAAGTAAAAGAGGGTACTACAAAGTGCTATGATAAAGAATATGAAGTTTGTGGTAAAAAGGAAGCTATCGTTAATAAGCATTATCATAACAACCACTTTACTAGATTCAATGATATTATGGTAACTGATTGTCACTTTGTTAAGAATTATGTTGAGGACTGCAATAGAGTTCATCATAAGGTAGAAACAATAGATTTAGGAACCAAGTATTTAGGATGTTCTACTATTGAAGAAAAGAAATGTGAATGGAAAGAACCTAAGTGCCATGAACCAAAGTGTGAAGAAGACAAGAAAGAATGCAAAAAAGAATGTAAGAACGAATGTAAAAACGAATTCAAGAAATATATTGATGTATCTGAATGGGAAAAGAAAGATGAAGATTGTGGTCATAACTACTGGTGTGATTGCAAAGAAGAGAAGGATGAAAAAGATTACGACTGTTGGTACTAAACAGAAGGATTATTTTGTAGAGGAGAATATTTTCTCTTTTTCTATGAAAATTAAATAACTATAGGTATATGCTCAATTTAATTCTTTGAATTAATTTGAGCTTAATTTATATAAGGAAGGAAATTTCTATGAAGTATGAAGAATTGAAGAAAGAGGATGAAAAAGAGGATTTCTATATAGATATTCAAGGAGAAAAGAAAAATATAAGGGTTAATCATTATCACAATAGATACTATGTAAATAATAATGATATTTTTATTACTGATTATGTTGATGCATGTGGGAAAATAAAGTATAGAGATATTCAGGTTAAAAAGAATGGCTGCAGGCTTTATAAGGAAGAGTATCTAGGAAGCAAAATAGAAGTTGAATAAGAATTTAAGAAAAGAGGCTTAGAATAAAATCTAAGTCTCTTAATTTTCTAAATTATTTAGCTTTAGTTTTTTATTAAACTGGTACAAAAGAAACAGAAATAATATCTGTTGTGCTTGGTTCGTAATTAATTATATTATCAGATGAATCAAAGAAGGAAATGGTGTAGTTACAAGTTTCTAAAGAATCATAAATATTATCACTATCAGCTATATCAAAAACTATTTTAGTTACTACTAATCCATTAACGGTAATAGGATCATTTGTAGTTGTTGTAATAGTACTTATGGAATCACCTTGTTTAGTTATTATGTCAAGTTTGAAGTTATATTGATTATCTTTTGTACTATAGGCCTTTGGAGCTAGTGTAGTTTCTGTAACTGAAGCAACTGGAGAAGTATCTGAAAAGCCTGTATCTAATGATGCAGTATTTTTGATTTTAGAGAAAGGTGAATTAGTTGGAATCACTGTTCCTGGTGAAAGAATTAGTATATCTCCAATAGATGCTTGGTTAGAACTATTGGTAAAGGTAATAGTAATTTCACCATTAGCAGGTGTAGAGCCTTGTGTTACTTGTGTAATTACTAGGTCTGTTAAAGTTGATCCATTATACCCTTTCAATGAGAACCAATCTTTTGAATTGGTTTCAGATGAGATGCTTTGGGTATCAATAGGAGTTGTTCCTAAATCGTTTAGAAGAACAGAACTTAAAGTAGAGTCATTGTTAGAAACAATATTTGCAGAGTTTATTTTTAATAACATATATTTCATCTCCATTATAAAATTTACCTAATAATAGGTTATGTTAATCTTGGAGAATTGTGATTAATAATTATTTATGAAATATTCTTTATCATTTAATATTACTGAAAGCCTAGTATTCTCAAGATCTATGTCTGATAATGATAGATTTCCTTTTCCATCTACACAGTTAACAATAAAGTAAGTCCCATTAATTTTAAGGTTGGGTACTAGAGTTTTTAAATAATTTATAGTTTCTACATCACCAGATATTCCCGATAGGGAAGAGTTACTTAAATTATTATATGAGTTAATTCTAGTGTTGGGGATAATTGAAAGTTTTATATTATTACTGTTCTTAAAATCTATTGTGTCTAAGTCTATATTTACCTTAAGTGATCCAGTAAAAGGAGCCCTAAGATCAATTGGTATTAAATTTGAACTAGTATAATCTTTAGTTACTATTTTCTCTACTATAAATTTATTCTCACTTTCTTCTTTTGATATACAGGAGTAAATAATCTTATGACTAGAAGAGGATATATATAGCATTGAAGTTATATTTGAGTGACAATTTATATAAATATCATCTTTTAAATCCTTTAATAAACCATAAATATGAATTTCTGATTTTAGAGTATTTTCATTTAAAAGGTTGATGGAACCAGTTAATAAAGAGAAATCACTGTCTAAAACAATAAAAGAACTTTTGTTTATATTTAGGTTTCCATAGAAGGTTCCAGTTAATATTGTCATTGAGTTAGAGATATTTATATTTTCAATTTTAGAATTTATATTTTCAATTTTAATTTGATTTAATGATAAACTATCTAGTTTTGATAAGGTGGAATTTTTAAAGGTTATACTTTTCATTTTATTCACCTTCTTTATTTGATATTTTTATTAAGTATTTACCATTAGGAACTGGTTTTGAAAATTTATCAAATAGAAATATAGAACTATCCTGCTGAAAAAAATAGGATATGTCTTCGTTTATTTCATTGCAGAAGCTAATGTATATTTCATTTGGAATGAAATTAAAATTGTTAATAGTAATCTTGTCTACTTTAAAGTTGCTGCTATATAAATCTTTATTTAAATATGCCTTTGATAATAAGAAGGAGAGTTCTTTAGTATTAGCTATATTTTTTAAATGGTAAATATATATTAAGTTTGAAAAGTATAGTGAGCTTTTTATAAATATTGAGAATATAGAGAACTTATCTTGAAACAAAGGTGAGGTTAGATAAATTTCATTGTTAGTTTGTGATAAGGTTAAAGCTTGTTTTGAAATTTCACTTTTATCTTTGTATAAGTAAATATCATTTAAGGATATATCTATATTCTTAGATAGTTTAAAGGATAGGGTGTCCTTATTTAACATGGGGGGTTCAATTGATATATAATCCATTTTTTTATTACTCCTCTTTAGTATATTTTTTGATAATCAATAGTTGATGACTCAATAACTAAGTTATATTCATCTGGTAAGTTAACATAGATATTTGAAGCTTTAATATTTGTAAAAGTAATAGTAACATCATCATAAATATTTTTGGAATCATCATGAACTATATATAAGTCATTTAAGAATGTAGTTTTCTCATTAAGATTGCCATAGTTTCTTAAGGTCTTACTTCTATCTACTATTAGGGTTACAGGATTGGCTATTGTTTTACCTAGTATGCTCCATTCATTACCTTCATCCAAAGGATAGATAGTTAAAGTTGGAGGAGGGGAAAATGTTACTGAAGCTTCATAGGATATTAAAATATAAGTGCCATCTACACTTTGTAGGTTTTGGTTAGGTGAAAAGGAAATATAATTTGTTTTATTTATATTAGTAGAGTAAAAATCATCTTCAATTAAATCTATAGCTATATTTAAAATATCTTCATTTATGGTACATTCAGCTATATATTCTTTATTATAATAACTATAAAAGTCACTTCCATATAAATTTAATGTCCCTATACCTTCAATATTTAGTGAAATCTTATCTTTACTTGAAGATAAGATACCTTTAGATAAGGTTGCAAAGTTCTTAAATAGAGTTTTATTGAATTCTAAATTAAGTTTTAAAATTGAAGAGGAAATGTCTTTCTCTATGGTTCCACATAATGCTATAAAAGTATCAGCAGCTTTTCCCACTGGGTCATATACCTTAAAACCACGAAAATCTAAGGTGTATATGAAGGTATTATTTGAACTTTTAACAAGTAATTCATCATAGTTATAATTAAAGGAATTAATATTATATAGGGTTAGAAAAATTCCTTCAGATTTATAGGAAGAATGACCATAGGATGGAGCAATAACTCCATTAATATACACATCAAAATCACTTGAATCATATCTAAGAATAGGGGAGTTAAAATCTACTCTTAGCTTTAAAATATTATATAAGTATGAAGTTATACTTACATTTTTAATAGTTGTAGGAATTGAATTATAAACTTTATTGCTTTCATTTCCTTTAATCCTATCACCAAGAACATCAGTAGATAAAGGAGAAGCTATTGAATATAGTGTTATTTCATCCTCAGGAGTACTTATTATTTCTTCATTAAATAAAAATTCATATTCATCTACAGATTTTTTTATAATTGAATTAGGTACAAACTTTCCAAGTGGTGTAATAACAAAGAAGTCATCCTTAAATAGTTCATAATAAGGGATACTATTTTTATTTATTAAGGAAACTGAATTGTTTTTATAGGAATAAAAATTACATTTTGTAATAGATAAATAAAAATCTTTTTTTTCAATAGGTATAGTAGTACAAATGTCTTGGGTATATCCAGATGCGCTATTTATAAATTTAACATTATTTGTATCTATATATCCACACTTCAATAAAGCATTTTCAAAGAAATAAGAATCATTTATTCTAAAAGTAGCATAATTGGAGTTATAGGAATAAACATTGCTATAAAATTTAGTTAATTTTATTTTTAGTGAATCTTTTATTATAAGATAATTGTTTGAATTTAATATACTATAATCCCCTGAAAGAGTCATATTTTGATTAAATAAAATAAATATATAGTTTTTATTGTAAAAGCAATTTTTTATAAAATTACACTCTTTCATAGCCTTTCCTCCAATTAATATTTACTACTAATATATTATTAATAATAATAAGATTATGTTAATGGAAACTGAATAAGAATTTAAGAAAAGTGTCCTAAAAGAAAAATTAAGCCCTTTTTGTAAATTTCTTATATTTTAGTATAAGAATAGTAAATACTTCCTAAATAATAAGAAGTATTTGTTAATAAAAATTAAAAAAACTATTTCTAATTGAAGAAAATTATAGTAGAATATACGTGAAAACTATATATATTGGCAAATTTAGAGAAATCTAAAGACGCAAAGCTAAAGGAGCTAAGGTTTAAAACTATGCTAGCCAGTTGCTAAAGAATTATATTCTTTAATTTCATAATAATTAGTATTTGAAAAAATATGAAATTCTAAGGCAACTATCCTTTAGTGGATAGTTTTTTTATTTTATATATACGATTGGAGGAAAATTTGGTGAAAAGAAAGGCTTTAGCTATTTTAATTGCTACTGTAATGGCAACTGAAATTATATCAACTCAAGCAGTTTCTGTTTATGCCACAACAAAAAGTAGCAATGCAAGCATAAATAGCAGTTTACAAGGGACGTTAGAAGTAAGGTTAAAGTTTGATGTTCCACTAAAACTTAGAAAAACAGAAGAAACTAAATTAAATTTAAGTTTAAAATTAGGGGATAAAGAGGTAGTTAAGATTCCTGTTGGAAATAATGATGGAGAACAGTACGTTGGAAGTATAAGCTATAAGATATCAGCATTAGATTATTATTTAGAGGAAACTAATGATAGTGATGTGTACTATTACAATGCTATTATTAACAATCTTCCAAAGGGGAAATATACTTTAGAGATTAATGGGGAAGGTTTTGCTCCAATAGTATTAAAAGAAAAAGTTGAAATAAATGATTATTCAAAGAGAATTTATATAGGAAACGATAGAGATGTTTCTTTAGTAGTAGACGTAGATGGTGATAAGGTTACTACAGAGAAAGATTATGAATCAATTTTAGAGAATATAGGGACAAGCAATCTATTATACGATCTAAATAGAGATGGAGTAGTTGATATTGCAGACTTAGCCATTGTTCATGAATCTATGAATAAGAACAATGAAGAGAAGAAGGAAAGTATATATGATACTTCTGCAATAATTGATCCATCAGAGGTTGTAATCCTTGAAGAGGAAAAGGTTGGTGTAGTTCATGGTGAAGTAAAGGATCTTTTTGATGATTCTGATAAAGGAATTACAATTGAGCCAAGTAGTAATCCAGAAGTAGATGAAGATGGTGAAAAAGTAGTTGGAAAATTATCTATTGAGGTTCCTAAAATAAAGGCAGAAGAAGTAGTCGTTGATGTTAAAGGAATTACAGAAGGTACTATATTAGTTGAAACAGAAGATGGTAGAGTTATTAAGCAAAAGATAAATAATAACGCAAGGCTTGCTAGATCAGCTGAAAATCCAGTATCAGATAAAGTAGTAATTAATTTAGAAAAGCAAGTTGCAGTTAAAAAGATTACTATTAAGGTTAATGCTACAGATCCAACTAATAATAATCTTGCTCAAATAGGTAAGGTTGAATTTTTAAATGATGTATATCAAGAAGTTCCAAAGGCAGAAAGTACAGCACCTACAATTTTAGAAGTGGAAACTGATGATGAAACAGTCAAATTAAAATGGTCAGAACAAGTAAATATTGATGGATATGAAGTTTCTTATAAAACTAATACTGGTAAAGATACATCAGAAAAGGTAACTAAGGTTGGAGGAAATTCAATACAATTATCAGAACTTGAAAATTTTGAAGAGTATGAAATAAAAGTAAGAAGTTATAGTGGTGAAACATGGAAGGGTGAATGGTCAAAAATAGTAAAAGCCACTCCAGCACCTAAAAAAGCTCCAGATGCTCCAGAAAATATAAATATTGTTGGTGAATACAGACAACTTAATGTGTCTTGGAAGAAGATGAAGGGGGCAGAAGGATATAATCTGTTCTATAGAGCTAAGGGAGAAGAAAACTTTAATAAAGTTTCTAATATAACTGGTGTTTCTACTATAATAACTGGACTTGAAGATAATGTTACTTATGAGGTTTATTTAACTTCATATAATAGCTTTGGTGAAAGTGGTAAATCACAAATGTATACAGGAACTACACTTTCTTTAATAGCTCCAGAGATACCAAACTATAAGCTTTTAAATACAGTTAATGAAATAGGAGAGGTTACTAATCATATTGTAGATGTAACATATCCTAGAGGTGGAATAGATGGTAATGAAGTAACTGATGAAAACAAGTTTGCTATAGTAGATGGAGACTTTACATCTGCATGGGTACATAATGACTGGGATAGTTCAATGTATAGCAAATCAGCTCCAATAGTTGAATTTGATGATACATATGCAATGGATACTATAATGTTTTCTCCAAGATTTGATAAGCATACTAGAGAGTTTTACAATTATGTACTTAGATATTGGGATGAGGAAGGAAATCTTCACCAAATAGAAAATGGAGATATAAGAGCAACTAAGAAGGTTAGTAATGGAAAGCCATATTATGTAGTGAAATTACCAGAAGCTATTAAGGCAAAGAAGGTTCAATTAAACTTAAGCGTATATGGTGGAGGAATACTAACAGTTTCAGAAATGAAATTCTATCATTATGATTCTATTGAGGATGATGTAAGAAATTTATTTAAGGATGATTTATTAATAGAATTAAATGATAATGTAACTCATGATAAAATTAATGAACTAAGAGAAAGAGCTAACACTAGTGATGTAGTAAGTGGTGAGTATCATCCAAATCAATCTATTATATTAGATGAGCTTAAACTTGCAGAAGATATACTTAATGATAAAAACATAAGTAAAAATACATTTACAGTAAATCAAAACATAAACAATAGTGGTAATAATTTAGGGCTTTCAAATGATTATCAAGCTTTAGGATACACAGCAAAAGCTGGGGAAGAAATTGTTGTTTATGTTGGAACAGAAGGAAATGTATTACCTGAACTTGCATTTACTCAACATTATGGAGAAAGTGGAAAGTTTATTAAGACAGTAAAACTTCAAAAGGGTAAGAATGTACTACAAGTGCCTGAGATACATAATTTAGATGTAGAAAAGGGTGGAAGTATATACGTTAGATATCCAAATGTAAATCCTTCTAATAATGAAGTGAAAATAAGAGTAAGTGGAGCTAAGAAAATTCCTCATTTAAATGTTTATGGAGACATAAATGATAGCAGCAAAGAAGGAGAAGTTAAGGAAAGTATCAGAGAATATATAAGAAGCTTAAAGGATTATGTTGATACTATGAAGGATGAGTATCCAAAGTTCTTTGCAAATAAGTCAAATAATAATTACAAATATGATGAAAAGACAAGCATTGTAAATACTACTGATATAGAAACAACTAAGGCTACTTTAAATTTACCTGCTTCAGCTATTTTAAATGGTATAACATCAGATCTTGCAACAGAAGATGAACAAGTTGATAGACTATATGATAGCCTTCAAGCTCTAGAACAAATAATGGAGTTAATGTATGCTCAAAGAGGTGTAAGTGAAAACCCTGATTTTAATAATGATGGAACTTTAGATGCATCAGAGAAGAAGCATTTACAACCAAGAAGTAGAGTTAATATAAAGTATCAAAGAATGTTTGCAGGAGCATTTATGTATGCATCTGGTCACCATGTTGGAATTGAATATGGTTCAGCAAGCGGATTAGTTAATGGAAAACCATATACATTTAATGAAGATGGAACAGTTAAAGAGTCTGGTTCTTTATTTGGATGGGGAATTGCCCATGAAATAGGACACGTAACTGAAATGAATGGACTGGGTAAAGCAGAGGTAACTAATAACGTTATTGCATTACTTGCTCAAACACTAGATGATAAAGCACCTTCAAGATTAGAGAATTCAGATAAGTATACAGATATATATGAAAAGGTAACATCTGAAACAATAGGTTTACCTGGAGATGTATTTACTCAACTAGGTATGTTCTGGCAGTTACATTTAGCATATGATGAAAATCCAACATCAGTAATGTTTATAACTGATAGAGATAATGATTTAACTAATGATTCCTTCTATGGAAGATTGTCTAAGAGAGCTAGAGAAGCTTCTGCAGAGGATTCAAAGTTACCTTATGAGCAAAAGATTGTAAGATATGCATCAGATGTAGTTCAAAAAGACTTAACTGATTTCTTTAAGTCATGGGGAATAGTTCCTTCAGAAGAAAATGTAGCTTATATGGCTGAAAAAGGATATGAAAAAGAAGGTAGAAAGATTCAATATCTTAATGACAATGGAAGAAGACAAATCCTTGCGGGAGTTAAAGCAATGTCAAAGGATACAAGTGTAGAAGCTTCATTGTCATATGATGATAGCACTAAGTCAAAGAGTGTAGAATTAACGCTTGGAACTAATAAAGACTCAGATAAAATATTAGGATATGAAATTTATAGAAATGGAAAAGTTATAGGCTTTACTACTGATTCTAACTTTACTGATTATGTTTCAGCTAATAATAGAGTATTTACATATGAAGTAGTAGCTTATGATTATCATTTAAATAAAACAGAAAAATTAACTCTTGATCCAATAAAGGTATCACATGATGGAAGTTTAACTAAAAACTTATGGGAAGTTGAAACTAATACATCATCAAGTGAAGATGTTAATGACGAAAATAATACAACAGGACCAGTAGATAACCCAGCTATAAATAAGATTAAAGATAATAGTAATGATACAATCTTTAAGGGTGATAGAACTAATAATCAAGATCCATATGTAATTGTGAATTTAAATGAAGTTCAAAATATTGTTGGATTAAGATATACAGCTGGTATTGAAGATGGAGCTTTATCAAATAATACAATTTCAAATTATCAAGTATTTGTAAGTAAGGACAAAGAAAATTGGACTTTAGCTAATAGTGGTAAATTTGATTTAAGTGTAGATAAGAATTCAGAAACTATATACTTTAATGAGGAAGATTCTACAGGTGGTAAACAATTATGGTCATATGAAGCATCATATGTAAAAATTGTTGCTCCAAAGGCTAGTGGAATATCAATAGCGGAACTTGATATTATTGCACCGCCTGGAGATAATGTTGATTTAAAGGAATCTGGTGTAGGTGCCCTTTCTGAAGACTTTATTTATGGAAAGAATGAAGGAGATGTTATTCCAAAGGGATCAATTGTATTTACAGGAGAATACAGAGGAAACCCAGCATTTAATGCAGTTCTTTTAAGAGATAAGAAGGATAATGTAATTGAAGGTGAACAAATTCTTCTTGCAGAAGTACCTGAAAATGGACACCTTGGAGAAATAAGTAGTGGAACATGGATATTCTACTTAACTCCAGACAAGCTAAATACATTACCAAAGGAAATAAGAGCTGAATTATATAGAGTAAATGATGCTGAAACTCTAGAAGGTCAAAGATTAGTAAGTGATACTTTATATGTAAATATACCTGAGGTATTACCTGAAATAAAATTTGAAGGTGGAATAATTCCAGAAAACATGAGATAAATAAAGCTTTATATAGGAGGATACTATGAAGAACATAAAAAAAATAGTTGGGCTTTTTATGTTGTCTGCTATGATGATAGTTATGCCATATAAAATAACTTCTGCATCAGTGGAAACAAATATAAAAAGAGTAGAAGAAAAAGCAAACACTGTAGAAATATCTGTTGATAAAATAAATTATGAAGTTAAATCTTTTAGCCTTAGTTTAAAGATAGATGGAGATGTAACTCTTGATTCTTTAACATGGAGTGATACTTTGAGTGATAAAAGCGTAGTTAAAAATTATAAGTATGATAGTGTAGAAAACGTAGTGGATATCTATGTTACTTCAAGCAAAAACTTAGTTGAATACGGTAATCTTAAGGTAGCATCTATTAAAGTTAAAGGTGAAATGAATGCTAACTATAATATAAATGGTAAGGGCAAATTTAAATTTATCTATTCTGATAAAAATAAAGATGGTGAAATGGATAGTTTACCATCAAATAATAATGAAGAGTTTAAATTTATTAAGGCATCTAATGGACAAGATAATGATAACAACTTAGGCCAAGATGGGGAAAAACCGGAGAATGATAGTAATTCAGGACAAGACGGAGAAAAGCCAGGTACTGATAATAATTTAGGTCAAGATGAAGAGAATCCAGATAATGATAATAGTCAGGATAAAGATGAAAACTCTAATGATAGTAATGAAGAGCCTAATGAGTCATTAGAAAATAATGATTTAAATAATAAAGAAGATGCATCATCTAATGAAGTAGAAACAAGTGATAATTTATTAAAGAATATTTTTATTGTGTTAATAGTGCTTTCAGGTGGAGTTATCTTAATATATAATTTCAAAAAGAGAAAAGCTTAATGTAAAAGAGTAGTCATAGTAATGATGGCTACTCTTTATTCTATAGAAAAGTGGATAGCTAACATATAATTAAGTATAATAGAAATAAGAAATTATATTAGAAAAGAGGAAGATAAAATGGATATTTCAGAAAAGATTTTAAAAGAAGAAGAAAGATATACAGGAAACTTTTTAAAAGTATCTAATATAGATGTTGAGTTACCTGATGGAAACCTAGCTAGTAGAGATGTTATTAGACATCCAGGAGCATCTGCAATTTTACCATTAACTGATGATGGTGAAGTAATTTTAGTTAAACAGTTTAGAACAGCTTTAAATAAAGTAATTATTGAGGTGCCAGCAGGAAAGCTAGAAAAAGGTGAGGAACCTATCCTATGTGCAAAAAGAGAATTAGAAGAAGAGACAGGATATAAAGCAAAGGAATTTAAATACTTAGGAAAGATATGTACGGTACCAGGCTTTTGTGATGAAATAATTCATCTATACCTTGCAACTGGAATATATGAAGGAATTAAGGGTGGAGATGAAGATGAGTTTACAGAAATCATTAAGGTCTCAATTGAAGAAATGAAAGAAATGGTTAAAAAAGGAGATATAATAGATACAAAATCTATTAATTGTTTATGTCAATATATGCTTCAATGCCAATAGTAAACAGGTTAGTGTAAATTTAATATTTTACGCTAACCTGTTTTTTTAGCTCTATGGAATTAAAAATTTTAATAAGTAGATTATTGAGAGTACCATAATTACTAAAAGACTAATATTTATAAATTACTCTCTTGGTGGTTCTATAAGTAAAATACTAGGAAAAAAGGTTCGTTTAATAATAATTGTATTTACATATTTATGGTTAGGTCTTATGCATAAATTTACTTTTCTAATCATATTATAGGGTATACATACTTTAGGAGGAGTAAGAGATGAAGGGTGCTATGGAAAAAATTAATGAAACTTTTAGGGAAAACAAGATTTACTATTTATTAGTCTTATTGTTCTTTTGTGTAGGAATTGTAATAGGAGTTTATTTAGTAAAGTATATGAACGAAGGAGATAAAAATGATTTAGCAAGTTACTTTACTGTCTTTGTTAATGGTATAGGTGAAAGACCTGTAGACTATGGAGCATTATTGTTGGACATAGTTAAAAAGAACTTTATATTAATAATACCAATAATAGTTCTAGGGTTTACATTCTTTGGAACACCTATAATATTAATATTAGATTTAATAAAAGGATTCACCTTAGGATATACTTTTGGTTTTTTGCTTACAACTTTTGAAGGAAAAGGAATTGGACTAGCCTTAGCTGCTACAATTCCTCAGAACTTAATTTACATTCCATGCTATGTTGCTTTAAGTGTATTTGCATTATCAATGTCTACAGAAAAATTAAAAGAAAAGTTTTCAAAGAAGTCTATTCCTGTAAATATTAATCTAAATGGTATAGGAAGTTATCTTATTGTTTTATTAGGATTATTTGTTTTAGGGGTTATACTTGAAACTTACGTATGTCCAAGCATAGTTAAATTTGTGGTTACTAAATTCTATTTATAAAAAGAAAGAAACATAGGAAGATAAATGAAGGGAAAAAGATTAATTTGTCGAATATATAATATAAATAATGGTGTAGGAGAGAGCAATGATAGAAATTATAAATAATTATAAAGATTATTTGTTACAAAATGATAAAAGTGAGAACACTGTATATGCCTATGTAACTGATGTAAATCTTTATTCTAAGTACCTAGAAAAGAAAGAAATGAATCTGTATACCTCAGATAATGTAGCAATAATGGGTTATATACAACATCTCTTAAACCAAGGTAAATCTGAGCGTTCTATTAATAGAATAGTTATAAGTTTGAGGAGTTTTTATGGCTATTTAAAAAGTAGGTCACTAGTTAATGATATTCCAAAGATAAGTTATAAGAGCAGTAGAACCACAAAGAAATTACCACAAATTTTAACTGTTGAGGAAGTAGATAAAATAATAAGGTCTGTTGATAAAGATGGACCAAAGGGAATTAGAGATAATGCGCTTTTAGAGTTGATGTATGCAACAGGAATGAAGGTATCAGAATTGATATCTGTAAATGTTGAAGATGTAAATTTAGATTTATCATTTGTAAAATGTATAGATAATAAGCATTTTGAAAGACTTATTCCTATAGGAAGAAGTGCTTGTAGAGCAATTGAAGAGTATCTTGCAATAAGGGATCAAGTTGCAGATGCAGGAGTAACAAATCTTTTTGTAAATCTAAATGGCCAAAAGTTAACAAGACAAGGCATATGGAGAATAGTAAAAGAGTATTCTCATAGAGCAGGAATTGATAAGGATGTTAATCTAAATACATTTAGGCATTCTTTTGCAGTACATTTACTTCAAAATGGAGCTAATGTTAGGGCGGTGCAAAAGTTACTTGGAAATCAAGTGTTAACTTATATGGATACCTATTATGAAATAATAAATAGTGATAAAATTAATTTAATCTATCGTAATACTCATCCTAGAGCATAATAATTTTATCAATTTTACAAAAGATAAGTATAGAATAGAAAGGAGTTTTACTTATGAAAAGAGTAGTACTTATAGTTTTAGATAGTGTTGGAGTAGGAGAGATGCCTGATGCTAAAATGTATGGAGATAAAGGAAGTCATACTTTAGACCATACTTTTGAAGCTTGCAAGGGACTTAATATACCAAACTTAAAGAAGTTAGGTCTTGGTAATATTGAGGGCGTTAAGGCATTAGGAAAAGAAGAAAGTGTTATTGGTGCCTTTGGAAAGAGCAGTGAGAAATCAATTGGTAAAGATACTGTAACAGGACACTGGGAAATTGGAGGCGTAATTCTTGATAAGCCTCTAAATACCTATCCTAATGGTTTCTCAGATAAAATAATAAATGATTTTAAGAAAAAAGCAAAGATAGATGGGATTTTAGGTAATAAGGTTGCCTCTGGAACTGCAATTATTGAAGAGCTAGGAGAAGAGCATGTAAAGACAGGATATCCAATAATATATACATCAGCTGATAGTGTGTTCCAAATAGCTGCACATGAAGAGGTTGTTGGGTTAGGTAACCTTTATAAGATGTGTGAAATAGCAAGAGAAATGTTAGTTGGAGAGGATGTTGTTGGTAGAGTAATTGCTAGACCTTTTGTTGGAGAAGTTGGATCATTTAAAAGAACTTCAAACAGAAGAGATTACGCTTTAGATCCATTTGGTAAGACAGCTTTAGAATATATAAAAGAAAATGGAATGAGTGTAGCTGCTGTCGGAAAAATAGAAGATATATATAATGGAAAAGGCGTTACAGAGGCTGTTCACATAAAAAATAACATGGATGGAGTTGATAAGACTCTGGAATATATGGATAAGATTGATAATGGGTTAATATTCACAAATTTAGTGGATTTTGATATGCTTTATGGTCATAGAAATGATCCGAAAGGATATGGAAAAGCTTTAGAGGATTTTGATGGCAGACTTAATGAAATATATTCAAAGCTAAGAGATGAAGATATTTTAATTATTACAGCTGACCATGGGTGTGACCCTACAACAGAAAGTACAGATCATTCTAGAGAGTACATACCAATACTTGTATATGGTAAAAAAGTTAAGGGTGGAACTGAATTAGGAATAAGAGATTCCTTTACGGATATAGGAAAAAGTGTTTTGGATTACTTAGGAATAGATAATAACTTAGAAGGGAAATCCTTTATAAATGAGATTATCTAAAGATAGGAGGACTGTGGCATATGAGAATGTATGATGTCATATTGAAAAAAAGAAGAGGAGAAGAACTATCTAAGGAAGAGATAGATTTTTTCATTCAAGGATTTACAAAGGGAGAAATACCTGATTACCAAGCATCAGCTTTGCTTATGTCAATTTTCTTTAATAGTATGAATAAGAGAGAAACAGCAGACTTTACAATGTCTATGGTTCACTCTGGAGAAACTTTAAACTTAGATAAAATTCAAGGAATTAAAGTTGATAAGCATTCAACAGGTGGAGTTGGTGATACTACTACTATACTTTTAGCACCTATGGTAGCTTCATGTGGAGTGCCAGTTGCAAAAATGAGTGGTAGAGGACTTGGTCATACAGGTGGAACAATTGATAAACTTGAATCATTTAAAGGATTTTCAGTGGAGCTTTCAGAAGAAAAGTTCATGGAAAATGTAAATGATATAGGAATAGCAGTAATTGGTCAAACAGCTAATTTAGCACCTGCTGACAAGAAATTATATGCCTTAAGAGATGTAACTGCTACAGTTGATAACATGCCTCTTATAGCATCAAGTATAATGAGCAAGAAAATAGCTTCAGGTGCAGATGGAATAGTTCTTGATGTTAAGGTTGGGGATGGAGCGTTTATGAAAACTCCAGAGGATGCAAAGGCCTTAGCAGAAGAAATGGTTTCTATAGGTAAAAATGTAGGAAGAAATACAATAGCAGTAATTTCAGATATGGATCAACCATTAGGATATGCTATTGGTAATGCATTAGAAATAAAGGAAGCTATTGATACCTTAAAAGGAAATGGACCTAAAGACTTGCTTGAATTAGCATTAACTTTAGGAAGCAATATGCTTATTTTGGCTAATAAAGTTGAAAACTTTGAAGAAGGAAAGAAGCTTCTTTTAGAAAATATTAAAAACGGTAAAGCTTTAGAGAAATTAAAAGAATTTGTTAAAGCACAAGGCGGGAATCCAGCTTGTGTTGATAATACAGATCTTTTACCTAAGGCTAAATATATTATAGAAGTTAAAGCTAATAAGTCTGGAACAATTTCAAAAATTCATGCTGAAGAAATGGGCTTAACTGCAATGGAGTTAGGTGCAGGAAGAGCAACGAAGGAAAGTGTTATAGATTTAGCTGTAGGAATTGTTTTATGTAAGAAAAGAGGAGAAAAAGTATCTGAAGGAGACATCTTAGCTAGAATATATGCTAACGATGAAAACAAAGGACATAAAGCTGTTGAGAAGATACTTAGGGATATTCAAATTTCAGATGAATATGAAGATAAGATTCCATTAATATATGATATAGTACGTTAATTAAGTAAAAACTGTCTCGTAGATGATTAAAATCATCTGCGTAGACAGTTTTTCTGCTTTATATAAAAGCAATATCTATTCAATTTCTTTCTCTTTGAACTTATATAATTCGACAAAGTGTGATATTTTTTTATTACTTGGAAACAATATTCTTGAAGGGAGGAAGATAAATGAATAAGAAAATAATTAAATCAATATCTCTATCATTAATGATTATACTATCTATTTTATTATTACCTGTAGGAATATTAACAAGTGCTAAGGAAGAAGAGTCTAAAGGTGGAGGAGTAAATAGTATAGAAGCAAAATCATATTTACTTATGGAGCCTATTTCAGGAAAAGTTCTATATGAAAACAACATAGATGAAAAGTTTGCTCCAGCTTCTGTAACGAAAATAATGACAATGTTATTAACTATGGAGGCTGTAGATAGTGGTAAGATTAAATTAGATGACAAGGTAACATGCAGCGAAAATGCTAAAAAAATGGGCGGAAGCACAATGTTACTTGATACAGGAGAAGTTAGAACAGTAGAAGAGTTATTAAAAGGTGTAGCAATAGCATCTGGTAATGATGCTGCTGTAGCTTTAGCTGAATACCTAGGTGGAACAGAAGAAGATTTCGTAAACATGATGAACAAAAGATGCAAAGAATTAGGTATGAAAAATACTACATTTAAAAATTGTAATGGACTTCCATGTGAAGGGCATCTTTCAACAGCAAGAGATATAGCATTAATGTCTCGTGAATTGTTGAAACATCCAACTATATTAAAATATTCAGGAACTTATATGGAAACAATCTCTGAAGGAAGAAAATCCCCAATTGAATTAGTTAATCATAATAAACTTGTAAGATTTTTTGAAGGTTGTGATGGACTAAAAACTGGCTTTACTAATGAGGCTAAGTATTGTATTTCAGCTACTGCAAAAAGAAATGGAGTAAGAATGTTAGCTGTAATTATGGGGGCACCTACATATAAAATCAGAAATAGAGATGCAGGTATATTAATGAACTATGGCTTCTCTAAATATGAAGGAAAGAAGCTTGTATCTAAGGATGAAGATGTAGATAAGGTACAAATGGGTAAACAAACTGATAGGTTCTTTATGGCTAAGGCTAAGGATGATCTAGAAGTTGTAGTACCAAAGGGAAATAGCGGCGAATTAGTTAAAAAGGTCGTTATGGATGAAGTTAAGGACGAATACAAAGCAGGAGATATAGTAGGTAAATGTGAAGTATACCTTGGAGAAGAAAAGGTAGGAGAAGTTAAGATTTATTGTGATAGAGACGTTAAGAAGGGTGGAATCTTTGATTCTATCAAGTATAATATAAAGAATATTTTTAAGTAATTTAAAGGTGATAGAAGTGTACTTCTATCACCTTTTTAGCTTGTCTAATTAGCTCAAAATTGGTATTATAATAAGGTATGACTAAATGTATGAAATAGAAGAGTAAGGTGGAATTTTAATGGAATTACCTAAGATTAAAGTGGCTGACTTTGAAGGGCCCTTTGACTTATTGCTGCATTTAATAAAAAAGAATAAAATGAATATCTATAATGTTGAGATATATAAGGTTACTAATCAATATCTAAGATATTTAGATGAGATGAAGGAAATGGATCTTGAGATAACTTCTGAATTTATAGTAGTTGCTGCAACTTTAATAGAGATAAAATCTAAGACTCTTCTTCCTAAGCACAAAGTTGAAGAGGAAGATGAAGAAGATATAGAAAAGAAGTTATTAGAAAAGCTTATTATCTATAAAAAGATTAAAGAAGCAACTGAGTTCTTTAAAGGAAAGTATACAAGCTCTGGTAATATTTATACCAAGAAGCCAGAAGTGATAGAGGAGATTAAAGGACCAGTAGATAATGATGAATTATTAAGAAATGTAACCTTACTTGATTTATATAATATTTATAATAATCTTCTGGAAATATATTTAAATAAACAAAATAAAGGAAATGTAATACAGAAGAAAATATATGTTGATAAATATAAGATAGAAGATAAATTTGATTATCTTTCTGAAAAGTTAAAAGAAAAAAAGATTACAGAGTTTTCAGACCTTATGATGGAATGTGAATGTAAACTTGAATGTGTTGTTACTTTCTTAGCGCTTTTAGAACTTATGAAACAAAGAATGGTAAAGGTATACCAAACAGGAAGCTTTGGAGAAATATTAATTGAAAGGAATGAAGAAGAGGTTGAATAAATTTGACATAGGACAGTTCGAGTTTAAGGAAGTATCAAGAAAAGATACTCAAAAAGGAATAATTGAAGCAATGCTATTTGTAAGTGGAGAACCTCTATCATTAAGAGATATAGCAATTAACCTTGAAGCTACTCCTAAATATGTAGAAGAGTTATTAGATGAAATGATTAAGGATTATGATGAAGTATCAAGAGGAATAAAGCTTATATCTATAAATGGTGCTTATCAATTAGTTACTAAGGCAGAGCATAGCGATTACATACAAAAATTATTAAAGAAGAATAAAAGACAGTCTCTTTCACAGGCTTCATTAGAAAGTCTTGCAATAGTTGCATATAAACAACCTATTACAAGAATTGATATTGATGAAATAAGAGGAGTTAAGTCTGATAGTGCCATTCAAAAGCTTATAGAGAAGGACTTAATAAAGGAAGTTGGAAGATTAGAAGTTCCAGGTAGACCAATTCTTTATGGTACAACAGAAGAATTTTTAAGACAATTTGGATTACACGATCTTAAAGAGCTTCCATCTCTTGACCTTTATGCTGTAGAAGAAGAGCAAGAGCTTGAAGAAGAGATTGCATTAGATAGTGAAGAATAAATAATTAGGGATATTAGAATTATTAATTGAAATTCTAATATCCCTTTAACATTAAGAGGAGAATTATTGGTTATCTAAATGAATTGCTTTATCTGTTGATTCAAAATCATCAGGATATAGGTCTACATCAGGTGTTGTATTACTAGAAGGTTGTTCATTGCAACTTCCAGACTTTTTAAATAAGTCTTTAACCATATCTATAATTTGTGGTACAGTATCAACAATCCTATCATATGTATTGTCTTGTTCTACAGGCATTAATCTAACAGCATTATCCTTTACTACTAGAAATGCTACAGGTTTAACTGATACTCCAGCACCTGAACCACCACCAAATGGGTAGTCACTGTTAGAGTTTACTTTTGTATTAGCTTCTCCAAATTCAGAACCACCAGATGCAAATCCAAAGGATACTTTAGAAATTGGAATAATACAGCTACCGTCTTTAGTTTCTACAACATCACCTATAACAGTATTTACATCAACCATATCTCTTAAGTTTTCCATAGTACTTTTCATTAAAGTTTCTACTGGATGTTCATTATTCATTGTCTTTTACCTCCTTTTTGGGTACTGACCCTCTTGCTATTAAAAATAACATATATATAATTTGAGCTAGTGATAAGAAAATTATACTTTTTATATCAAAATTTACTATAAAATCATCTTTAAATTGAGGAGTAATAGGAAATTTAAATTTTTTTGATTTAAAAAATACATTTATTATTCTAAGTATTAAAGGCATTGTTGCAGAGATAGCTCCATATGATATTGCAGTTTTAGCTGCATCATTTAAGGAGTATGAAAGAGAGCCTTCAAGCCTTAGTGTTGGCTTAAATTTATTCCTATCTAAAGCCTTAACTATTTTCTTAGGATCAAAAGATCTTGTGAAAAAGAAATTTGAAGTCTTTTTCTTTTTAGTTTCATTTATTTTTTTTTCATTGATTTTCTTCTTATTATTTTCTACCCCATTTTTTGTGCCTTTTTTCAAAATTGTAAACTTATATAATTTTATATAATAATTTTCTTTACTGTAGCAAATACTAAGCTTAATAGGAATAGGGAGCAATAAAATAAGAAGGATAATAATTAGAAAAATCTTCATAGTACTCCTCCAAACATATAACATTTATATTATTGCCTATTTAAACCAAAATAAACTTCTTATTTTTTTATGGTAAGAGGTTTATTTTTTAGTTATTTAGACAAACTACACTTAGAAAAGAGAATTAGAGGGTGGTTTTGATGAAACTTTATGCGAGAAAATTATCAATATTATTAAGTACAGTATTATTAAGTTCTTTATTCATGCAAGTGAATGTACTTGCATCTCCAAAGGACAACTTTAGAGTAAGTGCAAGAAATGCAATTGCTATGGATAGAGAAACCAAACAAATTCTATTTAATCAAAATGGATATGAATTAGTACCAATGGCAAGTACAACTAAAATATTAACTGCTTTAATTACCATAGAAAGAGGAAACTTAGATGAAAAGTTTACTGTAAGTAAAAATGCAGCTTCTATAAGAGGCTCTAAGGTTGGTTATAAAGCAGGAGAGGAAATTGCCATAAAAGAATTATTATTTGGATTAATGTATAGGTCAGGTAATGATGCAGCAATTACCTTAGCTGAAGGAATTGGTGGCTCAGTTGAAGGCTTTGCAGAAATTATGAATCACTATGCAAAGAGCTTAGGATTACTTGATTCCCATTTTGAATCTCCTCATGGTTTAGATTCAAGTGGTCACTATTCATCTGCATATGATTTAGCTGTTTTAACAGCTAAGGGAATGGAGTATGATATGTTTAGAGAAGTGGTTGGAACAAAGGAAATAAGAAAAGATACTTATGGCTTCTCAAGAGACTACAATAATATAAATAAAATCCTTTGGAAAATCCCGGGAGCTAATGGGGTTAAAACAGGATACACTGGTCAAGCTGGAAAATGTCTTGTATCATCGGTTAATCATGATGGAAGAGATATAATTATAGTAGTTTTAAATTGTCCTGATAGATGGAGTCAAACTGATAAGATTTATAAGCATGTGGCTGAAAAGATGGCATTTCAGAATGAGAATATGAAAGAGATGGTAATGACAGAATAGGATAAAGTTGGTTTGCCATTATTAGTTTTTTTTGATAATCTAAAAGTGAATAAAAATTAAAGGAGTAATGTTATGGATAAAAAGAAAATTTTAAGCACTGTTGATCATACTTTGTTATCTCAAACAGCTACATGGGAAGATATTAAGAGAATTTGTGATGAAGGAATGAAGTATGAAGTTGCTTCAATTTGTATTCCTCCATCTTACATAAGAGAAGCGAAAAATTATGTGGGAGATAAATTAGCTCTTTGTACAGTAATAGGATTCCCTAATGGATATATGACAAAAGCTACAAAAATCTATGAAACAATGGATGCCATTGCAAATGGTGCAGATGAGATAGATATGGTTATTAACTTAGGTCATGTAAAGGATAAGAAGTATGACCTAATTGAAGAAGAAATAAGAGAAATTAAGAAGGCTTGTGGTTCTAAAATACTTAAGGTTATAATAGAAACTTGCTTCCTAACTGAAGAAGAAAAGATTAGTATGTGTAAGGTTGTAACAAATGCAGGTGCAGATTTCATTAAAACTTCAACTGGATTTGGAACAGGTGGAGCAACTAGAGAAGATATAGAGCTTTTCGTTAAGCATGTTGGACCAAATGTAAAGATAAAAGCAGCTGGAGGAGTAAGAGATTTAGCTACTGCAGAAGACTTTATTAACCTTGGTGTTTCAAGACTTGGAACAAGTTCAATTATAAAGATAATTAACAAAGAAGAAGTAACAGGATATTAATAATAAAGAGCTGTTTTAATAAACAGCTCTTTTACTTATGCTTTTAACAAAGTTTTGTATTAAATATATTATCTAAATTAAGTTTAGTTACTTTATTCTTGATTTCTTTTATATTAAGTGTATATAGTCCTAGTTCTTGCATTCTCTTAAAGTAGCCAGCACCTGCAAAAGTATATCTTACCTTTCTTCCATCTCTAGTTTTAGATTGTTCATTTTCATATGAAATTATATCTCCAATAGCAATTGAACTTGGAAGGATAAGAAGTGGCAATCCTAGTGCAAGTCTTACTGAATTATGGCCAGCTAGGGTGCCTGTACATATAGCTTCTGTATGTCCAACAAAAAGACCACTTTTTTCTCCAGCGCAGAATAAATTATCCACTCCTTGAACCTTCATGTCATTAGTTCTAGGAGCAACAGATAGATATCTCATTGAGTTACCTTTACTTCCTGCATATGGATCCACATACTTAGCATGTTCTAGTCCTGGTATCTTCCTTAATTTTTCTAAAGGATAATAAGTTGTCATTAATTTTGCATGTCCAGTATCTAAAAGTACTACATTTTCAGCAAATTCTTTTAATGCGTATTGTTGACAAACCTTTGTATCTAATTTGCCGTAGTTAACATCTTCAGTAGGAACCTTTAAAACAACAACACCTTTCTCATTTAACACCTTATTAATTTCATCGGAAAGACTTTCCTTTGCTAATTTACAGGAACCTGACATAGCACCCAAAGCATCTTCAGCTCTTTCTCCTTGAATGTCAGGAACACCACATCTTTCGCTTATTGAAATTCTAGGTCCAAATGATGGACATCTTAAAATACACATTGAACATCCATTTCCATATCTTAAGCAGTTCCCCATAGGACCTGTAGTTCCTGTTGTTTCAATAAAAATATCCCCGTCTACAAAGCTATCATCAGCTAAGTATAAACCTTTTATCTTATGTCCATCAAATTCAACATCTCTAACTCTTTTCTCCATGTGAATTACTATTCCTAAAGATTTGATATAATCTCTTACAGCACCTTCAATCCTGTTGACGTCATAAAGGCTGGCATGTTTATGCCCTGGAAAATCTATGCCTTTGTGTCTTGAGTTTGCATCAGTAATATTAATTAAATCTCCACCGCCTAAAGCAATAAGTTCTTCAGATGCAGTATATCTTCCATTGTTTCTCATTATACCGCCAACATTTCCAAGTCCAAGTAATAAATCTGTTTTTTCATATATATGAACTTCTGCTCCTGCTTTTTTTGCACTAATAGCAGCTGCACATCCTGCCCAGCCACCGCCAATAATGATAATCCTCATATAAACCTTCTCCCCTCAAAAATATTTCTTGGATCTGATTGCAATTTACAGAACCTCTTAACTCTATGCCCTGAAAATCTAGCAGTACAAGCGCCACAGATTCCTTCACCACAACACATCTTAAAATTATTACAGCATGAAAGTGTAATATCAGCTCTATCAAGTTCATCTAAATATTCAATTACTGAATAAGTTAGAATATCTGCACCAGCTAAGTGAATATGACTTATATTCTTATCGTGGATGGATTGGGAAATAATAAATTTACCTTCATCTGATAATTTGCCTTTGTTAAGTAAGTTGGTTTCCTTAGGAAAGATATTAAACTTATCTAAATATTCACTTGCAAAAATATTCTTGAAAGGAGCTTTATCAATAAAAACATCAACTTCATTATTTGAGGTTACAAGCTTTCTTATGACAGGCATCATTGGAGCCATTCCAATACCCCTTGCTAAAACTAAACAATTTTGTTCTTTCTGTTTTGAGATATTATCAAAACCAAAAACTCCATTCCAATAAGGTCCTCTAATTACTATTTCTTGACCAACTTTTGTTTCTTTTATTTTCTTTGTTTTAATTCCTCTGACTTCAATTACAATGGTAATAATATCTGTTTCTACATCAGATTCCATAATGGATATTGGAACATCGAAGAAGTTGTTCTCATCTGTCCTAATAAAAATGTAGCTACCAGGTTTAACTAGATCTATTGCTAGTTTATGAGGTGCTATAAATTTAATCATAATTACACCTTCGTCTATTTCTTCTGCAAATGTAACTTCACAATTGTATGTTTTTCTTCCTTCTTTAGCCTTCATTCCATTATTAAAAAGTTCTTGATAAACACAGACACCTTTCCAATTTACACAGTCGCAAAAGCATTCCCCTTGAAGTTGTGAACACATAATACATTCTCCTGATTCTGCCAGATGACAAGGACAATATTCAGTGCCACAATCTATACAGTCCATTCTTTCTTTTATCATTAAGCACTCCTTTTTTAAAGAAAATTACTTCTTATACTAAGGTATTTTCTGTAGAATATTTTGTTACACTGTTAATGTTTAATTCATAAAAGTAGAACAAAGTTAATTTTATTAAGTGATTATGCTTTTAATAGAAGAGGGTAGAAGGGAACGGGCTTTGGTAAAGTAAATAATAGGGATGAAACTTGTAAATATCAATGTAAATGAAGTTGTATTTGATAATAATAAGATAGAAGTAGAAAGTTGCAAGACTATGGAAGGTATTGAAACTGAAAGTTATATACTATCATTCTATAGAATTAATGTAGAAACTAAAAAAGGATTATATTTTATGTATATATGAGATATTGTTTTAGAAGAAGCTATGTCAAATTAATAAGTTATAAATGGTCTTATAAATACAGAGAAACCCACCTGTTTTACAGGTGGGTTTTATTATTTAATAAGTAGTTCATTTATGCAAAGAGCAGAAGCAGCTAAAGCTCCAGTATAATTATAATAGTTCTTAATTATAACATCTTTATTATTCTGTAAACCTAGTAAATTTAATTCTTTATCTAAGTGTTCTTTTAATAAACTTGATAATAAAGGTTCTTTAAATAACTCTCCATGAATAATAATTTTATTTGAATCAATCATCATATATAAATTATTAAGTGTAATTGCAAGATATTTAATTGCAGAATGAAGTATATGTATTATACCTTCATCACCTAACAGATAAGCTTTTAATATAGTATCTATTGTTATCTTATCCTTTTCACTAACTAATTGCTTTAGATATGTACTTTCTGAGTTATCAAAAATAATTTGAGCTTTCTTTATTATCCAGGCTTCACTTGCATAAGTTTGAAGACAGCCTCTCTTACCGCATTCACATAGTTCTCCATCTGGGTGAACAACTATATGTCCGATTTCTCCAACTAGATAATTATTTTTAGCATATAGTTCACCATTATACATATATGAACAAAACATTCCTCTACCTACATGGAAAAATATAAAGTTATCATCATTACCATTATTAAATAGTAATCTTTCTGCTAAAGTCATGCATTTAACGTTATTTTCAAAAAAGATTGGTAGTTGAATATTATCTAGTAAGACTTTAATATTAAAGTTTTTCCAAAATGGATTATTAGTAATAATGGATTTACTTTCATCATGGAAGTGACCTGGAATTGCTATTCCAATTCCTTTAGGGTTGTATTCAGCACATGATTCTATGAATTCTTGTAATTTATTAGTATAAAAATATTCGCTTAAAGTGTTGTTTAAATCATAATGACTTAATACAAAGGAATTTTCTTTAATAATTTTACCTGTATTGTCTGTTAAACAGAAAGATATATATTTTTGAGATAATTCACTTCCTATATAAAAACTATGATTAGGAGAAATATCTAGTAGTATTTTTTTTCTCCCAGATTTGCTCTGTTCAGGGATAGCTTCTCCAATTTCGTGAATAAGCTTTTGATTGATCATTTCTCCAGTAATTTCGCTAACGGTTGCAGGAGTTATGTTAGTTTCTTTTGAAATATCTATTCTAGAAATAGGTCCTTTAGAATAAATTTTATCTAAAATTTTAAATCTTATGTTTCTTTGTGTTTTGGTGATTTTCATAATAGTCATCCTTTCAATATTAATATTCCTATTAATATAAGTATATATTAATTATAATTTATAAACAACTATCCATATAAACTTGAAAATATTGTTGACAAATTATAGCTGATAATATATTATTTAGTTAATAAATAATTATTTATTATCAATATATCTTTTGAAAATGTTTAAATATAATTATTAAATTATATTTTATAATTAACTAAAAGAGGGAGAGGTTAATATGAAAAATTTAAGTGAATTTTTAGAAGAAAAGTTGATGCCTATAGCATCAAAATTAGGCTCAAACAAAGTGCTTATTTCAATACGTGATGGTATTACATTAAGCATGCCTTTAATTATCATTGGTTCTTTATTTATGATTATAGCAAGTTTTCCAGTAAAGGCTTGGACTGATTGGTTAACAGCTGTAGGTGTTGATGCTTATTTATGGAAGGGCGTTGATAGTAGTTTTGGATTAATGGGATTAGTTGCAAGTTTTGGTATTGCTAATAGCTTAGCACGTCAATATGATGTTGATGGTGTTTCAGCAGGAATTATATCTCTTTCTTCTTTTGTTGTTGTAACACCTTTTGTAAGTGGTGAAGCAGGAGCAGGAATCCCAGTAGGATTTATGGGAAGTAAAGGTTTATTTGTAGCTATGATAGTGGGTATTATTTCATCTTTAATTTTTAAGTGGTTTATTAAAAAGGATATACAAATAAAGTTACCAGATGCAGTTCCACCTGCAGTTGCAAGAAGTTTTAGTGCCTTAATTCCAGGTGCAGTTATTATAACGTTATGGTTAGTTGTTCTTGGAATTATGGATAAAGCTAGTATTGGAAATATACATGATTTACTTTTAAAGGTTTTAGGAGGTCCATTAGGATTACTTGGTAACAATATTTTTGGAACAATTATTGCAGTATTCTTAAATAGTTTATTCTGGATGGTTGGTATTCATGGTGGTAATATTGTAAATAGTATTCTTAAGCCAATTTGGCTTATGAATTCAGATGCAAACCGTCTAATATTCCAGGCTGATGCTACTGCAAAATTACCTAATATTATTACAGAGCCATTTATGGATAACTTTGTATATATCGGTGGTGGGGGAGCTACATTAGGTTTAGTAATAGTTATTGCTATTGTAGCAAGACGTAAGAGAGCTAGCCAAATTAGTAAGATGATGGCACCTTTAACATTAACACCTGGTATCTTCAATATTAATGAGCCAGCTATGTTTGGATTACCAATAGTAATGAATTTCTCTTTATTGATACCATTTGTTTTAGCACCAATAGCTAATGCAGTAATTTCATATACAGCAATGGCTTCGGGATTAGTTGCTACTACCACAGGTATTGCTGTTTCATGGACAATGCCACCAATTATTAGTGGATTCCTTACAACTGGAGGACATATAAGCGGTTCTATTTTACAAATAGTATTAATACTTGTTGATATAGCAATTTATTGGTTCTTCTATCAAAGTGTTGAAAAGAAGAATTTAGAATTAGAAGCAGCTGAAATAAATTAAGTTAAAATAAATGCAGTTGATATAGATAAAGTTTTGGAGGAATAGTTATGGGTAAAAGATTAATTAGTGCAAATGCTTCAGAAATATTAGGAATGAACGCAGAAGAGTTAAAACAAAGTATTAAAGCAAGTGAAGGAAGGGTTATTCTTTCAGAAAATGTAGCAACAAGGGAATCATTTATAGGAGATATTACTAATTCAGAAATTGCTAGAGCTTTTGGAGCTGATCTAATTCTTCTTAATGGAGTAGATGTTTTAAAACCATATATATTTGGACTAGAAGTTAAGGAAGAATCCTTTGTAAAGGAACTACAAAATTTAGTGGGACGTCCTATAGGTGTAAACTTAGAGCCAGTAGATTTAGAGGCAAATATGGCCGAGGATCGTTTAACAATCAGTAAGGGTAGACAAGCTAATCTTGAGACAATTAAAGAGATTGAAAGACTTGGAATGAATTTTGTTTGCTTTACTGGAAATCCTGGTACAGGTGTGACAAATACAGAGATTGAAAAGACAATTAAGTTGGCAAAAAAATATTTCTCTGGGTTAATTATTGCAGGCAAGATGCATGGTGCTGGTGTTGATGAACCAGTTGCTGATATGAAAGCTATTGAGTCATTCATTGAGGCAGGTGCAGATGTTATTTTGGTTCCAGCAGTTGGAACAGTACCTGGTTTTGATGAAGGTGAATTAAAAGAAGTAGTTAAACTAGCACATAGTAAAGGTGCGCTTGTATTAAGTGCAATTGGAACTAGCCAAGAAAGCTCTGATGAGGATACTATCAAACAAATTGCTATTCGTAACAAGATTTGTGGAGTGGATATTCAACATATTGGAGATGCAGGTTATGGTGGGGTTGCACCTTATGAGAATATTTTGGCCATGAGCAAGGCTATTCGTGGTGTTCGTCATACTGTATCCATGATTGCACGTTCAATAAATCGTTAATTAAATAAATATTTATATATTGTTATAAATATATAAATATATAGTTAAAATTAGGATTCTTAGAATTTTTTGAGAGGAACTCTAAAATTTGTTTTTTTAAATCATAGTAGGAGTTTATTATTAAGGAATTTAAATTTTAAATTAAGATACAAAAATAGAGGATAGCAACTAGCTATCCTCTTACTTTTATTATACGAGGAAAGGATAAAATTTGAATTAGCTATAAATCAAAGGATAGTAATTTTATAATTTCCTTACCTTTAGTAGGCGTGGGGGGATATTTGTTTCCATGTGACTTGGAGCTTGCGACGGAACAAGCAAAATAAATATTCGCTAAACCTTTTTTATAATTAAAGAGTGTATACATATGGTGTAAATAAAATATAAGTTATAGTATCTTTGAGCCAGCCGAATCCAAACAAACCAGCAGTACAAGCATAAAGAACAGCTACGGTAGGTTTGCCTTCATAAAATTTATGTGCTTCTAAGAAACCAAAGAATAGGCAAAGTAAAAGGGCAGTCCATTTACTTTTTTCTTTTTTAGGTAAGCTATTATATTCTTCATAAGGCTCTCTTAATAGATCTATAATTTTCATATGTATCCTCCAATCTAAAATACTATTTGCTTATATTATACACCATTAATTGTAAATTTATAAAAATAAAAAAGGAAAGTAGATAGAGTAAGTTTATACAACTATCTGCTTTCCATATATTATTTGTAAAATTAATCTTAGAAGCTGCCGCCGCCTCCGCCATGAGTACTTCCACTGCTACTAGTATGAGTTGTACTATGACTTGAATTATTAGATTGCTTTTGAATCTTTCTTCTAGTGGTATTTTCTCCAACAAATATATCTTGCATATTAGTTAAGGAGAAAGATCCTTTATCTTCGTAAGTTCTATTGTTAACAGTAACATTTCGCTTAGATTTTAATGTAACTACTAATGTAACTAATAGTGATATTATTAAAGCAATAGCATAAGTAGCTGGAGATATAATTTTCTCTTTTAATCTACTAGAAAAAGAAGGTGGAGTAGAGTTCTCTTCAATACTTAAATCCTCATCATCAGTAACTACTCCTTTAGTACCATAGTAATCAATGCTTTCTAGGAATTTGCTACTAGCACCTTCATAATCTCCATCTGATAAATAAGGTGTTATATCATTTATCATAGTATCTATTCTAGTATCACTAAATATATTAATTGCCTTTCCTGTTGTAGAAATCCAAATTTCTCTAGCATCCATATTTACTAATAGTAAAACACCTGATTTTTCGGAATCAAAACCATAATTATTATAATCATAAAAATCATCTGCATACTCCATTGAAGTTTTACCCTCTGTATTATCAGTAATAACTATTACTGTGTCTAAATTATATTTATTTGCAATTTCATCAATACTACCTTGTAATTGTTGAACTTCAGGTTCTGATAAATAATTTAAATAGTCCTTTATATTTTTAGTTTCAGTTGCCTTAACATTAATGGGTGATAAAGTTATTAAAAATATAAATAAACAAATAAGTGATTTAAATTTTCTAGACAATTGCAGCACCTCCAAACACAATAATTAACCAAGTTATTATAAATATAATTGATGCATATTTAATTTGACTGCCATGATCAGTAGGAGCTTCACCTATAACTTTCCCAGTTTGTCCATTTATAATAAATTCATATTTTTTACCTTTGTACTCATTAACTAGTAAATAAATTGGTAACATAGCATAACTATAATCAGTTTTAGTTATGGTAACTCTATTAGAGTTTGGGTTAAAAGTGCTATAACCAGATACTGTTTCAGCTAATCTAGAGCTTAGATATTTTTCAACTTTCTTACTTGCAACGTCTTTTGCTTCTGTTGCATCTACATTATATTTTTCAGCCATAAATCCAGACATATATTTTATAGAGAAATCTGTTAGTTCACCATAATTATATGGCTCTATTTCCTCCATTAAGTAATCATCTAATTTTTTTAGTCCATCTACAGGTATTCCGTTATATTTAGAAGTACATTCCCTTATAATATTATAGTACTTAGTTTTTGTATAATTGTAATCACCATCTGACCAAGAATGAACTTTTGTACCTTTACCACTAAGTTCTCCTCTTACATTATTATCAAATAACCAAAAAGGCACATATATACCAGTGATTTTTTCAATACATTTCTTTTCCTTAAACCCTTTAGGGGCAAATTTCTTTTTCTTAATCCAAGCTCTATAGATTTCTTGAGCCTTTTCTTTACCTATTTTAAATGGGATAACACTTTTGGGTGCGAATTTTCCAGAAAATCTAGTTTTTATTATAGAGTGACTTCTACAATAAATACAAAATGTTGCTGCTGTTGTATCATCTGCTATTAATTCTGCACCACAATTTGTACAAGTATAACTATCTAAATCACCTATATGTTCTTCAGTATGACTGGTATTTTCCTTAGTTATAGCATCAACTTCATCTTCATTAAATTCACTAAAGCAGTAATTACATTTCCATTTTTGAATTTCAGGATTAAATTCTAATCCTGCATTACAATTAGGACAATTATATTCAGTTATAGTACTCATATTTTCTCCTCCGATAAAATAATCCATAGTATATTCCATACAAATGGTATCATAATCTTATATGTGGTGTAAATTGAAATTAGGACTATTGTATGAACTTAAAAAATATTTTAATAAAAGTATTGACAAGCTATCAAAAACTTGTTATCGTATACATTGTAAGGACTGTTACTGATTCGATCAGGCATGACCAAAAATTAATGTGATTATCTATGGGTGATTATATTAATCTTTGGTCATTTTTTATTTTCAAATATAACAAGGGATGGAGATAATAAAGATGAAGATAATTAAAAAGTTAAATAATAATGTTGTTTTAGCTTTAAATGATAAAGATGAAGAAATCATTGTTGTTGGAAAGGGATTAGGTTTCCGTAAGACACCATATGTTTTAGAGGATTTATCATTAATTGAAAAGAAGTATGTAATTCCTGAAAACACAAAGGCTTTTGATATATTAGATTCTATCCCTAATGAAGTGATCAAAGTAACAGAAATGATTATGAGATATGGATATAAAGAACTTAATATAGGATTTAGTCCAGATATCTTATTAGCCTTATCAGATCATATTAATTTTGCTATTCAAAGAAATAAAGAAGGGATAGAAATGAGAAACCCACTTCAGTGGGAAATAAAACATCTTTACCCTAAAGAGTATACTATAGGAAATAATTCTTTAGATATTATTGAAAAAGAATTGGGTATTAGACTTCATAAAAATGAAGCTGCATTTATAGCATTACATTTTATAAATGCTCAACTGGGTAAGCATGATATGACTGAAACAACCAAGATAACAAGTATAATGGGAGAAATCCTTAGTTTAATAAAGTATAAATTCAAAATAGAGTTTGATGAAGATTCATTTGAATTTACAAGGTTTGTAACTCATATAAGATACTTTATAATGAGGCAGGTAAATAATAAGCCATTAGAAAATGAAAATAGTGATATGTTTACTCTTATGCAAGATAAACTGACTGAAGAGTTAGAGTGTGTTGATATGATAGAGAAACATTTAAATAAAAATTATGGATGGAAGTGTACAAATGATGAAAAATTATATTTGATGCTTCATATTCAAAGAATAAGAAAACAAAATAACTAGGACTGTTACTGATTCGATCAGGCATGACCAAAAATTAATGTGATTGTATAGCTATAACTACAATTATGTTAGTCTTTGGTCATTTCTATTTTAGTTTAATAACTAATAAATCAATGCTAGCTAAGATTTAAAGGTTTTAAATATATATTTTAAACAAAGGTGGAGAGATACATGAATAATAAAGAATTAGCTCAAAAGATTCTTGAGTTAAGTGGTGGAGAAAAAAATATTACATATGTTACTCATTGTGCTACTAGATTAAGACTTGTAGTGAAATCTGAAGCAGAAGTAAATTTAAAAGCAATAGATAGTTTAGAAGGTGTTTTAAAAGCACAACATAGTGGTGGTCAATTACAAGTTGTAATTGGAGCTAAGGTAAACAAGATTTATGATGAATTCACTAAGCTTGGAAGCTTTACAAATAATAATGAATCTGATATGCCAAAGGTAAAGAAAAATCCAGTCAATGCCTTTATTGAAACTATTTCAGGAATATTTACTCCAATACTTCCAGCACTAGTTGGATGTGGTATGATGAAGTGTTTATCATCACTAATGACATCAACAGGTATGGTAGATCCTTCTACAGGTTTTATTACAGTATTTAATATGATAGCTGACTGCGTATTTTATTTTATGCCATTCTTCTTAGCTGTAAGTGCAGCAAGAAAATTTAAAACTAATGAATATTTAGCAATAGCTTTAGCAGGATGTTTATTACACCCAACAATTTTAGATGCTGCAGGTAAAATTGCTGAAACTGGTATTGATAAAATAGACTTTTTAGGATTACCTATTTTATTAGTTAAGTATACTTCAACAGTAATACCAATAATTTTATCAGTATGGCTTTTAAGTTATGTTTATAAGTTTGTTGAAAAGATAGTTCCAGATTTACTTAAGGTATTACTTGTTCCAATGATAACTTTATTAATTATGGTTCCAGTTCAATTGATAGCAATAGGACCATTTGGTTCATATGTAGGTACATGGATAGCTGAAGGATTAAACATATTGTTTGCAAAAAGTGGAATTGTTGCAGGTGCTTTATTAGGATTCTTTAGACCTATACTTGTTATGTTTGGTATGCACTACTCAATTATGCCAATGCAAATTCAACAAGTTGCAGAAACAGGAGTTACTGTATTAACTGCAAGTGCTTTAGCAGCTAATCTTGCACAAGCAGGTGCAGCATTTGGGGTATTCTTAAAGACTAGAAATAAGACTATGAAGGCAGCAGCAGGTTCAAGTTCTCTAACAGCTCTTTTTGGTATTACAGAACCAGCTATTTATGGTGTTACTTTAAGATATAAGAAACCTTTCTTTGCTGGATGTTTAGCAGCAGGTTTAGTAAGTGGATTCTTTGGATTAGTAAATGCAAATGCAAATGCTATTGCTCTTCCTGGTATTTTATCACTTTCAACTTATAATGCTGATAGATATATTTACATCATAATTGGAGTTGTAGCAGCATTTGTGTTAGGATGTGTATTTACACTTATTGCAGGGGTTGACGATTTTGTAATGGGTGAAGATAAGAAAGTAGAAGCTAAAGAAGAAACTGTAGTTTCTAATGAAGGAATTATTGTAAAGAGCCCAGTTGAAGGGACAGTTAAAGATTTAGCAGAAGTTAATGATAATGTGTTTGCAGAAGGTTTAATGGGAAAAGGAATTGCAATTGAACCTAAGGTTGGTAAAGTTGTAGCTCCATTTGATGGGATAGTAGAAGCTATTTTTAAAACAAATCATGCTATTGGTTTAAAATCTAAGGATGGTGCAGAAGTTTTAATTCACATTGGATTAGATACTGTAAATTTAGAAGGTAACCATTTTAAGAGTCATATAGAAAAAGGTCAAGCTATAAAAGCAGGAGACCTGTTAGTAGAATTTGATATAGATGCAATTAAGAAAGAAGGATATGATGTTATAACTCCAGTTATAATAACAAACTCTGATAACTTTAAGGATGTTATGGCAGTAAAAAATGGTGAAGTAACAAATAAAGATGATTTATTAAATTTAATATAAGTAGTAAAAGAGGTAGATTAATATGAAAACAGTATTTCCAGAAAACTTTTTATGGGGAGGTGCCTTATCAGCTTGTCAAGCTGAAGGTGCCTACAATGTAGATGGTAAGTCACTTACTATTCCAGAAGTGATGCAATTTAACGCTAAGAATGACAGAAAAGTAACTAAACAGCTTAAAATTACAAGAGAAATGATAGAGGAAGCTAAAAATGATCCAGATACAGTTAAGTATCCAAAGAGAAGAGGAATAGATTTTTATCATACATATAAGGAAGACATGGCCTTATTTAAAGAAATGGGATTTAAGGTATTTAGATATTCAATTTCTTGGGCACGTTTATTCCCAAATGGTGATGATAAAGAGCCAAATGAATTAGGATTAAAGTTCTATGATAGTGTTATAGATGAATGTTTAAAAAATGGAATGGAACCATTAATAACAATATCACATTTTGATTTTCCAATAGTTCTTGTTGAAAAATTTGGTGGATGGTACAACAGAGAATTAATAGATTTATATCTAAGATATTGTGAAGTAATATTTAATAGATATAAAGGAAAAGTTAAGTATTGGGTAACATTTAATGAAATAAACATGAGTATTAAAGCTGGTCCTAAAACAATGGGAGTAATTGATGAAGGGCAAGAAAACTATGAAGAGATGTTATTCCAAGCGTTACATCATCAATTTGTTGCAGCTGCAAGGGCTACAAAACTTGCTCATGAAATAGATAAAGAAAATAAGATAGGTAGCATGGTGGCTTACTTTACTACTTACCCTTATACATGTAAGCCTGCAGATGCTTTAGCAATGCAAAAAGATGACCAAATGAAAAATCTATTCTATTTAGATATTCTAAATGGTGGTAAGTACCCTTATTATTCAAAGACATATTTTAGAGAACATAATATTAACCTAGATATTAAAGAGGGAGATTTAGAAGTTATAAAGGAGCATACAGCTGATTTTGTAGGAATGTCATACTACAATTCTATGATATCAAGTAATGATGGAGATCAATTAGAACTTACTGCTGGTAATGTTCACAGTGTTTATAAGAATCCACACCTTGATGCAAATGAATGGGGATGGCAAATTGATCCAATAGGATTAAGATATACATTAAATCATGTATACGATAGATTTGGATTACCAGTATTCATACTTGAAAATAGTTCTGGGTTCTTTGATGAATTAACAGAGGATAATAAAGTTCATGACCCATATAGAGTAGATTTCTTACGTAAGCATATTGAACAATTAAGGCTTGCTATTGAAGATGGAGTAGAAGTTATTGGTTATACAATGTGGGGACCAATTGACATGATTTCATCAGGAACTTCAGAAATGTCAAAACGCTATGGATTTATATATGTAGACCAAGATGACTATGGTAATGGAACAATGAAACGTTACAAGAAGGATTCGTTCTATTGGTATAAAAATGTTATAGCCACAAATGGAGAAGAGCTATAGTATATGAAAATACTAAAGAGTATTAGGAAAGTACCAGGGGGACTGCTTATAGTTCCCATGATACTTACCGCAATAATTAACACTTTCTTTCCTAATATCTTTCAAATAGGGAATCCAACTACAGCACTTTTTACTAATAAAAGTACTATGGTTTTAATAGGTCTTATGCTATTTGCTTCTGGTACTCAATTTAGTATAAGAAATATAGTAGATGTTATAAAAAGAGCTGGATTATTATGTATTGGGAAGTTGATAATATCATATATTATTGGACTATTAGTAATTAAGGTTTTTGGAATAGAAGGAGTCTTTGGAATATCAGCAGTTGCAATTATTGCTACAGTAACAAGCTGTAATCCAGGATTGTACCTAGCTTTAGTTAATGATTATGGAGATGAAATAGATGGAGCTGCTTTTGGATTTTTAAATCTAATAGTGGTACCTGCAGTTCCAATAATGATATTAAGTTCAGCTAGTGGACAAGGAATAGATTTAAAAACAATAATAGCAAATCTATTTCCATTTATATTAGGAATGATTTTAGGAAATTTAGATAGTGATCTTAAGAAGCTTTATGCACCTGCTACAGTAATACTACTACCTTTTATGGGAATATGTTTTGGTAGCAGCATAAATATTATAGTAGCTTTAAAATCAGGAGTATCAGGAATAGTTCTTACAGCATTATTCTATTTAGTATGTTTATTTCCTCTATTAATATTAGATAGAAAGCTTGGAAAACGCCCTGGTTATGCAGCTATTGCAATGTCATCTGTAGCAGGTTTATCTATTTCAGTACCATCTTTAGCTACTGAAATGAGCAAAGTATATGTTCCTTTTATGGATGTTGCAATGTCTCAGATAGCACTAGCATCAATAATAACAAGTGTAATAACTCCAATGATAATTAAATATATAATTAAGAAATAACAGATACCTTTATTTTGGGTATCTGTTTTTTTAAAAAGAAATTATTATAATATAATTATTAAATGAATCTTAAGAAACCTTAACAATTTTCATAACAATTTTCTAATAACTTCTTTCTATAATTAAGACATTAATTTATTAGTTATTGAGGGGTATTATGAAACATAGATTTTTAATGCAATATATTTTGCATCCAAGAACAACAGGGGCAATTTTTCCAAGTTCAAAAAAATTAGCTTGTAAGATGATTGAAAGCATAGATTTTAACAATTGTGAATGTATAGTAGAATTTGGTCCAGGCACTGGAGCGTTTACAGAAGAATTATTAAAAAGACGTAATGCAAATACAAAAATTATATTAATAGAATATAATGAAGAATTTTATAGGATATTAGAAGATAAGTATAAGGAAATGGAAAAAATATATATAATAAATGACTCAGCAGAAAATATTGAATATTACATTAAAAAATATGATATAAATAAAGTGGATTATATTGTATCAGGATTACCATTTGCTAGTTTGCCAAAAGAAATGACAGAAGCAATATTAGAGAGAACTAGAAAAGTATTAAGCCATGGTGGTATTTTTATAACATTTCAATATTCTAAGCTAAAAAAATCCTTAATAAATGCTTATTTTCAAAGTATTAATATAAAAAAGGAGTTTATTAATATTCCACCAGCTTATGTTTTTTATTGTACAAATGAAATGTAGGGAGTGTATAAAATGAAAGGATGTATTCTTATAGTTGATGATGATGAAAATATAAGAAATCTTCTAAGTATATATTTAGAAAACGAAGGTTTCAAAACTATAAAGGTTGATAATGCTAAAAATGCAATTGAGATTATAGAAGAAAAGAATATTGAATTAGTGCTTCTGGATATTATGATGCCACAAATAGATGGTATAGAAGCATGTATTAAAATTAGACAAAATAAGAAGATGCCTATAATTATGATATCTGCTAAATCAGAAGATATGGATAAAATACATGGACTAACAGCAGGGGCAGATGACTATATTACTAAACCTTTTAATCCGCTAGAGCTTATTGCAAGGGTAAAAGCTCAGCTCAGAAGATATACGGCTTATAATGTGGAGTCTAATAATTCAAAGGTTATAATAGAAATAGGTGATTTAACAATAAATACTGATACTAGGCAAGTATGGGTTGGAGAAAAGGATGTTAGACTAACACCAAAAGAGTTTGATATTTTAGAATTACTTGCAAGAAATAAGGGAATAGTTTTAAGTATTAGAAAGATATATGAGGAAGTTTGGAAGGAAGAATTTTTTAAGGCTGATAACACTGTTACAGTACATATAACAAATCTTAGAGAAAAAATTGAAGTGGATCCTAAAGCTCCTATATATATAAAAACCATATGGGGAGTAGGGTATAAGATATGATTAAGATTAAAAAGATAAAGCTTAACTTAATTTTAGGAGTACTTGTTGCCTTTCTTTTATACCAAATTATTATAAGTGAAGGTTATGCAATTTTAGTAGCTAGACAGCAAAGTGGAAATATTAACTTAGATGTACCTGTTCAGGGAATAAATTTTGTTAAAGTTTTTGCTTTTGCTATTTTCTTAGCTACTATTATTATATTTAACACTAAGAGATTTAGAAAGATTAATTTTAACAAGATAAGTTTATATTTAATCCTAACTGTAATAGTATCAATTCTAGCAGGTATTGAAATTGTCATAATGCTCATGAGAATAATACTTGTAATGTGTCCTAATGTTATTGATTTTATATCTAATAATTATTTAGTCTCCATAAATTCAGTGTATTTTATTATTTTATTAGGTATTGGAACTTTTTTATTTGTGTTTTTAACTTTAGTAAATAGAAAAGTAAAATATATTAAGTTTTTAACTAAAGAAGTTAAGAGAATTAAGGATGATGGCTTTGGTAAGACTATAGAAGTTAAAGGTAATGATGAATTAGCACAGCTTTGTGATAGCATTAATAATATGTCTTTAGAACTTGGTGAAAAAATAGAAAACGAAAAAATAATGGAAAAAAATAAAAGTGAGTTAATAACAAATGTATCTCATGATTTAAGGACCCCATTAACATCAATTATAGGATATGTGGACTTACTTAAGAAAAATGGCTTTCAGGATAAAGATAAATTTAAAGAATATATTGATGTTATAGATGAAAGAACAAGAAGTCTTAATAAACTAATAAATGAGCTTTTTGAGTACACAAAGCTAACTAGTCATGATATTAAATTAAATTATAGTAAGGTGGAGATAGGATCACTAGTAGAACAATTAGTTGGTGAATATACTCCTATATTTAATAGGGAAGGATTAAAGGTATATAAGGATATATCTAGCGAAGATATTTTTATAAATATTGATGTGGAAAAGATTGTGAGGGTGTTAGAGAATCTTCTTACTAATGCAAAGAAATATAGTCTAAGAAATGATAAAGTGTTAGTTACGTTATATAAAGAAGATGATGAGTATGTGGTTATATCTTTAGCCAATAAAACAAAGAATATTGATAAAGATGAACTAAATAATATTTTTGAACGCTTTTATAAGGTTGATAAATCAAGAAAAGAACAGGATAGTGCAGGCTTAGGGTTATCTATTGTAAAGAGAATAGTAGAACTCCATAATGGAGAGGTAAATGCAGAACTTGATAATGATGTTATAGAGTTTATAGTGAAATTACCATTAAAATAAATAAGTCCCTATAGAATTATAAAATTCTATAGGGACTTATTTATAGAACTATAGATTTATTAATCTTATTCCAAATTAGAAATGAGTAATAAGATATAAAAACTATAGCTAAAATTGCTAATATTTTAAATAAGTAGTTTCCTTCAATTCCAGAACCTAAAAAACCATATAAAAATATCATAGGAGCATCTGCTAAAACAATAGCTGAGACACATTTACTATAACTTAGCTTTATGCATCCAGCAGAAGCTGTTATTAAATCTGAAGGAGTTATAGGGCATACTATTCCAAGTACTAGAATTTTGTAACCATAGTTTTTTATAATTTCAATAATATTACCATACTTAGCAAAGAAGGTATCCCCTAAAAGTTCTTTGCTAAAGAATCTACCAATAAAGTACACAATACTTTGAGATAGGAATAGTGATAAAATTGATAGAAGGAACCCAGTATATGGCCCAAAGAGAGCACTTCCTATAAGAATAAAAATTGTTTGTGGTATAAAACATACAACTCTAATAGTAGATAAAAATACAAATAATACTTGCATCTTTGAGGGATTATTTCTAATAATAGCACTAACTTTATCTATATCTGTTATTAATATTCCTCTACTATATAAAATAGCAATAATAATAAGCCATAAAACAGTAATTATAAGTATTTTGTTTTTTTCTTCAAAATGAATCTCTCCTTTAATCGTTATGAGAACATTTTAAAAGGGAAGTTGTAAGATTTTATATTTAAATTTATTAAGATTTATTAAGAATATATAGATTTTCCTAGCCATTAATAAAGGTAGCAATTTAACATAGAGAGTTTTTTGTTAAACTACTGATTTTAGGAAGGTATAAAATATAATGAATTCTATCTAATTACTTTCTTCTATAATTTTATTATAAAAATAATTAGCATCATATATTATACTCTTATCAAAATTCATAGTTTCTAACAGTTTTATTACATTTCTTGTTGTTGATGGACCTTTTCTAAACTTATCATTTTTTCACCTCTTATGAATTTTGTGGTATATACTTTGTATTTTAACATAATACATAACTTTTACAATATTTGTAATATACCTCGATAATGTCTTCTAATAATGCAAATAAGTTGAAGTTCTAGAAGAAAATGTTAGAATATGCTAATATATAATTAAGGTAACACATCTAATGATAAGAAGAAAGAAATTATATGGAAGGATATTTTATGGATAGAGAAATGTGGAAGTTTTTCAGAAGGCTTTTTATTTTTATATTTTTGATATTATCTATATTAATAATTTTTAATAAAACTCATTTAAAAACATTAAAAAGTGAAACAAATAACCAAGTTATAATTTATTATAAAGATGCCTTTTTATTTGGATCAACAGAAATAAAAGTATACTATAAAAAGGATTCTATGATATTTGAAAAGAAGCTTTTTTCTACAAGTTTAGAAAATGATGGGGGCCATCCTACTGAAGATTCAGTACGATATTCTTGGAAGGATAACGTCTGTTCAATTTCATTAATTAGCTCAGAAGGGAAATCTAAATACTATCAGATAATATTTGATGATGAAGTTACTTATAGATAATTATTCAGTTAATTGAGATATATCCATTGCAATTGAAGTAAAGACTTTTTCTTTTATAAAGTCATGAAGTATTTTTGTACGGAGATTTACATTAAAATTACTTTAAATTAGAAAATTAAATGTTTAAAATATTTGAATTTGAAAATAAGAAATAATCTAAAGTCATAATAAGAAGTATTACTGTAATTAAAAGAGGATTCTAAAATAGGTGGAGAGAATCCTTTTTGTTTTCCAAAAAAACATAATTTCATTCATAATACAAGAAAATATTACTTATATTTACATTTTATTTCTTTAGATGTATAATATTGTATGTAAGGGGATGGTATTATGGGTAATAATGTAAAAAAGTATAATAGCGATTTTATGATAGAGGAAGAACCAACAAGCGAATTAATAGATTTTCAAAATATAGTTGATAGTTTAAAGTGTGGGATTTATATAAAAAAATTAGACGGAAAATTGGTTTATTTAAATAGGTTCTTAAAAGAATTAATTAAAGATAGTAATTTGTATGAGGCTAGAAAAATACATAAAGATATAATAAGTGAAGAAGATTTGAAGGTTATTCATAATGATGAGAATATAAGGCGTGAATTTACCATAATTAAAGGTGGTAAAGAGATAGAGATGAGTGTTATTAAAAATAGTTTAAAAGATAAGGAAAAGAACATAATTGGAATTATAGGGGTATTTCAATTATTGCCTATGGAGATGAATATTAGACGAGAAATTGTAAAAATGATTAATAGTAATAAGGTAGATACCAATTATTTTTCAAGTAAATTAAACTTAAAAAAATATCTTAACTTTATAGCTTCAAGAATACAGAATTATATAGATTGTATAGGTATTAATATATGGCTGTATAATCCTAAAGAAAATCATATGGAGATGTATGCTAAATCTGGAGATATTAATGGTGTAGACTTTATCAAGTTTAATGATGAAGTTTTTAAATATGAAGATTTGAATTTTTTAGATGATGGACTTCTTAATGAAAAGGATAAGGAGTATTTAGAAACAAGAACGGGAGTAAAGATAAGTAGTAGTCAATTTGCTATGTATAAAATTCTATTAAGAGATAAGATAATAGGTATTTTATGTATAAAGTTTAAAGATAATGATAGGTTAATGAACGTTCAACATGATTATTTAAAATCTATTTGTTCAGAAATAGCTATTATATCTAAAGGTTACGAGATTAAGGAAAGTATAGTTAATGAAAGTAAAGAAAGAGTGTATATAGAGGAAGAATTAGATGGGTATATAGAAACATCGAAAGATTTAATAGCTATTCTTAATAGTAGAGGGGATTTTAAAAAGGTTAACAATGAATGGACTAGTGTCTTAGGGTGGAGTAGTGATGAACTTTTAAAAATGAACTTTTATGATCTGATTGATTCAGATGGTATAGATAGATTTCAATTGTATAATAGTAATATAGGAAGTAATGATGAGTTGTCTAGCTTTACGTATAGATATTTAGTAAAAGATAATTCTTATAAGTATTTAAATTTAAGAAGTAAGTATATTGAGAATATGGAAGAATATATTATTATAGCAAAGGATGTTACGGAAAATGTAAATATAAAAAACAAGTTGGAAGAAATGGAAAAAGTTATTGAAACTGAAAATATGAAAAATGATTTTTTTACAAATATATCTCATGAACTTAAAACTCCTATAAATATAATTCTTGGAAGTAATCAGTTAATGGAATTAAATTATAAAAATAATAATATAACAAAAGGCAATATTAGGAAATCAATTAATTTAACAAAGCAAAATTCATATAGGTTATTAAAATTAGTAGGGAATTTTTTAGATATAAGTAAAATTGGGGCAGGTTTTTATGAAATAAAGCTTCTTAACATTAATATAGTTAGTGTTGTAGAGGAAATAGCTCAATCTGTTGAACCCTATATGGCATCTAAAAAAATAGAATTTATATTTGATACAGAAACAGAAGAAGCAATAGTGGCTTGCGATCCAGATAAAATTGAGAGAATAGTATTAAACTTGTTATCTAATGCTATAAAATATACTGATGAAAATGGAAAAATATTTGTTAATATACTATCTAAGGAAAGTGTAGTTGAAATATCCGTAGAGGATACGGGAATAGGAATCCCTAAGGATAGAGTTAGGAGTATATTTAATAGGTTTGAACAAGTTGATAGAACTCTTGTTAAGAAAAAAGAAGGATGTGGCATAGGTCTTTCTCTTGCTAAGAGTTTAGTGGAAATGCATGGCGGAAAAATATGGGTTGAAAGTGAAGAAGGATTAGGAAGTAAATTTATATTTACGATTCCTAAAAACTTGGTGAAGGATAAAAAAGAGGAGGTAAGAAGTATTCTAGATAGCTCAAGTAGAGTAGATAAGTGTAGAATAGAATTTTCAGATATTTATAGTGTTGAATAAATATATTATTAATAGGCTGCTTAATTATTAGTTAAGCAGCCTTGCTATATTAAGGTTTTATCTTTCTAAATTCTAAGGGAGTTTTTCCATGAACTTTTTTGAACATCTTTATAAAGTTTCCACTATAGTTATATCCAACCAATTTAGCTATTTCCTCTACACTTAATTGGGTGGTAGATAGAAGATTTTCTGCAATAGCCATTCTTATAGAAGTGGTATATTGGCTAATTGACATATGATATTTAGCAGAAAAACCTGCTTTGAGTTTTTGTTCGTTTAGAAAAACCATCTTACTTAAGCTTTTTATAGTAGGGGGATTGCATGCCTCCTTAGTTAAAATCTCATGAGCTTTTTGTATTGCACTTGCATCTGAAGCTGTTAATGTTACATACCTATCTTTTCCTATTTTTATTTCTCCATAATTTAATTGATTGGCAAAAACGTTTTTAGAAGAGGAATCTATTTCTTTATTAATTAAAGCTATACATTCTAGAATCTTACTTTCTAAATATAGTAGACTAAGTTCATTAATTTCTGCCAAATTTCTTAAGTTTTGAATAATTGTAGCTATTTCAAGAGGAAGATAGTGATAAGTATAGTTTATGATAAAACTATCAAAACTCATTGTACTTGGAAAGTTTGGATTAATAATTTCATCAAAATACTTTTTATATATAGTTATTTCTGCTCCGTGAAAGTGCTGACCTTTTTTCCAAGCCTGCTTTCCCTTTAAGTCTCTCTCTGCCACAAAGAAGGAAGAGGGAGAAAAAGAGGAAAGTGGGCTATCTTCAATTTGAAAATTAGTTTCACCTTTATATACTGTTCCAAAACGTATTAGTTCTTCTTTATGATCAAAGGAAAGCAAAAAGTTAGAGGGTATTGTATAATCTCCAATTCCAAAGTCATAATATCCCTCCCTTGAATATTTAATAAAAAATCCAAGTTTTGGCTTTTCTTTGTTTTTGTATATAGTGTAATGTCCCATAGGATGAGGTGTAAAGGTCATATATTCTAAAACTTTGTTTTGAAATTCTTTTGTTGTTTTGCAAATCATAGTCTATTCCTTCGTAAAAATATTTATTTAGCTCTTGGTTATAATATTGTTAAGAACTTAGATTATTATAGCATAAAATTATTATATTGGATGATAAAATTATTAAATTAGGTGAATAGATTGAAATGAGAATCAATCTCACATACAATTAGACCAGAAAAATAAAGATAGAATTTAGTTATGGATTAACACGGAGGTATAATATGAAGAAGAATATATTAAAGACATTAGTTGTTTCATGTTTAGCTGCTATGATGTTAGTAGGATGTGGAACTAATGGTGGGTCAAATAATGATAAATCATCAGAAAAGAAGATTACTGTTACTGATGTAAGAGGGGAAGTTGAAATACCTGCAAACCCTGAAAGAATAGTAGATTTAAGTGGAAATAGTGATATATTATCAATCTTAGGATATAAGGTTGTAGGAACTGCAAATAGTGATGCTTATGATTACACTAAGTTCCCAACATATTTAGAAGAAACTTTAAAGGGAGCAGAAATTCTAGGTTATAGCATGCAAGATACTATGGATGTAGAAGCAGTTATGAACTTAAATCCAGATTTAATTGTTATATCAACAGTTCAAGAAAAGATGTATGATCAATTAAGTGAAATTGCTCCAACAGTTATGATTCAATTAGAAGCATTAAACTGGAAAGATGATGTTAAGGCTTTTGCAAAGGTATTTAATAAAGAAGATGTTGCTAATAAGTGGTTAGCAGATTATGAAGCAAAGGCTAAGGAAGCTGGAGATAAGATTAAAGCAGAATATGGTGAAAATACAACTTATCTTTCATTCTTAGCAAGTGGAGGACAATTCTTTATCTTTGATGGAGCAGGATTTGGTAGCGTATTATATGAAGATATGGGGCTAGCTAAACCTGAAGGAATGCCAGCACAAAGTGATATTAGTTTACCAGTTGTAACTTATGAAGGATTAGCTTCAATTAAATCAGATTATATCTTCTTAATTTCAACACCAGAGGATTTAAAGCAACTTGAAAGTAATGCTATATGGAATAGCTTACCTGCAGTAAAAGAAGGTAAGGTTGTAGTATTAGAATCATCACCTTACTTTAACCAAGGATATAGTTCAATAGGTAGACAATTATTATTAGATGAAATAGGTGAAATGTTAAATGGAACAAAGTAAGAAACATACAACAATTTTTGTAATTGGTAGTTTGTTACTTTTAATAGGAGGACTGATTCTGGCTATAAGGCTAGGATCCGTCCATATTAATTTTTCAGACATTTGGAATAGTATCTTTAATTATAGTGAAACATTAGAGCTTATGCTTATTAGGGATGTACGAATTCCAAGAGCACTTTCTGTATTATTAACAGGAGGTATTTTAGGAGTAACAGGTGCCATGATTCAAGGCGTTACTAGAAATCCAATAGCTGAACCATCTATATTAGGTGTAAGCCAAGGGGCAACTTTAGTAATAGCTATTTTTTATGCAACTGGAGTAGCAATAAATACTCAAAATGTAATGATAGCTTCTTTTATAGGAGCATTAGTAACTGGGATTATAGTTTTAGGATTTATATCTAAGAAAGCAAATAATAATTCTATTGCAAAGATACTTTTAGCAGGAACAGCTATGAGTACATTTTTTATTTCATTAACAACAGTAATAGGACTATTATCGAATCAATCTCAAATGATAGGTTTTTGGGTATCAGGAGGCTTTAGAAATGCAAGCTGGTCTGACTTTAAACTTGTATTTATTGTAGGAATAATTGGACTTATTATAGCAATTTTATTATCACCCAAAATAAATATTTTAAATCTTGGAGACGACGTTGCCATTGGTCTTGGTGAAAATCCTGAAAAGATAAGATTCTTAACGCTTATGGTTATGATACCAATGTGTGCAGCAGCAGTTGCAGTAGGGAAAAATATAGCCTTTGTTGGTCTTATAGTTCCTCAAATAGTTAGAAAGTTACTTGGGGAAGATTATAGAAGAAACATACCTTGTGCTTTTTTACTAGGAGCAGTTCTTTTAACTTATGCAGATATTGCAGCAAGAATGCTATTTGCCCCTTATGAAACTCCAATTGGTGTGTTTACAGCCTTAATAGGAATACCATTCTTTATATCAGTAGCTAGAAAGGAGAGAGGATAATGAAGAAAAAAAGATTTAAAATTGCTTTAATAGTTTTACTAGCTTTATTAATTCTCTCTTTTGTAGTTACCTTATGTTGGGGAACTTATAAGGTTTCTGTAGGGGAAATCATAAATACTTTACTTGGTAATGGTACAAAGCTTCAAAATACAGCAGTATTAAATATTAGGTTACCTAGACTTTTAGTTGGTGCATTTGTAGCAATTGCCCTATCAACAGCAGGAGCGATTCTTCAAACTATAACTAAAAATGATTTGGCAGATACAGGAATAATGGGTATAAACGCGGGTGCAGCAGTAGCAGCAGTTTTGTTTATTACATATCAAACATCTAATTATTACAGTGAGCTTGGGCAACTTTCAATTTTTGTATTGCCACTTATGGCTATTATAGGTGCAGCTTTAACTTCATTTGTAATATATATGCTATCTAGTAGACATGGAATAAGACCTAAAAGACTTTTATTAATAGGTATAGGACTAAATGCTGGCTTAAATGCATTTATAACCTTCTTTACTTTTAGAGGAGGGGTGGGAGATTATAATAGAGTATTAGTTTGGACATCAGGAAGCCTTTGGGGGTCAGGATGGAGCTATGCTAAAGTAATTATTCCAATAGTAACACTTATGTTTGGGGTAGTTATGTTAAATCATAAGAAACTAGATATTTTAAATCTTTCTGATGAACTTGCCTTATCTCTAGGGCTAAATTTAGAAAGGGAAAGAAAGAAGTTCTTAAGCTATGCAGTTATATTAGCAGGCACAGCAACAGCTTTTGCAGGAAATATTGGATTTTTAGGACTTATATCTCCTCATATAGCTAAGAAGTTAGTTGGTCCATATCATAAGAACTTTGTTGTAATATCAGCAATGATTAGCGTAATAATAGTTCTTCTTGCGGATTCAGTTTCAAGAAATCTATTTTCTCCAATAGAAATTCCAGTTGGAATTACAGTGTCTATATTTGGAGTACCATATTTTATCTATTTAATGATGAAGGAGAAATAATTATGGAAGCTATTAGTGTAAGGAACTTATCAGTATCATATGAAAATAATGCAATAATTGAAAATATGGATTTAAGTATCCCAAAGGGAAAAATAAGCATAATAATTGGAGCAAATGGATGTGGTAAATCTACTTTGCTTAAGACTATAGCTAGAATCAATAAACCTAAGACTGGGGATATTTTTATAAATGATAAAAATATAAAGAAGATAAAGGAAAAGAATATAGCAAAGGAAGTTGCATTTCTTCCTCAAGGACCAGTTTGCCCAAGTGGTCTTACTGTAAGAGAGCTTGTAGCCTTTGGTAGATTTCCTCATCAAAAAATGATAGGTGGACTTAATAACCATGATAAGGAAGTTATTGATTGGGCCATAAAAGAAACAGGTCTTAGTGAATTTGCTGACAAAGAAGTTGAAAATCTTTCTGGTGGTCAAAGACAGAGAGCTTGGATTGCTATGACTTTAGCACAAGAGACAGAAATTATAATGCTTGATGAACCTACTACTTATTTAGATATGTCTTATCAACTTGAAGTATTAGAGGTGCTTCAAAAGCTTAATAAAGAAAAGAATATTACAGTAGTTATAGTTTTACATGAGCTTAATAATGCATGTAGATTCGCAGATAACATTATTGGACTTAAAAAAGGTAAAGTAATATGTCAAGGAAAACCAATGGATGTAATTAATAAAGAAACATTAAAAGAAATTTACGGGATAGATGCCAATCTTAAAGAAAGTGAAAATGGTGAATATCCAATATGTACAGAGTATGAGCTTTTTAGGGAGGGTGCATGAGAAATAAAAACTTTATAATAATAGTTATAGGGCAGATTATTTCACTTTTTGGAAATGCTATTCAAAGATTTAGTATGTCTCTATACTTATTAGAATTTACAGGGAGTACAGCTGCCTTTGCTAATATATTAGCAATATCAACAATACCTTATATACTATTTGCACCAATTGCAGGAAGGCTTTCAGATAAAATAAATAGAAAAAAGATAATGGTTTATTTAGATCTATTCTGCTCAATTTTGATAGGGATATATGCACTTATATTACTTAGAGGAAGAGATAGTGAGTTAATAGTAGCCATAGTAATGTTTATGTTATCTGTATGTTATACTCTGTATGGACCTGCAGTAGTGTCTTCAATTCCACAAATAGTTGAAGAAGATAAGCTAACATCAGCAAATGGAATAATTAATCAAGTAGGATCTGTTGTTAACTTCCTTGGGCCAATACTTGCAGGAGTACTTTATGGATTAGTAGGTATAAAATTAATAGTAATAATAAATGCTATAAGCTTTTTAGTATCAGCAATAATGGAGCTATTCTTAGATATTCCAGATGTGGTTAAGACAGATGAGGATACAGATAAGGGCAAGGTGTTATCTATGGACTTTATAAAGAAATCCTTTATAGATATGGGAGATAGCTTTATATACTTAAAGAAAGAAAAGAAGATAATATTAGGAATTATAGCTTCATATGCTTTATGTAATATATTCTTAGTACCTATATTATCAATAGTAGCACCATACTTTATCAATATATTACTTGAACTACCTTCACAAGTTTATGGAGTAGTAGAAGGAATATGCGTTTTAGGTATGATTTTAGGTGGTTTTTGGATAAGTATAAAACCAAAGATGTTCTTAATGAAGAAAGTACATTATACATATATTCCTATGATAGTAGGGGTTACTTTAATGGCTACGTTAGGATTTATTAGATTAAATAATTATGTTTTGGCTGGACTTTTTGGTGTTAGTGGTATGGCAATTATGCTATCTCTATCATTATCAAATGTGTTAACATTAACTTTCATTCAACAAGAGGTGCCTTCAAATATGCTAGGACGTGTATCAGCCTTTTCTACAGCAGTAGCAACTATAAGTGTAGCTCCTGGACAGTTATTGTTTGGACAAGTAATAGATATGGGAATACATATAGGAGTTATATTGATAATAACAGCTATAGTTAACGGTGGACTTATTTTATTTGTTAAGTGGAATGTAAGAGAATTAAATTAAACATTTCATTTATATTTTGTATAAGTGGGTGGATATTTGTTTTGATGAGACTTGGAGCGCAGCGACGGAACAAGCAAAATAAATATCCGCTACACCTTTTTATACTTTACTAGATAATTTTTTGTATGTGCTTAATTTATAGTTAACGTTTTTTTCGTAGTCAAATTTAAAATAGCAAGTATATATACAATCTAAAAGATATAATAATGATAGTCTTGTTGAAAAGGATGAAATTTTATTAAAATGATTTTCATTTGAACTTAAATACAAATGATAATCAGCATATTTAGTAATTGGATTATCATTTGTAGAAGAAATTAGAATGATAGGGGTATTATTCTTTTTTAAAATATTAGCTAAGTTTTTTGTTATTAGTCCTCTGCCTTCAAAAGAAACAATTATTGCAACATGTTTTTCATCACTAGTAGAAGCAGTTAAAAGTTGATGATATTCTTCTATAGGAACATTTATAAAAGTGCCGATTTCTTGCATTTGAAACTTAAAATTTTCTGCAAAATATATGTTTCCAGCAGAAGTATAAAAATCAATATATATAGCTTTTTTTAGAATACTTGCTACCAATTTTAATGTATTTAAATCTATCAAATTTAAAGAAGACTGTATAGTTTGTTCATATAGTTCTTTCATTTTTAATACAACTTGATTTTGTGTTTCATTTTGTTTAAATGGATAATCAAAATTAAGAGAATTTTGTTCCTTTAAATACTCATTAATTGATAGGGAGACTTGTACTTTTAATTCAGCCAAGCCAGCTAAACCTACTTTTTTACATAGTCTATAAATGCTTGATGTTGAAATAAAGCAAGCTTTACTAATTTCAGAAGCACTCATTCTTATAAAGTCTTCAGAATTATTCTGCATATAGTATACTAATGTTTTTTCATTTTGAGTTAAATCTGTTAATTTATCTAGTTTACTAAAAATGTTCATGAAGATCACCTCATGAACATTATACAACATATTATTTAACTTTCTAATCCTTTTATATATTTGCTTAGGGTATAAGCAATACCATCTTCTTCGTTAGATAATGTAATTTCATTAGCTATAGCTTTTAAATCATCTACAGCATTCTCCATAGCAACTCCAATACCAGCGTATTCAACCATTGAAGCATCATTGTGGCCATCTCCAAAAGCAATCATTTCATCTTTTTTATATCCCATAGGAATAAGGACAGTGTCTAATGCCTTTGCTTTATCAATACCTTTTGCAGTAAATTCAAAATAGAAAGGTCCTGTAAACATACAGTTTAATGTATCCTTAAAAGGCTCCATCATTTCTTTATAATGTTCTTGTAAATAGTCAGGATCTCCAGCAGTTAAAATTTTATTTAGTGGATAGTTTGCAAAAGCAGCTAAATCATCTACTTCACATAGTTTAAACTTGCCCCCACGAGATTCGTATTTAATTACATTAAAAGGTGATCCATTAAATTGGATTTCATTATCAAAAACATTATTAACATACATGTAGTTATCTTTATCAATCATAGGTTTTACTTTAAATTTCTTCATGTGTTCAAGAACTGATTGTCCTTGTTCTACGGTCATGGTTTCATTAAATAGTACTTTATTAGTTTCACAGTCAACTACCTTTGATCCATTAAACGAAACTAAAAGACCATGATTTTCATTCATTTTTAATTCCTTTGCAAAATCCATTAATCCAGATGTAGGTCTTCCAGAAGCTAATATTAGGATAGCTCCTAGCTCTTGGGATTTAATTAGAGCATTTTTAGTTTTTTTAGGAATTTCTTTTCTGTTATTTGTTAATGTACCATCAACATCCATAATAATTACTTTTATGTTACTCATATATCTTTCCCCCTTTGTTATATATTTCATTATACTAATACTAAGTTTAGGAATAAACAGGTTAACTTAAGATTGAATAATATATATCAAAAATAGTAAAGTTATCTAACAAAACAATGGAATAAATTTTTCATTGTAGAATAATCTTGTATGATGTTTATATTTTGTTAATATAGGAGTATAGTATATAATAGATAAGGAAAAGGAGAGATATGGATGAAATTAAGTAGAAATGACACATGTTGGTGTGGTAGCGGAAAAAAATATAAGAACTGTCACCTAAACTTTGATGAAAAAATCCTATCTTATGGATTAAGAGGTGCTATTGTTCCACCTAGACAAATTATAAAAAATGAAGCTCAAATCCAAGGGATAAAAGAAAGTGCTAAAATAAATACAGCTGTATTAGATTTAGTTGCTGAAAATATAAAGGCAGGAATGTCTACAGAAGATATAAATACATTAGTACACGATTTTACAGTTTCACAGGGTGCAATTCCTGCACCATTAAATTATGGAGGATTCCCTAAGAGTGTTTGTACTTCTATAAATGAAGAGGTATGTCACGGAATTCCAAGTAAGGATATAATACTTAAGGATGGAGATATAATAAATGTAGATGTATCTACTATATATAATGGATATTTTTCAGATGCATCAAGAATGTTTATGATAGGTAACGTGCATCCAGAGGTTAAAAAGCTTGTTAAAGTAGCTAAGGAATGTTTAGATTTAGGGCTTCAAGCAGCTAAGCCATGGGGATTCTTAGGGGATGTTTCAGAGGCTTGTCAAACACATGCTGAGAAAAATGGTTATTCAGTAGTTAGAGAGTTTGGGGGGCATGGAGTTGGAATACAATTCCATGAAGATCCATTTGTTGCCCATGTAGGTAAGAAGGGAACAGATATGCTTTTAGTTCCAGGAATGATATTTACAATAGAGCCAATGATTAATATGGGTAAGAAAGATATATATGTAGATTCTGATAATGATTGGACAGCTATTACAGAAGATGGTTCACCATCAGCTCAATGGGAATATACAGTTTTAATAACTGAAGATGGAGCAGAGATATTAACTTATTAATAAAATGAAGAAAACTAGCAACTTTGCTAGTTTTTTTTATTTTAAGTATTATGTATAATAAAATAAAAAACAAAGGAGGAGAGTTATGGAATTTAGGAGGACTAATATAAGTGATGTAAATAGTGTTATGAAAATAATATCCCAATCGCAAAGTTACTTTAAATCAAAAGGTATCGATCAATGGCAAAATAATTATCCTAATGAGAATACTATAATGGAGGATATTAATAATGGCTATAGTTATGTACTAGAAAAGGATAATAAAATTATTGCGACTCTAGCTTTATCCTTTAATGGGGAGGTAACTTATAATAAGATATATGAGGGAGAATGGTTAAGTAATGAAAAATACGCTGTAATACATAGAATAGCTGTAGATAATGACTTAAAGGGTAATGGAATATCTTCTTATTCGATTAAATGTGTTAAGAAGATAGCATTAGATTTGAATGTACATAGTATAAAGGTGGATACACATGAAGATAATATATCTATGCAAAGGTTATTAGAAAAGAATGATTTTAAATATTGTGGAATTATATATTTAGAAGATGGAAACAAAAGAATAGCATTTGAAAAACTAATATAGGACGAGGGCTGAAAATGAATAAAAAAGTTTTACAAAGGATAGGAATAATTTTATTATATGGAATACTAGCAGGAATAGGTGTAAATTGCTTTTTAACACCTGCAAAGGTATATTCAGGTGGGGTAACAGGGTTATCTATGCTTTTATCATCAATAGGAAATGACTTTATAGGAGTTAATATTGATATATCTGCTTGGGTATTAATAATTAACTTGCCACTTTTATATTTATCTTGGAAGAAGCTTGGCAACAAATTTACTATATATAGTTTATTAGCTGTAATTTCAGCTTCATTATTTATTAAGGTTATACCAGAGACATTAATAACTGAAAATATTTTCTTGGCTGCAATATTTGGAGGAGCTTTAACTGGAGTAGGATCAGGACTTTGTTTTAGGGCGGGCTTTTCAACAGCTGGAACGGATATAATTGTTTTAGTTGTACAAAAGCTTACAGGTAAATCAGTTGGAGTTATTGGATTTATTTTAAATGGTATTATAGTTTCTCTGGCAGGAATAATGTATGGAATAGAGATGGGGCTTTATAGTTTAGTATCTATATTTGCTACAACAAAGCTTGTGGATATATTCTATGTTCAACAATATAAACTTACAGTAAATATATATACAAGAAAAGAAAAGGAAGTTGTTAAAGCATTATTAGCTAATAATTTAAGGGGTGTTACTGTCCATACTGCATTAAAAGGTGGATATACTAATGATCCTTTATCTTCAATTGTTACTGTAATTTCAAAGCATGAATTACTTTTTATAAAGAAAGTTCTTATGGAGGTTGACGAGGAAGCATTTATTAATGTTCAACCTACCGTAGAAGTTGTAGGAAAGTTTATAGATAAGTCTCTTATATAAGTTAACAAAAGAATTAATTTGGAATATAATATTATAGATAAAATATTTGCATAAAAAGTATGGGGTGTCATATAGTATAAAAATTGGCAGTATAGTTCTTATTACTGCCAATTTTTAATATATTAATTAAATTTATATATATCAGATAGTTCTATGTTAAACCTTTCTACTCTTGAATCAATAGATTTTGTTTTAGAATTGATTTCGTTATTAGTACATTTTTTAATAGGAAGATAAAAAATAAATTCTGTTCCTTCGGTATATTTCTCATTTAAATAAATTTCTCCGTTATGCATCTCTATAATAGATTTTACAATGTTCAAACCAATACCACTACCTTTATTAGAGTTTGTTATTTCATTATTAACTTGAGTGAATCTTTTAAATATATAATGAGAATTTTCTTTTGATATACCAATACCATTATCTTTTACTGAAACATATAGTCTTTTATTTTTCCAATCAGTTGATATAGTTATGTTTATGATTCCATTATCACTTGTATATTTTAGAGAGTTGGATATTAAGTTTAAAATAACTCTTTCAATTTTTTCAGGGTCACAGCATAAGTATACTTCTTCTTCGTCAGTATCAAAAATTATATTTTTACCAAGAGTATGTATATAATCTGAAATAGAAGTTACAATGCTTTCTAAAAAATATACTGCATTTACATTTTCTTTAGATAAATGTATAGCTCCATCTTCTAGTTTTGTTACATCGATTAAATTATTAATTAGACGTAACAGTCGATAAGAATTATGTTTTATGCTTTCTAGATAGTTACAATATTTATTATTAACGCTTGTGGTATCGTTTTCGAAATTTTCTAAAATTAATTGAGAAGCAGATATAATTATATTTAAAGGAGTTTTAAAGTCATGGGACATATTTGCCAAAAACTCAGATTTATGAGTTTCTAAGTTTATTCTATTTTGCAAAGTTAATAATTCATCCATGTTTTTTCCTATAATAAAAATTTGCTTAGTGCTTTTATCATAAGAGTAGCTAAGCTCTATTAGTTTTGTACTATTATCTTTAGCTAATATCTTACAATAGATATGAGTATCGTTACATTTCTCTTTCATTTCACTAATAGAGGGTAATGTATTTTTATAAAAAGGGCTTAATAAAAGATTTAAATTTTTATTTTCTACATCTATATTTGACCATCCTAAAAGTTTTAAAAAGCTATTACTAACTTTTTTTATAATACCATCATCATTAGTGATTATATATAAATCTGTTGATATATTTAGAAAGTATTCAAATTCTTTTTTAATTTCCTCTTTAACTTCTAACTCTTTTTTTAATGAGTTGGTTAGATATAAGTTATCAAGAGATAATATAAGTCGTTTAATTATGCTATTTATGTAATTATTCACAGTAGAATTAAAATTATCTTTAGTAAAATAAACAGTTATAAGTCCTAAAAGATTATGACCAGATACTAGTGGATAAACAGTCATATATTCATTTTTAAACATTCTTTTATAATAAGGGTGATTTAAAATATTATAATTATTCCATAAATAATCTTCTGCTAAACTGAAAGAAGTATTAAAGGTACTACAATCTAATAGAATTTCTTCAGCACTATAGTTTAAAGTGAAACAAAGATTCTTTGGAGTTAGTTCTGAAATTCCTAATGCATAGTCTTTTTTTAGCTGGTTTGTAGTATGGTCATATATCCATAGACTAATGCCACTTAGGTTAAGGTTTTTATATATATCAGCAATGTATTCATATATTTCATTAATAGGATTTGAAAGGCTATTTTGCGGGCATGGAATAGTGTAATTGTTATTAAAATCAATATTATGAGCTTTATTATGAAGTTGTACAATCTGACGAATAATAATTAGTGAGTAACATTCTTCATTATTATCTATTATAGGGATTCTATGAACTTTGGTGAAAATAGTAGTATTGTTTATTTTAATTTTCTCCACAACTATAGACTTTTCTTTACTAGCAAAAGCTTTTTTATCATTTTTTTCAGCCTGCATATTACTATAATAGTCTAAGAAGTCTTTAGACGTTTTATTGATTACTCCACTGTTATTTTTTTCTCCAAGTAAATTGCAAAAAGCATTATTGGCATTAATATATTTGCCATTAATGTCTTTTATACATATACAATCTTCAAGATCATTCATAAATAAATTGATGAAATTATAAAATGGATCATATGATAAAGTAGTTATCTTATCTAGCAGTTTAAACATTTTAGTCTCCTCCTTTTTATACCATCTCTTTAATAAAAATAAAGCCATAATTATAGTATCGTATTTTTTGAAATGTATATAAAGAGGTTTTTAAAAAAGTTAACCAACATTTAACATTATATTTTATTTATGGAAACAAACCAGATATATAATAGCATTTAATATTTTAATAATATTAATTATTGTTGAGGAGAGTGTATCGTATGCCGCTAATAAAAAAGATTAGTCCAGGCAGATTAATTGTATTGGGATTTGCACTAGTTATAATTATGGGAACCATATTATTAATGTTACCAATTTCGCTAAATGAAGGAGTAGAAATATCCTTTATAGATGCATTATTTACTTCTACTAGTGCTGTATGTGTAACAGGGTTAATTGCTGTTGATACAGCAGATACATTTAATGTTTTTGGACGAACTGTAGTAGCAATGCTTATTCAAGTTGGTGGACTTGGTGTTACCTCAGTAGGGGTTGGTTTTATACTTCTAGTAGGTAAGAAGGTAAGTATTAAAGGACGTAAAATAATTAAAGAAGCTATGAATTTAGAGAGCATGAAAGGATTAGTGAAAATAGTTAAAGCGGTGCTTTTAATGACTTTACTATTTGAATTAGTAGGAGTAATACTAAGTTACATTGTATTCTCCCAGGATTACGAGCCATTAAAGGCTTTAGGAATAAGTATTTTTCACTCCATTGCTGCATTTAATAATTCTGGATTTGATATATTAGGGGGATTACAAAATCTTATCCCATATCAAAGTAATATTCTTTTAAATTTAACAACATGTTTTCTTATTATCTTTGGCGGTTTAGGTTTTTTAGTAATAAAGGAGATATTTGAAAAAAGATCTTTTAAGAAGTTTTGTCTTCATACAAAGGTTGTATTGTTAATGACTACTTTATTGCTTGTAGTTGGTACCATTCTATTAAAGATGACAGAAAATATATCTTGGCTTGGAGCTTTCTTTTTTAGTACTTCAGCTAGGACAGCAGGATTTAGTACATATAACTTAGGTACATTTACAAATGCGGGGTTATTTACATTGATAATCTTAATGTTTATAGGAGCATCCCCTGGATCAACAGGTGGTGGTGTAAAGACTACTACGGCCTTTATTATAGCTAAGAGTTTGTATGCTAATTCTACTAATAAACACTGTGGAGCATTTAAAAGGAAATTTCCTGTAAGTATAATATGGAAGGCTTTTAATCTTATTATTCTAGCTTTCTTAGTAGTTATAATAGGAACTTTTACTTTATGTATCTTAGAGCCAGAAAATTCATTCATGCAATTACTATTTGAGGTTACAAGTGCCTTTGGAACTGTAGGATTATCTACTGGTATAACGCCACATCTTACCTCATTAAGTAAATTTATTATTGTATTAATTATGTTTATTGGAAGGCTTGGACCTATTACCATGGCAACAATTTGGTATCAAAAGAAGCTTCCAGAAGCACATTACTCAGAAGAGTCTGTAATTATTGGATAGGAGGATTTTATGTTTAAAGAGAATAAATTTATGGAGTATGGAATAATTGGACTTGGTAGGTTTGGGTTTGCTCTAGCAAAAACTTTAATAGAAGCTGGAAAAGAAGTATTAGTTATAGATAGTGATGAGAGCAAAATAAAACAAATAAGGCAATATACAAATAATGCTTTTGTTGTAGAGATACTAGATAGAGAAACATTAGAGGAGACAGGAATACAAAATTGTGAGACAGCAGTTGTATGTATTGGTGAAAAAATGGATGCTAGCATTCTTACAGCTTTAAATTTAATTAATATGGGAATCCCAAGAGTTATAGCAAAGGCAGTAAGTTTTGACCATGGATCTGTGTTAACAAAGATTGGGGCAGAAGTAGTATATCCAGAAAATGATATGGCTATAAGAGTTGCTAATAGACTTTTATATTCAAAGGCTTTAGATTTTATAGAGCTTAACGATGATATAAATATTTGTGAAATGGAGGTTCCTAAAAAACTTGATGGAATTCAAATAAGAGAGTCAAACATCCGAAAAAAGTACAAGCTTAATATTATTGCCATTGAAGGAAAGGGGGGAACCATATTAGAAATATCACCTGATTATATATTAAAGACTGGTGAACTAATAGTAGTTATAGGGAAAAAGAATAATATAACTAGCTTCGAAGAATATTTAGTTGATTAGTAAATACTTTAGGAGAAAGTATACACAGTTGGTATTTAAATAAAAGTATTGACAAAATATTTATACAATAGTATTATCTAGGTGAGAAGAATAATCAATAGTGATTAGTAATTACAATTATGGAAAGGTACAATATTTTTATCAATGTACTTACACACTACATTGACTTAATTGAATACATCATGAATCATATAAATTGTACTGCATAATTATAAATAGTTGGAGGCCTATACACTATGTGTAGGTCTCTTTTGTAAAATAGCTAAATTTTTATTTATATAGATTAAAGGAGTGATATTTATGAAAACTTATGTAGAAATAATCGACATAGTTGGAAGACAAATTTTGGATTCTAGGTGTTTCCCTACTGTAGAGGTTGAAGTTTACTTAGAAGATGGAACAGTAGGAAGAGCAGCTGTACCTTCAGGAGCATCAACAGGTATATACGAAGCTGTGGAATTAAGAGATGGTGACAAAGATAATTATTTAGGAAAGAGCGTAGAAAATGCTGTTAAAAACGTTAATGATATAATTGCAGAAGAATTAATAGGTTGCAATGTATTTGACCAAACATATATTGATAAAATTATGATTGAATTAGATGGTACACCAAATAAAGGAAAGCTTGGTGCTAATGCTATCTTAGGTGTATCTTTAGCATGTGCACAAGCAGCTGCTAACTCATTAGGATTACCTCTTTATAAGTATATTGGAGGAGTTAATGCTAAGACTTTACCAGTGCCAATGATGAACATTATAAATGGTGGTTCACATGCAGACAACTCAGTTGATTTACAAGAATTCATGGTTATGCCAGTAGGGGCTAAAACTTTTTCAGATGCTATGAGAATGTGCGCTACTGTGTACCACACTTTAAAGAAGACATTACATGATAAGGGATATTCAACAGCTATTGGAGATGAAGGTGGATTCGCTCCAAACCTTAAATCAAACGAAGAAGCTATCGAAGTTATTATCGAAGCTATAACTAAGGCTGGATATAAGGCTGGAGAAGATATGTTTATAGCTATCGATGCTGCATCTTCAGAATACTATAAAGATGGTAAGTATGTATTAGAACACGAAGGAAAGACTTTAACTGCTGAAGAAATGGTTGATTTCTTAGAAGCTTGGGTTGATAAGTATCCAATAATTTCAATCGAAGACGGTATGGCTGAAGAAGATTGGGAAGGATGGAAGCTACTTACTGACAGATTAGGTAAGAAGGTTCAATTAGTTGGAGATGACTTATTTGTAACTAACACTGAAAGATTAGAAATGGGAATTGAAAAGGGAGTTGCTAACTCAATTCTTATTAAGCTTAACCAAATCGGTACTTTAACTGAAACTTTAAATGCTATTGAAATGGCTAACAGAGCAGGAATGACTGCAGTAGTTTCTCATAGATCAGGAGAAACTGAAGATACAACAATAGCTGATTTAGTTGTTGCTGTTAATGCAGGACAAATTAAAACTGGTGCACCAGCAAGATCTGAAAGAGTTGCTAAGTACAATCAATTACTTAGAATTGAAGAAGAATTAGAAGATGTAGCTGAATATAGAGGAAGAAAAGCATTCTTCAATATAAAATAGTAAAGAATTTTAAAAGAACTGCCTTAGGCAGTTCTTTTCTTACGTCTATAAAAGTATAGTTATTTTCATTCCGTTACCTTCAAGACTTTCAGCATAAATAGCCCCTGAATGTGCTTCTATTATATCGTGAGCTATTGCCATACCTAATCCAGAACCTTCTATCTGGCTTGATGTATTAGTGCCTCTATAATATCTTTCAAAAATGTATCTTAAGTCTTTTGGGGATACACCTTTGCCATCATCTTTTATTACAATTTTCACCTTAGACTTATTTATTCTTTCAACCTTTACTTCTACATTAACCTTATAGTCGTTATGAAGGAAGGCGTTTATAATTAAATTAATAAAAACTCTTTTAATTAAGTTTTCATCTAAATTAATCTTTATATCTTTCTCATAAAAAGTAAAATTAATTGAGCCATTATTAAATTTGTCATCATTCATTATATCTATTATTACATGTCTTATTAGGGAAATAATATTAACTTCTTTTTTATTTAATAGTAAATTTTTATCTTTAAGATGAGAGGAAAGGTTTAAATCCTCAACTAAATTTTTAATGTAATCAACCTTATTAATAATTATGTTAGAATACCGAATTCTTTGTTCATCATTAATTTTATAATCTTCTACAGACATTATTTCTGCATTTCCCCTAATTGAAGTTAAGGGAGTTTTTATATCATGAGATATATTTGAAATCCATTCTTTTCTCATTTCCTCTAGTTTATTTCTTTCAAGTTCATTAGTATACAGCCTATTTGAAAGTATATTTAGACTTTCTCTAACATCTGAATATATTCCTTTCCCAACATTCTCTATAGAATATTTCCCTTTGGATAGGTTATTAATTCTATGGACTAATCTCTTAATTGGACGGGTAATATGTATTAAATAAATGCAGCTAATAAGTAGTATAAAAATTATAACTATTGCTATAAACAATGGAAAGTTATGAGCTTTAATTAATTGGTCTTTATTATAAGCAAATATTAATCTTTCAACTTTATTAGGATTAAAAAACAAAATAGTAGTATAATCATTTCCTTGGAAATAATTGGAAAACAAAAACATAGTTTGATCTGTATTTGTATATAGATTAATTAAGATTTCATTATTATATTCTTTTGGATAGTCCTTTGGTTTATTATAGCTATAAACTTCCTTATTATTTTTATCTAGTATTTGTAGTTTTACATCATTACTATTTAGTAAAGCTAAACCTTCAGAATCTACATAAATATTATCATTATTATCTAAATGTATATGTGTTTTAAATGAATTAATAAAGTCAGAAGGATAATAGTCTGAAGCAAAGCTATGTTTAACACTTACATCATATAGTCCTATTGTTATGCAAATTAATATTATTGCAATTATAGAAGAAACTATAAATTTTAATGAAGGTTTAAATATCATTTTTACCCTCCTTTATAAATTTATATCCAAGCCCTATTACTGTAGTTATATATTTAGGATTTGAGGGATCCTTTTCAATTTTCTTTCTAAGCTTTCTAATATGAACAGTTATAGTATTGTCATATCCAAAGAAATCTTCACCCCAAACTTCATTACAGATCATCTCTTTACTTAAAATTCTATTAGGATTATCAATAAAGTATAAAAGAAGCTTTAACTCTTTTGCAGTAAATTCTAAAAGGTTACCATCCTTATATACTGTTCCTTTATCTTTATGTATTTCTATATTGTCAAATTTAATTATTTTATTATCATCTATACTGATTTTACTAAAGGTTCTAAGACGAGCTTTAACCCTAAAAGCAACTTCTCTTGCACTAAAAGGTTTTGTAATATAATCATCAGCTCCTAGGGCAAAGCCTAGAAGTCTATCTACTTCTTCTGATTTTGCTGAAAGAAAGAGTATTGGAACTTCACTTATTTTTCTTATTTCTTTAAAAACATCATATCCTATAATGTCTGGAAGCATTATATCTAAAAGTACTATATCAGGATTTTCTTTTCTAAATAATTCTATTCCTTCTTTTCCTGAAGTTGCCCTATATATATACTTAAAACCTTCCATTTCTAAAACAGTAGTTAAAATATCTAAAATTTCAATTTCATCATCTATTAATAAAATTTTATTCATTTCAATCATCCTTTGTTTTTTATAAATTATAACATAAATAGTTTTTCCTAAAATATTTATGTAAATTAATTAAGATGGAATTAAGACCATTTTTATTTAGAATAAATATCTCTCCATTAAAGTAGTAGTGACAAAAGAAAAAAGTGAGGGAAAAACAATGAGAAATAATTTTAAAATAGCTTATAGATTTATAAAGTCTAATAAAGCTCAGACAATTTTAATAGCATTAGGTATTGCTTTAGGAGTCACAGTACAACTTTTCTTAGGGTTACTTATTAATAACTTAAATGATAATTTATTAAATAAAACAATAGGTAATACCTCTCAGATAACAGTTTCTTCAAAAGATAAGGGGATATCTAATTATAATGAGATTATATCTAATATAAAAGATAAAGAAGATAAGATTACAAATATAATGGGGGTATTAGATAATCCTGCAATAGTAAAAGAAGGAGATTCTAATAAATCAATTATAGTTAGAGGATTAGATTTATCTAAAGAAAATGATATCTATGATTTAACTAATAAAATAAGTGAAGGTAAATTTCCTGAAAATGAAAATGAAGTGTTAATTGGTAAGGGATTAAGTGAAGATTTAAGTTTAAAAGTGGATGATGAATTAATGTTTTCATCACCTAGCATTGGGGAAAAGAAGGTTAAGGTAACTGGAATAGTTGACTTGAAAGTAAAAGGAATGAATGATTCATGGGTAATTACAACATTAACTAACTCTCAAAATATTTTTTCTAAAGATGGGGAAGTGTCTTCTATAGAAATGAGGATTAATAATGAATATGTTTTTGAGAGTGATGAAATTAGTAAAAGTATATCTTCCTACATTCCTAGTGATTTAGATATTGTAAATTGGAAAGAGGATAATGAAAGTTTATTAGATGCATTAAGTGGACAGAAGACATCAAGTATTACAATACAAGTATTTATTATAATATCTGTAACTATGAGTATTGCTGGAGTGTTAGCTATTTCAGTTATTCAAAAGTCAAAGCAAATAGGAATACTTAAGGCAATGGGAATAAGAAATAGAAGTGCAGCATCTATTTTTATACTTCAAGGATTAATTTTTGGTGTAGTTGGAGCTTTATCTGGAGGAATATTAGGAATAACCTTATTTAAAATATTCACAGTTATGGTTAAAACATCTGATGGAAGTCCATTAGTTCCAGGAAATATGTATTATGGGTTTATTTTAATGAGCATAGTTATTTCAATTTTAGCAGCAGTTTTAGCTTCAATAATAGCAGCTAAAAAGTCACTTAAATTAGATCCAATAGATATTATAAGAAACAATTAGGAGGAAGTTATGAGTGCATTAGAGCTTAAAAATATAACAAAAGTATATGGAGAAAAAGTAAAAACTAAGGTATTAAATAATACAGATCTAACAATAAACGAAGGAGAATTTGTTTCTATTATAGGACAAAGTGGAAGTGGTAAAAGTACATTGCTAAACATAATGGGAACTTTATCTAAAGGAAGTAGTGGAACACTTTATATTAATGGTATTAATGTAGAAGGTATGAACAAGAATGAACTTGCTGATTTAAGAAATAGTGAACTAGGCTTTATATTTCAGTTTCATTATCTTTTACCTGAATTTACAGTTATTGAAAATATATTAATGCCTTATTCCATTTCAGGAAAGAAAGTAAACAAGGAAATCCTAGAAAGGGCTAATGAGCTTATAGATTTAGTAGGATTAACTAAAGTTAAAAATAACATGGCTACAGATTTATCTGGAGGACAGCAACAAAGAGCAGCAATAGCTAGAGCATTAATAAATAGTCCTAAAATAATTTTGGCAGATGAACCAACAGGAAATTTAGATTCAAATACGACTAATGATATATATAATCTACTTAGAGATATTAATAAAAAGTATAATACAACCTTTGTAATAATAACTCATGATAACAGAATAGCTGAAAAGGCAGATAGAGTTATAGAAGTATTAGATGGAAATATAATAAAAGACTATTTAAATTAGTTGAAGAAGTAATAAATCATTGATTTTATTATAAAAAGAGAGGATATTTATTTTGAACAGAATAAGCAAAATAAATACCCTCTCTAATTTTATTGTCTAATCCATTCTACAACACCAGGTGTAAGTGAAGCTAAATCTTCTTTATCAACTTTATTTACAAAAATCATATCTTTTTCTTCTAAGAAGTCTTTTAAGAATGAAACTATTTCTTCAGAGTTCTTATCAGTTTTTACTAAGAAACTTGTAGGCATTAAATGAGCCCATGCTCCTAATGTTTTAATATGTGCTGTTACTTCATAGTCATCACGTTCTTCATGATGATGGTGGTGATGATCATGGTCACCGTGGTTTTCACATCCACAAGAATGAGATTCTTCTTTTAAATAATAAGTTATTAAATATGTATTCATTTTTGTACCTACCTTTAATTAATGTTTAAATTAATAATAATATAGATAGCTTTTAAATGCTAGTTAAATATAAAATAAATAATTGGCATCTGCACCATGTAGGAGTATAATATCTAAGGAATTATATAAAGTAGACTAGCTTAATAAAGAATTTATATAGATAGTAGGAGAGGTATATGGTTAAGATACAGAAGCCTAAATTTATAAATTTAGAAGATGTTCAAGATTTTTATGATGAAGTTATATATGCAGAAGAAATAGTAAGTAAGATTGTTGAGGGATATTCTATAGAAGGAAAAAATGAACGAGGATTAACTATAGATTCATGCAAGTTTAAAAATGTTGTATTTACAAATTGTTCTTTTGAAAATCTTGATTTAATAGATACTAGATTTGAAAGCTGTGATTTATCAAATGTTAACTTAAGTAATAGTGGAATTCATAGAGTAGAATTTGTAAATTGTAAGCTTGTTGGTACAAGGTTTGATGAAAGTAATATAAAGGATGTACTAATTAAAGATTCTATAGGAAGATATTCTAATTTCTCTTTTTCAAAAGTAAATGGGATGAATATATTAAATAGTGATTTTGAAGAAGCAACCTTTCAAGAGGTTAAACATAAGAAGTTATCAGTTGAGGAAAGTAGTTTTATAAATGCATATTGTAACAAAACTTCCTTTGAAAAGGTGGATTTAACCTCCTGTGACATAGATGGTATAAATGTAGATATTGAAGATGTTAGGGGAGCTATTGTTACAACGATGCAAGCGTTACATCTAACAAAGTTATTAAATTTGCAAATTAAATAGGATTTTTAACTGACTATAAGCGCAAATTTTGTTATAATAAGACGAAAAAAACTAAGACAGATGGAGGAGTTTATGACAATATTAAGTATTATTGCTTCATTTTTTATAGGGGCTATACCTACAGGATTTATTTTAGCTAAGAAGTTTAAGGGAGTAGATATAAGAACTGAAGGTAGTGGAAATATTGGTTCGACAAATGTTAGAAGAGTATTAGGTCATAAATTGGCAGTAGCAACACAGGTTATTGATGTATTAAAGGGGCTTGTACCTGTAGCAATAGCAATAGGGATACATAAAAGTGGACTTATAGATATGGATTATTCTCTATATGTATCATTAGTAGCATTAGCTTCTATACTAGGACATAATTTTACACCTTTTCTATCTTTTAAGGGAGGAAAGGGAGTTAACACAACTCTAGGATCTTTCTTTTTATTAAGTCCTTTATCAGTAGTAGTAGGAGTAGCTACTTATTTTATATTAAAGTATTTTACTAAAATAGTATCTATTAGGTCTATAGCTCTTGGAATATCTATGCCAATCACTTGTTTATTAACAGGAGCAGATATGACAATTACAATTTCAGCGTTTTTATCTACACTATTATTAATTGTAAGGCATAAATCAAATATTATTAGAATAATGAATGGTACTGAAAAATAATAAGGTATAGTAATAAACCACCTAATTTTAGGTGGTTTTTAATTTAAGGAAACTACTACTATATACAATATTTTAGGATATTAGTGTATATTGATTATATGGAAGCAATAGGAATTTATAATGAGTAATTTCAAAGGGGGGAGGTTATGAGTGGGAAATTCAAAAGTAACTTTAATATTTCAACTTTATGCTTATTTTTTGGGGTAATACTAATATTTAATTTTATAGGTTGTGCAGATAATAATGAACTAACTGTTAAGGAAACACCTAAGTTAGATAATTATATTCTACCTAAACCTTTAAGTTATAAAAAAGGAGAAGGGGAATTTTCATTATCAAAGGATACAATTATATATGTAAAAGGAAATAGTGAAGAAGAAACAGAAGAGATATATAAGATAGGGAAGTATTTTAAAGATAAGATTAAACCATCTACAGACTTTGAACTAATTATTCATAAGTCATTAGGTGAAATGAATAATAGTATAACATTAACTACTGTAAATGGGGAAAAAAACTTAGGTGATGAGGGATACAAGTTATTTGTAACAGAGAAAGGGATTGAAATTGTTGCATACTCACCTGAAGGAATATTTAGAGGAATACAAAGTTTAAGACAGCTATTACCAGTAGAGATAGAGTCAAGGGAGGTTGTAGAAAATCATCATTGGAGCATTCCTTTTGTAGAAATAGAGGACATGCCAGAATATGAATACAGAGGGATAATGATAGATGTAGCAAGGCACTTTTTTCCTGTTGAAGACATAAAGCGGCAGATAGATTTAGTGGCTCAATATAAAATTAATAAGCTTCATTTACATTTAAGTGATGATCAAGGGTGGAGGTTAGAAATTAAAAAGTGGCCTGATTAAACTAATATTGGCTCTAAAAGTGAGGTTGGTGGAGGAAAAGGTGGTTATTACACTCAAGATGATTTTAAGGAAATAGTTAAATATGCTGCTGATAGATATATTGAGGTTATACCAGAATTTGATATGCCGGGTCATACAAATTCTGCGTTAGCATCCTATGGGTTCTTAAATTCTGATGGTAAGAAGAAGGAGCATTATACAGGTATAGATATTGGATTTAGTTCTTTAATGTGTAGAGATGAGAAAACTTATAAATTTATTGAAGATATAATAAGGGAAGTTTCAGAAATATCACCTTCTAAATACATTCATATAGGTGGTGATGAGGCTGATAGTACATCAAAAGAAGATTATAAGTATTTTATGGGTAGAGTTTCTAAAATAGTAGAGAATCACGGAAAGGTTCCAATTGGATGGGATCCAGCAGATACATCAGAAGATATATCTTCTAACTTCATTCTTCAAAACTGGTCTGGTTCTAATAAGGTAGCAAGGGAAAAGAATTTAAAAATGATAATTTCAATAGCTAAAAAATCATATTTAGATATGAAGTATCATGAAGATATAAAGCTTGGGTTAAAATGGGCTGGATATATTTCAATAATTAAAGGATATGATTGGGATCCTACTAATTGTGCTCCTAAGGAGTTGATTTTAGGAATTGAAGCTCCTCTTTGGAGTGAAACCTTAAGAAATCAAGAGGATATGGATTATATGATTTACCCAAGAGTCTTAGGATATGCAGAAATAGGATGGACTCCTAAAGAAGGTAGAAATACTGGAGAATATATTCAAAGAATGAAAGAAAATGCAAAGAGATTAGAACTTCAGGGAGTTAATTATTATAAAGATCCAAGCCTTTGGAAATAAGAAATAAAAGGGTTAAATTCTCATTGTGAGAATTTAACCCTTAATTATTATACTATTTAGTATAGTTATCAAAATATCCTTGGATGTATATAATAGGAGTTCCTTTATCACCACTACCAGATGTTAAATCAGATAAAGAACCTATTAAATCAGTAAGTCTTCTTGGAGTTGTTCCTTGAGAAGCCATATTACCAACTAAGTCTGCATCCTTATTCTTAATGTATTCAGATATAGCCTTCTTTAATTCTTCACCCTTTAAATCAGCGAAATCATTATCAGCAAGGTATTTTAATTTAATTTCATTTGGAGTTCCTTCTAATCCAGCAGTATAAGCAGGAGATACAACTGGGTCAGCAAGTTCCCATATTTTACCTACAGGATCCTTGAAAGCACCATCTCCATAAACCATAACTTCAACTTCTTTTCCTGTCTTTTCTTTTAATAGAGCTTGAATTTTATCAACTATTGGTTGACAGTTACGAGGGAAAAGCTTAACTTTGTCTTCTGTAGATTTGTTAGAACCTAAAAGACCATAAGCTTCATTACATCCACTTCCATCAATTGATTCTGATAATATGTTATCAAGACTGTATATCTTTTCTCCACCATTAGCCTTTAAGATTCTCTTAGTTCTAAATCTTGAGTGAATATCACAAGCTAGTACACTCTTTGTATAATTTAAAATTGTCTTTGCATCATTAGAGAAGATTACTTCACATTCTACACCATATTCTTCAATTAATGACTTGTAGTATTCAACATAGTCAACACCAGTGAAAGGATGCTTATTATATCCAAATAGCTCACGGAATTTTGCTTCTGTTAAAACATCAGTCCATGGGTTAACTCCCTTTTCATCTAACATGTCTAAATCAACTAAGTGATTACCAACTTCATCAGAAGGGTAGCTAAGCATAAGAACTATTTTCTTATGAGCTCCTTTAGCAATTCCTCTTAAGCATATAGCAAAACGGTTACGGCTAAGAATTGGGAATATAACACCTATTGTATCTTCACCAAATTTAGCTTGTACATCCTTAGCTATATTATCTATTGAAGCATAGTTACCTTGAGCACGAGCTACTATTGATTCAGTAACTGTAACTACATCCTTATCTTGAATTTCAAATCCTTCAACTTCAGATGCTTTTAATACGCTTTCAACAACTATATTTTCAATACTGTCACCTTCTTTAATAATAGGGCAACGTAACCCTCTAACAACAGTTCCTACTACTCTTTCCACTATACAATCTCCCCTTATTCAAAAAATATAATAATTATTTCCATATGCTTGTAATATACTCCATATAATGATATAAGTAAAATAAATAGATTAAATAGTAGGTATAAGGAGTGCTTATATGATTACAAAGTTAGATTTATATAAAGTATTTAGCCAAGTAGTAAAAAGTAAAAGTTTTTCTAAAGCAGCTAAAGAATTGTATATGACACAGCCAGCTGTTAGCCAAGCTATAATGGCCCTTGAAAGAGAGTTGGATATAAGATTGTTTAATAGAACTCCTAAGGGAGTATCTCTTACTAATGAGGGGAGTTTATTATTTGAATATATTAATTCAGCAATGAATTTAATAAAACTTGGTGAAGAAAAGATATTAGAGTTTCAGAACCTTGCAATTGGAGAGTTAAAGATTGGAGTGGGAGATACAATATCTAAATATTTTCTAGTACCTTTTTTAGAAAAGTTTCATAATAAATATCCTAATATAAAGTTTAAAATTAACAATAGTACAACATTAGAACTTTGTGAATTATTAAAATCAGGAGATATTGATATTGCTATATGTAATCTTCCTATAGAAGATACTTCAATTGAATCCAGTTCTTGCTTTGAAGTAGGTGATATTTTTATATGTGGTGAAAAATTTAAGCATTTATCAAGAGAAAGTATAGAATTTAGTGAGATATGTAAATATCCTTTAATATTTTTAGAGCCTAATTCTAATTCAAGAAAGTATGTTGAAAAGTTTTTGCTATCTAAGGGTGTTAAAATATCTCCAGAGTTTGAGCTTGGCTCATATGATTTACTTTTAGAATTTGCAAAGATAAATTTAGGGGTAGCATGTGTTGTAAAAGAATTCACTAAGGAATATTTAGATGAAGGTACTATATACCAAGTGAAATTGAAAGAAGATATTCCAAGAAGAAGTATAGGTATTTGTCATTTGAAAAGTGTTCCTATGTCTATAGCCTCAACTAAGTTTGTTGAAATAATTAATAATGGCATATAGAATTGTAAATAACATAATACTATGATATTATAAAATCTCAATATAAGATACGAAGGAGAAATGTAGATTATGAGCGATTTTCCAAATTGTCCAAAATGTAATTCTGAATACACTTATGAGGATGGAAGTCTTTTTGTTTGTCCAGAATGTGCTCATGAATGGAGTAAAGAAGGAAACAATGAAGCTAGCGAGGATGTTTTAGTTGTTAAAGATTCTAATGGAAACATTTTAAGTGATGGAGATACTGTAACAATAATTAAGGACCTTAAAGTAAAAGGTGCATCATCTGCTTTAAAAAAGGGAACTAAGGTTAAAAACATAAAATTAGTAGAAGGTGACCACAATATAGATTGTAAGATTGATGGATTTGGTGCTATGAGTCTTAAATCTGAATTTGTAAAAAAACTTTAGTATAAAAATTAACTGGACAAAACAGATGTCCAGTTAATTTTTTGTTTTATATACATAAAATGATGAAAGTAGAGATATTAATTGAATTTTATACATTTTACTCTTTAACGTAAGGTGTAATTTGGAATATAATAATATAAAGTACATTTTTTGAAAGGTGATGAATATGGGGTTAGGTAAATTTGTAAAGAATACAATAAATGTTGTTGGTACTGCTGCTAAGGTTGGGGTTGAACTTGGGGCTGATGCTGTTGGTGCAATAGCAGAAAAGATTGATGATAACCCAGGGAGCAAGGAAAAATATCAAAACATGGGAAAGAAGCTTGGTGCTAATATTAAGAGTGGTGCAAGTAAAATAGCTGATACTTCATTAGATGTGGTTGATAATGCAGTAGAATCAGGAAGTAAAATCTGCAAGAATATTGGAGATGGAATAAGTGAAAAGATAAGCTCTGTTAAGACAAAAACAACAGATGCAAAAAAAGGTACTGTTGTTAAGAATGTAGATTTTGAAGAAGTAAAAGAAGAAGGAAATTACGGAACTATTAATTTGGATAATGAAGATAAGTAAAAAGGTAATCTAGATACTTAGGATAAAATAGATAAGGTAAAAAGGATGTGGAAGAAACGCTGCTTGTGCTAGTGTTTCTTCTTTTTTACCGTCTAGTAAATTATAAAATTTCAATTAGCTATAAATCAAAGGTATTATTATATTTTCATATTAAAAAATATAAAATAAAGGATGGTAATTTTATAATTTCCTTACCTTTAGTACGCGTGGGGTGGATATTTGTTTCCATGTGACTTGGAGCTTGCGACGGAACAAGGGAAATAAATATCCGCCACACCTTTTTTATAAAATGAATGTTGCAGTGTGCGGAAGATAATGGTAATATAAAAACATAACAATGTTATTAAAAATAATTACGATATAAGAAGAGGAAAAGTGAATGGGAAGAGAAGGACAAAGTAAGAGAAGTGAACGTATTAAGCAAGAGATATTAAATACAGCTATGGAAATAGGGATAGAAGAAGGATTTGAAGCTCTAACAGTTAGAAAAATAAGTGATAGGATGGATTATACAACAGGAGTTATATACCATCACTTTAAGGATAAGCAAGAAATAATTGATGAGATTCAAAAAAATGCTAACTTAGAGATGAAGAAAAGAATTTTAGCAGTACTAAAGCCAGATAGGGGATTTATAGAGAATGCTACTAGAGTTTTTCATAGCGTAATGGAATTAGCCATTAATGAAAGGGAAAGATACAATCTTATTGTTTTGGATAAGTATTCTACAAATAAGAATGAAGAGAATAGTCAATTTCTTCAGCTACTAGAAGCTAATATTGAAAAGGGGATAGAGCTTAGAGAAATCAAAAAGGTAGATGTGAAGAAAACAGCCATTTGTATCTGGAGTTCATTTTTAGGCTTCAATTTAATTATGAGTAAAACTAATGGTATAACTATGGAAGAAGCTGAAGAGTTATTTAAGGTTCAAACATCATTAATTTTTGGTGGATTAAAAAAATAAGGGAGAGAAGGGAATTGAAAAGAATGGGAAAAGTTATTTTAATTATTTTAGGTGTTTTAATTGTACTGTTTATTGCAGCTATGTTATTTTTCAAGAGCTATTTAAATCTTAACATTAAAGAATTAAGTCCAAATGAAAAGATGTTAAATGGAAACACTGATAAGAAAGCTTTAGTACTATATCAAAAATCAAAGCATGATACTGCTACTAATATTACTATGGCATTAGCTGAAGAGTTAAACCAAAATGGATACACTGTAGTTATAAATCATCCATCCTCAGAATTGAATTATAATGTTGATGATTATGATCTTTTAGTATTTGGTAGTGCTGTATATATGGGAACAATATCAGGGCCATTACAAAAATATATGAATAATGCTCCTTTAGAAGGGAAGGACGTTATAGTTTATTCTGTTGGAGGTTCACTGGATGAAAAGCAGGAATTGGAATTGCTGAAAGGTAAAGCTTCTAGAGCAAAGAGCGTTAAGGGTATCAAAGTGTCTAAGGGACAAGAGGAGGTAATAAAAAGCTTTATAGAAAAGTGCATAAACAAATAAATATGTAAATATATATTTTTATAAATATATCAATATATAAATATGGGAAGCTCTAGAATTACGCTAGGGCTTTTCGTTTTATATTTAGGAAATTGTAATTGGAATTAAACTGTGATAGTTTCAAAATTATATTACTAATGAAGTTTCTTATTTATAAAATCACAAAGTAGTTTGGAAAACATTATGTGAATTTTCTGAAAATAACTTGAATATGAACAGAGTAGTTTTTAAAATATAAATTGTATACAGTATTTACCAAAGTGTCTGGTAAATAAAAATACTAAAGGTATAAAGGGGGAATATGCTATGCATATTAAAAAAAGAATTAAAAGGATGGCAGCCTTTGTAGTATTCTTAGGAATACTATTTACACTAATGCCATGTAAACTAACTAGTGCTTCTGCTTCGGGAGTACCTGGAAAACCAACATTGTCATCTGATCAGTATGGAGTTGATTATGATGGTGACTATAACATTACAATGAACATGTATTATGGGAATAATGCAACAAGCTATAAGCTTTATGAGAGGTATGGAATTAATGGAGAGTATAAGGTTATCTCAGAAGGTGAGTTAACAGATGGTACACCTGCAGTTCAATCAAAGGTTATAGAGGTAAGAGGTAGACAAAATATAGGTATTTACAGTTACTATGCAGAGTTTATAAATAGTTATGGAAGTGCTTGTAGTGATGTACTTGAGGTAAGAGTAGGAAAAGATGGGGATGCTAAGATTATTATAGATAAAGTTGATAATGAAGGCATTCAATATCAAACTACAATTGCTCAATGTAAAGAAAGTTATAAGATAACTAACAGAAAAAATACTTCATCAAAATTTAGTGTTATTTCAAGTAATACTTCTGTTGTAAAAGCTTCAATTAAAGATGGTAATACTTTAGTAGTTGAAGGAGTATCAGCAGGAAGATCAGGAATTAAAATTGTAGATGAATCTACTGGTGATATAAGACAAATTGGTTTTAGAGTAAAGAATTCTGATGGATCTTTACCTGGTATGCCAGATTATTTATCAATTGGACAAGTATCAGAGGATACTGATAATGATTTGAACTTTTGGAAAGATACAAGTAATAATGATACTAATAAACGTTGCGACATAAGATATATTTATGTTAATGGAGGACCATTTGGTGGATGGAGAAGTTGGACAACAGAAGATGGAGATAGAGTAAAAAGCTACATTCGTGAAAGTTTAAAGCTTGGTATGATACCATTCTTTGTTTATTACAATATACCAGATAGTGGTGAAAGCTATGAATTAGATTTAAAGCATATAAATGACAAAGCATATATGGAAGGATATTATAAAGATTTGAAATTCTTTTTAGATATTTGTAATGAGTATGCAGGTGACGAGACTGTTGGGATGATTTTTGAACCAGACTTTTTAGGTTATATGATGCAACAGAATAAGAAAGATCCATCAACAATAAGTGCACTAGTAGATACAGCATACACTTCAGGAGTCCTTGAAAAAGGAAAAGATCCGACATTTGAAAATTCAGTTAAGGGATTAGTAGAATCTATAAACTATACAGTAAGAAAAGAGTATAAGAATTCATATTTTGGATGGCAATTTAATATTTGGTCTTATGATAGTACAGAAATACCTAATCAAGGACTACTTCATAAAACAGAGTTTATTGGCTGGGATAATGGTAGACAGTTTATAAAACAAGTTGCTCAAGAAACTGCAGATTACTATAAATCAGCTGGAATTACTTCATATGATGCTGACTTTATATCTATTGATAAATATGGACTAGATGGTGCATATGAAGACAACGCAGCAACAAATCCTGAAGGGTCAAAATGGTTGTGGAATGCAGATATATGGAATAACTATTTGCTATATACCAAAACTTTGCATGAAGTCACAGAAAAACCAGTTATCCTATGGCAAATTCCAGTAGGGCACTTAAATAGTAGTGAAGAGCCTAACCCATATAATGGAGGCAAATTTGATGATTTAACCAACGCTGTAGGAAACTATGAAGACTCTGCACCAACTTATTTCTTTGGAGATACTTTTAATGCTAGTTCTGATGCAAGAAAAGAATATTTTGGTAAAAATCTTGCTAATGATTCAAAAATAAAGGTAGAAGGAAATAAAATTACTTGGGGAGACCATATGGAAGAGACAAAGGATGCTGGTGTTGTATCAATCTTATTTGGTGCTGGCGTTAATGCAAGTACTGATGCAGTGGGATCACCAGCCCCAGATAATTATTGGTGGATTACAAAAGCACAAAGATATTTAAAAAATCCTTTAAGTCTTGATATTACAATAAATCCACCAGCACCTTCTGATGAAAAGCCATTAAGTCCTGAAATATCTTCATCATCATTGGAGAGTAATGGCAATTATACTTTAAACATTAAAATTCCATCAAACTCTAAAGCTAAAGAGTACAAGCTATATGAAAATGGTAAGGTTATAAAGAATGGCTCTGTTGCTACTTCTGAAACAATAGTAAGACATGAAATATTAAATAAACCAACTGGAACTTATATGTATCAGGCTGAGCTTATTAATGGAAGTGCATCTAGTACAAGTCAAATTATAACAGTAAAAGTAAGTAATAATGTGGTTCCACCTATAGATGTTCCTCTAAAAGCTACATTAACAGTAGATAAAAGTTCTAATGATGGTAATTATAATTTAACTATTTCTATACCTGAAAAGTCTAATGCTACTTCCTATAATTTGTATGAAGATGACAAAATTATAAAAACAGGAGATGTTTCAATTCTTCCACAAGTAATTAATGTTAATTTTACTAATAAGATTAAGGGCACATATGTTTATAGAGTGGATTTAATTAATAAAGATGCTACAACTAAGAGTGATACTATAACTGTAAGTTGTAATCCTACAGTAGTTGAAAATGGAATAAAGGTTGAATATGCTACAACAGCTGACTGGGGAACAGGTGCAAACTTCCAAATTACTATATTTAATAATACAGACATGGATTTAGTAAATTGGACTTTATGCTTTGATTTTGATAAAAAAATAAATTCACTTCCAGATGTTAATTTCACACAGAATGGAAGTACTTATACTATAACACCAAAATCATGGAATAATGTTATACCTAAGGGTGGAAAGCTTGTTTTGTTTGGTGGATGTGAAGGTAACGTAAATAACTTAAATATATATAATGTAAAAGTAAATTAGGAAAAGAGCTTATACTAAAGTGTGATTTAGTATAAGCTCTTTTTATTATTTAACAATATTTTTTGATAACCTTAATAAGAGCAATTTTACCAAGTGATTTTTAAGTGAGAAATCTTGAAGTTGTTGATATTACAGTGATAGGAGGTGAAAGAAGAAAAACTATACCTAATGTTCATTTACCTGGTAAAAAAATGTGAATCTTGAATTAATAAGTGATTAGGGGGATAATAGATTTATTGAATGCCTTATTTCCAATGGATTAACATTAACATGAGATGTATTTAAATACTAATAGTTTGGGTTTTCCAAACTCTTATGCTTGATTAACATTAACATGAGATGTATTTAAATCTTCCTTTCAACATTAATTAATTTTTGGAGCAAGATGATTAACATTAACATGAGATGTATTTAAATACTTTTGCAGAATCATTATTGAAACAATAAGCAGTAGATTAACATTAACATGAGATGTATTTAAATGAAGTCATACTACTTCCTGGCACCCAACTAAAACCAGATTAACATTAACATGAGATGTATTTAAATTTTTTTAAACCTCCAAGAATAAAGGGCGTGGAGATGATTAACATTAACATGAGATGTATTTAAATAAGGTAAATTATATTTGAAAATATAAAGATATATAGAATAAGATAGCATGTCCTTATCTATCATAAAAGAAAAACCTAGAAAACTAGTTTTTTCTTTGTGAAGCAACATAACCAATAAATTAGTTAGATAGAGCAAGCTGTATATTTAAGATATCAATTTAGTTTTAAGAAAATTATGTAATAAATCTTTGCCAGTTCTAGTTTTTATAACTTCTTTCATTCTATCCAAACCAATCTCATAATATCCTTCTTCAAAAACATTAATCATAAGATCAGCTTCAACTAAAACTTGAAAATCCATTCTATCAATTTTTTCATAGCTGTGATGCATCTTTATTAAATAAAGTATTCTATGAATTGCTTTTTCTTCATATCCAGCATCTTTTAATAACTCACGAGCTAATAGGGGAGCCTCTTTTCTTTGAAGTTCTTGGCTTGCATCTCCATATTTTTCTTTACAAATTTTTATGCCTATATCATGTAATATAGCTGAGGCATGTAGTACTAGTTTTTCTTTTTCTGAAAGACCTTCACAGTCTCCAATGGTTTTTGCTAGAGCATAGACTTTTAAAATGTGATTGCTTCTACGGTTATGACCTTCTTCAAAATTAAGTGCTGAAAGCATAAGTTTAGATTCTTTGTTCATATGTCTTCTCCTATTTATAAAATGAATTTAATGGGATTAATTATAATACAATGATGGATAATATTCAACAAATAGTAAATTATTGTATTATAAAATTTAAATGCTAAAATTATATATACAAAGTTTTAGGAGGGAAAGTAATGAACACAATTTCTAGAGAAGAAGGATTAAATTTATTAAAGAAATATAATAAGGAACATTTTCATATATTACATGGATTAACTGTTGAAGGGGTAATGAGATACTTTGCAAAAGAACTAGGATATGGGGAAGAGGAAGACTTTTGGGCAATGGCAGGACTTTTGCATGATATAGATTTTGAGATGTATCCAGATGAACATTGTATTAAAGCCCCTGAACTATTAAAGAATGAAGGGGGAAGTGATGAGTTAATACATGCTGTATGTAGTCATGGCTATGGAATTACAGTTGATATAAAGCCTGAGCATCAAATGGAAAAAGTTCTTTTTGCAACTGATGAATTAACAGGGCTAATTGGTGCAACAGCAAGAATGAGGCCATCAAAGAGTGTTATGGATATGGAAGTATCAAGCTTAAAGAAGAAATTTAAGGATAAGAAATTTGCGGCTGGTTGTTCAAGGGATGTTATAAGACAAGGTGCTGAAATGTTGGGATGGGACTTAGAGAAGCTTATGGAAATGACAATTATTGCTATGAGATCTTGTGAAGGAAGAGTTAATGAAGAAATTACAGTGTAGTATGAAAGAAAGAGAATTAATTGGATGGTGAATGTATACAAAAGGTGTTAGAACTTGAAAACTTAAAATAGTAAAAAGGACTATGTAATTAAATATTCATAGTCCTTTTTTGTGTAATTATTGCTTTCGTATATATTAATTAAGAAGTATAGGAAGGTAGAAATATGAATATTTTTAAAATTATATATATAAAATATTACAAAAATGTTGATAAATGTAAGGCTAAAGTTATAATATATTATATAGTTGATTTAGGAGGCATAATATGCTTAATAGTTTTGTTAATAAGAGTTATGTTACTTCAACAGAGATTGAGGAATTATTAAAGAGTTCTATTGATAAATATGATGAGTGCATATGGATTAAAAATATAAATGGTAAATATCTTTATGTTAATAATAGTTTTTGTGATGTTATAGGACTAGAAAAAGAGTATTTACTAGAAAATAATTGCAAAGAAATATTTGATAGAAGATGTTATAAGATTGATATGGAAAATGACAGAGGGGTAATTAAAAATAAGAAATATAGTATTATAAATGAGTATCTGTGTATAAATGGCAAAGAGTGTTTGCTGCATGTTCACAAGATTCCTATAATTGATAATGATGATAAATGCTTATCATTAATTGCAATAGCAAAACAGTTAGATAGTAATAAGCTTACTGATGAGAAATATTTGGATTATGGCGACTTTACAGCTATTATTACAGAAAATAGAGAGAAGATTAACTTAAATAACTATAATGATGTATTAAGTTATATAGAAGAAGTTAATGATAATGAATCTGTTTTTGGTGTTAGTGTATGGATACTTAAAGATAAGTCAAAACTTAATAAGATGGTGGGGGTTGGTGTATTAGATAAATTTTTATATGATTATGAAGTAAACTTATCTAGGCAGGATATTCATTATTTAAAGAGTGTTAATTCAGATTTGTTACTACCTAAATACAGGGAAATTATAGCGGACTTTTACAGAAAAAATAAACTTGATAAAATTTATGATAAGCTATTTAAGGATACAGACAAATTAGTTATTCCTATACTAGCAGACAACAATTTATTAGGAATCATAAATTTATTTTGTAATATGGAAACTTATACAAAGAAAACTGAAAAGTATTTAAAAAGTGTAGCTAGTAGAATTGCCTATAGAATTCAAAATATAAAGTTATCAAAAGTAATAGCAGAACAGTTTTCTAAAAAAGTGAAAATAGAAAATGATCTAAATATTTTTTTGAAACTTTCAACTGACTTATGTATTATATTAGATTTAAAAGGAAATATAAAGAAAGTTAGTTCTAATGCAATAGAACTTTTAGGGTGGTCAAAAGAAGAACTATCTAAGATGACAATTGATAATATTACGGAGTTAACAGAGCGAAGTATAAATTTAAATGAAATTTATATGAATCATAGTCATAAATGCTATGGAGGTATATTTAAGCTTAGATGTAAAAATGGATTTTTAAAAGTTATGGAATGGTATTATTATCATGAATCAGCTACTGATCAGATATACATAATTGGAAGAGAGATAAGCTTTGTTTTTAGATTAGAGGAGGAACTAAAAGATATTGAAAATAAACTGAAGGAGGAGGTTTATAAATCAAAATTTATATCTAATATTTCTCATGAATTTAGAACTCCAATTAACATAATACTTTCAACAATACAGCTCTTAGAATTATATGAAGGAGATAATAAAAATAGTCAAAGATATAGATATCTTTCTACTGTTAAAAATAATGGATATAGATTATTACGCCTTATAAATAATTTAATTGATTTAAATAATATTAAAAGTAAAAAAATTAAGCTTAATAAAGAAATTATAAATATTGTTTCATTTATAGAAGACATAGTTGATTCTATAGTTGATTATGTTGCTAGGATGAAGAGAAGAATTATATTTGATACTGATGAAGAGGAAGTTTTTTTATCTATAGATATTAAAAGAATAGAAAAAGTAATTTTAAACCTTATTTCAAATGCTATTAAGTTTACTGATGAGAATGGAAATATAGAGGTTTATATAGAAACAGATTGGGAAGAAAGTAAAGTATATATATATGTAAAAGATGATGGTATAGGTATTTCAGAGAAAAATATAAAGAAAATTTTTAAAATATTTAAACAAGTAGATAATACATTTTCAAGAAGAGTAGAGGGAAGTGGAATAGGACTTTCTTTAATAAAAGCATTTGTTGAAATGCATGGTGGAGAAATATTATTAGAAAGTAAATTAGGGGTTGGGTCTAAGTTTGGCTTTTACTTACCTATAGATAGAATTGGGCCAAAAGAAATAGTATATAATATAGAAAAAAATTGGGATTCATCATTTAAAAGTGCTGAGATTGAGTTTTCTGATATATATGAAATTTAGTTTATAAAAAAGATAAGAGGTGTAATTGTGAAGGGGTGGGTAAATTTAAACTTAAATGAAATAAAGTTTGCATGTAATAGTAAATATAGCAAAGTTAACTTTAGTTGTATGTCATTTTATGAGCAGATTCGGTTTATTTTACAAATGTTAAAATATTATGGGTTTAGCAGTTTTTCAGTAGAAGATGTAAATACAATGTACCAATTGATAAATGTAAATTCTATTGAAAATACTAATGAGGTAGGAGATATACTAACTAAGCTTAATACCGATGATATTGAGACAAAACTATATGAAGATATATTGTTATATGGATATAAGAGAGAATATATTGAAGATAGTAATATATATTTTGGTAGAAGGTTAAATTATAAAGAAAGAAATGACTAGAGTATTAAGGCGATAAAGAAAAAGTTTAATTTATAGAAAGGTGCAAAAGTAAATCTTGCATCTTATTTTTATGAAAAAGTATATTAATATTGATAAACACAGAAAATTTGTATAACATGTAATTGTAAACATAAATATTAGTATTAGGAGGGGGATTATGGGAATAGGAATAAGTATTTATCCACTATTAAGTTCAAAAGAGGATAACATAAATTACATAAAAAAAGCTTATGATTTAGGTTATTCAAGAATTTTTACATCAATGCTTGAGGTGGATTCTGAAAAGGAAAAGGCACTTAAACAAATAGAGTGTTATAGAGAAATAATGAATTATGCTAAAATCTTAGGAATGAGAGTGTTTATAGATATAAATCCTCAGGTTCTTAAGAATATTGGAGTAGATCCAACTGACTTGAAGTTTTTCCTTGACTTGGGTGTTACAGGAATAAGGTTAGATGGAATATTTAATGGAATTCATGAAATGATGATGACATATAATGAGTATAATTTAGATATAGAAATAAATGGTTCCTTAAATACATCCTATGCAAATAATATAGTTGATTTTGGATGCAAGAAAGAGAAGCTAGTTGTATGCCATAATTTCTATCCTGAAGAGTATACAGGTCTTTCTTTAGAGTTTTTTAATAGCTGTATGGAGAGACATAAATCATTAGGATTAAAGACTGCAGCTTTTGTAAATGGAACTAAGGGGGGCAAGATGGGACCTTGGCCTACTAATGATGGTCTTCCAACATTAGAAAAACACAGATATAAAGATATAGTAGCTCAAGCAGATGAATTATTTGCCTTAGGTGTTGATGATGTAATAATAGGAAATGCTTTTGCTACCAATGAAGAGTTAGAAGCTTTGGCAAATCTAGATAAAGATATAATTAATCTTAAGTTTAAAGCATCAAAGAAATTAACAGAAGTGGAAAAAAGTTTCTTTAATAAGGTTCTTAATGATAGACATGAAAGTAGTGAGCAAATAATAAGATATTCAATGGGAAGAGTAGAGTTTAAGAATACATCTATTCCAAGTGATAATACTGGAAACAAGGTGGTTAAAAGAGGTACTGTTCTTATAAATAATGATGAATATCTAAATTATAAAGGTGAATTAATAATTGCAAGAGAAGAATTAAAAATAGATAATAGAAGAAATGTAATAGGTTCTATTGAAGAGGATTATTTAGATTTATTAGATTACATTAAGTATGGCAAAAAGTTCATTATTGAAGATTAAAATAAAAGGACTAACGATAGTTAGTTCCTCTTTTATTATGGATAAATATATTAAAATATATGTAATAATAATGGAAGAGAGATATAAAATTACCAAACATAAATCGGTAAAAAGGTTAATATAATGTAAACAAAGCGCAGAAATGATTCATAAAATGTTAAAAAATATATACTAAGAGAATAAATATGGATATCTATATAAATATATATATATGCTAAAATATGAAATATAAAATCTTTTAAAATAAATAAGGAGAAGTATTATGAGCGGGGGATATGAGGGGATATACAAATTAATTTCTATTGATGAAGAAAATGCTTTGTATGCATATTCAGGAGATAATTTTAGCTTTCCGGCTGAGGAAAAGTTAGCTGACTCATTAGATGGTAGACTGCAAATTAGTTTATGTGTTTTAGAAAATCATAAGTGTTTGGATTATTTTGAAAAAGGAAATGTTAAGGTTTTAAAGGATTGTTATTATGCTCAAAAAAATGAATTAGGAGTAGATATTTTTGCTTTTAGAGCAGTTCTTAACATCTTAAAAAGATATGATGAAAGCAAAGAATTACCTAAAGACGGTCATTGGGTAGTATAAAATGTATAGCTATTAAATTATAGAACATACTAAACTTATTAAAGGAGGTTTTTGTATGGGATATAATGGTGAAAAAAATACTTCTGGTAGTAATACTTTTTTAAGGTGGATAGGAAGAATGGTAATAGTAGCTATTGTTTTAGGAGTTACATCTTTCTTAACACCGGGCTTTACTATCTATGGATTATGGTCATATCTAATTGCAGCAGTTGTAATATCTGCTCTTGACTATTTTGTAGAGTCTTTTATGGATGAGAATATATCACCTTTTGGTAAAGGTATAAAGGGATTTCTAATTTCTGCTGTTATTATTTATGTAGCACAATTCTTTGTTCCATATATGGGAGTATCAATAATTGGTGCAATATTGGCAGCAGTTGTGATTGGCATATTAGATGCGATCTTCCCTATAAAAGTTTTATAATTATTTCTTCAGTAGAGGATTAGTGGATATTTGTTTTGATGTAACTTAATCAAAATAAATATCCACTTTACTTTTAGCGGTAATATTTAACACACAGTGTTGTAAATATGTGGTATAAGAGTTATAATTATCTTTAAAATATTATGGGAGGCATAGAAATGGCGTATTATTTTAATGAACCATCACATACATTTAGTGAATATTTATTGGTACCTGGATACTCATCAGCAGAATGTATACCAGCAAAAGCAAGTTTAAAAACACCAATTGTGAAATTTAAAAAAGGTGAAGAACCTTCTATAACTATGAATATTCCTCTTGTTTCTGCAGTTATGCAGTCAGTATCAGATGATAAAATGGCTATAGCCCTTGCTAAAGAGGGAGGAATATCATTTATATATGGTTCTCAAACTATTAAAAATCAAGCTGAAATGGTAAGAAGAGTTAAGAATTATAAAGCTGGGTTTGTTGCTAGTGATTCCAGTATAAAACCTGATGAAACTCTTGAAGATATACTTAATTTAAAAGAAAAAACTGGACATAGCACAGTTGCAGTAACAGATGATGGAACATCTACAGGAAAGTTGGTTGGAATTGTTACAAGTAGAGATTATCGTATAAGTCGTATGGACAAGTCTACTAAGGTTTCTGAATTTATGACGCCTATAGACAAGGTTATTTATGCAAAGGAAGGAATAAGTCTTCGTGAGGCAAACGACATAATTTGGGATAATAAACTTAATGCGCTTCCAATATTAAATGATGAACAAAGACTTGTTGCTTTTGTTTTTAGAAAGGATTATGATTCTCACAAAGAAAATCCAAATGAGCTTTTAGATGAGCAAAAGAGATTTGTTGTAGGGGCTGGAATTAATACAAGAGACTATGAAGAAAGAGTACCAGCATTAATAGATGCAGGAGCAGACATTCTTTGTATAGATTCATCTGAAGGGTTTACAGAATGGCAAAAGAGAACTATTACCTTTATTCGTGAAAAATATGGTGATAAGGTAAAGGTTGGGGCTGGAAACATAGTAGATAGAGAAGGCTTTAGATTCCTAGCTGAAGCAGGAGCAGATTTTGTAAAGATAGGTATAGGTGGAGGATCTATATGTATCACTCGTGAAACAAAAGGTATTGGAAGAGGACAAGCTACAGCTGTAATTGAGGTTGCAAAAGCACGTGATGAATATTATAAGGAAACGGGAATCTATATTCCAATATGTTCTGATGGTGGAATAGTTCATGATTATCATATTACCTTAGCTCTTGCCATGGGAGCAGATTTCTGCATGCTTGGTAGGTATTTTTCAAGATTTGAAGAAAGTCCAACAAATAAAGTAATTATAAATGGTAACTATATGAAGGAATATTGGGGAGAAGGTTCTGCAAGAGCAAGGAATTGGCAAAGATATGATATGGGGGGCGCAAACAAGCTTTCCTTTGAAGAGGGAGTAGATTCCTATGTTCCATATGCAGGCCACTTGCATGGCAACTTAGAGGTTACCTTAGCAAAAATTAAATCAACTATGTGCAATTGTGGGGCCTTAACAATTCCAGAACTTCAAGAAAAGGCAAGGATAACTTTAGTTTCATCTACAAGTATAGTTGAAGGTGGAGCACATGATGTTTTATTAAAAGACAAGAATGGAATGACGGTAAAATAGAAGGTATAAGGTAAGAAGGTACAAGCAGTGCTTCGCACAGTATAGATAAGAAGTTACGGAGGAAATTCTGCTAGCGCTAGTGTTTTTTACAATTAATAAGTCGGCTGTATTAAATGGAAAGTATATTTTATTGGAAGATAGTTTTTATTCTAATTTTATGTTCATTAGGATGGACAAGCACTTAGGAATAAAAATTTTCTGTAAGAAAATTATCCATAACTTTTCACTATTAACTATTATCTATCCACTAAAAAATTATTGCAGTGAAGGGATTTAAATAAATGTTTGTACTTTCATTAATACTAAGTATATTAAATAGTTTTGGAGGTGGCTTAGTATGAAAGTTAAAATGTTTTGTGATATTACAGGGAAAGGTGCTATGGTTAATCTTCCTATGGAACCTAGAATGCTATTAGATATGCAAGGGGAATTACTTGGAAGAGAGAATCTTGGATATATATTATGTGCAGATGTTAAATATTATGATGAAGATAATAATGAAATAGAAAATATATTTATACTTAACAAATCATTGTTTTAAAATTAGGGAAAATAGAATATTAGTAAAAGGAGCCAGTATTGGCTCCTTTTTTACTTACCTTTAGTACGGGTGGGGGGATATTTGTTTCCATGTGACTTGGAGCTTGCGACGGAACAAGGGAAATAAATATCCGCCACACCTTTTTTAGTTACTAAATGCTAATTTTCTATAAATTATGCTATAAGATGTACAAAGGTTAAATAAAGAATTAAATACAGTAGAGCATAGCTCTGTAGCATTTTTATAATCCCACATATAACTAGGGGCTCCTAGTCTATATGATTTAATTTGTTCAATTATATAATAATTCAAAGTTTTTGGCCCGTATAATATATTTGAGCTTTCAGTGTTTATATTATTATCCATTGCCACTTCGCTATTTTCCTCCTCAAGTATAAACTTCTCTAAATCATTTTCGTATTTAAGATGTTTTCTTAATGAATCGAAGTTTCCTCTTATATGAGCATGACAACAGAAATCACATAAATAATGAACTACTATACCTGCTCTTATAGAGTTAAATATATTAAGTTTACCTGAGTTTGAGATTTTTTCTATTTTGCTATAAACATATTCTGATGATTCTTCAAAGTAGTGGGGATGAACTTTATAAGAAGCAATCAAGTCAGGTAATATTGTTCCAAGATAAAAAAATGGTGAGTAATATTTTAATAAAACATTATCCTTGTTATTATTTATTATTTTTTTTGCTATAAATAAATGCGTTTTTAATTTCATAAAATCTAGCTCCCGTAAAAATTTTGTTACGTGGTTTTATTATATGCAAAAGTTCTTAAATTACTAACTTAAATATAACGGAGATAATTAAAAAAGTAAAACTGTAATTGTTACCTATAAGGGAATTTATTGTTCCGTAAAGTTTTAAAGTAGCTAAACTTAATCTTATATTACTAGGTTTTGAAATATTTTTCATTTAAAAGTATACATAATGTGGAAAAATATTAAAAAATTGATATTAGTATTGATTATTGTGTATATAGGTGTTAATATCTGTATATGGATAATATATACACTTAGGAGGAAAAATGAATATATTAATTAGTAATTCTTCATCAGTTCCATTATATGAACAAATTTCCAATCAAATAAAAAATCAGATATTAAATGGTGAATTAAAGCCTAGTGAAGCCTTACCTTCAATAAGAATGCTAGCAAAAGATTTGAAGGTAAGTATTATAACAACTAAAAGAGCATATGAAGAACTTGAAAAAGAAGGTTTTATAAAAACAGTAGCTGGAAAAGGAACCTTTGTATCAGAAGGTAATTCTGACAGACTTAAGGAGGCAGCTATATGTGAAATAGAAATTAAGTTAGATGATGCTATTAGTCAAGCTAAAGCTATTGGATTAACATTAGATGAATGCTTAGAAATATTTAAAAGTTTATTTTTGGAGGAGTAATTTTTATGAAAGCTATAGAATTTAAAGGAGTTAAGAAGAGAAGAGGGAACTTTCAACTCTCTATAGATGATTTGTTAATTGAAAGTGGTTATATAACAGGTTTTATTGGACCGAATGGTTCAGGTAAAACTACAACAATAAAATTAATAATGAATATGCTTAAGATGGATTCTGGAATCATAAAGGTTTTTAATAATGATATACGAGACTACTTCGCTTATAAAAGTGAAATTGGTTATGTTGGGGATGAAGCAGGTTTCCTAGATACTGTTAAGGTAAAGAATATAAAAAAGTACATGAGTAATTTTTATGAAAAATGGGATGAAGATTTATATAAAAAGTATATAAGTAAGTTTAGAATAGATGAAAATAAGCTATATAAAGATTTTTCAAAGGGGCAGAAAAAACAATTTGAACTTATAATTGCCTTATCTCATCATCCAAAGCTAATTATTATGGATGAGCCAACTGCTAACCTAGATCCAAGGGTTAGAAGTGAATTGTTAGAAATGCTTCAGGAGCATATTGAAAGAGAGGAAGCAACAGTTTTTTATTCTACTCATATAACATCTGATTTAGAAAAGACAGCAGATTATATAGTTATGATTTATGAAGGTAAAATAATTTTAACTGGAATAAAAGATGAACTATTAGAAGAACATGCCATTATAAGGGGAAAAACTGAGCTTTTAGACATGGAATCTGAGAAGATTTTAAGAGGAATAAAAATAAATAGGTATGGATTTGAGGGGATGACATCTGATAAGAATAAAGCTTTTGAGATATTTGGAAAAGAAGTGGTTTATGATAAGGCTACTTTAGAAGATATTTTACTATTTTATACTAGAGGTGATGAAAATGCGTAATGTTATAAGTCTTGTTAAAATGCAATTTGAAAATTTATTTTCATTAAATAGAACTTTTTTAGCTATGATTGGAATAAGTGTACTTATACCTTTTGTAATTCCAGAGATGGCCACATATGCTGTTGGAATAATAGTTATAGCATTTACCAATATTACTGTTGGAAGAGAGAAAGCATGTAATATAGATAATCTTGTAAGAACACTACCAATAAAGGTAAATGAATATATTTTATCTAGGTATGTATTTGGAATAATAGGAATTTTCATTTCTATTGGAATTATGAGTATAGTTGCAATATTCTTAAATGGAAGCCCATATATATCAGTGGAAAGTGTTATAATATCAGCTCTTGTAATTGGAAGTGTATTAGTAGGAATAATAACTCCTATTGTAACAATATTAGGCCCTGAAAAAGGTAAGATAGTTGTGATTATTCTTACAGTTTTACCACTTATGTTTACAATGAAATTACCTGAGCTATTAAGTGATATAAACATAAATATATTGAATAAGAATATATTATTTTTATTAATTATGTTGGTTACAATATTGATAATGTATATATCTTATTTAGTAACAGTTAATATATATAAGAGAGTAGAACTTTAATATTTATTAGGGGGATGGTCAATGAAGAACATAGAATATCTTTTGAGAATGCAATATATAAATATGATGTCAATGAACAAAACCATAATATTAACATTAAGCCTAGGAATTATAAGTTCATTGATTTTTCCTGAACTTTTATTAGTTTCTATAATAGCTGTATTCTTTGTAGTAATGTTCAGTTCATTAGGTGCAGAGAAGAGATGCAATGTTGATAATCTAGTTAGGTCTTTACCTGTATCTAATAAAGAATACATTTTTTCAAGATATCTTTTCAATATAATAAGTAGCATAATATCAATTATTATAATTACTATTTTAAGTATAATAATAAAAGATTCTATAGATTTAACTATTGGGATGGTATTTCTTTTGGAATTATTTTATGTTGGAGTATTATTGTCAATTACTTTACCTAGAACACTTTTTTATGATTTTAAGAAAGTCAATGCATTGGACTATTGTTTGATAATTATTCCTATGGTTCTTATAGTAAACTCAACATGGAAGTTAACAATTGAATCTTTTCCAAGTACCAACATATATGTATTAATTATTTTAGGCATTATTTGTTTGGTAATATGTGTTTTCTTTTCGTATGTGGTTGTTCTACATATCTACGAAAGAAAAGAATATAGTTAATTTAATGTAGACGGGCATCTTTATTGATGCACGTCTTTTTATAATTTTATCACAAAGAAAAAAGGCAAGGCTATATTATAAGTAGGTAGTAATCTTTAGGAGAGGCAAGGTGGAAAACAATAACTTTTATAATCTTACAGATGAAGATGTAGAAACATTGAGGCTTTTAGATCTGCAACTATATGGAAATTTAGTATTTATAGTGTCAGATGTTTTATCATATATATCAACTATTGAAAGTATAGACCTAGTTTATAGTAAATATGAGAATACATCAGAAAACTTGCCAGACCCAGATGTGCCTGCTTTAGAATCTGCTTATTTAGCAGTAATAGCAAGAAGTATTCTTTTTGATATAGGCTTTGCTAGGTATGGACATTTAGTAGAAAAATTTAATAATGGTGAAATAGATTTTTCACTTAGTCCTGATGAAGATATAAATTTAGGAAATATATTTGGAATGATTTCATATATGTATTTTTTAAGAGGTGTTATGGGAATTTATGAGAGAGATTTAAGCTTACCTGTATTTGGACTATAGATATGGTATACTTAGAATAATCTAAGTTATTGAAAGGAAATTATTATATGTTAGAAAATATAAATACAGATGATAAAAAGTATATATACGTTGCAAACTATCCTCCTTATGAAAAGGAGTTATATAAAATGGAAATGAAGTCTTTATTTAAGAATGACATAGAAGAAAAGTATTTTTTCTCTGATATATGGGTTAATCCTTCAAGAAGTCCATTTATAAAAGAAGCTTTAAAAGTGATTTATGAAGGAGATAGTGTAGAAGAAATTTGTAATAAAATAAAGGAAGAAAATCTATCTTATGACGATTTTAAGGTTGTTTATGTTAAAGCAGAAGAGAAGAACACAACCTATGAAGAGAGATTAAGCAGTTTAAGGGCAGTTGGTTTTGTTATAACTGGTGAGCCTGATATTCATAACCCTAGAGTAAGAATTGGAATTAGCAAAGTAGGGAACAGATGGTATTTTGGTGAATATGAAAAGAACGACTTTGAATGGCATATTCATGATAAAAAGCCTTACTCATATTCAAATTCCTTAGGTATAAAACTGGCAAGAGCCTTAGTTAATATAGCTGGAGGCAATGACGTTAATATAAAAATGGTGGACCCTTGTTGTGGAGTAGGAACAGTTGTTATAGAAGGAGTGTCCATGGGATTTAATATTAAAGGATTTGATATTAATAAACAGATCTGTAGTAATGCTAGAAGAAATTTAGAGTTCTTTGGTTATAATGATGTGGTTAAAGGAATGGATATTAAGGATATAGAAGAGAAATTTGATGTGGCAATAATAGATTTACCTTATGGATTATTTACACCAATAAGACCTAGTGAACAGATGGATATTATAAATTCTGCAAGGAAAATAGCAGATAAATTAATTTTAGTTACCTTTGAAGATATGGATGAATTTGTGTATAATGCTGGATTTAAAATTATTGATAGATGTAAGGTATCTAAAGGGAAATTTATTAGATACATAAGTATTTGTATTTAAATAGAGGGTGCTCACAAAAAGTGATGCACCCTCTAAAATTATAATTGGTAGAGATATAGGCTTAGCTTATTTTTTCCCAAGGCCCCCATTGTGATGCACCTGGAGTTTCTCCTAATGTCCACCATTTTGCTTTATATTGAACACCTTCGTACATTACAATATCTCCTGAAAGATAAATTTTCGATGAGTCATATACAGGAATAGATGTGTCTATTACAGTAACCTTTGAATAAGCTATAGTACTTCCACCTTTGCTATCTGTAACAGCATAAGTAATTGTGTAAGTTCCAGCCTTTGTAGTATCAACAGAGCCACTAACAATTATTTTATTTGTTAAGTCTCCGTCTTCTTTGTCAGTTGCAGTTATACCATCTAATGGACTAAAGCTGTCACCAATTAGAAGTTGTTTGTCTGCAACTCCTAAAATTATAGGTAAGGTATTACTTGGATCAGCTTGAGAAGATCCAAATGTTGCAAAAATTTTAGAATGTTCATATTGACTAGAAATTCCTGAATTATTATCAAGTAGTGCATCTCTATTTAATGACCAATAGGAGGTCATTCCTATATTATTTGCTTTTGCGTAATTAGTAACAAGTTGAGACCATGCAGGAGTAAATATAGGGTCTGAACCACTTTCATATCCTATAGAAACAGTTACACCTAATTTAGCATAAGCCTCTGAATCTGATAGGGTAGTATTTGCATATTTTTTGTAGTAATCCTTTATTTGATTTTTAGTAGAATCCATGGCTCTTACAGAAGCTGTACCATAGTTTTCATTAGGTTGTAGTACACCACTTCCATAGCACATTGCCATTATATTAATGTATTTTAAGTTTACGCCATTGGATAGATAAGCCTCTAAAACATCTAGTTGTGTTTGTGTAAGTCCTGATGGAAGAACAGGTAGAGTTAAAGAAACCTCAACTCCTGTTTCATCTTGTAACTTCTTTATTGCCTTTGCATTAGCAATATTATTTTGTTTGTTTTGAGCTCCACCTTCTACATCTAAATCTATTCTTGTTAAACCATATCCATTTACAATATCAAGATAAGTGTTATATAAAACATCAATATCTTGAGATGTTTGCCAAAAAGCAACTCCATTAGCTCCGCCAAAGGATATTGTAGCATCTCCGCCTAGCAATCGTAATTCTCTTAAAGATTGTTTAATTGCATCATATTGAGAATTCATCTTCCCTTCAGATAAAACAGAGTATCCACCCCATCCCCAATTAACTTTGCCATTAGAGATTGAACCAGTAGACTGAATAAATGCTAAGTTAAAGAATTTAATACCTGTATCTTGGGATAATTTACTTAAATTTGCGGGTCCTCCAGTATCTTCACCTACATAGTAGCCTTGTTTGGTTACCCAATCTACCATATCTACATATGGGGCATTTACTTGGGTTGGCCAATTTTTAATTCCTACTCCAGCACCAAAAGAACCTGCAGAAGTTGCTGCATTAACTTTTAAAGACATAGGTAACAAGAGAGATAGTATCATGATGCATGGACAAAAAACTTTCTTAAAGAAGTTTTTTCTCATTATTAATACGCCTCCTAATTTAATTAATATTTTCTTATGTCAATAAAATCTAGGTAAAAGTTTACATGTAATGCTGAGATGTAATTTTAGAGTTAATTTTTGAAATGTCATTTAAAGAATTCTTATAGCTAGAACTAGCTAATATCGCAATAGATATCCATTTATTAACAGTATAAGCCTGTTTGATAAATAAATCAAGCTGACTTTTATAAAAACTTTAATGAAATACTAATTGATTTTATATTAATAAATGCAAGTAAATAATTTAGTGATTGATGTATAGAATAAACCTTAAAAAATTTACTAAATTTATCAAAGTATATAGGAATGATGGTTAACTTAGTATATAATGTAAAATAAGAGTGATAATATTCGATGAATATTTACAATATAGTTATTAAGGAGAGTATTTTATATGAATAAGAAAAAAATACTACAAATAATTTTAGCTGGTGCAACTTTTTCAGGAGGAATGTCATTAGCTAATAGTTCTGTAGCTGCTACAGAATTAACTAATGATAATATTTTGGATATAGAAAGCATTATGAATTTAAATGATTCATACGAAGGAAAGGTTGTAAACGTTGATAGTAATTTGAGAGTAAGAGAAGGTGCAAGCTTACAATCAACAGTTATAGGATATTTAGTAAATGGTGAAGTAGTTAATATAAAGGGTGAAACTGAAGAATGGTATAGAATTGACTTTAAAGGACATGAAGCATATGTGTCAAAGGAATATATAGAAGTTACTACATTATCTAAAGCGTCTAGAGCGGTTCAAAAGGGACAGGTATATAACACAGGTGGAGTAGGATTAAATGTTAGACAAGCTGCTAGTTCAACTTCAGCCAGAATTGGAATATTAAAAGATGGAGAAGTTGTACAAGTTAACTCTAAAAGTGGAGATTGGTATAACATAAGTTATGGTAATAAAACAGGATTTGTACATAGTAAATATATTAAGCTTATTCAAACAACTGAATCTGGTACAAATAATAACATAACTAAAGGAAAAGTAAAGAATATTACAAGTAATCTTAGAGTTAGACAAGCCCCAAGCACAAGCGCTTTAACTATTGGATACCTTTTAGGTGGACAAGAGGTTGAAATAACTGGTGAAAGTGGAGAATGGTATAAAATTAACTTTAATGGGAAAGTAGGATATTCTCATAAAGATTACATTACAAAAATATCTAATGGTTCATCTGGTTCATCAAATAATAACAATGGTTCTACTGTTACTGAAAAGGATGGAACTGTTGATGCAACAGATGGATTAAGAGTAAGAGAGGGAGCAGGAACAAATACTAAGATACTAGGAGTATTAACTCATGGTTCAGCCGTAAAGATAGTTGATACTAATGGGAGCTGGTACAAGATAAAGTATGGTTCAGGGTATGGATATGTACATAAAGATTATATAAAAATAACTTTTTCAGGATTTACTGGGTCAACAGGTTCAGGATCTCAAAACAATAATTCATCAAATAATAACAATGGTTCTACTGTTACTGAAAGGATGGAACTGTAAATGCAACAGATGGATTAAGAGTAAGAGAGGGAGCAGGAACAAATACTAAGATACTAGGAGTATTAAATCACGGTTCAGTCGTAAAGATAGTTGATACTAATGGAAGTTGGTATAAGATAAAGTATGGTTCAGGATATGGATATGTACATAAGGACTACGTAACAATTAAAACATCAAGTAACAATAATAATACACAAGAAAAACCTGATAATAAGCCAGAAGTAGTTGTAAAAAAAGGTGAAGTTTATAATACAGGAAGTAATCTAAGAGTTAGATCAGCAGCAAATACTAATTCTATTGTATTAGGATATTTAGTTGATGGAACAAAGGTAGATATTATAGGTAGCGAGGGTAATTGGTATAAAATTAACTTTAAAGATAAAACTGGTTTCGTAAGTAAAGATTATGTAAGGCTACTAGATGAAAAGCCAACTACTCCAGTAGTGCCACCTGTAACTCCTGAAGTTCCGGATGTTCCAGAAGATAAGCCACAGATACCTGATGAAAAACCAGAAGAAAATCTAAAGGTTATATCTATTGGAGCTGTTAATGTATCTAACCTAAATGTTAGAAGTGGAGCTGGGACAAGTTATGCTATAAAGGGTTCAGTAACTATTAACCATATAGTAGAAATTGTTGGAGAAGAAAATGGTTGGTACAAAATAAAGTACAAAGATAATACAGCATATGTAAGTTCAAAGTATATTAATATAAGTACCGGATCAAGTAACTATGGATTAACTGTAGACAAATTTGCTGAGTTACAATTTCCTAAGTTAAATATGGTTCAAAAGGATGGAAAGTGGGTTAATGCTTCTCTTGAAGACATTAAATATTATATGAATCCAAATAACTTTATAAATGATGTTAGTAAGTATATGTTTATGAAGTTAAACTATGTAAATGGAATTCCTATGTCTGTAATTAATGAAGTTATACAAGGAAGAGGAATTTTATCTGGAAAAGGTAATGCATTCTTAGAAGGTGCTAAAAAGTACAATGTAAATGTAATGTATCTTCTTTCACATGCTAGACTTGAAACAGGTAATGGTACATCAACACTATCAAATGGCGTGTTAGTAACAGAAGTTGATGGTGTCCCAGTTGAACCAAGGGTTGTTTACAATATGTATGGTGTAGGAGCAATTGATAGTGATCCATTAAGAGGTGGCTCAGAATATGCATATAAACAAGGATGGTTTACTCCAGAACTAGCAATTTCAGAGGGGGCTAGTTGGATAAGCAAAAACTATATAAACAGTACTAAATATAATCAAAATACATTATATAAGATGAGATGGAATATGAGTTCTACAAGTATTGGATGGCATCAATATGCTTCTGATATAGCTTGGGCAGAAAAACAAGCTAGAATAATGGCACCATATTTAGAAAAGTGTGGAGTAGTCTTTGAATTTGACATACCGACATTCATAAATTAATTATTATTTAGAAAAGAGAAATTGTTTTGCAATTTCTCTTTTTTAATCTCTAGATTAGTTATAAAATTTTAATTAGCTATAAATCAAAGGTATTATTACATTTTCTTTACCATCAGTATGTGGGGAATAGATATTTATTTTTCTGTGATTTGGAACTTGCGATAAAACAAGCAAAATAAATACCCCCGACCTTTTTTGTTGATTAACTACTTCCTGTATTATACAATTAAGGTGAAGTAATGGATTTAGGGGGGAATATGAAAAAATATACTTTACAAATTATAATAGGAATTCTTATCTTTATAAATATTATTTCATTAAGTTATATAACTAAGCTTAATAAAAAAATAGATATTAATAATGATTATATAAATGGTTTAAGTGGAGAGTTAAACAGGATTAGATTCCAACCAAAAGATGATAACTCTCTTATAAGTGAAAGTAATGTTGAAATGATTAATGAGGAGTTAGCGTCACTAAAATGCACATATAAAATAAGCTTAGTGTTAAAAGAAATTACAGATACCACTGAAGTTATATATAGGATAAATAATAAAGATTATAAACTTAAGAGGGATGGAGTTAATTTTACTGGAACTATAGATATGCCTCTTTTAAGTGATTATGATCTTCCTTCATACTTGGTTATTAAGAACGGAAATACAGAAAAAATTGAAAATGCTAAAGGTTTATTTAATTATGATAGAAATATGAGCGAGATTATTAATTATTATGGTTCCATTAGCTATAGAAATGAAATTTTAAAACTAAAAGGTAACCTAGAAACTAATATATCTTACTTATCAGGTAGCTATCAGGATGGGGGTCCAAATGAAATTCAAATATATAAATATACAGTTGATATTCTTGAGAATAATAAGATTATTTCATCAAAGGAATTTGTAATTAATGACATAGGTACTAATAATAATCTTTCTATAGAAGAAAATGTAAAGAGGAATTCAAATTATGAAATACAAGTGAATGTAGTAGATAATTTAGGTGATAAATATAAGTATTCTTTAGTTAGTGGAAAAGCAACAGAGGTTAATTTTACTAATTTAGATCAGCAATATAGGGGAGAACTTATAGATGTATATAATAAGGATGGACAAGTGCTATATCAATGAAGTAATTAGAAAATAAAGAGCATAAGTATTGACTTTGTAATTTAGTTGATATATACTGTTTTAGTGAATTAAATAGAGACAGTTCGTGAGCCTCCTGTCAATAAACAAAACTACGGCAACAAAGCATAGGATTTATATTGCTTTTTATTGTCGTGGAAGAATTTCTTCTACGACTTTTTTGTTTTGCATGGCTTGAACTAATTCTCGAAGAATGGGGGAGTAGTTATTATGACAAATGAATTAAAAACAAAAAGACTTGTAAGAACAGCAGTAATAGCAGCTTTATATGCATTATTAACTGTTGCACTTGCACCAATAAGCTATGGGAATTTTCAGTTTAGAGTATCTGAAATTCTAGTATTATTAGCTTACTTTGATCCTTTCTACATAGGGGGACTAACTCTAGGATGTTTCATAGCTAACTTGCTTGGACCAAATGGAACAATGGATGTTATTTTTGGAACTTTAGCAACATTTATAAGTGTTGGAGCTATAAGCTTAACAGCAAAATATATAAAGAACAAAGCTTCTTTAGTTATAGCTTCATTATGGCCAACAATATTTAATGGAATAATTATTGGATGGATGTTAAATGTTACGGTAGGAGCACCTTTATGGTTAACCATGGGTGAAGTTGCATTAGGTGAATTTGTAGTTATTACAATAGTGGGGATTCCGATATTTAAAATGATACAAAATAGATATACTAGATTACTTAAGGAAGAATTTTAAGTATAAAAGAAGGCTCTAGCAAAAACTAGAGTCTTCTTTTTGCAATTAATGTAAAAGTAAAATGAGAAATATATTAGGTAAAATATATAATAAAGCCTAAAAGAAAGTTTTAAGTCAATTTACTTTCACAACTAAGATGTGTAATCATTACTTTAAAAGAATTTCGTTATTATAAAGGCTTGTAGAAATAATTTACATCAATACTGAAAATTAGTAGAATAAGTTTGATAATAGAATGGAGGAGATGATAAAATTGAAGAAGAGGAAAGTTTTCTCGTGGCTTATTGTAATCGTTTTTATTGTATCTTTAATACAAATGCCTATTTTTACAAGTGCTTCACTTGAAAATGAATCGGTTTTTATTAAGATTCGTTATAGTAGAGAAGATTCTAACTATGATGGATGGAATCTTTGGGTTTGGGAGGAAGATAAAGAGGGTAAAAGAGTAGACTTTATTGGTGATGACAGTGAGGGGAAGTTTGCTGTGGTCGAAACTAGTAAAGATGCAGGAAAGTTAGGATTTATCATTAGGAAAAGTGTTCAAGGAAATGATTGGGCAGAAAAAGTATTCAATGATGATAAGTATGTGGAATTAAATAAAGGCGATACAGAAGTTGTGGTAAATCAGAATGGTTCAGAACCGACATTATCAGAAAGGAAGATCAAATCAGATTTTGATAAGGTTACAGTAAACCTTAATTATTTCAGATTTGATGGTAAATATACTGATTGGGATGTATGGGGGTGGCTTGGAAGTAATGCTGGACAAGGTTATCCTTTTGTTGAGAGTAATTTTGGAAGAGTAAGTTCAATGTCTTATGACAATGTAGGTGCTGATGATAAGATAGGCTTTATTATAAGAAAATCAGATTGGTCTCAAAAGGATTGGGAGTCAGATAGATTTATAAATAAGGTTTATGCTAACAACGATGGATTAATTAATGCATATGTTGTTCAAGGAGAAGGTACTGTATATTACTCAGAAAAGGATGTAGTAAAGGACCCTAAAATAACATTTGCAAAAATTGACACTTTAAAAGATATAACTTTTAAGACTAACTTTAAGTTACCTTCAAAAGATATATTAAATAAAGTTACCTTAACAAAGGATAATAATAATCTTGAAATTGAAAGCGTAACAGTAAATGATAATTTAATGGAAGGTGCTATTAAGGTAAGAGAAAACTTAGATCTAAATTCTAAATATCAATTATCAATAGAAGGGTTTAATGGTAAGGAAGTTTCATTAGGAAAGATATATGATAGTGAAGAATTTGCAGAACTTTATACTTATTCGGGTACTTTAGGAGCTAATTATTCTAAGGATAAAACAAGGTTTGTATTATGGGCACCAACGGCAACAGAAGTTAAGCTTGCTTTGTATGGTAAGAGTGGAAGTAACTATACAAATAGTGCTGAAGAAGTACTAGCTATGACTAAAGGTGAAAATGGAATATGGTATATTGAAAAAGCTGGAGATTTAAATGGTTTGTATTATAACTATTTAGTAACAATAGATGGGAAGGTGAATGAGGTTACTGACCCATATGCTAAAGCTGTAGGGGTAAATGGTAACAGAGGAATGGTTATTGACTTAGCATCAACAAATCCTGAAGGATGGGAAAATGATACTAAGCCAGAATTAGTGGATCCTACAGACTCTATTATTTATGAAATGCATATAAGAGATTTTTCAATAGATGAGAACTCAGGTGTTACTTTAGAGTATAAGGGAAAATATAATGGAGTATGGCAATCAGGTACAACTATTCCAGGAAGTGATGTAAAAACTGGTGTTGATCACTTAAAGGAATTGGGAGTTACAACAGTTCATATTCTTCCAACATTTGACCATAGATCAATAGATGAAACAAAATTAGATACAAAACAATATAACTGGGGATATGATCCTCAAAACTATAATGTGCCTGAAGGTTCTTATTCTTCAGATCCATATGCTGGTGAAATAAGAATTAAAGAATTCAAGGAAATGGTTCAAGAATTGCATAAGTCAGGAATTAGAGTGGTTATGGATGTGGTTTATAATCATACAGGTGCTACTTTAGATTCTAATTTAAACCTAGCAGTTCCTGATTACTACTATAGACAAAATTCACAAGGTGGTTTCTCTAATGGATCAGGTTGTGGTAATGAAACAGCTTCAGAACGTTCAATGGTTAGAAAGCTAATTGTTGATTCAGTTGTATACTGGGCTAAAGAGTATCATATAGATGGATTTAGATTTGACTTAATGGGATTACATGATATAGACACTATGAAAGAAATTCGCACGGAACTTGATAAGATAGATCGAACTATACTTATCTATGGAGAGGGGTGGACAGGAGGAGATTCACCATTATCTTCTGAAGATGCAGCAATTAAAGCTAATACAACTAAATATGGAAACATGCAAATTGCTGCTTTTAGTGATGATATAAGAGATGGTATAAAAGGGCATGTATTTTCAGCTACTGCACCTGCTTTTGTAAATGGTGGCGAAGGTTTTGAAGAGACTATTAAGTTTGGTATAGTGGCAGCTACTGAGAACTCACAAGTAGATTATAGTAAGGTTGCCAATGGAACTAAGGCATGGGCTAATCAACCATATCAAACAATTAACTATGCTTCAGCTCATGATAACTTAACTCTATGGGACAAACTTCAAACTACTAATCCTAATGCATCAGAAGAAGAAGTGCTATTAATGAACAAGATGTCAGCTGCAATAGTATATACATCACAAGGTATTCCTTTTATGCAAGCAGGAGAAGAGTTTGCTAGAACGAAGATTAATCCAGATGGAAGCTTTAATGAAAATAGCTATAACGCTCCAGATAGTGTTAACAAAATAGATTGGAAAAGAAAGGTTGAATATAGTGATTTAAATAATTACTATAAAGGATTAATCTCTCTTAGAAAGTCACATAAGTCCTTTAGAATGAACACTACTGAAGATATTCAAAATAATCTTAAGTTTATAGATGTAGAAGACAAGAATTTAGTTGCTTATACATTAGATGGAACAAATGTAGGAGATTCTTGGGACAATATAGCAGTAGTATTTAATGCAAATAATGAAGCGAAGGAAGTAACTTTACCTGGTGAAGATTGGGTTGTAGTAGTGGATCAAAATAATGCTGGTATAGAGAAATTAGCAACTATTGAGGGCTCAAAGGTTACAATTCCAGCTCAAACTTCTTATGTCTTAGTTGATAAGTCAAGCTTTGATGAAGGAGAAATTGATAATGGTGAGGACTCTGATAAACCATCAGAGGATACTGATAATAATAAGGTAGAAGGTAATAATAGTAGTAACCCAAGCAAGACCGGTGATGAAACTAGCGTCTTACCAATTGTAATTATATTATTAGTTTCTGGTTTAGCAGTAGGCGTATTTGCTAAGAAGAAACGATCATTAAGTAAGTAATTTTCATAAAATGTACCCCTTTATATATGTGGGCTGTGTCAGATTTCTGATACAGTCCGTTTTTTTATTATAAAAAAGGGTTTAACAGAATAAAAATATAATAAAATGTTTATTAAAGGATTTGTTATGTTTATTGTTATTAATAAGAAAAGAATTATAATATTTGTTTTAATTTTTATATGTATATTAGGAACTGTATTCTATAAGTTTAGTAGAGAAGATAATACTCTTGTGGCTGGGGGAGTTTTGTTTAGAGGTGAAAAAGTTAAATATTACGAAGAAGAAGTAATTAGTATGAGTGATTATGAGAAATATTTTAGACCTTCAAATATTCCTATTTTAAATACATCTAGTGAAGCAGAAGAGTTATTAAACCAATATAGTGGAAATAGTAAAAAAGTAGTTATTCCAGACAATTATTTAATTACTCCTAATAAGACTATAATCAATTATTTTTCAGTACTAAGGGAAGCTGCAAATGTTGAGAGGGATAAGTGGGCTGGTTGTGGTACTATAGGCAGGTGGAGAGAGCCTTATAGAATAGCATATGAATTCTTTACAAAAGAATACAAGGAAAGGGTTAACTTTAAAGCTTATGAAAATTCCTTTTTAAATCTTCTGCACATAAATCTAATTAAGTTTAGAATTATTAATAATACAGAAAATGAAATGAAGTATTTCTTTGAAATAGAGACAATACAAGGATCAAAAGAGAATATTGCAAACTTTGTATATTATTATGGCTTTATAAATCTTTCTAATGAAAATGGTGTATATAAAATTAAAGATATAACTATATCACCAGAGGAATATCTTTGTGCACCATATCATGGGTGGAGCTATGATGGTAAATCTAAAGTTGAAATTGAATATGGTGATTGGTGTAAGCTTATTAAGGAATTTTATGAGGTAAACACTGAAGGATATGTGAAAAATATCTATTTTAAGGGAACAGATAATAAAGACTATAGAATTGAGTTCTACATTTTGACTAATGATTATGATATAGAGGTAGCTCAATACATTAAAGAGGATGGAAAATGGAAGAGTATAAAATTAGATCCAAATAAATGTTTAAAGGAAGAGTAAAGTACTCTTCTTTTCTAGTTTAAGAGAAGTATTTATGATAAAATATCCTATTGGAGGTGAGGAGTAATGAATATTAAAGTTGTTAGAGATAATGTTATGAAGTTTAGTTCTAGCTTTAGTAGAGAAGGGGCAACTTCCATACTTAAAGCTAAAGGAGTAAAAGATCTTAAGGGTAAGAAAATAGAAAATATTTATCATATATATGGGAAAATAAATAGCGAAAATAAGGATTACAACACGCATATTAAAGTTGATATGAAAACTAATAAGGTATTAGATACAAAATGCTCCTGTGATACCTTCATAGAAAATAGAAGACATATTAGAAACTATGTTTGCAAACATATTATAGCTACTAATCTAGCCTTTTATCTTGTTGGAAAATCTAAAGCATCAAATATAAATAAAAGAAGTGAAGAAGTTGTAAATAAGAGAAAATTAAAGTTACATATATCAATAAAATGTAGCATGTTAAATGAGATTAATACATATAAATGTGAATTTAGAATAGGAGAATCAACTACTAATTTAATTACATCACTTAAAGATTTCTTGGAAAAGGATACAATTATATTTAATGATCTATTTACATACCACTCTAGAAGAGACTTTTTTAGTGAAGAGGATACAAAAATAATAGAATTTTTAAAAAGTCATAAGGAAAAAATTAGTGACAGATTCTTAAATTTGAAAGGAAAAGATTTAAGAGAGTTCCTTTCGTTATTAAATGAAAGAAAAATAAGTTTTAATTATGATTTTATAACCTATGAATCTAAAGTGAAAAAGGAGAATGTTCCTCTTTCTCTTACAATAAGAGCTGATAAGGATAGTTTTATATTAAGATCACAAAAGAAGTTTCCTATTTTATTATCTAATACTGGAGATGTTATGTTCTATGATAGGGATATTTACCTTCCCCGTAAGAAAGCTATGGAAACCTATCTTCCTTATCATAAATTATTTATAAAAAATAACGAGATAAACTATGAGAAGAACTTAAAGGCTTTAAATAATCTTCTTTCAGACTTAAAGAGCATTACAAAGAATGTTGTGCTAGATGATGGAACAAGAGGGTTCTTAAGAGATATCTTTAAACCTACATTTAGAATATACAAAGTTGGAAAAGAAATTTACTGCAATGTAAAGATTGATTACTGTGGTTATATTATAGATTTAATTAAAGATAAAAATGATAAAAGCTTTTTAAGGGATTTTAAGAAGGAAAACTTAATAGATATAAAATTAGAAAAGGTAGGATTTATAAAAAGAGAAAGAGATTATTTTTATATAGGTAATGGAGAGTTTGACCTTTTAACAACAGGTGTTAAGTTATTAAGACCTATAGGAAAAGTTCAGTTTTCAAAAGAATTTGAAGATATTCAAATATTAGATAGTAGCTTTATTAATTCATCCATAGTAGAATTTGATAACTTTTATAGATTAAACTATGAAGTTGGTGATTTTACAGTTGAGGAATTAAGTAGTGCTATTGCATTTATGAAAAAAGGTGAAAGATTTTTCGAAAGTAAGGATAGATATCTAGATTTAGAAGACCCAGGAGTTTGTGAGTTTTTAAATTTAATTGGAGAATTATCAGAAGATAAATTAAGCCTTGAAATAGATATAGATAAGAACAAAAGCTTATATCTTCAAGAAAAACTTAGAGTATTAGATTTTATTAAAGGTGGGGATGTTCTCCAAAAAATTGTTCAAAAGCTAGTTAATAATGACTTTAAAAGGTCAGTTACCCCAAAATCCTTTAATGGAATCTTAAGAAAATATCAAAAAGAAGGATTTAAGTGGTTAAATGAACTTTCAGAATTAGGCTTTGGAGGAATATTAGCAGATGATATGGGCCTTGGAAAAACAATTCAGGTAATAACTTTTGTCCTTTCTAAAAGGAGTAAAAAAACCTTAATTATAACTCCAACCTCTGTTTTATATAATTGGAAGGATGAATTTGAAAGGTTTGCTCCTAATGTAAGGGTTGGTTTAGTTCATGGAACAAAAGCTCAAAGAGATAGGATGTTAAGTGAAATTAAAAAGTATGATGTGCTTATAACAACCTATGGAACCCTAAAGAATGATGAAAATGAATATGAAAAACTACAGTTTGATTATTGCATTATCGATGAAGGACAAAATATTAAAAATCCAACTTCAAAAACTACACTTTCTGTAAAGAAAATAAACTCAAAATGTAACTTTGCCCTAACAGGAACTCCAATTGAAAACAACTTAATGGAGCTTTGGTCAATATTTGATTTTGTAATGCCAGGTTTCTTATTTACAAAAGAAAGATTTAAGGGGAAGTTTATACAAAATAAAAATACAGAGGAACTTAAGTCTTTAATTACTCCATTTATCTTAAGAAGGGTAAAAGAGGATGTATTAGATGAGTTGCCAGAAAAGATTGAAAAAAAGTACTTGGTAGATATGACAACAAAGCAGAAGTCTATTTATAAGTCTTACGTAAAGGAGATAAAGGAAAAGCTGAAGTCGTCAAAGGGTAACACTAATATGCTTACTTTTATTACAAAGCTTAGAGAGGTGTGCTTGGATCCATCCCTAATAATGGATGATTACAATGGTGGAAGTGGAAAGATAAATGCATTAATGGAGCTACTGGATAATTATATTGCTGGAAATAAAAAGATATTAGTATTTTCTCAATTTACTTCAGCTCTTAAAAATATAGAAAAAAACTTAGAGGAAGTTGGAATAAACTATATATACTTAGATGGAAGTATAGGCAGCAAAGAAAGGGGAGAGCTTGTCAAAAAGTTTAATGAAGACCCTTTAATAAGTGTATTTTTAATATCCTTAAAAGCTGGTGGTGTAGGATTAAACTTAACATCAGCAAGTGTTGTTATTCATTTTGATCCATGGTGGAACCCAGCTATTGAAAATCAAGCTACAGATAGAGCCCATAGGTTTGGCCAAAAAAATGTGGTAGAGGTAATTAAGCTTATTTCTAAAGATACCATAGAGGAAAAGATTCTATTATTACAAGAAGATAAGAAGGAACTTATAGAAAGCTTAATGGATGAGAAAGAAATGGATGGTAAGAAGTTTAAGAGACTAAGTGAAGATGAAATATTAAATTTGTTAGGATAAATAAAGTAAAGGATGTCCTGGAATGTTACCAGGGCATTAATTATATACTGTATTTATCACCATTATAGCAATAATTATTATCAATAAAAATGAATGACTTAGAGTCTTCATTCCAGCTAATAAAGTTCTGGCGCTTAACCTCAGAAATAAAATTCAAATTGTCTTTTTCTATATTATAAATATATAATTTAAGGTTAGTTGAACTATCATTATTATTTCTATTACATCCTAATATAAAAAGAGAATTAAAAATAATAAATATAGCTAATAATTTGCTTTTCATACTAGTCCCTCTTTAATTATTTATTATATTTTCACATAATATAATAAATATGTAAATGTATGTGCGATAAATAATAGTCTTTAATGAGAGGAAGGTTAGAAATTACTGTTGCCAAAATAAAGATTATCTAATATACTAATACAAGATAGATTTCAAATGAAACGAGGGAAGTTTGTGAGTGTTTAGTATCAAAAAATAGTATATTTTAATATTAATTCTTAAAGATAGGGCGATAAAAGCCTTTATTTGTTATGGAATTAATTAAACTATTTTAAGATACAAGTCCACGAACTTACTTTAGGGTAGTATTATATCTACCTTATTAAAGTTGAATTTTTAAGCTGTGGAGGTATCCATAGCTTTTTTTATTTATATTTAATATTGAAATCTGTCAAAGGGTTCGTTGACTTAAATAGAGTTAAGGAAGGTTTAAGAAATGGATAAAATATCATTAGATAAATTAAATTATTATGATTTAAAGGAAATAGTAAAATCTTATTGTGTTAGTGGTTTGGGTAAAACATTAATAGATAAATTAGAACCAAGTTCAAACCTTAAGGTTGTAAATAGAAGATTAGATGAAACTTCAGAGGGAAGAAAGCTTTTAGATGTTTCTTATCATCTACCCCTTGAAGGAATACACAATATATTTCCTCTTATAGATAAAATGGATAAGGGAGGAGTTCTAGAACCGTCAGATTTAACAATGGTTTCAGATTTTTTAAGAGGATGCAGAAAAGTAAAAATGTTCTTAAAGGACAAGGAAAGATATGCCCCTACTTTATGTTCTTACGCAGAAAATATAAGTGATTTATCTTATATAGAAGAAGAAATAAATATATCTATAAGAGGTTCTGTAGTTGATTCAAATGCATCTAAAGATCTAAAGAAGATAAGAAAACAAATTGATACTTGTGAAGGAAAAATAAAAGAAAAGCTAGATAAATTTTTAAGAAATAGTAGCAATAAGGAATGTATTCAAGAGTTTTTTATAAGTCAAAGAAATGGAAGATATACAATTCCAATTAAAGCTGCCTATAAAAATAAAGTTGCAGGTTCAATAGTTGAGGTATCATCAAAAGGAACAACAGTCTTTATGGAGCCAGATATAGTGTCAAAGTTTACTTCAGAGCTTAATGTATTACAAGCTGAAGAAAGTATGGAGGTTTATAAGATACTAGCCATATTAACTGAGATGATATACCAAAGAATAAAGGATTTAAAAATTAATGTAGAAGTAATATCAGAGTATGATATGATTTGGGCTAAAGCAAAATATAGCTTAGACATTCAGGGGATTAAACCTAAGATTAATGATTATGGATATACAAAAATTTTAAAAGGAAGATATCCATTAATAAAAAACGGAGTTCCATTAGATTTTGAAATAGGTAAAGATTATAGAACTTTAATAATAACAGGACCTAATGCTGGAGGAAAAACAGTAGTTTTAAAGACATTAGGAATGTTAACTTTAGCTGTTCAATCAGGTTTTCATATTGGAGCTAAGGAGGGAACGGAAATAAGTATATTCCAAGATGTATTTGTTGATATTGGTGATAATCAAAGTGTTGAAAATGCATTAAGTACTTTTTCATCCCATGTACAAAATTTAGCTAGAATAATAAAGGAATCAGGAAAGTCTACACTTTTATTATTTGATGAAATAGGAAGTGGTACAGAACCTAATGAAGGTGCAGCTTTAGCTATAGCAATTTTAGAGGAGCTATATCACAAGGGTTGTATAACAGTTGCTACGACACATTATGGAGAAATTAAAGATTACTCACATAACCATCCAGACTTTGAAAATGCAGCTATGGAGTTTAAGAAGGAAACCTTAGAACCTTTATATAAGCTAACCATTGGAAAAACAGGAGATAGTAATGCTCTTTATATATCTAAAAAGATGGGGATTTCTGATTCTATTATAGAAAGAACTAGAACATACATTGAGAATAAAGACTATAATTATGCGACTATTAAAGAAAGCAAAAAGAAGAAGGTTAAAGAGGTAGAAAGTGAAGAAAAGTATTATGATTTCTCTGTTGGAGATAAGGTGCTTCTTTTAGATAAGAATGATTCTGCAATTATATACAAAGGCAGAGATGAATTTAATAATGTTGTAGTACTTTATGATAAAGAATTTATTGAGGTTAATTATAAAAGAGTTAAAATAGAATTAAAAGCAGAGGAGCTTTATCCAGAAGGATATGACTTAAATCAATTATTTGTAAGTTATAAGGATAGAAAGCTTGAAAGGGATATTGAAAGAGGATCAAAGAAAGCTTTAAAGAAGTTAAGAAAAGAAGGATTATAATAAAAAGCTGCTGATATTATTTCAGCAGCTTTTACTTTTTAGATGTAATATTAGCAAGCTCAGCTAGTATTATTTCAATAAATACGAAGAATATAACTTGGTCATCTAAGAACTTTGATCCTGATTGTTTAGATATAAGAGGCAATCTTATTATAGAATCACATTCTTTAGAAATGATGCTTTTTGGATTCATAGTAATTAACACTAGTGTACATCCTGTGTCACTCAAGCTTTTAGCACATTCTATATAAGGAGAAGTATTTCCTGTAATTGAGAAGATAATACATAAATCACCTTTCTTAAGTAAAGTTATAGCATCTCTCATAAGTACAGAATCAGTAATGGCTTCAGCATCAATTCCAATCTTAGAAAGTCTCATTCTAAGCTGATTTGCAGAAAGTCCTGTTCTATTTATTCCAAGTATTTTTACTCTATTAGAAGAATTTATCTTTTCTGCTAGGGCATGAACCTCCTCTAGTGTGATAGATGTATTAATTTTGCTTATGTATTCTATATAATTAGAAGTTATTGCATTGATAGAGGTTTCATTTTTATCTTTAATATTGTTTTGATTATTAGAAACTAAGTACCTAGACATATCAAATTTAAATTCTGAAAATCCATCATACCCAATCTTTTGACAAAGCCTTATAACTGCACTTTTCGATGTATTTGCTTTTTCAGCTATTTGTATAATAGAAAATTGTACTATATCCATAGGATTTTTCTTTATATATTCCATTATTTCTATTTCTGATTTTGTAAGGTTATTTTTGTTTAATTCTAATCTTTCAATAGGTCCCATATATACACCTCCAATAAAAGTATAACATAATATATAAATTATTTAAATTGGACAAAAGTCCAAAAAAAGATGAAAAAATAATTGGACTTTTGTCCAATATGTATTGAAACATTTTTAAATTTGTTTTATAATTAATTTATAAATTAAAACCGGTTTTATTATAGCAACATGTAAATGTATACAAGGTATAAATGGAGGAATTATAATGGAAAAGTTTACGTCTTTGATTGAAAAGTTTTTAATGCCATTAGCATCAAAATTATCTAGTAACAAATACTTAAAAGCAATTAGCAACGGATTTGGAATATTATTACCTGTGATTATGGTAGGTGCTATATTTACATTATTAGCCAACTTACAAATTGGTCCATATCAAAGTTTTGTACAAGCTACTCATTTAAAAGAAATTTTCTCATTTGCTCCAGCAGTAACAACAGATTTATTAGCAATATACGCAGTATTTTTAATAGCAAAAGCTCTTTCAGAGAACTTTGAGTTAGAAGAAAAGGATTGTACAATATCAGCAATTATAGCTTTATTATCATTTTTAATTTTAATACCTATGGGTGTTATGGGAACAGAAGGAGAAGTTACTGTAACAATAGCTGCAGCTATTGGAACTAAGTGGTTAGGTGCAGCTGGTTTATTCTCAGCTATGGTGGTAGGGTTGATTGTACCAACAATTTATAAGTTTATAAAGGATAAAAATATCGGAATTAAAATGCCAGATAGTGTTCCGCCAACTATTTCAAAATCATTTTCGGCCTTGTTACCAGCTTTTATAATAGCTTTTTTATTCTGTATAGTTAGATATTTATTTACCTTAACTACTTATGGAAGTGCAAATCAATTTATATATTCAATGTTACAAAAACCACTAACAGGGTTAGGAGCTAGTCCATTTACATTTGTATTGTTTATAATTCTTTGTTCACTATTATGGTTCTTTGGATTACATGGTGGAATGATTGTAATGCCATTCTTAACAATGTTATATGCTAGTGCAGGACTTGAAAATTTACAAGCATACGCAGCAGGAACAGAAATGCCAAACGTAATAACTAAAGCTTGGTGGCCAGCTTATGCTTCCTTAGGTGGCGCAGGAGGTACACTTGGATTATGTATTATAATGGTCTTATTTGCTAAAAGTAAACGTTATAAAGCCCTTGGTGGTTTGGCATTACCTTCAGGATTATGTGGAATTAATGAACCAATAACTTTTGGTTTACCAGTTGTATTAAACACAATTATAATTATTCCAGTTATCTTGGCACCAGTAATTACTTTTGGAATAGCTTATTTTGTAACTAATATAGGTTTGGTTCCAATACTAAATGGCGCAGAAATTCCTCTTGGAACACCAGTAATTTTCTCGGGGTGGATGACTGGAGGATTAAGAGCAGCAATATTACAAGTTATTTTAGTAATTGTACAAATGTTAATATACTTCCCATTCTTTAAAGTGTTAGATAATCAAGCTGTAAAAGAAGAGATGGAAGAAGTAGTAGAATAAAAGTAGTATAAGGAGAAACAGTATGGAAAAGCAAAATATTATAATGTTCGTAGCAGATCAGATGAGAAGTGATTCACTTCATCATTTAGGAAATAAAGCATCAATTACACCCAATTTAGATCAAATTGTAAATGAAGGTGTATCTTTTGAAAATGCATACTGTCAAAATCCAGTATGTGTACCTTCAAGGTGTAGCTTCTTAACAGGTCTTTATCCTCATACAACAGGACACAGAACTATGCATTATCTACAAAGGGAGGATGAGCCTAATATATTAAAAACAATGAAACAAAATGGTTATGATGTTGTATGGATAGGAAGAAATGATGTTGTTCCTGCAACTAGAGCAAAAACTGAATATTGTGATGAGTTCTATGATGGAAATTCAGATGAAAATCTTAGGGATGCAGAAGGTGTTAGTTTTATGCCTAAAAAAAGTGGTTCACGTAAGGAACAAGATATAACAGATGATAATTTTTATTCATTTTATATTGGAAAGTTAGAAGATAGTAATGGGTATGGTAGTGTAGATTGGAAATGTGTTGAACTTGCTTTAAAAACTATTGAAAGAAAAGCAAAAGAGAAGAATGGAAAACCTCTTTTCTTATATTGTACAATTTCATTTCCACATCCCCCTTATGGATGTGAAGAGCCATGGTACTCAAGTATAGATAGAAATAATCTTCCTGAAAGAAGACCTAACATCTCAACTATAGAAGGAAAAGCAAGTATGCTTTATGGAATAAACTCAAGGCAAAACCTTAATGGTTGGACAGAGGAGAGATTTAATGAACTAAGGGCTACATACCTAGCAATGGTTTCAAGATTTGACCATCAATTTGGTATGATAGTAGATAAGTTAAAAGAGACTAATCAATATGATAACTCAAATATATTTGTATTTAGTGATCATGGAGACTACACAGGTGATTATACAATAACAGAAAAAGTTCAAAACTGTTTTGAGGATCCAATATCAAATGTTCCGTTATTAATAAAACCAGCAAAGAATATTGGGGTTAAGCCAAGGGTATCAAATGCACTAGTTGAATTATTAGATATTCCAGCAACAATAGCCGATATGGCTGGGATAGAGTTAGACTACACTCAATTTGGTAAGTCTCTAATGAATTGTTTAAATGGTGACGAATCACATAAGGATGCAGTTTTCTGTGAAGGCGGAAGAATTCATGGTGAAGAACAAGCTATGGAAAAAGGACATGGACCTCAATCACCATATTGGCCAAGGTTAAGTTGTCAAGGTAGCGAAGGCCCAGAACATACCAAAGCTTGTATGATTAGGATGGGTGATGTAAAATATATAATGCGTCTTTATGAAAAAGATGAGTTATATAATTTGAAGGATGACCCAATGGAGATTAATAACCTTATTGATAATCCTGAATATAAGGAAACCGTTTTAAATATGAAAGAACGATTGCTTAAGTTTTACATGGAAACATCTGATTTTGTGCCTAATAAGAGAGATTTAAGATAAGTTTACAGTATATACTTAAAAATTCAGTGAAGAGTCAATAGGGAGAGTATTTAGTATAGTACTGATATTATCAGTACTATACAGTTTAGGAGGAAACATATGAGGAGAAATCTAAGTGTTATGGTTAAGCCATCATCAAGTAAGTGTAACTTAAAGTGTAAATACTGTTTCTATAATTCTATAGCTGATGAAAGAGAAGTTAGTGATTATGGATTTTTAAGTGAAGAAGCTCTTGAAGTAGTAGTTAATAGAATTGATGAATATTGTGATGGAGGATTTTGTAACATGGGCTTCCAAGGTGGAGAGCCTATGCTAATTGGATTGGATTTTTATAAAAAGCTTGTAGAGCTTACAAGTAGTAAAAAAACTAAATTTAATTTTATGATTCAAACAAATGGTACTTTAATAACAGAAGAGTTTGCTAAGTTCTTTTATGATAATAAATTCTTAGTTGGTATATCATTAGATGGGAATAAAGATATGCATGATTTAAATAGGGTCAATCATAGCCAAAATGGCAGTTTTAAGGAAGTTATGAAAGGAATATCCTTATTAAAAAAATATAATGTTAATTTTAATATTTTGGTAGTAGTTACGCGTGCATTAAGTAAGAAAATTGAAAGTTGTTACAAGTTTTTAAGAGAAAATGATTTTAACTATATTCAATTCATTCCATTTATAGAAGCCTTAGAGGATTGCAATAATAACAATTTGAATTTTCATATAACATCTAAACAATATGAAGATTATATTAAGAAGCTTTTTGATATGTGGTATGAAGATGTATCAAAAGGAAAAATGGTAAGCATAAGATACTTTGATAATATACTTGGTTTATTTTTGGGACAAGACTACGAGGCTTGTGATATGAGAGGAATATGCTCTTGTCAGCATATAATTGAAGGAGATGGAAGGGTATATCCTTGTGATTTTTATACATATGAAAAATATAGTATTGGAAATATATTTGATGAAAGTTTTGATAATATGCATGAAAAGGAGATAACAAGAAACTTTATAATTGAATCTGTTTCTAAAGATAAAAAGTGTGAGACATGTAAGTATAGAGCTCTTTGCAGAGGGGGATGTAAGAGGTATAGAGCAACTACTAAGGACAATAGATATATGTTCTGTGAAGCTAACTATAAATTCTTTGAGTATTCTTATGATAGATTTAGAGAACTAGCAATAAAGATAAGTAATAGAAGATAAAATATATGAGTTGGACTAAATTAGGTAAGTTAGTCCAACTTTATTTTTATTTGTAAAAATTTCTATTAAATATATGGGATCCTAGATATAAAAGATCAGGGGAAAGAACTATGAGTTTAGCTCAAACTATAGACATACCTCCAACTTTATTAGACTTCTTTAATGTTAGTGTAGATATGGATATGGATGGCAAAAGCTTAACACCTATTATAAAGGAAGATAAGGATATAAGGGAAACAGCTCTATTTGGTGTTCATGGCGGCCATGTAAATATAACAGATGGTGAATATGTTTATATGAAGAGCTCTGCTACTAATGAAAATGTACCATTATATGAATATACACTAATGCCTACTAGAATGAGAGGATATATGAGTGATGTATTGAACGAGGATATTGAGATAGTTAATATAGGAAGATTAAGCAATAATATGAAAGTGTTAAAAGTACAAGGAAAAACTTATGTATCACCTTATAAATTTGGAGACTTATTATTTAACGTTAAGGAAGATGTAGAGCAGAATAATAATCTCGCTAGTAATAAAGAAATTGTAAATAAATATAAGGAATTGATGATAAGGGAAATGGTAAAGGTAGGAGCACCAGAAGAACAATATATAAGACTAGGATTAGATAATAATGAGCTTAATACTATTTAGTGTTAGTTTGATTTCATCGCTAATTGGAGCTATAAGTGGAATAGGTGGAGGTCCTCTTAATATTGCTGTATTTCTTCTTATCTATGAGTGCTAAGGAGGCTGCAATAAGTTTCATATTTATAATACTATTTTCTCAGGTTACAAGTTTATCAAGTACAGTTATAACAGGAAGCATACCAGAGTTTGCTCATATGCACTTGGTGTTAATGTGTATAGGTGGAATTGGAGGAGCCTTATTAGGAAGTAGACTATCAAAGGAAATGGATGATGATAAAATAGAAAAGTTTTTTTGATTGTACTCTTTATATTAAGTTTTATAAATATAATTAATATAGTTAAATTCCTTTAAAAGAAATCGCTTAGCGGTTTCTTTTTTGTTAGTTACTGTTCTGTAATATAAATTTCAACCTTATGTAAGTTAAACATAATTAAAATTGGTATAATTAAAATGAGAGGTGAAATTATGAAAAGAAGATTATCTGTTATTTTGATACTTCTAACCTTTAGCTTAATAGCTATCTCTTGTGGAAATATGGTTAAAACTTCAAGCGGAGAAAAGGGTTCAGAAATTGAAAAAAGTAATGATATTGTTATAAGTATAAAGGAACAAAAAGAGAAAGACTTAACCTTATCTATAGAAAATAAAACTAATAATGAGTACGTTTATGGTTATGAATTTTATTTAGAGCAAGAGAATGATGGTAAGTGGAATAATATTCCTTTTATAAAGGACGTAGCTTTTATAGAAATTGGGATTATATTAAAACCAATGGATATTAATAACGAAAATATTAAGCTAGCAACATACTTTGGAAAATTGGAGAAGGGAAAGTATAGAATAATAAAAGAGTTTTATAAAGATGAAGAAAAGAAAAAGGTATTTGTAGAGTTTTCTTTATAAATTATAAAAAGTCTCAGGAATATAATTTCACTGAGACTTTTTTTTATTGTGTAAAAGATTCAAAATGAATTCTATCTTCTGGAACACCAAGTTCTGATAAAGATTTTTTTAAACTATTCATAAATGGAGGTGGTCCACAAAAGTAGAAGTCACCATTTAAAGGTGTATTTTTTTCAAGCCATTCCTTTGTTACATACCCTGTTTCCATATAGTCTATTCCTTTTATATCGGATTTTAAAGGATCAGAATAAAAAACAAAGTTTTTAAGGCCGTTTATATCAGCGAAATAATCTATATCATTTTTAAAAGGATGTACAGAAGAGTTTATAACTGCTTGAATAAATGTGATATTTTTTCCCTTAAGCGCTTCATAGTAAAGCATAGAAATTAGGGGGGTAATCCCTATACCACCAGATATAAATACTAGTGGAGTTTCAGTAGAATTTTCCTTTAAAGTAAATAGGCCAGTTGGAATCATAGCTTCAATTGAATCACCTATATTTAGTGAATCATGTAGATAGCTACTTATAAGGCCACCATCTACTTTTTTAACACTAATTCTATAAACATCCTCATTAGGAATCATAGATAAGCTGTATGTACGTATAATGTCTTTATATTTAGGATTATCAGTTTTTATTCTAATCGGAAGAAACTGACCTGCTATATGTCTTACTAATTTAGCACCATCTTTTGCTTTAAAATAAAAAGATTTAATTCCTTCACATTCTTTAGTTACATCAATTAGAACAAGCTCTCTAAATCCTGACCATTTTCCGTTTGTTAAAGTCATAAGTATCACTTCTTTCTAAAAGTTTATCTTATAATTATTATTAGTATATATTGCAAAAATAACAATTAAGATTTTGTAAATTATTAATTAATATTAAAAGTCAATCATTTTTATAGTTATTCTTAAATAAATTATAGAATATATAAGATGTTAAATCTTAATATAATTATATGAAGATGGAGGGATGAAAGTGGCACGTTTTACATTACCAAGAGATATATATCATGGTGAGGGGGCTTTAGAAGTTTTAAAGACCTTAAAAGGTAAAAAAGCATTTATAGTGGTAGGTGGAGGATCGATGAAAAGGTTTGGTTTTCTACAGAAGGCAGAAGATTATTTAAAAGAAGCTGGTATGGAAGTAGAGATGTATGAAGGAGTAGAACCAGATCCATCAGTAGAGACAGTTATGAAGGGTGCAGAAGCTATGAGAAAGTTTGAACCTGATTGGATTGTTTCAATGGGGGGAGGTTCAGCTATAGATGCTGCCAAGGCTATGTGGATTTTCTATGAATATCCTGATTTTACTTTTGAAGAAGCTATTGTACCTTTTGGGTTACCTGAACTTAGACAAAAAGCAAAATTTGTTGCAATACCATCTACTAGTGGTACAGCAACAGAAGTTACAGCTTTTTCTGTTATAACAAATTATACTGAAAAAATAAAATATCCACTTGCAGATTTTAATATAACTCCTGATATTGCTATAGTTGACCCCAATTTAGCACAAACTATGCCTAAAAAATTAGTAGCACATACAGGAATGGATGCATTAACTCATGCTATTGAAGCGTATACTGCATCACTTAAGTCTAACTTTTCTGATCCATTAGCTATGAAAGCTATAGAAATGGTTAGAGATAATTTAGTTAAGTCTTATGAAGGAGATGAAAAAGCTAGGAGTTTAATGCATGATGCTCAATGCCTAGCTGGTATGGCATTTTCAAATGCATTATTAGGAATTGTACATTCAATGGCTCATAAGGTAGGCGCAGTATTTCATATACCTCATGGATGTGCAAATGCAATATTCTTACCATATGTAATTCAATATAATAGAAAGAACTGTGAAGATAGATATGGTGATATATCAAAAATGTTAAATCTAGAAGGAAATACAAATGGTGAACTGACTGATTCATTAATAAAAATGATTGATGATATGAATGATAAGTTAGCTATTCCTCATACTATGAAGGAATATGGAATAGATGAATGTGATTTTAATGATAACTTAAAGTTTATATCTCATAATGCAGTACTTGATGCATGTACAGGATCTAATCCAAGAGAAATTGATGATGAGACTATGGAAAAATTATTTAAATGTACTTATTATGGAGACAAGGTAGAATTTTAAGAAATTTAAGAAGCTCGTAGATAATACGGGTTTCTTTTTATTTTTACAAGGATAATATTATTAGATAATGAATTGAAAGCTTTGGATGTTTTACTTTTCGCTATTTACATAAGATGGAATTAAATATATCATTTAAGTATAGAATAAAAGTAGTAATGATATGAAGAATATTATAATTTGGTTTTTAGCTAATTGTGTAATAACTTACTTTGTGAATAATATTGTGTTAACAGTCTTAATTTCATTTTTTACATTCCCATTTCTTTTTGAAAATTTTATTAAACAAATTAAGAGATATAGAAATAAGGAGATTAAATTAAACATATTGCTAAACATTGGAGCTAATTATGTTGGTAGAAGTATAATTGAATTTATTATAATTAATATTGGAATAAACCTTGTTAACAGTGCTTATTACATGTATGTTAATAATAATGCTTATGAAATTTCAAGTCTTATATTCGAAATCATATTGGGAATAATAATGATAATTGGTGGATTACAGTTAATAAGAGATAAGATAAATAAAGAAAAATTTAAAAATAGAACTTCTATGTAAATCCATAGAAGCTCTATTTTGTGATTATTTTATGATAATTCATAAAAGGTAAGGGTTCTGAAGATAAGTTTGTGGGAAGAACTTATCTTCTAAAGGTAATTAGTACTAAAGGTACTATAATCATTATAGGACAAGTAGAAAAAATAGTAAGTATGCAAAATTAATAATTTAGTGTTTATATTTAATATGTTTTACTTTAATGTATTTATGTGGGAAAAAATCCTCTCTCCTTTTAAAAGGAGAGAGGATTTTCTTTATTATAAAAGGCAAGAGATATTAAATAAGCGTTATATATAGTATATACTATCACTATTTATATTATTTTGTTACAATAAAATATCTTATTTTTATATACTTTACTGTAATATGGGGATATAATATATAATCTAAATAGGTTATAGGAGGAAATACAAATGATAAATAAGATAGGTAAAATAACAATATACGTAAATGACCAAGGAGAAGCTAAGGAGTTTTGGACTAAGAAAATGAACTTTGTAGTAAAAGGTGAATATCCAATGGGACCTAATATGACTTGGTTAGAAGTAGGTCCAAGTGAAGATGAGTTTACAACATTCGTACTATATAATAAACCTTTAATGGAAAAGCAAAATCCAAATACATACACTGGTCATCCATCAATTCTTTTAAGTACAACTGATATTGATAAGACTTACGAAAAGTTAAAGAATAATGGAGTAGATGTTACAGACATAATGAAAATGCCATATGGAAGCATGTTTACTTTTAAAGATCAAGATGGAAATCCTTATATTATAAGAGAAGATAAATAAATAGTTAGAGACCTTATTTAATAGGGTCTCTTCTATATTTTCCATGCCTTTAGTGCGAGTTTGGTGGATATTTGTTTTAATGTGACTTGGAGCCCAGCGACGGAACAAACAAAATAAATATCCACCAAACCTTTTTAATAAGATTTAGTTGATTGGAAATACATAAAAGTCTATAATTGTATTATACTGGGTGAGAGGTGTAGAAATGAGTGAAAAGGAGTTTTTTAATTCTATTGCAGAAGAATGGGACAAGATTACAAAAGTAAATGAAGAAAAGATAAATTTTCTTCTATCAAGAATACATATACAAGAAGGAGATAAAGTTCTCGATATTGGAACAGGGACAGGAGTATTAATTCCATTTATAAGAGGATTTAATAAAATGGGGGAAATTAATGCCTTAGATGTTTCAGAAGGTATGTTATGTAAAGCAAAAGAGAAATATAGTAATCTTCCTAATATTAAATTTACTTTAGTAGACGTAGAAGAGGAAAAAGTGGAAGGAGAATATAATAAAATAATTCTTTATTCTATGTTTCCACACTTAAAAAGAAGAGAGGATACTATAAAAAAGTTGGTAACTGAAAACCTATGTGAGAATGGTAAGTTGATAATTGCTCATTCAAGTAGTAGAGAATTTTTAAATAACATGCACAGCAGAAAAGATGAGAGGGTAAAAAAGGATAGATTAATAGAAGTTAATAAGCAAAGAAATCTCTTTGAAGAGATTGGACTAAATGTCGATGAAGCCTTTGAAGATGAAAATGTTTATTACTTGATTATTAATAGATAACAAAAGGGGGAGAATTTATGAAGAGTAAAAAGATTGTACTATCTGGATTATTCATTGCACTAGGAGTTGTTGTTCCAATGATATTTCACACAGTGAATTTAGCAGGACCAATATTTTTGCCAATGCATATTCCGGTACTATTAGCAGGTTTTCTTCTTGGACCAGTTTATGGAGGAATAGTAGGAATCATTTGTCCTGTTATTAGTGGACTAGCCACAGGAATGCCACCACTAATGCCTAATATGCCCATTATGGCTTTTGAGCTTTGTGGTTATGGAATATTAACTGGTTTTCTATATAATAAGACTAGAATGTTATATCCATCACTTATAGGTGCGATGATAGGCGGAAGAATTTTTGCTATTGTAGGAGCTTTTGTAGTATCTATTACAGTAGCACCAGCTGTTCATCCATTAATGTTTGTAGTTGGTGGTCTGGGTAAGGCGATTCCAGGAATGATTGTTCAACTAATTGCAATACCACTTTTAATGGAATTAATAAATAGAAGTGAAGTGGCTCAGAATTTATTACAATAGAAAGGAAGGGAAAGCTATCAAAAAATAATAGCTTTCCTTTTAGTATGAGTGGGGTGGATATTTGTTTTTTATGTAACTTGAAGCGTATCAACGGAACAAGCAAAATAAATATCCACTCCACCTTTTTCAAATCTAAAAATGACTGTCTATTTCGTTTTTTCTAATTCTTTTTATTTCTTTCTCTCTAAGACCTGTACAACTTTTGATTTCATCATAAGTTGCCCCATCAATTAGCATTTCTTTTGCTCTATTATAAGCAGAATGTATATCCATATTAAATACCTCCTTTATAATAAGATACAATATTATTTTTACTCAATAGCTTGTTTTTATTCTTTATAACTATAGCGAATTTTAACAAAAAATGTATTTTAAAATTTAAAAGTATGGTGTAATAAAAGTATAATTAAATATCAAACCAATATATCAAGAGTTAGGGTAGAGATTTAGTTCAGTGACCCTATACCAACCTGTTTTTATAGCAAGGTGGTTCAGCTAAAAGTCGATAAGGAGGTGAATTTATGGTTGGTTAATGTCTTCTTATCTTAAAGGTAAGAAGATTTTTTTATCTAAAATAAAAATTAGAGGAAAAATTTAATATGAATGCAAATGGTATTGCTAGAGGATATATGATAAGAAATATGGATGATTTTAGATTCTTAGTACATGTAATAGAATGCTTAGATAGAGAATTTGAGAAAGAAGTAACTTTTAAAGATTTAGGATTTGAAAATTATATAGTAGGTATTGATGGATATGAGGTAAAGCTTTCAAAGGAAATAATTTGTACTCATAAGAATGGGTATAGATTGGATAAGTATATTTTAGAAGAAGCAGAGAAAAAAGGGCTCTTCTTCGACAGATATAGAAGTGGATATATAAAATATTGCTTTGGATTATTTTAAATCTATAAATTTGTATAATATTTAAAATGAATAGTTAAATTTTTAAAGGAAAAATGGAAAGTTAATAGAACTTTTTATTGATAATGAAATTTTTTCAAGTAAATCTAATGGAGAGTGTGATTTTATTTTAATTCATAGGGATTATGGAGTAATGATTTTAGAAGTAAAAGGTGGAATAATTAGCCCCATTAATAATGAATGGTCAAGTGTATCAGGAAACAATATAAAAAGATATATACAAGATCCAGAGAAGCAAGCAAATTCTGCAAAATACAATTTAATGACTAGGTTTAGAAGAAGTTGAATTAGTCCATATGTAACAATAGCAGTTTGCTTTCCAGACTTCATAACAGAGAATTGCTCTCTTCCTTTAAGTATGCCAAAAGAGATAATTCTTGATATGACTTCATTTCAAAAGGTTGAAGAATAGATAATAAATATATTTAGATTTAGAGCAGGTAAAGAAGGATTTATTATAAAAAAACTAACAGATTCTGAATACAACAAGGTATTGTATATTCTAAATCCTAAGGTAGATATAAAGATGCCCTTACTAAGATTAAACAACAAGCTTAACATGAAATTTATGAGGTTAAATGATGAGCAAAATTTATGCTTTGAACAACTAGATGAAAATAAATTTATTTCAGTAAAAGGACATGCTAATACTGGTAAAACTGTTCTAGTAATTTTGATTGTTGACATTGAATCATTAACTAGAAAACAGGCAACTAGTTTCAAGAAGGAGATTAAGGAAAAGCTTTTATAAGTTAATAAAGTAGCTGGTGAATGATCACTGGCTATTTTTAAAAATTTTAAAATGCAACAAGTTAAAAAGATAAGTTCTTAAGTTGTTAAGAACTTAAGAAGATAACAAGTTAAGAAGAAAAGAACTTAAGAAGTTATAGTAATAATACGGGTTAGAGCGTGTTATATTAAAATTAAGATATAAGAAGATAGCCTGAATTATAGACTATCTTCTTATGTGTTAAACTCTAGTTTTTATAACTTCAATCTTATAACCATCAGGGTCAGTAACGAAGTAGTAGTAAGGCTCTTCCCCAGGCAATCCTTTTAAAGGAGTTACTTCGTATCCTAATTGTTCATGGTTATTTCTCATTTCTTCTATATTCTCAGTTCCTATAGCAATATGGCTAAAGCCATTACCAAGGTCATAAGGTTTTTCAGGATCATAGTTATAAGTAAGTTCTATTTCATAAGAATTTTCTTTATCTGATAAATAAACTAAAGTAAATTTGTAATCAGGAAAATCCTTTCTTCTCGTCTCAACTATTTTTAAAGCATTCTTATAGAACTTAAGTGATTCTTCTAAATTCATAACTCTAATGCAAGTGTGTAACATTTTAACTTTCATTCTAGCACCTTCAAAATTTCCTGGTAATTATAGAATGTTTTTGTTAGTGATGTAGATATTTTTACTCCGATTATTATAAAAAGTGAGCTATAATGTATTTTATAGTTATAATGTTTTAGGAAAGAGGTGTTATTATGAAAGAAACAATAGAGAGAATAAGAAAGTTCAGAGAAGATAGAGAATGGGATCAGTTTCACACTCCAGCTAATTTATCAAAAGCAATTTCAATAGAAGCAAACGAATTATTAGAAAACTTTTTGTGGGATGAAGAAAGTTATAATCTTCAAGCTGTTAAGGAAGAACTTGCAGATGTGCTAGTTTATTGCGTACATATGGCAGATGCTCTAGATGTAAATATTGAAGAAATCATAAATATGAAAATGGATAAGAATGAAAAAAAGTATCCAGTAGAAAAGGCAAAAGGAAATGCTAAAAAGTATACTGAGTTGTAGAATAAGTATTTAGGTAATAGATTTATATCTGTTACCTTTTTTATTCTTGAGGAAATTTAATTTCCTCAAAAAATGTATTAACAGTATTTAACACGTAAGTGATATAATAAAACTATATTTTTATAAATGGTTAAGCTTTTATCTGGCAAGTAAAAGATTATAAAAATTATTGGATACAAGTGAACACTATTTATATAAGCAAAAAGTAAAAAAAGGAGGGTTATTATGAGTAAATTTCAAGTGCTTTACCAAACTACAAATACTATTTTAAAGGTTAATGCTGATACAAATGATAAATTCATAGTTAGAGCAGGGGCAATGGTTTCTATGGATGATGTTTTTGACATGAAGTTAAAATCAGGTGGGGGTAAAAAAGCCATTGGAAGAATGTTTGCAGGACAAAGTACATTCCTTCAAGAATATACTGCTAATTCACAGGGGGAATTACTACTTTCACCAACATTTTTGGGAGATATTCAATTATTTGAAATGGATGGTAGTAGAAATTATAGGTTAGGACAAAATGCTTTCTTAGCTAGCTATGGTAATATTGAGTTAAAAACAAAAGGTGCTGGTGGAAAGGGTATATTTTCTGGAGAAGGGCTATTCCAAGTTGAAGCTATTGGTGCAGGAACATTGGCTTTATGTTCTTTTGGAGCAATTCACAAGAAGACATTGAATCCTGGAGAAAGATATATAGTTGATACTAATCACTTGGTTTTATGGGAAAGTTCTTTAAATTACAAAGTTGAAATGATTTCTAATGGACTTACATCTTTAGTTAGTGGTGAGGGATATATATGCAAGTTTGAAGGTCCTGGGGAAGTATGGATTCAAACTAAGAATCCTTCATATTTAGTATCACCAGGCTCATAAAATTAAATAGGTTAATAGTAAATAGATATAGAAGTTTATTCTATATCTATTTTTGTATGTGTAACAAAAATATCAAGATTCAAATTAATAAAATTAATATATTAAAACTAAATATTAAAATAATTAATATATAAATTAATTATTTTAATATTTGTTGTTGACATTTTGTAAGCGTAGGAATATATTATAAACATAAGGAGTGATAGATGGTGTTTAAAGCGATAACTGTTTGTCCTGTATGTGGTAAGAAACTAAGGATAACTAGATTAAAATGTTCAGATTGTAAAACTACTATAGAAAATGAGTTTGAATTTTCAAAGTTTGATTATTTATCAAAGGATCAATTAAAGTTTATTGAGGTTTTCATAATGTGTAGAGGAAGCATTAAGGATGTGGAGAAGGAACTTGGTATTTCTTATCCAACAGTAAGAGCCAAGCTTGATGAAGTTATATCTGCATTGGGTTATAAAAGAAATAGTAAACCTATAAAGTCATCAACTAGTGATGTAATAGAGGCATTAGAGAAGGGTGAAATTTCACCACAAGAAGCAATAGAAAGAATGAAAGAAGATTAAGGAGGTCTGAGAATGAGAGCGGATTTATTAAAGGTACTTACAATGGTGTCAGAAGGTAAGTTAGAGGTTGAAAAGGGTGCAGACTTAATTGAGGCAATGTACAAAAAAGAGGATAAATCAATAGAGAATGTGAATTATGATAGGAGAATGTTTAAGGTTAGGGTTGATTCATCTGCTGGTGATAATGTAAAAGTTAATCTTCCTGTGGCAGTTATTACTTCGATTTTAAAGGCTACTGGCAAGCTTCCAATTAAAGTAGATGAAATGGAAGGTATAGATTTAGAGGTGATGACAGGTGCCATTATTAGTTCACTTGATAATGAGATGTTAGGTGAAATAGTAACGGTAGATTCAGCAAATGGTGATAAAGTTAGAGTAGTAATCGAGTAGGTGTGAAATGAAGATAAGGGTTAGGACTAATGAAAGAAGGTTTACAATTTATATTCCTAATTTCTTACTTACAAGTGGAGTTAAAATAGCTAATTTTGTGAGTAAATCTTTAGTAGAGAACAATGTAAGTAAAGATGGCATGGATAAAGTAAATGAATATATGAATGCCTTGGATATGGATTTCATTTTAGTTGCAATGAAAGAGCTAAAGAAATACAAGGGATTAGAAATAGTTAATGTTAAAGCAAATGATGGGACGGAAGTTCTTATAAAAATGTAGTGTTTTAATTTAGAAATAATAAAACACCTAGTACTTAGAAGTATTAGGTGTCTTTTTTGAGTATTCAGTAGCCATAGTTAGGTACTGTTAAAACTAATATGTCTACATCTATCCTCAATAATATTATTACCTATAGAGAATATTATATACATTTAAATACATTTTTTTATTGTTTGTATTCATCATCTTCAATATAGGTACTTTCTAATTTGAATTTTCCATCATCAGATGTATATGATCTTATACAAGCTTTATCTTCTCCATCTACTTGTAGGGTATACATTATTCCAGAGTAATATGTAATGTCGTCTAATTTATTAGATATTAAATCACATGCATTAGTAAAGGCCTCAAGTTCTTCAGCTCTGCTTGATTTAGGAACATTAATTTTTATATCTAATATTTTTATGCTATTCTCTGTTGTGTATGAAATAGTACAATCTTTGTAAGTAGACTTTATAATATCGTGAAGCTCTCCCTCAGTTAAGTTACCTGTATTAGTATCATTTAAGCCTTCTTTAGCTGTACAACCTATTAAAGTAAAAGCAATAGTTAGCCCTATAAAAAATTTAAATAATTTCTTACCCATAAGTCCTCCGTATAATTACCAAAAATATATATTTAAAGTATAGCACATATATTAATATAACAATATGTAAAATATTACCAGGGAAATGAAGGTAGAAATGTTTCAATAATTACATAGAATAGAATAACTTTATTTACAAATTAAAATAGACTGCTACAAGCAGTCTATTTTCTTACCTTAAGTACGAGGGGAACAGATATTTATTTCGGTGTGACTTGGAGCCCGACACGGAACAAGCAAAATAAATATCCACGGCACCATTTTTATGTTCTTTCTTTAAATTCAAACCTACACATTTTACATGTAACAATTATCTTTTTTTGCCCCCTAGGCAATCTAAGCTTTTGACCACAATTTGGGCATTTAACTATCTTATATTGTCTTTTTTGATTAATAACATATTTTAATTGACTAAATATCAAAGGTATATTTTCAAGACTTGTCCTTGGCATATTATCAGGTAATCTTTTGCCAAAACGGAATAGTACTTTATTAGCTAAATTAGTGAATTTGTATAGTTCGTTAGATCTCTTATATATATTCTTTGAAAAAGCTCTATAAATTACATACAAAGTAACTAAAGTTCCTAGTAAACGAGTATGTTTTCCTAGGTTCAAGATCAAGCTTATAAACAATAAAAAGATAGATAAAACATCAAATCCATATGTCCCTTTAAAAATGTTCATTTTAATCACCTCTTATCTTAAAAAATATTGTATCATAAATATTAAGAAATAGTTATAACAAAATGTAAACTTTGAACTAGAATTCATTTATTCTTAAGAAATATAAAGGAGAGATAAGATGTTTGATATTAAAATATTTAATGGATTAGATTTAGAAGAAAGATTAAAAACTATGGTACAAATGTTAGAAGGATTAGTTAGTGGAGATGAGGAAGATATTACAAAGCTTTGTAATGCTTCAGCTTTAATAAATGCTTTATTAGGAAGAGTTAATTGGTGCGGGTTTTATTTAAATAAAAATAATGAGCTAATTCTAGGACCTTTTCAGGGAATGCCAGCTTGTACTAAGATACAAATTGGAAAAGGGGTATGTGGTACAGCTGCAAAGGAAAAAAAGGTGTTAAGAATAGATAATGTACATGAATTTGAAGGACATATAGCTTGTGATGCAGCATCTAATTCAGAAATTGTACTTCCTATAGTTGTTAATGATAATGTGTTAGGTGTACTTGATATTGATAGTGATGAGTATAACAGATTTACAGAAATAGAAGAAAAATATCTTGTTGAAGCTGTAGAAGTTCTAATTAAATTCGTAAAATTTGACAAAATATCCTACTTATAAGAGATGGATAATAAATATAATTCGCACTGTAACGAATTATATTCAAAATTAATAAAAAAATATATTGATTTTTTCTTGTGTACTATGTTATAAATAATTGTACTTGCGAATTATATTCGAAAATATGGTTTTAAAGTTCGATTTTTATTACAAACAGGGGGAACACTAATGAAAAAATTAACAGCTTTACTAGGAGCAGTAGTATTATCCGTTTCTTTATTTATAGGTTGTGGTGTAAACAAAGAAAATAAAGAAGAAAAAGTTCTGGGAATTATAGGAGCTATGGAAGAAGAGGTTGAAATATTAAAAGGAAAGATGGATGTTAAAGATACAGTAGAAGTTGCTGGAATGACTTTTTACTCTGGTAAATTACATGATAAAAATGTAGTTTTAGTTAGATCAGGTGTTGGTAAAGTAAATATGGCTAGTTGTACTCAAATTTTAGCAGATAAATTTAATGTAACTGCATTATTAAATTCAGGAGTTGCTGGAACTATGGACCCAGAATTAAATCAAGGTGACATAGTTATTTCAACAGATGCTGTTCAACATGATTTTGATACTACAGTATTTGGAGATCCATTAGGAGAAATATCAAGACTTGGTATTACATTTTTCCAAGCAGATAAGGAATTAGTAGAGGTTGCAAAGAAAGCAGCTGAAAATATAGATGGTTTAGTAATAAAAGAAGGTAGAATAGCCTCTGGAGATCAATTTGTTGCTGGTGGTGCAGTTGTGGAAAGAATTAAAGAAAACTTTGGTAATGTTTCTGCAGTAGAAATGGAAGGAGCTGCAATGGCTCAAACTGCATACTTAAACAAAATACCTTACGTTGTATTAAGAGCAATTTCAGATAAGGCAGATGGATCAGCAGATTTATCTTATGAAGAGTTTTTACCAATAGCAGCTAAAAATGCAAGTTCAATGGTTGAAGAATTCGTTAAATTATACTAAAATATTTAAGACGATGTTGCCTAATAGGTAATATCGTCTTTTAAGTTTTATAACAAAGGAGAAAACTATGGAAGGGATAAGAATAGGATTTATATCTGATACTCATAATTTACTTAGAGAAGAAGTAATGGAAGAAATTAAAAAGTGTAATTACATAATTCATGCTGGGGATATATCAAATGAAGAAACCTATTTAGCTTTAAAGGATATAGGTAATATTACTTTTGTAAGAGGTAATAATGATAAGGATCATTGGGCAAAGGGATTAAATAAATCTGAAGTAGTAGAAATAGATGGCTTTAAAATATATGTAGTACATGATATTAAGGATCTTCCTAAAAACTTAGAGGATGTAGATTTGGTTGTGTTTGGACATTCTCATAAGTATTTTTATGAGGAAGTTAATGGTGTGATATTCTTAAATCCAGGTAGTTGTGGTAAGAAGAGATTTTCACTACCTCTTTCTTTTGCAATAGGTATATTGGAACAAAATAGAATAAAAATTATAAAACATGATTTATAAAATAGAATTAATATGTTATAATAATTATTATTAAATAGAAAAGGATGGAATTTGTTTTGAGTAATAAAGTTGAATTAATATATGAAAATGGACAATATAAAGTAATGTTTGATGGTAAGGAAGTAAGTTCAAGTAAGGATTCTGAAGAGTCTTTTGAAAAATTTAAGCAAGTTATAAAAGATAATGTTGTAGTAAATGCTAACTCATGGGAAAGTATTGAAGCTGCACTTAGAATGCATAATTTAGAGGGATTAGAAATTAATAGTGAATATAAAGCTGCAACTTATGGAGAATTAAAGTTCTTCTATAATTCAGGGAAAGTTTTCTACACTCCAAATGATAAGATGATACAATTAATTGGAGGCTTCTATTTATTTAATTTTGTGATTTCTATGGTAGAGTCAGGACACATTAAAGACTATAAGGATTTTCTAGATTTCTGTGTTGATATATTAGAAAAGAGAGCAACTTATAGAGTTAATGAGTCAAACTTAATAGTAAGTAGTGCTGCATTTAATTATGGAAGTTGTGAATATAATTTCTTTGGAAATAGAATACTTAAAGGAGCTTCAATAGTAAGTGGAACTTTTGAGGACTTTAAAAATTACGTATATAGCATCATTAAATAGTAAAAAAGAATGTCATATTATTATGGCATTCTTTTTTTGCATAAATTAATTTACAATTGAATATTTAGGTATTAAAAGTTGCACAATAGAAAATTAAGCTTTAGGGGCAGTTGTGAAAGTTAAGGCTATAAGTCATTTAAACTAATTAATATATTTTGAATAAAAAAGCATATTCTAAAAACTGAATAACTATAGAAAATATGTTTCATAATATTGGAAAATGTGATATACTACTTGTATATTATTAATAAGTTGTCAGATTATAAAAATTAAAAAAGGGGGAAATTTATGAAAAAAAAGTTAAGTTTAACATCAAAAATTTTTATAGCAATGGGTGTTGGTCTATCTGTAGGTATTTTAGTTAGATCTTTGCCTGCTGGAACTGTAAAGGATACCATCATAATTGGTGGAGTATTTAAAGTATTAGGACAAGGTTTTATTAGTGCAATCAAGATGCTTGTAGTTCCACTAGTTTTTGCATCAATTACCTGTGGGGTGGCATCTTTAAGTAATATAAAAAGTTTAGGGAGAATTGGAGCTAGAACTCTTATTTTCTATTTATCTACTACTGCTATAGCTATTTCAATATCAATTGGACTTGCTTACTTAATTAATCCTGGTGTGGGATTAGATATGTCTAGTCTTGTATCAGAGCAACCTACAATTGCCCAAAGTTCTTCTTTTGCAGATGTGTTAATAGATATGATTCCTACTAATCCAATAAAGGCAATGGCTGAAGGAAATATGCTTCAAGTTATAAGCTTTTCAATAATATTTGGAGTAACAATTAGTATCTTAGGTGAAAAAGTAAAACTTGTTAAAACATTTATGGAAAATCTAAATGAAATTTTCTTAAAAATGGTTAGTTTAGTTATGTACTTTGCACCTTTTGGAATATTTGGTCTTATAGCTACAACCTTTGCTACGACAGGGGGTGAGGCATTTGCATCACTCTTGAAATATATGGCGGTTGTTTTATTAGCATTACTTATTCATGCTTCAGTTGTTTATACAGGGATTTTGAAGACATTTACTAATTTAAGTATTATGCCATTCGTAAAGAAGTTCCCTAAAGTTGGAGCGATAACCTTCTCAACAGCATCAAGTGGAGCTGCATTACCAGTTACAATGAAGACTATGAATGAATTAGGTGTTGATAGCAAGGTTTCATCTTTTACAATTCCATTAGGTGCAACTATTAATATGGATGGAACAGCTATAATGCAAGGAGCTGCAACAGTATTTATAGCACAATTATATGGAATTGATCTTGGCCTTGGAGGTATTTTAACTGTTATTTTTACAGCAACTCTAGCTTCTATAGGAACAGCAGCAGTGCCTGGAGTTGGGCTTGTTATGCTTTCAATGGTATTAAATAGCGTAGGATTGCCTGTTGAAGGTATTGGATTAATAATGGGAGTAGACAGAATACTTGATATGTGCAGAACAACAGTAAATACTATTGGTGATTGTATATGCACTTTAATAGTGGCAAAGAAAGAGGGAGTACTAGATGAATCTATGTACTACTCTGAAAATGATATGATAGGGGAAGAGTTAGAAATAAATTAAATATAAACATGAGAACTTCAGCAAGATATTGTTGGAGTTCTTTTTTGGGCAAAAAAATATATTTATAATTTTATAGTAAGATGGTAAAATAAAATTATATTAACAATTTGTAACAAAAAGTAAAAAGAAAGAAAAATATGCAAAATTGCGTAGGGGAGAGAGCAAAATGTATATAAGAAAATTTACAGAGGAAGATATAGATGCTGTTATGAGCATATGGTTTAGATCTACAATCGTTGGGCATCCATTTATTCCTGAGTTTTACTGGAGATGTAACTATAATACAGTAAAAAAAGAGTATTTGCCAAATTCAAAAACTTTTGTATATGAAGATTATAATACTATAAAGGGATTTATAAGTATTGTTGATGATAGTTATATTGGAGCCTTATTTGTGGAACCCACAAGTCAAAGCAATGGCGTAGGGAAAATGTTATTGGATTATGTAAAAAAGGAATATAAGGATTTAATACTATCAGTATATAAAGATAATGAGAAAGCCTATAGGTTTTATGAGAAAGCTTTATTTGAGCCTATAGAAGAAAGAAAAAATGAAGATAATGGGTTTATGGAAGTTTTAATGAAATACACATCAAGAGAAATCTAAATAGGTTTCTCTTTTTTTATTCTTCAAGAAATAGTAATTGTAATTAAATTGTGAATAATTCCAACATTTTAATGTTACTAAAGTTTACTTCTTAAGTTTTGTTTAAGCTTCAGTTAATATAATACATTCAAAGCTTAAAGGAAAAAGGGAGGGATTCTATGGCTATAAAATCTTTTCAAAGATATGAAAAGAAATTTATAATATCAGATTATCAATATAGACTTTTAATACCAAGGTTGTTAGAATTCATGGAACCAGATAGATATTGTAAAGATGGAGAAACATATAGTATCTATAATATCTATTACGATACAGATAATGATGATGTAATACGTCATTCCATATCTAAACCATTTTATAAAGAAAAACTTAGGTTAAGGAGTTATAGAAATTTATGCAGAGAAGATGAAAAAGTCTTCCTTGAAATGAAAAAGAAGATAAATGGAATTGTTAATAAACGTAGAGTAGTCTTAACTTTAAAAGAAGCAAAGAACTTTTTGGAAGAAGGAATAAAACCAAAGTTTAGTGATTATGTAAACCAACAAGTAATTAATGAAATAGAGTATTACTTAAAAAATAATGACATAAAACCTAAGGTTTATATATCTTATGTTCGAAGTGCTTTTTTTGCAAAGGATAATAAAGATTTTAGATTGACTTTTGACACAAAAATACTTACAAGACGGGATTATTTAACTCTTCAAGAAGGAAGTTTTGGAAGAGATATACTTGGAGATGGAAAATATCTTATGGAGGTTAAAATATTAGGGGCTATGCCTGTATGGTTCACTAAAATACTTTCAGAGTTAAAAATATATAACACACATTTCTCTAAATACGGAAATGAATTTATGGATTACTGTAAAAATAATATAAGCTTTAACATAGGAAGGAGTAAAGAAGTATGTTAGAAACTATAATATCATCAACAAATGGGGAGTCTTTTACATTAGCAAACGCGTTAATTGTAATTTTATCATCAATAATTTTAGGATTAGTGATTAGCTTAGTTTATATAAAAACTCATAAAAAGGAAGGTTACTCACCAAGTTTTCCAATCACGCTAATTATGTTACCAGTTATAATTTCTATTATTATTCTGCTTGTAGGAAACAATGTAGCTAGAGCATTTAGTTTAGCTGGAGCATTTTCTTTAATTCGTTTTAGAAGTGCACCTGGTGATCCAAAGGATATTGCTTATGTATTTTTTACATTAGCAGTAGGACTTACTTGTGGAATGGGCTATATTGGTTATGCTGTCATATTTACATTAATTCTATGTGGAGTAATGATAGTTTTATTTTCAACTAATTTTGCAATGTCAAAAACTAAGAATATGCAACTTAAAATTATTGTACCAGAGGATTTAAATTATGAAGGTGTTTTTGAAGAAGTATTAAATAAATATACAACTACTTTTCATATAGAGAGGGTAAAAACTAGAGATTTTGGAGCTTTATTTGAATTAACTTATATTATTTCTTTAAAAGAAGGAGTAAATCAAAAGAAGCTTATAGATGATCTAAGATGCAGGAATGGAAATTTAAATATAAGTTTAAGTATAACAGGATTTGAAGAAAAGGTTTATGGATAAAAAGATCAGGAGGTGTTTAATATGAAAAGAAAATTTGTTACTTTACTATTAACATTAGCACTAGGAGCTTCATTAGTTTCATGCTCAAAAGATAATAATGAAGAGTCATCAACACCATCAGTTGAAGAAAGTACGTTAGTTGAAATGAAATCTATAGAGGATGAAAGTATAGGAGAGGTTGATACCTATATAGAACTTGGAGATAGCATTAATATTAATGGAGGTGGTGCACAAGCAGATAATAATAAAGTAAATATAACATCCTCAGGTACATATAGTATTTCAGGTACTTTAAAGGATGGACAAATAGTTGTAAATGCTGGTGATAATGATAAGGTGTATATAGTTTTAAATGGAATAAACATAACTTCATCAAACAGTGCTCCTATTTATGTAAAAAATGCAGATAAAACTATAATATCTTTAGCTGATGAAACTGAAAATGTAGTTGAAGATAGTACAAACTATGTCTTTGAAGATGGTAGTGCAGATGAACCAAGTGCAGTTATATTCAGTAAAGATGATTTAACTTTTATAGGTAATGGTTCCCTTACTGTCAAAGGAAACTATAATAATGGAATTACTAGTAAAGATGATTTAAGAATTCAAAGTGGTAATATATCAGTTACAGCTATTAATACTGCATTAAGAGGTAAGGATTCATTAACAGTTAAAAATGGTAATATTACTATTGATACTCAAGGGGATGGAATGAAGGCTAATAATGATACAGACACAAGTAAAGGGTATATATGGATTGAAAATGGAGTATTTAATATAACAGCAGGAGAAGATGGAATTCAAGCTGAAACTGAACTATTAATAAATAGTGGGGAATTTAATATAAAAACAGGTGGAGGCAGTAGTAACAGCAGTACATCAGATAATGGTAATTGGGGTAATTGGAGAATGAATGATAAAGGTGAAAGACCCGGTTTTAATGATGTACAAGAAGAAGCAACAGAAGAAACAGCAAGTGCAAAAGGTATTAAAGCTACTTCTAAAATTACAATTGATAATGGAAGCTTTGATATAAATTCATCTGATGATTCAATACATTCTAATGGAGAGCTTGTTATTAATGGAGGAGAAATTAAGATTTCATCAGGAGATGATGGAGTACATGCAGATACTTCATTAGTTATAAATGCGGGTAATATTAATATTTCTAAGTCATATGAAGGTATTGAAGGGGAAAAGATTACTTTAAATGATGGTAATATTAATGTTGTTGCAAGTGATGATGGTATAAATGCTGCTGGTGGTAATGATTCATCTTCTTTAAATGGAAGACCTGGACAAAATGGTTTCGGTTCAAATTCTAGTGGAGAAATTAAAATCAATGGTGGAACTATAAAAGTAGATGCAAAGGGTGATGGAATTGACTCCAATGGATCAATATATATCACTGGTGGAGAAGTTATAGTTAATGGACCAACTAATAATGGTAATGGATCTTTAGATTATGATAGAAATTTTGATATAAGTGGTGGAACATTGATTGCTGTAGGAAGCTTAGGAATGGCTCAAGGGCCTAGTGATTCTTCAACTCAAAAGTCTGTTAGTATAGGAGTTAATAATCAACAAGGTAACGTGGAATTTAAAATTTTAAGTTCTAGTGGAGAAGAAATAGTGAAGTACACACCAACTAAACAATATTCTTCAATTATAGTAAGCTCATCAAAATTTAAAGATGGAGAAAGCTATGATTTATACATTGGTAATTCTAAAGTTCAGAATTTTACTATTTCTGGATCAGTTACAAATGTAGGAAGTAGTAATGGAGGAAATATGGGAATGCCAGGTGGTGGCAAAGGAAATAGAAGATAGAACTTATAATGTAAAGAAGCCAATCTAATTGTAATGGTTTCTTTTATTATACTTGCAAAAGTGGGTGCCATAAATATAAAAATATAAGAATATATGAATATACAGTTAATAAAAATAGAGAGTGATGTTTATTCACTCTCTATTCTTATTAAGTTTAAGCAACTTCTAGCGCTTCTTCATTTTCTTTTTCGTTTAAAAGATTTTTAATTCTCTTAAAGTATGTATAGGCTAAAGGAACACAAGCAAATATCCAAGCAACTGGATCAGCTAAACAAATTCCTAAGTACCCTATAAAATTTGGTAAAGTAAATGCAACTAAAGCTCTTGCTGCTAATTCATAAACACCTGCCATCATAGGAATAAATGAATCACCAATACCTTGAAGAGCATTTCTATATATAAATATTAGCCCAAGTGGTATAAAGAATATTGCAGCTATATTTAAACATTGAGTTGCATAACCTATAACTGTTTGGTCAGGGCTTTCTAAGAACATCAATACGAAGTACTTACCAAACAGAACTAATACAATACCAGCTATAATACTAGTTATTATAGATATAATTGTACATTTCTTTACCCCTTCTTGTATTCTTTCAAAGTTTCTAGCCCCTAGGTTTTGTCCACAGTAAGTAGCCATAGTAACTCCAAATGTAACAGCAGGTTGCATTACTAATTGAAGTGCTTTAGATGCAGCTGTATATGAAGCTATAACAGTAGAACCAAACACATTTAATGCACCTTGAACTATCATTATTCCAAGGGCAGTAACAGAGAATTGAAGAGCCATTGGGACACCAATTTTTAAGTGAGTTATATAGTAATCTTTTTTTACTATAAAATCGCTTTTCTTTAACTTTAATATTGTATGTCTTTTGTAAGTATAGATTAAGCAAAGTAATCCAGATACACCTTGTGAAATAACTGTAGCATATGCAGCACCTGCTACGCCCATATTAAAGTTAATTATAAATACTAAATCTAAAACAATATTTAATATTGAAGAAATAATTAAGAAGTAAAGTGGAGTTTTACTGTCTCCTAAAGCTCTTAACATACTTGCTAACATATTATATATAAAAGTAGCAAATGTACCAGCATACATTATTATTATATATTTTGAAGCATCCACCATTATATTATCTGGTGTATTCATTAATCTAAGTACTGGCTTAGCAGATAAAATACTAATAATAGTTATTATAAGTACTGATATTACAGAAAGAGTTATTGCACTTCCTGTTGCTTTTTTCATACCTAAGTGGTCTTTTGCTCCAAATCTTTGAGATATTAGAATAGCAAACCCTGCAGTTAAACCTATAACAAATCCATTTACTAAGAAAACCATAGCACCTGTAGAGCCAACAGCTGCAAGAGCTTCAACTCCTACAAATCTACCAACGATGATTGTATCTACCATGCTATAAAATTGTTGAAATATATTTCCTATAAGTAAAGGTATTGAGAAAAATAAAATCAGTTTTACTGGATTCCCAGTTGTCATATCTTGTGTCATGTACATCCCCCTTTAAAACTTTTACTCACAAGTTTATAGGATAACATGATTGTCTTTATATTGCTAGTAGTTAATTGTATAAAATAAAAATTAATCGTTAACAACAAAAAAGAGAAATTGATACACAATTTCTCTTTATAAGGGATTTATTATTCATCCAATATAGGTTCTATACTTATGCTATTTAATCTACTATTTAAACTTTTTACTTCGTCTTTTAAGCTGCTTACTGTATCAGTAATAGACTTTAAATTATTTTTAGTTAATTCTATATCAGATATCCTATTATTTTTAGAAGTTATATCTTTTATTGCGTTATTAAGATTAGTATATTTTTTGTTTAAGTCAGAGATATTTGTTTTAATAGAAGCTATTTCTTTAGTTAATATTTTTGTAGATTCTTCAAGTTTATTTAGTTTTGAAAAATCTATATTTCTAAATGGACATGAAGAATTTGAGTTATATGGGGGAGATTTAATACTATATTCATCTGTGTATTCTAAAGGTATATCATCATATATATTTTCACGTAATCTAATAACTAAGTATGGTTTATTTATAGAATATGCTGAATCAAATCTTACTATGGAGGTATTTTTACTGGTGCCACTACTTAAGGTGATGCTAAAATCCTCTGTATCAATTTTTGAAGATTTATAAAGTGAGGTTATATCAATATCAATAAAACTATCTACATAGCTATATGGAAAACAAACATTAATATAGTGATTTTTAGATATCTTTGGGGGGGATTTCCAGCTGATTTTATTTAAATCTGGATTATCTATATTCTTTGAAATTGCAATGTTTTTAAATGATAAATCATTACATAATAAGTTATCTAAATATAGATAAAGTGATACAGATTCAATATCTTCAATTTTTATATCTATTGGGTTAAATTTAAGTACTGATACGAAGATGTTATATAGATTTGTTTTTAAATAATGTGTTCCAACTATTAGTTTATCTCCAGTTGTGTTGGAATATTCAGGGCGAATCATATCTATAGTAGTGCTGGAGTTACAATTAACCTTAATTATTTTACTCAAAGTAAAACCTCCTTAATTAGTTAGTAAAATTGGGTTGCTTGAAATTCCTAATATAGAGAATATATCTTCATATGAGTATATATTGCATATATCATTGTTTTTATCTCTTATAAAATTAGATTTATAATCATATCTTATAACTGAATTATCGGAGTCATTTGTAAAGAAGTTAGGTTTGCTCCATGTAAAGCCATTATCCTTTGAGAATGTAGTAAATAACTCGCTAAATTCAATCCATTGAATATAAAGTTCGTTTTTAATTCTTAAAATATGAGGGAATTCACAAGCAATAGTATCTTGAATGATAAAATAGTCTTTCTTAATAAATGAATTGTTTTTTAATTGGCCACTATAATAAGTGCAATAATATTTATCATTATTCTTTTCAGAAAATACTATGTGATAAGTATTTTGGGGAACTTCAACAACTGACAAATAAACCTTAGTTTTATGTGTATTAGTAACTTGAACAGGATGGTTCCAAGATAGGTTATCTTTATTAAAATTAGATATAAAAACTTCTTCATGCCCCTTAGTACTATTTAGATAGAAGATAGTAGGAACATCCTCTTTAAAGGTAACGACGAAATTGGACAATATAAAATATTCAATATTATCAATTTGAGACTTATTCCAGTTAGAACCATCGTAATAATAATGTATTAATTTACCTCTATCAACTTGTGTTACATCAACAAGGTAATAAAAAATGTGTATCTTATCACCAATTTTTTTTATATATGGAAAGGTGATTTTCTCTATAGAGTTAGAACTTTTAAGTAATTCACTCTTATATATGAATTTTGAACTAATGTAGAAATAGAGTAGGGGATTATCCTTGCTGCTAACAATTCCATATATAGAATCATTACTATCAATATTAAAGAAAGAATTAGAAAAGCCATTAATACCTGTAACAAGTCTTTTTTTACATATTGGTTCTTTATTTTTATCATAGATATATAATTCAATTCCATTATCATTACTAAACTCACATATTGAGTTATCTGATTTACGTATTAAGGTGTTGAATTTTCTTTTAAAAGACATAGATATCCTCCTTAAAATTAATTCTATTTATATAATATATTTTTATATTGTTTATTGTGTACATGTTTAATGTGAAAGAGAAACATATATAAAGTAAACTCATATTATAAATTACTATTAATTTTGGAGGATCAGATTTGAAAGAAAAGAATGAATTTTTATTAGAGGATTGTATTCATGAGATAAATAAAGTTGACGCTTTAGAGTTTACATATGAAATAAAGCAGGAAGCAAATGATATAAGTAATGTTAAATGTGAAGGAATAGTAGCTGATAAAATTTATGACTGTATTTATTTAACTAGTAATCAAGTTAGCGTAAAAAATGAGGAGTTTACAATAATAACAGAAGGAGAGGAAGATTACACTGTAGGTGATAAAATTTCTATTGAGAAGTTTGATATTTTTTATAACTTTATAGGCATTATGGAGGATTATAAAGATGGTGTCAATAATAATGAAGATTTCATCTGTGTAGAAGTTGATGGAAGCAAAGTGGATTTAGTTGGAAGTAAGGAATCAGCTCATGAAATAAGGGAAATACCAGTAGAAAATAAAGAAGAAAAGATTCCGGAGGTAATCACCATATATAGAGAATTTAATGGTTACTTTAAGAGAAACTCTAATTCTAATTTTAGAGTAAGTATTTTTAAACATGGAGTAAGATATTTTATTGATGGCTTAGAGATAAAAATAAGTGGAAAAATAGGTTGTAAGACTTTTGAAGGAATTAAAAGTTATAAAAAATATGACATTGATAGGGATGGTAATTATATAATTAGTAATCCTGCAGAGATTACTAGTTTGGATAGAGTAAATGAATATAAAAATGAAGAAGTAGACTTTCCAGAAGTAGGATTGAATTTTTCTCCTGTTAATTTATGTGGAGATTTGAATATTCCAAATGATAATAGAAGGGTACAGCTTAAAATCAAATTAGATTCAAGACTTTCTATAGAAAACATTCTTCCATTTTCTAGGTATATGGGAGGCAATACTTTAAATGGATTAGTTAAATATTCATTTTTAGTAACACAGAAAATTTATCATAGTACTAAGGAAAAAATAGGAGTATTTATTGATAAAAAAGGAGTTATTTGTAATAAGAGGGTTTCTGAAGAAAATATGTAGAATATATTTGTAATTTTTAAAACAAAGAGAACTGTCAGATATAGTATTTACCAAGGAACATTTGTCAAAAAGTATCATAGAATAAATTATATAAATGTAAATATTTATATGTATTTGAAAGATAAATAACAGGAGGAACTGTATATGGAAATAAGAGGTAACGAAGGGAATATAGTTGAGCCTTGTGAACAAGAGAACTTTAAGACAAATTGTGCTCCAGATGAATCTTCTGAGTTAGAAGTAAAATGTACAAATATATCAAATGCTAAATGTGTAGGAATATTAGCTGAAAAAATTCATGACTGTGTGTATTTAGAAAGTTTACAATTTGCTGATAAAGATGAAGTATTTGCTATTGACAATTATGATCCTAAAAATCCAAGCTGTAATACTCAATACAGAGTTGGGGATGCAGTATGCATAGATGAAATTTCGTTATGCTATGATAATATCGGAATTAAAGATGATGATACAACTGAAGGAATAGCCCATACTAATCCAAATGCTTTAGGAGAAGGTAATATTTGTGTAAGATATGATATGGAAGACAAAGTGTTTTCAGCTGTACCAGGAACAGGAGTAGCAGTATATAACTATCCTGACAATGCTGTAGATGATGAAAATTTAAAATGCAATACTAATATACCTTCAATTGTAAATTTATATGATGAGTTTGAGGGTACAGCAAACAGAACTAGATGTAATGCTGAGCAAGAAAATGCTGTAGTTCCTAAATCAAGAGTGTTTAAACAAGGTGTTAGATATCATGTTGATAACTTAAAGATTAAAATTAAGGGAAGAATAGGAAATAGACCTTTTACAGCTACAAAGGATTATAGTTGTTATGGTGATCTTTATGGTAATGGTTCGAGAATAACTGTAAATCCAGTAGAAATTACAAAGAAAGATACTTTAGGAAATGGTGAAGGTTGCGGAACTGATGTAGGATTAAACTTTACACCTGTAAATCTATATGGAAGAGTAAGTGTTCCAAGTGATGGAAGAACTGTTAGAAGTAATATAAAACTTGAACATTGTTTATCAGCTGACTGTGTTGAAACAACTGAAAGATATGGAGATTATGGTGAGGGTTATATTCACGCAACTGTTGGATATTCTTTCCTAGTTAATCATAATATTCGTCATACTACATCTGAAGAATTAGCAGTATTTACAAATCCATGTGGAGTGGAATGTCATGATGCAAGCAGAGAATCTGATTGCAATGGCAATGATACTGGAGATGTAGCTACAAAGCCAAGAAGATGCGGATGTAGAAGATAAGATATAGCTATAATTCTATTAAAAAAGAGTGGTTTTTTTATCACTCTTTTTAATATTTAGTAACATAATAATATATAATATAAAAGTTTTTGTCTAAAAATGTTTGGTTGCATATCACCCTTTAGAGTGTAGAACATATTATATAAGTAAAGGATAGTCTTAATTAAAATAAGCTTTCTAGTAAAATTCAAATATATTTATGGAGGAAGATTATGATTACAAATTGTCAAAATCGTTCAAATACAGCTTTAGCAGTAACTGACTCAGACTCTAGAAAAAGTTGTGCTGCGCCTGAACCAGGTAAAGCAATTTTAAGTTGTGGAGCTGGAGCAGTTGGGCCATTACCAATATTAGACCTTGCAGGGGCAAGTATTATTAATCCTTATTCACTTGCTAGCGTAACTATAGATACAAGAGCAATGAAGTGCCCTTGTGTTTTAATTAATTTTACAGGATTAATTAACATTCCTATAGGTGTATTGCCAAATATAACATTTAGATTAGTTAGAACAATAGATGGATGTACTCAAGCAGTAGGCGGAAGCTACAACTATAGTGATGCTATTGATGCATTACACAGTGAGTCTTTTGCATTCCAATTCTGTGACTGTGGACAATGCTGCGGATGTGCTACCTATTCAGTAGAAATATCTAATGCAACATTGGCACAAGCTGGTACTACAATAAGTGGTAATATTTCAGCTTTAGCAGTAGAAAAAGCTTGTAGCTAATTTAATCAAATAAGAATTGGAGGTAATATAATGGCAACTTCATGTGGAAATAACGTAGCTAATGATGAATTAGCAGTAGCAGATCCAGCTGAAACTTGTAGGCCACAAACTCCTGGAAAAATGATAATGAGTTGCGGATCTGGATCAGCAGGTCCACTCCCTATATTAGATTTAGCAGGAGCAAGCATAAGAAATCCTTATGCAGTCGGAAGCGTAACTATTGATACAAGGGGATTAAGATGCCCAACTGTATTAATTCATGTTACAGCATTGATTAATGCACCATTAGGAGCTATACCAAGCTTAACTTTTAGAGTAACAAAATGTTGCAATGGATGTTCTCAATCTGTTGGTAGTTCGTTAACATCAAGCTCTGCAATAAATACTCTATCTGGTAAAACTTTTGAATTCCAAATGTGCGATAGTGGAGAATGTTGTGGATGCTGCACTTATACAGTAGAAATATCTAATGCTACTTTAATTCAAGCTGGAACAAGTGTGAGTGCTCAAGTTTCTGCAATAGCTGTAGAAAAAATTTGTTAATAAACAAAGTATATAAGAGTACAGAGAAGTCTGTACTCTAAATTTTTGAAATTATTTAACAATTAATTTATATTTATATGAATAATGTAAACATATTGCTAAAATGAATATATATAAGAGAATTTTTTTGTATAATAATAATGAAAATAATATCATAAGGAGGTAATATGGTTGAATTAATGATTATAAGTGGATTAGTATTACTAATCTGCATAACATCTAGTAAGATGTTATACAAATTTGGAGTCCCAATGCTTCTTATATTCATAGTTCTTGGAATGTTGTTTGGTTCTGATGGAATAGTAGGAATATATTTTGATAATTATGATTTAACTAGTAAACTGTGTTCTATTGCACTAGTTTTTATAATGTTCTACGGAGGCTTCGGTACCAACTGGAAAATGGCTAAACCAGTAGCCAATCAATCAATACTCATGTCTACCTTTGGGGTAATAATAACATCGTTACTAACAGGAGTGTTTTGTTATTTTATTCTAAATACAAGTCTTTTAGAAGGACTACTTATAGGTTCAATCGTTGGATCTACAGATGCCGCTTCAGTCTTTACTATTTTAAGATCACAGAAATTAAATTTAAAAAGTGAAATTGCATCATTATTAGAAGTAGAAAGTGGAAGTAATGACCCAATTGCATATATGATGACACTAAGTATTATAATGATAATGTCTAGTGGCTTAAGTTGGAGTATAGTTCCTATGATATTAAAGCAAGTTATATTTGGAATACTCCTTGGAGTTGTTCTTGCTAAAGCTACAGTTTTTATAATAAGAAGGGCTAACTTTGAACTTGAAGGTTTTTATAGTATATTTATTATTGCGATAGCTATTTTAGCCTATGCATTAAGTGAATTTATAGGGGGTAACGGCTACTTAAGTGTATATATTTCGGGAATAATACTTGGTAATAGTAAGATTCCTCATAAAAAGAGTTTGGTTGTTTTCTTTGACGGAATATCATGGATAATGCAAATAATGTTATTCTTTATGTTGGGATTATTATCTTTCCCATCAAGATTACCTGAGGTTATTGGAGTTTCAATCATCATTTCTATATTTATGATTTTTATTGCAAGACCAATAGCTACACATTTTATTCTTAGGGGATTTAAAACTCCTATTAAAGAACAAATACTTATTTCTTGGGTAGGGTTAAGAGGTGCTGCATCAATAGTTTTTGCTATTTTTGCAATTACTTCTGGTGTGCCTATAGAAAATGATATTTTTCATATAATATTTTTCATAGCGCTAATTTCAGTGTCTGTTCAAGGTACTCTTTTACCAAAGGTAGCACAAAAATTAGATCTTGTTGATAATGACACAACAGTTTTAAAAACATTTAATGACTATCAGGAAGATAAATCAACAATGCTTTTAGAATATAATGTGTCTAGAAGTAGTAAGTGGATGAACAAAACAATTATGGATGCAGAAATTCCAGATGATATATTAATAGTAATGATAAAAAGAAATGGCCAAGTTATTGTACCAAAGGGATCTACTGAGATTTTAGAAAATGATATACTTGTTTTAAGTGGCAATAACTTAAATGAGGTTGCTTTAGGAAAATAAATAAGTTTACATCTGTTTTCAAATAAACTATTATGGTAATTGATAATGAAAGATTGGAGAAAAATATGAAAGTAAATATGTTTATCCCTAGGTACATGGTAGGTTTTAAATGTGTTAGCTCTAAGTGTATTGATACTTGTTGTGTTGGATGGGATATAAATATAGATGAAAATACCTATAATAGGTATGAAAATTCAGAAAGTAAGCTTAATAAGTTAGTTAACGGGAAGTATAAAGTAAATAATTATGAACATGATATTTTTAACCATGGATTCATGATTTTAGAAAATGAAAAAAAATGCCCATTTTTAAACTCGAATATGCTTTGTGATATTCACGGTAACATTGGCGAAGAACATTTGTGTATCACCTGTAAGAATTATCCTAGAGTTTATAATATAATTGATGATGTTTATGAAATGAGTGGATTAACATCTTGTTATGAGATTTGTTTAAATTCTCTTTTGAATAAGGAAAAGATGGAATTTATTGAAATTGAAGATGAACTTGATATAGATAATATAGAAATAAGAAGAATAATAGATAGTGAAGCCTTTGAATATAGTGATAATTTGCTTCAATATTTCTGGGATATTAGATTAATTACAATTAATATTATTCAAAATAGAAGTTATTCTATAGAATTCAGATTAAGTATATTAAAGCATTTCTTTAATATACTAGAGGATGCTTTTAAAGAAGAGGACTTTGACGTCATAGAAGATATAATCGAAGATTTTTCTTCAGAGGATTATGACTTTACATCTATAAGGAAAGAAGCTTTTGATGGTGATGAAAAATTTTATTCTATACTATGCAGTGATGAACTATCAAAGAATATAAAGAGTGTTAGATTAAAGCAATGCATTAAGGAATATAAAGCTGGTCTAGATAACTTAGACGTGTTTAATGAACTTAATAGCCAATTAGATTCCTTTGAGTATATATTTGAAAACTATTTGGTTAATAAGGTATTTACAGACTTGATACCATTTAATAAAGGCGAAGACCTATATCTAGGCATTAACTATCTTATTAATATTTATAAAGTAATTAAGGCATACGTAATTGGAATTGCAGTAGGTAATGAAGAAGAAATCACAGAATATGTAATATTAAGAGTGATTCAATCTATCAGTAAGGATATTGAACACAATAAAGTTTATGAAAAAATACTTATTAGGTAAGAAGGGAGCTCGATTAATGATTGGGCTTCTTTCTTTTTATTTAAGTTATTATTTTATTATAAAATAATTTGACTATCAAAATAATTTATGATAATCTAATACCCATAAAAGATAAATTACTTATAAGAGAGGACACAATATGAAAAAGAAAACATGGATAATAGTATTGATAACATGCACAATAGCTAGTATTTTAGGGGGATTATCACTTTACACACCTATGAGCAAAGGAGCTGAAAAAGGTGCCTTTTCAGCAGAGAGGGCTAAAGAACATATAAAAGAAATTGCTAAGGAGCCACATTCAATTTATGATGTAGATGCGTTGGCTAAAGTAAGGAATTATATTTTACAAGAGCTTAATGAATTAGGATTAGACACTGAAGTTTTCACTTATGAAAATGTAGAAGATAGAAATGGAAAAATAGTAGACATAAACAATATTTATACAAAGATTGATGGTAAGAATGGAGAAGATGGAAAATATATTTTATTAGCATCTCACTATGACTCATCACCTAAAAAGAGAGATGGAGAAGCGGAAGGTTCTTTAGGAGCAGCTGATGCAGGCTATGGTATATCTACAATTTTAGAAATACTTAGAGTTATTAAAGAACAAGACAAGCCTCTTGAAAATGGAATAAAGATCTTAATAACAGATGGTGAAGAGATGGGGCTTCTTGGAGCAAAAGAAGAAATGAACAATAATTTCTCATTATATGAAAATGTAGAATATGTTGTAAATATAGAAGCTAGAGGAATTAAAGGCCCAGCATTAATGTTTGAGACAAGCTCAAATAATAAAAAAGTAATAGACCTATATAAAAAAGCGAATTTACCTATATCATATTCCTTAGCAGCAGATGTATATAGTAAAATGCCAAATGGTTCAGACTTTAGTGAATTTAAAAAAATGGGATTACAAGGTATAAACTTTGCAGTTTTAAATAGCTTAGATTATTATCATACACCAAAAGATAACTATGAGAATGTAAGTGATACAAGTCTTCAGCATTATGGAGAACAAATCCTTCCTGTAGTAGAAGAATTCGTATATAATGCTGATTATGGTGAAGAAGGATATCTAGATTCTAATGAGGATGCTATATTCTTTACTTTATTACCTAATGTATTTATAAATTATTCAACAACTATAGCATTTGGATTAATGATTTTAATTATAGTAGCTACATTCTTAGTTATTAGAAAATTTAATATATCTATTAGAAGCACTTTAAAATATACAGGAATATGGCTTTTAATAGGAATTATATCACTTGTTGGTGGAGTTGTAGTTTCATATATAATTTCATTAATAACAGGAATGCCATTTAAGATAACATATATGCCAAAAGTGCCTGGTGATGATATTATTTTGGGTACTTTCTTGATACTACTTACTATACTAACTACTATCTTTATAGGTAAGATTTCTAGAAGTAGTGAAAATAAAGAGGGGATAATAATAGGATCTATAGGATTTAATATTATATTCCTAGTGGTTACAATGTTTACTTTAAAGGGAGCTAGTTATTTATTCCTTTGGCCAGCAGTAATTTCATTAATTATATTTGGTTTATTAAAGAAAGGTATAAACAAACTTATAGCAGTGATTCCAGCAGCTCTTAGTATAATAATGTTTGTACCTGTTATATGGAATATATATATTGCATTAACAATAGGTGCTTTAGGAGTGGTATTACTACTTGCTATAATTTCTCTAACTACAATTATAGCATTTATAAATTATATAAAATAGAAACTTAATAGGTATGTATAAATTAGTTTAATTCTTTCATACCTATTAATTATTTAAGTTAAATGTTTTGAATAATTAAGTTATTGCTAATTATTTATTATGTTTATTTGACTTTGGTTTACCTTTTTCTCCTTTAATATGTAGTTTTGAGTGTTCAATATCCATTTCAACAACTTTTGTAAATTTAGACATTTTAAGATCCTCCTTATTTCTTAATCACAATTAATTTAACCAATACTTTAGAATATACAACCTATTTTATCTGCCTTTAGTGGCACATAATTACTTTAATATTTGACTAAACTATTGCTATAAAAGTATGTTAGGAGTAGTTATATGAAGATATTTCAAAGTAACCAATGTGATAAATTAAAATCTTGCCTTCTTTGTTATCCTGTTAATTTTAAAATAACTAAGAAAAATAGTCCTTTTTATAATAAAATTAATAACGAACTTATGTTTAGTCAGTACAATAACTTCGTAAATTCATTAAGTAATAACGGAGTAAAAGTTAGTTTTATAGATATAAATAAAAATTTATATCATCAAGTATTCACTCAAGATGTAGGATTTGTAGTTAATGATATTTTATTCCTGTGTAATATGAAGCTTGATGAAAGAAAAAGTGAAATAATATATCTAAAAAAATATATTAAAGATCATAATTTAAAATATTATTGTTTGGAAAACACAATTGAGGGTGGAGATGTAATTCATTATGACGGAGTACTTTTTGTTGGTATAAGTACAAGAACAACTATAGATGCTTGCAGGGAATTAGAAAAAGTATTAAATAAGATGAATATAGATATGAAGGTAATACCTATTTATTTTGATAATAGTAAAATACATTTAGATTGTGTATTTAATACATTGGATAAAGGAAGTGGAGTTGTATCTCCATATGTTTTTGATAGAAAAGTTATTGAAGAATATATACCTAATTTAATAGAAATAAGCAAAGATGATGCAGATGATTTAGGAACTAACTATGTATATTTAGGAGATAAAAAGTTATTAAGTAGTAATAAAAATGTTTCTGAGATTCTTGTGAAAGAAGGATATGAGGTAAGCTATATAGATTACTCAGAAATTATAAAAGGAGATGGAAGTTTAGGTTGTTCCGTTCTCTATCTATTGAGAGAATGAATAAATAGTTGCATGTATCATTATACATGCTTTTAATTTTGAATAAATATTATGAGATAAAAGGACTTTTAATTTTAATGTAGAAATTTATAATTGAGAATACATTAAAGAATATAAAGAGGTAATGACATGAAAGTAGAATTAACATTAATTAATGGAGAAGAAATTAAATTTACAACAAATGAATCAATGGATAGTGGCAGCTATTACATTATAAAAAATGAAACTATGTCAACATTAATGGCTTATTTACAGTCTAAAGAGCCAGATTATTTAAAAATTAAAACAGATAAATGTAGTATTATAATTTATACTGATAAAGTTATGAAAGTACTTATTTACGATTAATCTTATTATTTCCTTTAATTTACTATCACTTTTTCATATATATGAGTACTATAAAATAAGATTATTTTTGTGGAGTAGAATAATGAGTTATTACGTAAAGTCTAAGGATGGTACAAAGCTTTATGTTGAGGATATTAACCAAAACAGCAATAAAACAATAGTGTTTTTACATGGATGGCCTGGAAGTCATGAGCTTTTTGAATATCAGTATGATTATTTTATTAAAGAAGGATATCGGTGTATTGGAATTGATCAAAGAGGCTTTGGCAAGTCTGATAAACCATCAAAGGGCTATGACTATAATACATTAGCAGATGATGTAAAAGAAGTAGTTGAAAAGCTATGCCTAAAAGATATTTGTTTGGTTGGACATTCTACAGGTGGTGCAATTGCTATTAGATATATGGCAAGACATAAAGGATTTAGTGTATCTAAACTAGTTCTTTGTGCAGCAGCGGCACCTAGCTTAATAAGAAGAAAAGATTTCCCTTATGGGATAAAAAAAGATGTTGTTGATAATATAATTAACGGGACATACACAGATAGACCTAAGATGTTAGATGACTTTGGTAAAATATTTTTCTATAGGAAAATAAGTATTCCCTTTGCCACTTGGTTCTTGAACCTTGGTTTAGAAGCAGCAGGATGGGCAACAGCAGAGATTGCTCAAACGTGGATAGATGAATGTTTATTTGAAGATTTTAAGTATATTCATATTCCTACATTGATTCTACAAGGAGTTCATGATCAAGTTGTTTTACCAGAGTTGAGTGAACAGCAAAGCAAACTCATAAAAAACTCTAAGCTAATTAAATTTAGAAAGAGTGGCCATGGACTATTTTATGATGAAAAGGATAGATTTAATAAGGAACTTAAAACATTTATAGATAGTTAGTTTAAAAAGATATGCAATTTCTTTATTGCGTATCTTTTTTTATCGTTGAAAATTATGTTATTATAATTATAGTTTTATTTATACGGGGTGTTAATATGTTAAAGCTTATGGATGTAGCAAAAGAATTAAAATTTAATTTGAAAATAGTTGTTTCTATTAAGGGATTTGATAAATACAACGCTTTTTTTAATATTTATGGTGAAGATGATGAGCCTTGTAGGAGGTTAGTTATACTAACAAATGATGAGAATATTGAAGAGGTTTATGATGAAAATCCAGGTGAGGCTATAGTTCCAGGTATGATTGTTGATGATAATATTTGGATTAAAGAATATCCTTTAACTACAAATCCAAATAAGATAAATTTAGAAGATTTAGAAATTTCAGAAGAAATTTATCAAAAAATAATTACTTTATAAATAATTTAGGTTGAGAAATTGCAACGCAATTTCTCTTTGTTTTTATATAGAAGAATGAAACTTTTTTAGTAGAATTTATGACTAAGATAATAAATTAGAAAAAGGAGAGGAATTATGGGTAAAAAAGTTAAATTGAAAATTAAGCATTTATTGTTTATCCCCTTATTTCTATTTATTATATTTCCAAATGTTTTATATTTTTCAGCAAAGGTTTTATTTGATGGAAATGAATATATTGGGGACACCCCTTATAGAGCATATGCATATGGGTTATTAAAACTTTACGATTCATGGCCAAAGGTAAATTCCTTCAAAAATAGTGCGAGTTATATGATGGGAAAATGTGTGTATAGTAATATTCCCATAAAGTATTCAATTGGCTATAACTCGGGTTATGATGATGGTAAATATCCAAAGCTTGCTATAACAGGAAATAAGATTTGTGAAGAATATATAAGCTTGTCCTATGATGATTATAAAGAATCAGTTGAACACTTTGAAAATGTTACTAAAAGTGGTAAAAGTAACGCAATTCTTGGTAAGTCTATTATAAACTTAACTAATTTATATCTAGATGGTAATGAGAAGGAAATGGCGTGTAACCTTTATGCTAATTATATTAATTCAAATAATGATGATGTAAAACTAGCAGCTAGGATTTCAGAGATATCTTATTTGTCTAGAATTGGCAATAAAGAAGAAGCTTTAAGTAAGGCAGAAAAGCTATATAAAGAAAATAACAGTATAGATATAGAAACGTTATACTTAGATATGCTTCTACTAAATGGTGAATTAGATGAGGGATATAAAATCACCAGTGATAGAGGGCAAGTAGCTTTTAATCAAGAGGTATTTACGTTTGATAATAAAATGATAAAGGAATATTATGATGAATTAGACTCTATCAATTCTAGAGAGTTATTTGAAGATAGCTTTTATATGGACAATAAGCTTATGAGTGGGAAGTCTATTATAAAGGGGAGGGTTACAGCAGGAGAAAAGTCTATTCCATACCAGAAGGTTAAGCTATATCATTTTAAAAAAGAAAGTTTTTCTTATGGGAATTATCTTGTAACCTATACGGATGAAAATGGAAACTATTCATTTAATAATTTAAAAGAAGATAGTTATGTAGTAAAAGTTGAATTGCCAGATTATTTAAGAGATGAATGGATATTAAATTATGCTACTTATGATCTTAATAATGAGTTTATTGATATAAATAATGATGAAAGTATTATTAAAAATATAGAGTTGGTTAAAAAAGTAAAATTGTTAAATGAGGAAAACGATATTATGACTGGGGAAAATTATTTGCTAAAGTGGACTCCAGTAGAAGGTGCAATGAGTTATGATGTAAATATATATATACCATCAGGAAGATTAAATGAGAATGAAGGGGTTCAATGTTATATGGCAACATATTCAGACATAACCAATACAGAATATAAATTACCTTTAGTAGATGGAAGTTTAATGTCGTCGATTTATTTATATGATTCCTACTATGATAAGACTTTTCATAGTTTCCGTGATGAGCCAGTAAATATTTTAGGTCCAATTGATGGTAGAGATATTTATGTTCAAATTGTACCAAAAGATAAATTAAAAAATGCAATGCAAGGATATAGATGTGGAAGGTTGAATATAAATAATGTATTTACTTTAAAATCAACTAAGAAAAGCTTAAATAATGGAGATGAATTAATTATTGAAGGCAAAGTAAGTGAAGGTATAGAATGGTTTAAAGAGAGAATAGCTGAAGAGGGATATAAAAAAGAATATATATATCCAATACTAAAGTATTATATTTTGAAATCTAATTCTACAGAAAAGGATAAAATTGATTATTTATACTATTTAGAAGAGTTATATAAATTAAACTATGATAAATCAGAAATGAAAATGTATAAATGGATGTATGAATATTTTCAGCATGGATTGGGCTATCATATTAATCCATTATTCTAGTATTAAGGGGAACATTTATGGGGGATTTTGAAAAGATTTATGAAGATTATATAAATAAAATATATAAGCTTTGTCTTTATAAAGCTGGAAATAAGGAAGAGGCAGAGGATTTAACTCAAGAGATTTTTATAAAAATATATAAGAATTTAAAAACATTTGAAGGCAACTCTTCCTTATATACCTGGATTTATACAATTGCTGTAAGAACATGTATAGATCATAGGAATAAAAAGGGTAAAAATAAAGAAACTATAGAGCTTGATTATTCTCTATGTGTAGATAGTAACATCGAAGATGATTATATACAAAAGGATAGAACCTTATTAATATCAAGTTGTATTGGAACTTTGAATGAAAAATACAGAATGGTACTGTACTTATTCTATTATGAGGATATGAAAATTAAAGATATTAGTAATGTACTTAAAAGGAATGAAAGTACCATAAAAACATGGCTTAGTAGAGGAAAAGAAAAGCTTAGAAGTGAGCTTAGGAAGGAGGGGGTAAACTATGAATAATTTTGATAATGATATGAAGGAATTTTTTAACAAAAAAATGAGTGGACTACTTCCTTCAGAAGAGTTAAAGAATAAAATTATGTATGATATTAAAGAAGAAGAAAAGAAAAAATCTATTTTAGATAAAATAAGAAATTTCATAAACAGAGAAATAGAAATTCCAGTAGTTGCAGTAGCTGCCTTTTCAATTTTAATATGTGTACTTCCAGTAGCTTTTTCTGTATACTACAAGGAGAAAATAGCACCTAAAGAGGAGATAGCACCAAAAGTACAAGAATATAGTATAGAAAGGGAGGGTAATAATGAAAAATAAGATTTATATAGTAGACGCCTTTACAAATGAAGTGTTTAAAGGTAATCCAGCAGGAGTTTGTCCGTTAGAAGCTTGGCCTAGTGATTTAATATTACAAAATATTGCAATGGAAAATAATCTGTCTGAAACTGCATTCTTTGTTAAAGAAGAAAATGGATATAGATTAAGATGGTTTACTCCAGAATATGAAATTGAACTTTGTGGACATGGAACTTTAGCAGCTGCATATGTAATTTTCAATTATTATGAAAAAGATATAAATGAAATACTTTTTAATACTTTAAGTGGAGAGTTAAAGGTAAATAGAGATGAAAATAAAATTATTATGGATTTTCCGCTTTTAGAAGGAAAAAGAAAGGAAATTGATGACAGAGTATTTGAAGCACTAGGAGTTATTCCAATAGATGCTTATGAAGCTAGAGATTTAATGCTAGTATTAAGAGATGAAGAAGATGTTTTATATTTACAACCTAATATGGATATACTAAAGTCGCTAGGATACGATGGAATAATGGTTACTGCTAAAGGTAGGGATTGTGATTTTGTATCTAGATTTTTTGTGCCTAATAGTGTAATAAATGAAGACTCTGTTACAGGTTCTGCTCATTGTACATTAGCTCCATATTGGGCTAAAAGATTAAATAAAACTGATTTGGTTGCTAAACAGCTTTCTAAAAGGGGAGGTACCTTATACTGTATACTAAAGGATAATAGAGTAAATATATCTGGAGAAGCAAAGATATATTTAGAAGGAATAATTGAAATTTAGATAAAAGAGATGGTTGGATGTATTTTCATTATCTGTTATAATTCTCTTAAATGACGACAGAAGGGTGGCAATACATATGAAATATGAATTACTATTATTTGATGCAGATGAAACATTATTTGATTTTAAAATGGCAGAAAAGCAAGCTTTTTTAAAGGCTTTAAAGGATTATAAGTTAGAGTTAGATGAAGAGGAAAGTTTAAAGCTTTATTCTCAAATAAACAAACATATATGGGAAGAGTTTGAAAGGGGAGAAATAACAGCAGATAGATTACGTGTAGAAAGATTTGAGAGATTTTCAAAGAAAGTGGAAGTAGATTTTGATGCTGTAGGCTTTAGTAAAGCATATGCTAAGTTTCTTGGGGAAGGAGCATACCTTTTTGAAGATTCAGTTGAAGTAATAGATTATTTAAGTAAAAAATACAAACTAGCTTTAGTAACTAATGGACTTAAGGATGTTCAAAAAAGTAGAATTAGTAAGACTCCATTAAAGGATTATTTCCAAGAGCTTATAATATCTGATGAGATAAAGATATCAAAACCAGATCCAAGAATATTTGATTACACCTTAGATAAGCTTGGATATAAGGATAAATCTAGGGTGCTTATGATTGGTGATAGCTTAACTTCAGATATGCAAGGTGGAGTAAATGCAGGTATTGATACATGTTGGTATAATCCAAACCACTTAGAAAATAAGTCTGGTTTAAACTTAACATATGAAATACATTCACTAAAAGAATTAAAAGAAATTTTATAAAAGATATTAGGGGGCAGTATGATTACCTATAGGTTAGGAAAAAAGGGCGATGAGAAAGAGGTTTTAAAGGTTATTGGAGATGCTTTGTCTAAGTATGGATTAGGCCTTGAACCTGATGGGGCAGACTTTGATGTAAGTGATATAGAAAAATATTACTTAAATAATTCAGGCTGGTTTGAAGTAGTATTAGATGATAATAAAATTATAGGTTCTGTTGGCGTATACCATATAAGTGATGATGAGTGTGAACTAAGAAAAATGTATTTACTTGAAGATTATCAAGGAAAAGGTATAGGAAAAAAACTAATGGATGATGCTTTAAAGATGGGAAGGAAGTTAGGTTATAAAGTTATGACTCTACAAACAAACTCACTTTTAAATAAGGCTATTCCGCTTTATGAAAAATCAGGTTTTAAATATAATTCCAGTGAAGTATGCTCAAGATGTGATGTTTCAATGGAAAAAAGGTTGTATTAGTTAACTAGTACAACCTTTATTTTTCTTTAAAGATTTTTACAAATATATAGGAAATAAATTCAAGTATTAAATAAATAACCATATACACATATAGGCTTTTATTAAAATATAAAAGGAAAGTGATATAAATAAAAAATGCCGAAATAATTATTGCTAAATATATGTTATATGAGTTTAATGTTACAAAAACTCCTTGTAGTACTGATACAATAGGATATAGTCCTATTAAAAGAAGTATTGAAATGCCACCAAAAGTATGATATTCCAGTATTAAATATAAAATACTTGATAAGAGTAATATGAAAATTCCAGGAATAAAGTATACTCCCAATTTAATTCTATTCATAAAATCACCTATAAAAATAATTCAAAGTTAGTTTACTCATGAAAAATTGAAAATATACCATTGTATAATTGCCTAGTAAGTGGTATTTTATCTTTAGATAAGAAAAGAAGGATGATTACAATGAATTTCGTAGCAATAGATTTTGAAACAGCAAATGAAAGTAGAAATAGTGCTTGTGCAATTGGAATTACAAAGGTAAAAGGAAATAAAATTGTAAGTACAGAATACCACTTAATAAAACCTCCAGAGATGAGATTTAATGCTCACAATATATGGATTCATGGTATATACCCACAGGATGTAGAAAATGAAATGACATTTGGGGAGTTGTGGCCTAAAATTAAACATTATTTTGATGAAGAATTAGTTGTAGCTCATAATGCTGCCTTTGATTTAAGTGTACTTAGAAGTTTGCTTAATTATTATGGATTTGAATATCCTAATTTACATTATATATGTACTGTTTTACTATCCAAAAATAAGATAAAGGATGTAAGAAATCATAAATTAAATACACTTGCAGAATATGTTGGTCATAAATTTGAACATCATCACGCAGGAGAGGATGCAACAGCTTGTGCTAAAATACTAATCCATATAAGTGAAAATTATGGAATCAAGGATTTACTTTCATTACATATTAATGGAGGCTTAAATATTGGTTCTGTTTATGATAGAGGGTATGAGCCATGTACATCCCTTATAAAACATAAGAATAATGATACAAAGAAAGAAGCTTTAAGCCTATCTCTAAATGAGAATACAGAGTACTTTTTGGATAAAACTGTAGTATTTACTGGTCCACTAGATTCTATGAGAAGAAATGAAGCCTTTAAGATAGTGATGAAATTAGGAGGCATTATAGGAACTAGTGTAACTAAAAAGACAGATGTTTTAATTACAGGCATAAAGGGTAGAGAGTACTTGGATGATATGTATAAATCTACAAAGCTAAAGAAGGCAGAATCTTTAATAAATAATGGTCAAAATATAGATATATTAACTGAAGAGGAATTTTTATCAATAGCAACTAAGGAAGGTATTACTCATTAGGTAATATATTACAAATAGCACCATTCATCAACTATGGATTACCATTCATTTTCCATGTTATCTTATACATGACCTCTAAAAAAACAAAAGGAGTGATTAGATGGGAAGAAAAAGAATAATAACCCTATTAGTTACAGGGATGATTTGTACAAGCATTCTTACTGGATGTTCTGTATCAAAGAAGGAAACCAGCGATAATTCCAATGAGGTAGAAATGACGTCTGTTCCTCAAGAAATAAAAGAGGAGAATAAAGAAGTAGTTGATGAACCTAGTGTTAATAGTGATAGTAATGGAAACAAGGTCCAAGTAAACGCTAACAATACAAAAGTTGAAGATAAATCTGCTGTAAAAGATACAAATGAAACAACTAAGACTATTACAAAAGATACAACTAAAAAACCTTCTACAAATGTGACTAAGCCTTCAACAAATAAAACAGAAACAAATACTAAGGTTGAAGCTCCAGTACAAAATAATGGAGATTATTTAGCAAGGGTAGAGGATGAGATTTTCAACGCTACAAATGCAGAGAGACAAAAACAAGGATTACCAGCATTAAAAAGAAATTCAACAGCTAACAGTTATGCTAGAAGTAAATCTTTAGAGATGCTAGATTTAAATTATTTTGATCATAAATCACCCAAGAATGGATATATTCAAGATATTGCCAAGAGAGATGGGTGGAACTATTCAAGAATTGGTGAAAACATATATACTATGACTGGTGGACAAGCTTCTAGTATAAGTGGGGCTTCTATAACAAATAGTTGGATGAACTCAGAAGGGCATAGGAAGAATATTTTAAATAGTGGGTATACTGATATAGGAATAGGTGTTACTTTTAGAAACGGAAAGTTATATGCAACACAAATATTCTATACACCACTTAAATAGTATAAAAATATGATAAGGGTTACATCTTAATTGTTAGATGTAACCCTTTATTTCTATTTAGAAGGAGCAGAAGCAGCTTGGTTGTTTGCTGAAACAATTTGTTCTATCCAAGATGGTCCTGTTGGGTTTGGATGTTTATCTTCAGGAAGATATTGTTCTGCTACTCTCAATAAAGTTAAGAAGTCATACCTATAAGATATAGTTCCATCGCCCCAATGCTCAGATAAGATATCAAAAGCTCGCTTAACATCAGATTTCATATCATTCCATTCAGAATCTGACGGTGTACCATTACCATAGAACTTTCTAAACTCATCAAAATAATTTTCCATTTCGCTCCAAGTTATTTTTGCATCATAAATATTTGAAGTTTCCTTATCCATTTCTTTTATAACATTACTTATATTCTCAATGTGATTTGCAAATCCTGATAATTGGAACTCTGCATTTATGTCATTAGTATTGATAGCTTGTTCTCTATGAGTTGTAAATAAATTTCTTTGTAATAACCCATAAACACCTCTATTATAAGCATTATCAACTAAGACAAATTCAGCCCAAGGATCTTTTGCATCCTTAATAAATTCATCAAACTTATTATTAGGAATAGCATATAAGAATTCGCGTGTCATTGTTAAGCTAATATATGAAGTCATAGCTGCATGAACATAAGATGGATCATCAATATCTCCAGTTTTTAATGTTACATAATCTTCATGTTCTGCAGTTGATGGTAAATAATCAGGGTATTGTTTCTTTACTTCATTAAAATTACCTTTTTCTTGTTGGAAAGGTCCATCTGGATGTTTCTTTTGAATTGGCCATGACCATTGTTTACCGTCTACAGTAACAATATTTTCATTATAACCAGATTCTATTGGAGCAAGGCCACAAGTAAAGTTTTCCTTAATTGAAAGGCCAATCATAAAGTTTGGATTTAAGCCAAATAATTCTGTTCCTGTAGCAATGCCCATTGCTAAATATTCTGAAGGAATCCATATTTTTAATCCATTAACACCATTTATTGGAACAGGCATTGAATTAGGTAACCCTAATTGAATTTGAGTTGGATGAGCTGGATTTGTATACATAAGTTTATTACCTGTGTTACCTTTAACAGTTGTACTATAGTATTCAGCTTCATTTTCTATAAGATCTTTTATATTTAAGTCTGGTTTATTTTTACTCCATGAAGAAGGCAATCCTTGATATTTTGGATAAGTTATATTTCCTCTAAATATATTTGGAGTAAAGGCACTTGGAGCTTTTGAATCTTTTTTATTACCTTGAACAACAAATACTCTAGTTGTTTTAGAGCCTAATAATCTTTCATCTTGCTTTAGATTAATAGTTACCTTTCCATTCTCTTGAGTATAAGAAGCACAATTAGATACAGATGTTATTTCGTTATCTGTTTCAAATGATAGTCCCCAAGCAGAGAAATCTCTACCATTCCACATATATGATGGATTTGGATTTGCAATAAATACAGCCCATTCAAATGTATTTTCGTCTTCATTTAAAACTGTATATCCAACAGCAGGTAAACCTGAAGCTGATTCTGGCAAAGGAACCTCTATAGGTTTTTCATTCTTAGTAACAACATGTGTTACAGACTCTCTAGCTTGAGTGACACCAGCTGAATTAACAAGCTCTGCTGTATAAACATAAGTTTTATTTGGCTTGTCAGTAAAGGTATATTGAGCAGTTTGAGCTGCTGGAGTATTGTTTATTAATGGAACTTCAGCAATTAGAACACCATTTTCGTAAAGCCTCCAAATATCACCATTCACTCCATACCACATATTCATTGTTATAGTATAGTTTGGTGATCCGTCCCAATCGTTTTTTGAAATTTGAAATACTCCAGGTGCCTCAGTATCATTTGAAGAAATTAGAGTATTAAGTGTTGTGTAAGTATATTTATTATTTTTTAATTTGTCATTTGTAAGTGCATTTACAGGAATTGCTTGGCTTGTAAGAATGATAGCAGATAATGCAACTGCTATTTTTTTTCTGTTTTTAGGGTTATACCCATCCATTTTTTATACCTCCTTTTATAACTTCATAGCAAATATATTCTCGAAAATACCAATTATTCAAATCTTATTAAGGAAATTTTAAATAGCTGAATTTTGAATGATTGTAGCTATAACCGCTGAATAATTAAATGACTTATATAAGAAAATGTGTAACTATAGTGAGATAGGATTATAATTAAAAGGAGGATTTATTAATTTTTAATAGAATAAAGCTATAATTTTACATCTTAACTATAAAGAAGTGAATATTTATTTTAAAGTGACTTGTTTTTTATATCTAGAACAAGCAAAATAAATATCCACTCCTCTTTTTAGGTCCTAAAATTAAATCTAGTTGATTTAAAAGGATAAACTAGTTATATTATAAGATGTAAAGGAGGGCTTTAAGGATGAAGAAAGTAATTGTAATTGGAGCTGGCCCAGCTGGAATGATGGCAGCTATGACTGCTGGTAAAGAAAATGAAGTAATTTTATTAGATGGAAATAATAGATTGGGGAAAAAATTATATATAACAGGAAAAGGGCGTTGTAATGTAACAAACGCAAAGGATATTTCAGAGTTTTTTGATTTTATTCCTGGTAATCCTCAATTTTTATATAGTGCACTTTATACATACACAAATGAAGATACAATGAAGTTCTTTGAAGAAGAAGGTATAAAGTTAAAGGTTGAAAGAGGGGGAAGAGTATTCCCTCAGTCAGATAAATCTTCAGATATTATAAAGGGATTATCAAATGGATTAAAAAAGGCTAATGTGAAAATTCTTCTTGAAAATAAGGTTACAGATATAATAATGAATGAAAAGAAGGTTAAAGCTGTTGTAGTTAATGGAAAACAAAAGATAGAAGGAGATTATTTTATTATAGCAACAGGAGGAGCCTCTTATCCTGCTACTGGTTCTAGAGGAGAAGGGCAAGTATTTGCTGAGAAGATGGGACATAAAATTGTAGATTTAAAACCTTCCTTAGTTCCTATGGACATAGAGGAGGATTGGGTAAAAGAACTTATGGGTCTTTCATTAAGAAATGTTAATGTGAAAATTAAAAGGGATAAAAAAACTGTATATGAAAACCAAGGAGAAATGCTATTTACGAACTTTGGTGTAACAGGACCATTAATATTAAGTGGAAGTAGATTTATTAGAGGAAATCATAAATATACTCTAACTATTGATTTAAAGCCTGCTTTAGATGAAGTAGCTCTTGATAAAAGGCTACAAAAGGACTTCCAAGGTGCCTTAAATAAGGCTTTTAAAAATTCTTTAGATGCATTATTACCTCAAAAAATAATTCCAATAATTATAAAGCTTTCTGAAATTGATGAAAATAAAAAGGTAAATGAAATTACTAAGGTTGAAAGAAGAACTTTAGTTACCCTTTTAAAGAATTTGACTATGACAATATCAGGTTTAAGACCAATAGATCAAGCAATAGTAACATCAGGTGGAGTAAGTGTTAAGGAAATAGACCCATCTACTATGAAGTCTAAGATAATTGAAAATGTATCATTTGCAGGTGAAGTAATAGATGTGGATGCTTTTACAGGTGGATATAATGTACAAATAGCATTAGCTACTGGCTTTTTAGCAGGTTCAAATATTTAACTTGTCTGAAAAGGTAAAAATATATATAATCTATAATATAAGTGTTTAATTATGAAAGGCGGAAATTACTGTGAGAATATCAGTTGCAATAGATGGACCAGCAGGAGCAGGTAAGAGCACAATAGCTAAATTAGTAGCTAAGAAATTTGATTTAATGTATATAAATACAGGAGCCATGTATAGAGCAGTTGCTTTAAAGTCTAATGAAAATAGATTAACTCCTGATAAGGTTGATGATATATGTGCATTAATAGAAGGTATGGAAATGGAGTTTGTTAATGATGATTTAGTGCTAAATGGTGTTAATATCCAAAATGAAATAACTGTACCTGAAATTAGTGGAATCGTTTCAGATTATGCTTCTGTTCCAGAAGTTAGAGTAAAACTTGTAGAACTTCAAAGAGAAATGTCTAAAAGGTTTAATGTAATAATGGATGGAAGAGACATAGGAACAGTAGTTTTAAAAGATGCACCTTTTAAATTCTTCTTAACTGCAACTCCAGAGGAGAGAGCAAATAGAAGATTTAAAGAACTTAAAGAAAGAAATATAGAATGCGAATATGAAGTGATTTTAAAAGATATAATAGAAAGAGATTATAAGGATTCTCATAGAGAAGTTGATCCACTTAGAAAAGCTGATGACGCTATTGAAGTAGATACAACTGGACTTAACATAAAAGAGGTTACAGAAAAGATTAATTCTGTAATTAGTAATAATATTAAGTAAATGAGAAACATATACTTAGGAGTATAGGAAATGAGAGAGATAAAAGTTGCAAAGAGTGCAGGATTCTGCTTTGGAGTAAAAAGAGCGGTTGATGAATCCTTAAAAATACAAAAAGAATTCAATAAAAAAATATATACTTTAGGCCCACTAATACATAATAATGATGTGGTTCAGTATCTTGAAAATAATAATATCTTTTCAGTGAACTTAGAAGATATTGATAAGTTAGATGAAGGCGATGTGGTAGTAATAAGATCTCACGGAGTATCTAAGGATGTTATTAAAAAACTAGAAGATAGGGGACTTATTGTAAAGAATGCTACTTGTCCTTATGTAACAAACATTCATAAGAAGGTGGAAAAGTATTCAAATAAAGGATATAACATTGTTATATTAGGTGATGAAAAACACCCCGAAGTTATAGGTATAAATGGATGGTGCGATAATAAGGCATTAATTACTAAGGATGGTACTTTACCAGAAAATGTGCCTAGTAAGGTTTGTGCAGTTTCTCAAACAACAGAAAAAGAAGAGAATTGGAAGAAAACTTTAAATAATTTATCTTCAAATACAAAAGAAGTACTTGCATTCAATACAATTTGTAATGCTACAGAAGTAAATCAAAAGAACGCTGATGAATTATCTAAAACAGTTGATGCTATGATTGTAATTGGAGGAAAAAATAGTTCTAATACAACAAAGCTTTATCAAATCGCTAAGAGAAATTGTGAAAATACTATACATATAGAAAATTCTTCTGAATTACCAGTAGAATATATAAATAATAAAAACTTTAAAACAATAGGGATTACCGCTGGTGCATCAACACCAGATTGGATAATTAGGGAGGTTATTAATATTATGCAAGATGAACTAAACAAAATGGATGATCAATTACAATTAATGAATGAACTTGACAGAAGATTCAAAATTGGTGATGAAGTTGAAGGAGAAATTCTTTCAAAAACAAGAGATGAAATATTAGTTTCTCTTGTAGGATATAAGTCAGATGGAGTTATTCCATTTAAGGAATTGACTTGTCTTCAAGATCCTTCAAATTTTGCAGAAGAACTAAAAGTTGGAGACAGCATTAAGGCTAAGGTAATTAAACTTAAGAATGAGGATAATTACGTTGTTCTTTCAAGATTAGAATTTGAAAAGAAAGAAGCCATGGAAAAACTAGAAAAGTTATATAATGAAGAAGCAATTTTCGAAGTTAAAATAGACACTGTAATGGAAAAAGGATTAGTAGCTCATTTAAATGGAGTTAGAATATTTATCCCAGCTTCACAAATTGATATTAAGTTTGTAAAGAACAAAGAAGAGTTAAAGGGGCAAACTTTAGAGGTTAAGTTAATAGAATTCTCTAAAGAAAATCCTTCTAAAATAGTAGCTTCAAGAAGAGTTATATTAGAAAAAGACAAGGCTGAAAAGGAAGAAAAAGCTTGGTCAACATTACATCTTGGAGATGTAGTAGAAGCAGAAATAAAGAGATTTACAAACTTTGGTGCTTTTGCTGAAATTAATGGAATAGACGGTCTTATTCACCTTTCTGAAATTTCATGGAACCATGTAAGAAAGCCTGAAGATGTATTAACTAAAGACTCTAAGGTTATGGTTAAGATTATAGATCTTGATAAAGAAACTAACAAGCTATCATTAAGTATAAAACAATTAACTGAAGAACCATGGGCAAAGGTTAATGAAAAATATCCAGAAGGAACTGTTGTTTTAGGTAAGGTAGTTAGATTAAATGACTTTGGTGCTTTTGTTGAATTAGAGCCTGGTGTTGACGGATTAGTTCATATATCTAAAATAAGCCATGATAGAGTTGAACATCCTTCACAAGTGCTAAAGGTTGGGGAAGAAGTTAAAGCTATGATCTTAGCTGTTGATGCTGAAAAGAAAAGAATTAGCTTAAGTATTAAAGACGTTTAAATTTAGGTAATAAATTAAAAGAACTCCCATATTATATTAGGGAGTTCTTTTCACTATGTTTTATGAGGTATTGTGTTTATGATGGTAATTGAGAAATTAAGTAGTAAAAACACAGAGGAGTTTAAGAAATTATTATATGAGGCTAGAAATAAAACCCCATACAGATTGAATTTTTATAAATATTATGACAATCAATCCTTTATAGTAAAATATTTTGTGAAAAAGTATGTAAAGCTTATAAAATATAAGAACGAATATATTGGATATATGTGGACAGATGTTTCAACATCTAAATCAACAAAAATATCTGACATGTATTTAAAGGAAGAGTATATACATTTTTTTAACGAAAAGGTTCTTTTAATATTTAAAAGTAGCTTAGTAATATATGAAGGTTATGAAGATGCATATACAAGATATTTAATTAATACTATGAAAATGAATAAAATTAGGGTTACTAACCTTATGAAGCTTAATATTAAAGACTTTAACCCTAAAAGAAGGGTAACTAATGCAACATTTAGTCTATGTGAAGCAGGAAAAGATGATGAACTTAGATGTAAGCTGCAAAATGAAATTTTCAATGAAGATAATAGAACCCCTCTTACAGTAGATGATATAAAGTATGATATAAAACAAGAATACTATTTAAAGGACTTATGTGTTTTTATAAAGGTTAAAAATAAAATAATTGGATATGGACAAATAATTTATAATAGAGATATAAATCTCATTGTTAACTTTGGGATAGTTAATGGATATAGAAATGAAGGTTATGGTAAAGATCTATTAATTAAGCTTCTAGATATGGCAAAAGGATCAAATATGAAAGATATTTATATAAGGGTAGATCATAATAACTTTCATGCGAAAAAATTATATAGTAGTGTTGGATTTGAAGATATAGGTGACTTTTGCTCATGGCTTTGGGCAAAGGATCTTATTTAATTTACTGAAGAAAAGGTGTTTCTATGAAACTAGAAAATAAGTTTACTTTGTTAATTATATTTTTAATTAGTGGAACTATATTAATTATATCTTTCTTTTCTTATGAAATGATAAAGGGAAGAATTGAAGAAGATATTGGAGCAAGGCTCCTAGATACAGGTAGGGTTGTTTCATCAGTACCATTAGTACAAGAAACCTTAGCAAATAAGGAAATAAGTACAATGAAGGTTCAAAATTTCATTGAAAACTTAAGATTAAAAACAAAAGTTTTATTTATTGTAGTTATGGATATGGATGGTATAAGATATTCACACCCTATCCCTGCAAATATAGGAGTTAAATTTGGACAGAACGACAAGTATAGGGTACTTGAATATGGTGAATCTTATGTGTCAAAGGAAACAGGAAGCCTAGGTCCTTCTATACGATCATTTGTCCCTGTCTATTATGAAGGGGAACAAGTAGGGGCAGTATCTGTTGGTATTTTAGCAGGTGATATGCTATACGAAATGAAAAAGTATACGAATAAAATATTGCCTATGCTTTTCATTACTTTAATGATATCTATTTTAGGAGCTAGAATATTAGCAAGAAATATAAAAAAATCTATATTTGGTCTTGAACCAAATCAAATAGCACTACTTCTTTTTGAAAGAGAGTCAATAATTAATAATGTTCATGATGGACTTATTGCTATAAATATAACTGGCGATGTTCGATTGATGAATACAAGGGCACAGGAAATCCTAAAAATCAATTCTAGGACTCACGTCCCTAGTGTTATTCTAGACAACCTAATGGAAACTATGTATAGAAGGTCTAGAGTTTTTAACAAAGAGATTAGAATTGATGATAACATTATTATGGCTAATTTCTATACCATTTTTGGTGATGCAGGAAATGTAGAAGGTGGAATAGCCAGTATTCAAGATATGACTATCGTAACAAATATGGCAGAAGAACTAACTGGGGTTAAGGAGCTATTTTGGAACTTAAGAGCTCAAAATCATGAATTCATGAATAAATTACATACAATAGCAGGACTTATTCAATTAGAGGAAAATGATAAGGCTATTGAATACATATTTAATACCACTTCAAAGAGAGGGTTAATTACTGATTCATTAAGAAATATTAAAGAAGTTTCTATTCAAGGGCTTATTTTTGCAAAATATAATAGAGCAGATGAAGCAAAGATTAAATTTGAAGTGGATGAAAAAAGTAACTTTAAGGAAATACCTAGGGGGCTTTCATTGAATGAACTACTCATTATTATAGGTAACTTAATACAAAATTCAATTGAGGAAGTCTCTAAACGAGATGAAGGATATATTTTTGTTGGTATATATCAAGACAAAAATATAAAAATTATTGTGAAGAATAATGGATCAATGATTGATGAATACGGAAAAGAAAAGTTATTTACTAGAGGATATTCTACAAAGGGAGACTTCAGGGGTATGGGGCTTTATAATATAAAAGAGATTATAGAAGGAAATGGTGGCACTATAAATTTAATTTCTGATGAAAATGAAACCATATGGGATATAGTGATTTAATGGAGGATTTACAAATGATAAAAGTTATGATTATTGAAGATGATCCTATGGTTAGGTCTATAAATATTCAATTTTTAAATAAGGTAGAAGGTATTAAGCTTGTAAAAGAATGTGGAAGAATAGAAGAAGCTAAAAAGGCTATCATAGAATTAAAAAATCAGATAGATTTAGTTTTAATTGATATTTTCCTACCTGATGGGAATGGTATAGATTTTCTAAAGTGGACAAGAAATGAGAACATAACAGTAGATGCAATTTTAATTACCGCAGATAGAAGTAAAGAGGCAGTAAGAGATGCATTTAAGTATGGAGCTATGGATTATTTAATTAAGCCCTTTAGATTTGATAGACTTAAGGAAGCTTTAGAGAAGTATAGGACCATTAAGAAGGAGCTCTATGCTATGGATGAGTTAGACCAAGAGCATATAGATAGTTTTATGCTTAGCAAAACTACAAAGTGTAGTGAATCATCTATGCCTAAGGGGATAAATATTAAAACCTATGAAAGTATTATTAATTTTCTCTATGAGAATCCAAATGAAAAATTAACTTCTGAAGAAATTGCTGATAAAATAGGACTTTCAAGAGTTACAGTAAGAAGATATTTAGAGAAGTTATATGAGGAAAACAAGGTAGATAAGATTTGTGAATATGGAAAGATAGGAAGACCTACTAATTATTATATGTTATTAAATTCATGAACAAAATGAACAAAATAAACAATAAGACCAAATTATTGCTGTAAAGATATATCCCCCTTATACTTTTAATTGTTGAATGAAAACAATTTAGTTATAAGGGGGATAAACTTATGAAGAAAAAGGTGCTTGCATTAGTGTTAAGTGCACTTATAGCAATTCCAACATTCGGTATGATAGGATGTGGAAGTAAAAGCGAAACAGCTGATATTGTTGTAATTGGAGCAGGTGGAGCAGGGTTATCTGCAGCTGTTCAAGCAAAACAAGAAGGTGTAAATAAGGTAGTTCTTTTAGAAAAGATGCCTATAGTAGGTGGTAACACTAACAGAGCTACAGGTGGATTAAATGCTGCTGAAACTGACCAACAAAAAGCTAAAGAAATTGAAGATAGCATAGAGCAAATGATTAAAGATACTATGAAGGGTGGATATGATAAAAACAATCCTGAATTAGTAGAAAAGCTAGCAAATGAAGCTAAGGATGCAGTTAAATGGTTAACTGATATTGGAGCTGACCTTTCAGATGTTGGTAAGATGGCAGGTTCAACAAATTATAGAACTCACAGACCAACTGGAGGAGCAGCGGTAGGTGCTCACTTAGTAGATACTTTAAAAGTAGCTGCTGATAAGGAAAAGGTAGACTTAAGATTATGGAATGAAGCTAAAGAAATAATCCTTGATAAAGATGGAAACGTTGAAGGGGTTAAGGCTACAGATAAAGAAGGTAAGGAATATACAATTAAAGCTAAGGCAGTTGTAATTGCTGCTGGTGGATTCTCTGCAAACCAAGAAATGGTAGTTCAAAAGAAGGCTGACCTTAAAGGATTTGCTACAACTAACCATAATGGTGCTACTGGTGATGGTATAAAACTTGCAGAAGCAGTTAATGCAGATTTTGTTGATATGGCAGAAATTCAAACTCACCCAACAGTTGTTCCTGATAAAGCAGTAATGGTTACTGAAGCTGTTAGAGGAAATGGTGCAATATTATTAAACAAATCAGGTAAGAGATTTATAAATGAATTATTAACTAGAGATGTTGTTTCTAAAGCTATATTAGAACAAGATGATAAGGTTGCTTACCTTTTCTTTGATGAAGGTTTAAGAAAGAGCTTAAAGGCTACAGAAGAATACTTCAACATGGGACTTGTTACAGAAGCAGATTCTGTTGAAGAATTAGCTGAAAAGCTAGGAATAGACAAGGCAACTATGAAAGCTTCAGTAGATACATATAACAAGGCAGTATCTTCAAAGGTTGATAGTGAATTTGGAAGAGAAGATTTACCAAGACAATTAAACCAAGGTAAGGTTTATGCAATTCCTGTAACTCCAGCTGTTCACCATACAATGGGTGGAATTAAGATAAATACAAATGCTGAAGTTATAAACAAAGATGGAAATGTAATTAAAGGATTATTTGCTGCAGGTGAAGTTACTGGTGGAGTACATGGTGGTAACAGACTTGGTGGTAATGCTTTAGCTGATATTGTTGTATATGGAAGAGTTGCAGGTAAGAATGCTGCTGCTTTAGTAAAATAGTAAGGAGAAATAGATATGAAGAAGAGATTAGTTTCATTAATAGCTACAGCTATATTAACAGCTGGTGTTCTTGTTGGATGTGGAGGTGGAAAGTATACAGATGGTACTTACACTGGTGAAGCTCAAGGAACTTCAGGAACAATTAAGGTTGAAGTTAATGTTGAAAAAGGTAAAATTTCTACTGTTGAAGTAGTTGAACATAAAGAAACAAAGACACTAATTGATGGAGTTAAGGATAATATGATTCCAGAAATTATTGAAAAGCAAGGAACTGAAGGCGTTGAAGCTGTAAGTGGTGCTACAAATTCCTCAAAGGGTGTTTTAGAAGCAGTAAATAAGGCACTTGAAGGAGCAACTAAGTAATTAAAATTCACAAATCCCTTTATTCAAATATTGGAGCTGACTTTATGGTCAGTTCCTTTTTATATTTTTATTTGACTTACTCTTATCTTTATGGTTAATAGAAAATACTAAAAACTCTGACAAGCAGAGTTTTTTTATAACTATCTATTCAAATTTGTTTTGAATAAGATACCCCAGTTTTACACCATGTTGCAAAATGTTCACAGTTATTTGCAAATAGGCTATAACGCCTTTCTCCAATTCTAGATAGAGCTCTTTTTACCGTCTCTTTACCATTAAATCCATCAGGGAAAACACAAACTTCATATCCCATAGAACCATTTAGGAATTTTCTTAAACTTGTTGCATGAATACATACATTTCTACCAAAATCTCCACCAAAGGATGCATAATGAATTACTGTATTATCACTTATATATACACCATAATGTCTATATAGCCCCCTATTTACACTTATAATATCACCAAAATTAGCTCTTTTCTTTTGAAAAAAGTAGTTAATATTCTTCATTTTCTCACCAACTTTTTATTTGTTCTACAAGTAAAGAATAAGAGGTTTACTAAGTAATTGGCGAATCTTGTAATATATAATATGCAATTTACATATTTGGGGTTATTGTTATTGTTAAAAAAAGTGTATGATAGTATAATTATTTTGTAAAGAAAGGGTGATTGTATGGGTATTTTTGGTAAAAAAGAATCTTGCATGGTATGCAATAAGGTAGGGGCTAAAATTGCCATATTTAATGGATTCATTTGTAAAGAATGTTATGATAAAAGTTATGACTATTTAAGTAATAGTGTAAATATTTCACAAAGAAGAGTAAGAGAGATAGAAGATGCAATCTCAAAATACGTTTTGAATCAAGAGGAATTAAATAAATTTAAAGGAACTAAGAAGATTGGAACATACATAGAGATAGATGAAGAAAATCAGATGTTCCAAGTACTAGATAGTTTTGGTAAACATATTAAAGATGCAGTGGTATATAGATATGGTGATATAACAAGATTTGAATTAGTTGAAGATGGTTTTGTTATTAATAAAGGTGGTTTAGGGCAACCTCCAATTGAAAATATAAATGGACAAACTACTAATGCTTTTGTAAATAGCTTAAAGCTAAGACTATATTCCTCTAATAAAAACAAGGGAAATAAAGAGATAAAAATTGTAGCTAGTGAACTAAATATACATTCAAATTTATATAACTCTATTTATGGTACTGTAAAAGAGCTTATGCAATTTCTTGAGAGTACAATAAATTCAGAAAACAATTCTTTATATTCTTCAGATGATATGGATCTTAATAATGAACTGTCTACAGTAGATGAAATTTTAAAGATACAGGGATTGCTTGATTCAGGAGTAATAACACAAGATGAATTTGATAAGATTCAAAGTAGACTATTAGGGTTTTAACAGGGATTGAGGGGGTAAATATGGATATTTCTTTAAAAATTATAGTTTTTTTGTTAGTTATATGGAGTATATTGGGGATATTTTTTATAGGTTCTTATGCCTTAATTTTTACGCCTATTTGTTTAGGATTAGGATTCTTATTAATGGGACAAAGCGATATAATTTATGAACTAAGATTGCTAAATAAGAAAAAGACTCAAGATTAACCTTGGGTCTTTTATTTTTGGATAAAATATATACCTATAAATATGAAATTTTAGGTAATACTATTCTTATAACTAAGTTTAGGAAGTGGTAATAATATGTCTAAAAAAACACAGATTGCGGTGGCATTGGCTGTTACTTTACCCTTAATACTAGAGGAACCAATAGCTTTTTGGGGATTGCTTGCTTCAATTGTGCCTGACTTATCTCAAATATTAATTAAAAGAAAATCATTAACACATTCACTTATATTTTTAGTTTTAAGTACTTTACTGGTTGCTATTATAAATTTAAACATAGCTATAGTTTGGTGTATAAATTATATGTTACATATATTTCTTGATTGTTTCACTACAGAAGGTGTTCAATTTTTTTATCCAAGTAAAAAAATATATGGTGTAAGAATAATAGAAAGTAATAAAAAAGATGATGTATTTATAGGTATATGTGCACTGGCAGTTATATTTATACTATTAATAGTGGGGTATTAAAGTAATAAGAACTCTAAAATTTAGAGTTCTTATTTTTGTTTCTAAATTTCAAAAAAACCAAAAGTTAACAAGTTTAACTAATTAGTGCAAATACGAATAAGGCAACAGGTTATAAACTGGAACTGTATAAATATGTAAATAAGTTTATCTATGATTATTTACATGGATGACAGGAGGGATGTAAATAGGGGGATTGAGAAGGTATTGTATTAATAAAAAACTGGATAAGACTAAAAAGAAAGGAAGGTAAGTATGAAATTTAAGCGTATCATTAATAGTTTACTTAGTGCCGCTATGATAGTGAATTTAATTCCATTTAATGCAATGACAGTTTCAGCTAAAACTTCACCTAACGTAAATTTGGCATTAAACAAGAATGTAATTGCAAGTGCTGAGTACAGTACCATGCCTGCTAGCAATTTAACAGATGAAGATGAGGGGTCTAGATGGTCATCAGAAAGTAAACCAGTTCAGTGGGCATATGTTGATTTAGGTCAGGAAGAAGAGTTAAATTATTTTCGAATGATCTGGGAAAGCAATGAAAATTATGCCTCAAGCTATAATATTTATGTATCTAATGATATTAACAATTGGGGGGACCCAGTAGCTGTACAAGCAGGTAATACTACAAAAATATCTGAAAATTTATTGGAAGAATCTGTAAAAGGAAGATATGTAAAGTTAGAAGTAACTGAACAAAAGGGCTATCCTAACGTTTCTTGCAGTGATTTTAAAGTAATGTTAAAAGATTCATCTATGCCTGATGAGCAAGATCCATCAGAAAATATTGCTTTAGGAAAAGAAGTTTTTGTTAGTGATTCTGAAACAAGTTCTTTAAGTGGAGATAAAGCTGTTGATGGTGATACTACATCAAAAGGATCTCGTTGGTCTGCAACTGGAAAGCCAGCTTGGATTTATGTAGATTTAGGTAAAAAACAAGATATAAAAACAATTAATTTATTTTGGGAAAGAAGAAATGCTACAAAGTATGAAATACAAATAGCTGACACATTAAGTAACCCTATGAATGATAATGACTGGAAAACAGTACAAAGTTTCACTGAAAATCCATCTAGAAAGGATCAAAAAATCATTCTAGATAAAGTATATAATGCAAGATATGTAAGATTATATATCAATGAATATACTGCAGATGATCCTGATGGAATTGTTACATGGAATTCTGTTTCACTTTATGAAATGGAGGTTTATGGGGGAGATACTAAAAAAAGCATCTCTGATATTGTAAATTCTATTAATATTGAATCTCCTAAGAAAGGTGATAAAAAGCTAGATATTTCTAATTTACCAAATGAAGATGGTTTTATTGTTGAATATAATGGTACTGATTATGAACAAGTAATTGGTGAAGATTTAACAATTTATGAACCTATAACTGATGTTACTGTAAACGTCTCATTTAAAGTTACTAATGAAGAGACTAAAGAGTACAAGTTCAAAGAATGCGCTATAAAAGTTCCTGGTAAATATACAAATGAAGAAGGGGAGAATGTTTCTCCAGTTGTAATTCCTGAACTTCGTGAATGGAAAGGAAGCAAAGGAAACTTTACAATTTCAAATTCGTCTAGAATTATTGTTCCTTCAGAACTTAAAGAAATGGCTGAAACTTTTGCTGAAGATTATAAGGCAATGAGCGGTAAAACATTAAAGGTAGTTTCAGGAGTAACACCTAAGGCTGGAGATATTTCTTTTACTTTAACAAAGGATCAATCTAAAGGTTTACAAGATGAAGGATATTTAATGGATATTTCTGATTATATTACAGTAGAAGCTGAAACAGAAACGGGTTCTTTTTGGGCAACAAGAACAATATTACAGATTTTAAAACAAAATAATAATATTACAATTCCAAAAGGAGTTACAAGAGATTATCCACTATACGAAGTAAGAGGATTTATTCTTGATGTAGGTCGTAAGACATTTACTATGGATTATTTAGAACAAATAGTAAAGGAAATGTCATGGTATAAATTAAATGATTTCCAAGTTCATTTAAATGATAACCTAATTCCGTTAGAAAACTATTCTTCTGCTGGTAAAGATCCAATGGAAGCTTATTCTGCATTCCGTTTAGAGTCTGACATAAAAGAGGGCGGTAATAACGGATTAAACAAAGCTGATTTAACAAGCACAGATATGTTTTATACTAAAAATGAATTTAATGAATTCATTAAAACTTCAAGAATATATGGGGTTAATATTGTTCCTGAAATAGATACTCCTGCTCACTCTCTTGCACTAACTAAAGTACGTCCTGATCTACGTCACGGAACATGGGGACGTGATAATGATCACCTTGCTTTAAAAACAAAATATGATGAATGCTTAGAGTTTGTTAAGAGTATTTTTGATGAATACATGATGGGTGAAGACCCAGTATTTGATGACCAGACGATCATTCATGTAGGAGCAGATGAATATAATGCAGATAAAGAATCCTACAGAAAATTTGCAGATGATATTTTAGAGTATGTTCAAGATACAGGAAGAACTGCACGTATATGGGGAAGCTTATCTCAATGTAGAGGTACAACTCCTGTAAGAAGTGAAAAGGTACAAATGAATTTATGGAACTTTGGTTATGCTAACATGGATGAAATGTACGAACAAGGCTTTGATTTAATTAACTGTAATGATGGTAACTACTATATTGTTCCTAACGCAGGGTATTATTATGATTATTTAAATGATAATACTATGTATAACCTACCAATTAATTCTATTGGTGGTGTTACTATTCCTGCTGGTGATGATCAAATGATTGGTGGTGCATTTGCTGTATGGAATGATATGACTGACTATCTTGATAATGGTGTAAGTGAATATGATGTTTATGATCGTATTGGTGTAGCAATGCCATTATTTGCTGCAAAACTATGGGGTAAAAATGACTTATCATTAGATGAAGCAAAAGAAAAAATTAATGAAATTGGAGAAGACCCTAGAGTAAACTTTGATTATGATGTAGAAACAAAATCTGAAAATATTGCACAATATAATATGGACGATTTAAAAGATTCATCATCTAATGGATATAATTTAGCTTCAGGAAGTAATGCGGAAATTAAAGAAGAAGATGGTAAAAACGTTTTAGAGTTAAAGGGTAATGAAAGCTACGTTCAATCTAAGTTAAATACAGTAGGATTGAATAATGATTTACGTGTAAAGGTTAAGCGTACTTCAAATAGTAAAGAAGAACAAATTTTATTTGAATCAGAATACGGTTCTATAAAAGCAGTTCAAAAGGATACTGGAAAAGTTGGTTTCTCAAGAGAAAATTATGATTATTCATTTAATTATGAACTACCTGTAAATGAATGGGTAGAATTAGAATTTAAGAATGAGTTAAATCAAATTTCTTTATATGTAAATGGAAACTTAGTGGATACCTTAGGTGATGGAGAAAAAGTAGAAGGAAGACCATTACTTGCAACTAATATGTTCCCTATGCAATATATTGGAAGCAAAACTAAATCATTTATAGGATATGTAGATGATATAAGATTAGCTAAAAATGCAGAATATGCTTCCACTATGGAATTAGATTATGCAGTATGGAATGCTAGTGAATATTTAAAAGAAAATAAAAACCATAAACTAAGTGCATTAATAAAGGATTCTAAGAAGATATTTACTAAATATAATCCAACATCACAAGAAATTAGCGAAAAAGCTAATGAAATTAATGCAATATTAAAGGATTTAGATTTTGAAAAAGCTGATTATTCTAGAGTAAATGCATATTTATCTTTAATTCCAGAAGACTTATCTCCATATACAGAAGAAAGTGTAAATGTATTGTTATTTGTAAAGAATAGCATTAGAGGAGACTTACCAGCTTCATTACAGTCTACAGTAGATGGATACGAAAAATTATTAGCATCTGCATTAAATGGATTGGTAGCAAAACCTATAAAAAATGTTAATTATATTGATAATTCAATAATTAAAGCTACAGCTTCTAGTTATCAAAAAGATGGATCTGATCCTAAAAATGTATTAGATGATAACACTGGAACTATGTGGCATACAGATTGGAATGTAACTACAATGCCTCATTGGATTGACCTTGAAATGGACGAGCCAACTAAGGTAAATGGATTGACATATGTTCCTCGACAAAGTGGACTTAATGGAACTATTACTAAATACGAGATTCAAGTAAGTGATGATGGTGTTAACTATACAAAGGTTAAGGAAGGAACCCTGGCAAGAAATTCTGAAGCAAAAATTATTGAGTTTGATGCAGTTACAACTAAACATGTAAGATTAGTTGCACTAGAAGCAGTAAATAATAATGGAACAGCTTCTGAAATTAAATTGTATGCAGTGGATGTAAAAGCAGATCTTGAAGGTTTAAATAAACTTATTGCTCAAGCTTCAGCTATTGAAGATCAAGGATTTACAGTAGATTCTTGGAAAACTCTTCAAGATAAGATTGTAGAGGCAAAAGCTTTAGTAGATTCAGAAGAACCAAATGCAAATGATGTTGAAATTATGAAAACAGAATTATCAGTTGCAATGGTTAGTTTAATATTAGAAGACAACACAGTTGAAGTGGATAAATCTCAATTAGAGGATCTATATAATAAGGTTAAGTCCCTAGAAAAGGATGATTATACTGAGGAGAGCTGGAGTTTATTTATCAAAGCATTAGAAAAGGCAAAAAGCGTGTTAAATGATGATTTAGCTACGCAAGAAGCAATTAATAATGCATTCAATGAGTTAACTGATGCTTACGATAAGCTTGTTAAAACAACACCAGAAGAAGAAATCTCAAAAGATGATTTACAAGCTTTCTTAAATAAAATAGAAGGCTTGGATACCTCTAAATATACACAAGCTTCCCTTAAAGTATTTGAGAATGCTGTTAAAAATGCTCAATTGGTATTAGATAATACTAATGCTTCAAAAGAAGAAATTGAAGCAGCATATAATAATCTTGCAGATGCATTATCTAAGCTTGAAGTAAAAGTGGATAAAACTAGACTAATAAAGTTATATAATAAACTTATTAAATTAGAAAAGGGAAATTATACAGATGGAAGCTGGAATAACCTAAAAAATGCTTTAGATTCTGCAAAAACTGTTATTGAAAATAAAGATGCCACAACAGAAGAAGTTGAAAAGGCAATAGCAGAATTGGAAAATGCATTTAACAATTTAAAACAAATAGAAGGACAAAGTGTAGCTACTGGAGATAATGCAAATATAGGTTTATGGTTTGCACTTTTAGTTATATCTGTTGCAGGAGCTTGTTTTGTAGTATTAAAAAAAGAAAATAAAATAAGTTAAAATTTAAATCACTGTATATCTATACTCTGATATACAGTGATTTTTTTTTCATAACCATTAATAATAATACAATTAAAATCACGATCTCCTATTATTAAAAAATAACAACCCTTTATTTTATGCAATAAATTTGTTATAATACATTAGAAATTTGCATGTAAAGGAGAATACTATGTCAGAAGTAAAAAATCTAAAGTATTATATTGAAACATGGGGCTGTCAAATGAATGAAGAAGACTCTGAAAAGCTTTCAGGAATGCTTAAGAGAATTGGATATACAAAAACTGAAGCTAAAGAAGAAGCTTCAATTATTTTATTTAATACATGTTGCGTAAGAGAAAACGCTGAAAATAAGGTTTATGGAAACTTAGGACTACTTAAGAAACTAAAGAAAAATAATCCTGATTTAGTTATAGGTATCTGTGGTTGCATGATGCAACAAAAGGGAATGGCCGACAAAATTTTAAAAGAGTTCCCATATGTTGATATTATCTTCGGTACACATAACTCTTATAAGTTCCCTGAATACTTAAATAGAGTAAAGACTGAAGGGGTTCAAGTTAAAGAAATATTTGACAAAGAAACTGAAATTATTGAAGGTATTCCTGTAGATAGAGAAAGTTCAATAAAAGCATTTGTTACTATTATGTATGGATGCAATAACTTCTGTACTTACTGTGTAGTTCCTTATGTTAGAGGAAGAGAAAGAAGTAGAAGACCGGAAGAAATTGAAAAAGAAATTAAGGAACTTGTAGCTCAAGGCTATAAAGAAATAACTCTTCTAGGGCAAAATGTTAACTCATACGGTAAAGGGCTAGAAGAAGAAATAGATTTTGCTAAACTTCTTAGAAGAATTAACGAAATTGAAGGTCTTGAAAGAGTTAGGTTTATGACATCTCACCCTAAGGACTTAACAGAAGATGTTATTATGGCTATTAAAGAATGTGACAAGTTATGTGAACAAATTCATCTTCCAGTTCAAAGTGGTTCTGATGAAATCTTAAAGAAGATGAACAGACACTATGATAGAGAAAAGTACATGAGCTTAATTAAGAAGATTAAAGAAGAAATTCCAGAATGCTCAATAACAACAGATATTATTGTTGGGTTCCCTGGAGAAACAGAAGAAAACTTCTTAGACACTTTAAATCTTTGCAAAGAAGTTGGATATGATTCAGCGTTTACTTTCATTTACTCAAGAAGAAACCATACACCAGCTGACAGAATGGAAAATCAAGTTCCAGATGATGTTAAGCACGAAAGATTCAACAGATTAGTTGATGTTATTAATAAAGGTGTTATTAATGGAAATAAGGTTTATGAAGGTAGAACTGTTGAAGTTCTAGTTGAAGGGCCATCTAAGAATGATGAAACTAAGTTAATGGGTAGAACAAGAAATGGTAGACTTGTAAACTTCCCAGGAGATTCTTCTATGATTGGTAAGTTAGTTAATGTTCACATAAATAGAGCTCAACCATTCTCATTACTTGGTGAAATAGTTGAATAATTAATTTAATTAGAAAGTAAGAGGAGACCAAAAATCTCTTCTTACTTTTTTTATTCATTATTCATCCATTGTGCAAATAAGATTATTGTAAGAATAAAATTATTTGGAGGATGAGTATGAAAAAATGTATAACTTATGCAATTTTTTGTTTAATTATATTATCATTTGTAGGTTGTGGAGATAATAAAAGGAAGATTGAACCTGAGATAAATAAAAAGAATGTTACATTTAAATTAGATGAGGAAATTAATATTAATGGATATAGTGAGGTGAACAGCATTACTACAGATCTTGATGGTGATGGAGTTGGAGATATCATAAAATTACTTGAGAAAGATAGCAAAGATGAAAAGAAAGCTTATATTCAAATAGTTGATGGAAGTAACCAGAAAACACTTTATGTTAAGGAAGTAGATCCAATGAGCATAGAAATAGTTGATGCTAAAGATACTACTGGAGATAAAGTTATGGATATATTAATAGATGTTAAGGCAGGAGCATCAAGTCATTACTCTCTTCTTTATTTATATAAAGACGGGGAATATGTAGTAGCTGAAGAGGATGTACCTAAGTACGATAAAGGATTTTTAATGGGCAATTCATATTATGTTATGGATATAAAGAGTTACAAGTATTATAAATATAATATTCCTGAAGATAAGAAGAAGTTTTATTTAGATAATGGTTTCTATGATGAGTCTGGAATACCTACAAATAAGCAGGACAATTATACCCAAGAATCTAGCGGTGGGATTTTAAAGGATGTAGACGGAGATAATATATACGAGCTTTTAAACAGGTTCTCTTTAAGGGATGTTTCAATTAATGATAAGATAATTGATGTAGTTGAAATAATGAAGTATGACAATGGTATATTTAAGCTATTAGAGGTTAAAGGCGATGAAAGGAATATTCCTCACTATGACTACAGCGGGCTTTCTATAGAGGATATAAGGCATAGGATTTATGACTATACTGGAAAAACTCAAGATGAAGTAGATTATAAGTATACTGAAGATAATCTAAACCTTCCGAAGAATATAGATAAAGATTATTATAGATTCTATATTATTCATAATAGTCCAGACGGAGGATATCAAGCAGATTCTATAGTTCTTGTAAATAAGATTACACTACAGATGTATAGATATTATGTAGATGGTCAAATATTACCATTGGAGAGTTAATTTTTTGGTTAAATTATGTAACGATATGGTATAATTTAATAAAAAACGAAGTGGAGATAATAAAATGATATACAGCGTTATAAACATGGATATTGTTCATTCGCGTAAAATCAAAAATAGAATAGAAGTTCAAAATATAATTAAAAATTACTTAAAGTCTCTTAGCAACAAGTATGAAGATAAGCTTTTAACTCCTATTACAATTACTTTAGGAGATGAGTGGCAAATAGTTCTTAAGGATATTTCTAAAAGCTATACTATAATCACTGAAATTAATGAGTTTTTAAGTAATTATGGAATAAAAACTTACTCTGGAATAGGAATTGGATCTATAAGCACTGAGGTTTATAATAGAAGCTCTAATATGGATGGAGAGGCTTTTATAAATGCTAGAAATGCTTTAAATCTATCTAAAAAAGGTGGAGGTTTAATTAACTCTAAAGCTAATAGAGTGTTATTAAATGAGTATTTTGTAAGTAGAAATGAGGAAGTAGCAGTTTCCTTAGAAAATGATAATTTAAATAGTAAATTAGATTTAGTAAGTGTAATTAACTCTTTAATTGAAAGTACAGAGATATTACTTAATAAAATAACTCCTAAACAATGGATAGTTATTAAAGGGTATAGGAAAGCTGGTTCCTATAATAAAATGGTTGAAGAAGGCATATCTAATTCAAAGTCAGATATATCTCAAAAGTTAAATTCAGCAGAATTTTTTGTGATAGAGAATAATATAAGGATTATAGAATCTCTATTTGCTCAGTATAAGGAAAGATAACTATGAATTTTACATTGTTTTTAATAGCTTTAATATCACATGTTCTTGGAGATTTTGTTTTTCAACCAGACAAAATTGTAAAAGGAAGGGAAGCTATATGTTTGAAAAATACAAAGGGTTATATCTTATCAGCTAGATATAATCTTATACATGCATTTATTCATACCATAATATTTTTAATTTTAGTATTCATAGTAAATTATACTTCTTTACTTGATTTGAGTAACTATTTACTAAGCGCAATTTTTATTTGGTGTATTCATTTTGTTATAGACTATGGAAAGTGTTTCTATAAATGCAATGTGGACAAGTTACCCTATAAGCTTAGTAATTTATGTCTGTTCATTTTAGATCAGATTTTTCATTTTATAGCTTTATATATTATTTTCATAGTATTTAACAATATAAGCTTTTATGAATTTTTAGAATATATTAATTTTCTTAAAGGTAAATTAGTACCTTATAATAACTTTTTAGCTATATGTTTTATTTTATTGTTTTGTACCTATGAGGTTGGATATTTTTTAAAGTTTTTGTTAAATACCATTACTAGAAGTAATTATGAAGAGGATGAAGGTGCCAAAAATGGTGGTTTTATAATAGGTGTTTTAGAAAGAATTTTTATCATAATATCAGTAGTTTGTACTCAATATGCTTTAATAGCAGTAATATTAACTTTAAAATCAATTGCAAGGTTTAAGAAGTTTTCTGAAGATTACTTTGTAGAATGTTTTATTATAGGTACTTTAGTAAGCTTGGTAACTGCTTATATAGCTGGTCTTCTTATCTATAAATTAATATAAAAAAAATTAGAGCTAAGAGAATATATTATTACTCTTAGCTTTATTTAATTCTTCTCTTGCTTTAATAAAGGCTTCTCCATCAAGGCAATTGGTTGGAAGAGAGAAATCCTTAATAGATATTTCACCAATTCCTATTCCAAAGTAGAAATTAATGTTTGAGGGTAATCCATTCTTGAAGAATCGTTGTATTTCTAAATGAGGACTATTTATAGTCAATAAACCTTCCCATTCATCTCCGCAAGTTATACAAAATGGGCTTAATATATATTCTTTAAAAATTCTATTACACTCTTTTATTAAAGTTATTAGAGTCTTTTGAAGGTCTTCTCTATTTGAAATTTTTCTAGAATCTTTTATATCAAATATCAGAACCTTGTACATATTTCCTCCAGTTTAAGTGCTCTATAGGGTTAAGCTATTTTTATAAACCTTGCATGAGTTAAGTTTATTTTATTAACTAATGAAAGATTTATATAATTTTATTAACCTATTACTTAATAATAATTTATGGATTTAGTGGTGTTTTGCTATTGTTATTAAAATATATCTAATTATAGTAGTTAGACAGAAGAACTTCAGTTCTGTTATTATATAAATAGATTAATCTAAAGAAAATGTGGTGATTTAATGTTAAAGCAAGCCTTAATAGAAGGATTTAATAAAAGTACCTGGGGTAAAAATGAAAAAGATGGGGGAAGAGTATTCAAAAATGATTTGATTTCAGATTTAAATTTTGAGGGAGATAGTGAAAAAATAGTTCTTACTAGTTCAGTTATTTCTGAAGATTTATATAGCCAGTATTCTTGTAAATTAGATATAGATAAAAGGAATAAGGAAGTAATATTTTCTCATTGTAGTTGTAATACCTTTGAAAAGAAGAGTAGTAAGAGTGGATATTGCTGTAAGCATCTTGTGGCTACCTTTTATAAGTTTATTAATTCTTTAGAGGAAAATCCAAGTATAAAGGATGAACTAGGTTTAACTGAAGCTAAAGAGGAACTTATAAAGAAAACAGAAAGCTCTATACTAGATTTACTGCTTGGTGAAGAAAAAAAGAAGGATAAGATAAAGATAGAGGTCATACTTAATAAAATACAGTGGACAGGAAAACTAGGAGCAGAATTCAAAATAGGTCTTGAAGGAATGAAGTCTAACAAGCTATATACACTAAAGGATATCGATGCTTTCTTAGTTGGGCTTTATAATAGAATATCTATTCCTTATGGAAAGGACTTTATATTTAACATAAAGGAACAGCGCTTAACCTCATCAATTAAAAGACTAATAAAGTTTATTGAATTATTAAAAGAAATTGATTTATCCTCTAATTCCTTTAGGAAGGTTAATGAAAAGCTTGTTTCAGGAAAGCAGATTGTTATACCTAAAGCTCTTTTAAGAGAGTTTATGACTATAATAAAGGACTTTAGAGTTTATTTAGGAAGTGGCTTTTATTCAAGATTAATTGAAACAGAAATTTTAGAGGAGAATATCCCTCTTCCTATGAATTTAAGGGATTTAGGTAACTTAATTAAGCTAGAAGCTCCTCGTGGTATTCCAGAAGCCTTAAATGATACTAATGATGTATTTATGTTCAATACTACAATATATTTACCATCATATGATCAGATTGAAGGGATAACTCCATATTTAGAAGCCTTCAACCACGGAAACTCTATATTCTTTACAAGAGACGAAGAAGAAAGAGTTCTTAGAGATTTAATACCTTCTATGCAAAAAATTAGTGATGATATAGAACTATCTAAATCTTTAAGCAATAAGGTAGTTATAGCACCTGTGTCTTTTAAGTTCTATTTTGATAAAAGTGATGATATATTCCTTACATTAAAGGTTTGTTATTATAAGTATGAATTTAACTATTTTCATAATCTAAAGAATAAGGTTATATATAGAGATACTAATAAAGAAGAAAAGGTAATAATAAAACTTAGAGAATTAGGTTTTGAAGAAGTTAATGATACCTTTAGATTTTTTAAGGATGATGAGTACATATTTAAATTTTTTAAAGAGGACATATTAGAGCTTCATGAGTATGGCGAAATATTTTACTCAGATAGATTTACTGGTATAAAAAATCTTTCTTCTAATGCATTTAAGGGTGAAGTTAGAAAAGGTAAGTATGATTATTTTGAATTTAAGTTTAAACTTGGGGATATTAAGGAAGATGAAACAACAAATATTCTAAGGGCATTTAGAGATAGCAAAAAATTCTACAAACTTTCAACTGGTGATTTTTTAGATTTAGAAGAAATAGAACTAAATAAGCTTCTTAAACTACTAGATTCCTTAAATGAAGATAAAGAAATTAGTGAAAACACTATAGAATTTAATAAGAATAAAGGTATGTATGTTGAGGATTATCTACAGGATAATGGAATAACATATGTAAAAGGAAGAAGGGGGCTAAAATCCCTTAAAACTACCCTAGGAAAACTAAAGGGAAAAGAGTTTCCTATTCCAGATAATATAAATGCAAATTTAAGGGAATATCAAAAAATTGGATTTTCATGGCTTAAGACTCTAGATTATTTAGGTTTTGGAGGGATACTAGGGGATGAAATGGGACTTGGAAAAACTCTTCAAACTATAACTTTCCTTGCTTCAAATGAAAAAGCTTTAAGTTTAATAGTAGCTCCAACTTCCTTAGTTTATAACTGGTATAAAGAGTTTAAGAAATTTGCCTCTAACATAAGAGTTGGTATATTACATAGCAATAGGGAAGAGAGAGAAAGTATATTAAAGAATAGAGATAAGTATGATGTTTTAATTACAACCTATAACCTAATAAAGAGAGATATAGATCTGTATAAGGAAATAGAATTTGATTATTGTATTTTAGATGAGGCACAAAATATAAAGAATCCGTCTTCTCAAAATGCTAAGTCAGTAAAAAGTATTAAATCAAAGAATAGATTTGCATTAACTGGTACGCCAATTGAAAATTCTCTTATGGAGCTATGGAGTATTTTTGATTTTATAATGCCAGGATATCTTTATGATGAAAAGAAATTTGCAACAAGATACCATAGAAGACTTGAAGAGGATGAATGTTTAATACAAGACTTAAATAGACTAATTAAGCCATTTATACTTAGAAGATATAAGAAAGATGTTATAAAGGAGCTGCCAGATAAGATTGAAAATAGATTAATAGTTCCCCTTGATGATGAGCAATTAAAAGTGTATTCAACATATGTTAAATATATTCAAGATATAATCGAAAAGAAGGTTCAAGATGATGAACTCTCTAAAAGCAAAATTGAAATATTATCTTATATTACAAAGCTTAGACAGATTTGCTTAGACCCTTCTATTGTTATGGATGATTATAAAGGAGGAAGTGGTAAGATAGATGCACTTTTAGAAACTGTTGTACAAAGTATAGATGAAGGACATAAGATTCTTGTATTCTCTCAATTTACATCAGTACTTAGTAATATTTCTAAAGTATTTAAGGAGAATGAAGTATCACATTACTATTTAGATGGGTCAACTCCAATAAAAACAAGGAATAAGATTGTTGAAGATTTTAATAAAGATGATACTTCAGTATTCTTAATTTCTCTTAAAGCTGGAGGAACAGGATTAAATTTAACTAGTGCAGATATAGTTATTCATTTTGATCCATGGTGGAATCCTGCTGTAGAGGATCAAGCAACAGATAGAGCCCATAGAATAGGTCAAAAGCATGTTGTTGAAGTAATTAAGATGATTTCTGAAGGTACTATTGAAGAGAAGATTATATCGCTTCAAGAAGAAAAGAAAAATTTAATAGACAAAGTGGTAGGTAAAGATATAGAACTTGGTGAAAATATTAGCAACTTAGATGATGAAGATATCCTAGCACTTTTCAAGAGATAAATATTTTGTAGCTGGCTATAAAAAATACAGATAGCCAGCTACTTGTTTTTCGTTTACAAATATCTTAAATTGTATATGAGTAGATATTTTGCAAGATATAAACAAAAATTTAACAAAAGAAGAGGATATCCATGGAGTATAATCAATTACGTTATATTGTTGAAGTTGTGGAAACAGGTAGTATATCAAGAGCTGCTTCCAACTTATATATTTCTCAACCTAATTTAAGTGCACAAATTAATTCTTTAGAAAATGAGTTAGGACGCATTATATTTGAAAGAACAAATAAAGGAGTCAAACTAACTACAGAAGGTAGAGAAATATATCATTATGCCAAGACCTTAGTAAATCAATTTGAGCTAACAGAAAAGAAACTCTTATATGATTATAACGACAATAAAATTAAAATAGCTTCATTTGGATCATGTATAGTTAGAAGGAAATTCACAGACCTATGCGCTATATTTAAGAATAAAAACTATGAATTCATTTTATATGATGATAATTTTGATGATGCAATAGACAAACTCATTAATAGAGACGTAGATATAGCCTTTATACAATATAGCCACTATCAAGAAAAAAATATTCTAAAGTATCTTGAAAATGAGAATTTAGAATATGTAGAGCTTATTGAAGGTGAATTAAAGCTTCATGTAAATGAAAGTTCCCTGCTAAACCATAGAGATTATATATCTGTCGATGATTTAAATGGATTGTTTTGTGTAAAAAAACAGCAACTATTTAGAGGACTATTTAATTTAAATTATGAAGTTAAGGAACTTGGATTAGATACAAATAAAAAGATAATTAGAGTAAATGATTCTAAATCCTATGAAGACATACTGATAAACTTACCATCTTTCTCAGTATGTGTAGATTGGAAAACAGAATATAACTTTAATGGCTATTTAAAAAGAATACCTTTCAAAAATAAAAAAATTGTTATGAAATGTTCAGTAGTAAAAAGAAGAAATGAGCTCTTAAAAGATGAATTGAAATTATTAATAGAAGAAATAAAAGCTTTATCGTAAAGTAATAGGGGGAAATACAAATGAAAAGAAAGATATTAACAGCTATAATTACAGGGGTAATCACAATAGGATTAATTGGTTGCGGAAGTGATGCAGCTAATGATAATAAAAATCCTCAAACTCAGGGAAATGATGTTACGGCAGATGGAACAACATCAGCCTCAGCAGATGCATCAACATCAGCATCTATAGTTCCAGAAAATTTAGTACAAGACTACAAACCAAAAGGTTTCACTGATTCAAAGAAAAAGAAAGCTTTATTTGTAATTGGTGATCCAAGAAAAGATAGCGTTAACTATGACCTTGCAGTAACAGCTATGAAACATTTTGAGGAAAAGAATGTAGAGGTTGAGGTAAGAGACTTATATGATATGAAATTTAATCCAGTTCTATCTTTAGAAAACTTCTATTATGCTAAGGATGGTAAAGGAGAACCAACTCCAGAAATTAAGAAAGAGCAAGAATATGTTACAAAGGCAGATTACATAATATTCTGTTATCCAAATTGGCACGATACACCTAATGCTATAACTAAGGGATATATGGAAACTGTATTTGCTAAGAAGTTTGCATATCAAGATACAGACAAAGGATTAGAAGGAATGCTTAAAGGAAAATCTATATACACTATTATGAATGCTGGATTCCTAGGTGGTGGAAGAGGCTATATAGGCGATGGCGTAGAAGGTATGGATAATGAATCTTGGGATATCTATATGAATGCCTTCAAGGTATTAGATGACGATACAGCAGATTTCTGGGGAGTAGAAAATTACGGTAGATTTGTTAATGATAGAACCCCTAAAAATACCTCTGATAACTATGAAGTAGAAATAAATGAACTAAGAGAAACATTAAAAAAAGAATTAAATAAGGTTTACTTTAAATAGTAATTATAATTAAAAAACTTTGCTAAGATACAAATTCTTAGCAAAGTTTTTTAATTTTACACTAGGATATTTTTAGATAATTAAAAGTTAGCTCCATTCCATCCCCAATTATCTACCTCTTCAAATTTAACATAAATAGATTTTGGAGGAATATTAAGAGCTTCTTTATATAAATCACAAATTTCTTTAGTAGCTCTATTCAAAGAATCTTCAGTGGCACGTCCAAACATCTTAACCTCTATAAAAGCGCCATAATCTAATTTTTCACCTTTAAAATAAAGTGGAAAATTATCTTGAAATCCTAACATTAAGAATTTTTGTGATTTTCCAGGAATCTCATCTATAATTTTTCCTAGTTCATCTTTTAAAGACTCCTTCTGATTTTCAGAAAGAGATACTGTAACCTTCGAATCAATAAATGGCATGTACATCTCCCTCTCTTTTTATTGATATTTTAATAATATATTGTACTTCATAAAAATGTGCAAAAATTCATTAGTAAAATTATGGTAATTATATTTTAACATTCAGAATTTCTAATGTAAAGCATCTGACAACTTTTATTTTTCAATAAGTTACTATGCTATAATATATTCACTTTTCCAATAAAAAATTACAATCATGAATAATATTTTTCTTTAAAATTCACAAATAAAATCTCTTTAGCAATTTATAAGCCATTATGATAAAATATATCTGATAAAATAGATAATTATTTAGAAATTTGGAGGATGGAATAATGGCGTTGACTCCTATGATGAGACAATATGTAGAAATTAAAGATAAATATCAAGATTGTATACTTTTTTATAGAGTTGGTGACTTCTATGAAATGTTCTTTGATGACGCAAAGGAAGCATCAAGAGCTTTAGAGTTAGTTTTAACAGGAAAGGATTGTGGACTAGAGGAGAGAGCCCCTATGTGTGGTATACCATTCCATGCAGCAGCTACATATATTCCAAGATTAATTTCAAAAGGATATAAAGTTGCTATATGTGAGCAGGTAGAAGATCCAGCTTTAGCTAAGGGATTAGTTAAAAGAGATGTAATTAAAATTATTACTCCTGGTACATATGTAGATACTAACGCTACATTAGAGAATTTAAATACATACCTAGTAGCCATATATGAAGATGGCAATAATATAGGTTTAGCTTCTACTGATATTAGTACAGGTGAATTTAAAACTACTTCATTTACTAATTTAAGAACAACTCTTTTAGATGAGCTTACAAAGATTAATCCTAAAGAGGTGATTGTAGATATTAATATGCCTGAAGAATTAGCCCATGAGATATACACCTATACAAATGCGTTAATTACAAGAAAGCCCCTAGATAGCTTTAAGGTAAATGATGAGGAACTTATAAATCAATTCTCTGAAGCAGAGGTATCTGGTCTTGAAGAAGCATCAAAAAATGCATCTAAGGTATTATTAAAGTATATATATGAAACTCAAAAGATGAGCTTAACAAATATAAACTTCCTAGAAAAGTATGACATTATAAACTTTATGACTATAGATGGTAACTCTAGAAGAAACCTAGAACTTACAGAGAGCATAAGAGAGAAATCTAAGAAGGGTTCTCTTTTGTGGGTATTAGATAAAACAGCAACGTCTATGGGAGGAAGATCCTTAAGAAGATGGATAGATGAGCCTCTTATGGTTAAGGAAGAAATAGAAAAGAGATTAGATGGGGTAGAGGAGCTATTTAGTAATATAGCCTTTAATGAGGATTTAAGAGCTTCTCTTAAGGAGATATATGATATAGAAAGAATCTTAGGTAAGATATCTTCATGCAATGTAAATGGGCGTGATATGGTATCACTAAGAACTTCTTTAGATAAAATACCAGGCATTAAGGAACAACTTAAGAACTCAAACTCATTACTACTTAAAGAATACTATAACAATTTAGATGAATTAGATGATATAAGAGATATTCTACATGAGGGAATTTTAGATGATCCATCAATAGCTTTAAAGGAAGGTAACATTATAAGAGATGGATACAATGAAATGGTAGATGAACTAAGGGGAGCAAAGCTTCATGGTAAGGAGTGGATAGCCTCCTTAGAAAATAGTGAAAGAGAATTTACTGGAATTAAATCATTAAAGGTTGGATATAACAAAGTATTTGGTTACTATATTGAAATATCTAAAGCTAACTATTCTTCTATACCAGAAGGAAGATACATAAGAAAGCAAACCTTAGCAAATGCAGAGAGATATATTACATCTGAGCTTAAGGAGATGGAAGATAAAATCTTAGGTGCAGAAGAAAAGCTTGTAAACTTAGAATATGAACTATTTGTAGAAATAAGAAATAAGGTAGAAAGTCAAATAGCAAGACTTAAAAAGACAGCTAGAATCATTGGTAACTTAGATTCACTATCTACTCTAGCATTAATTGCTTTAGAGAATGATTATATAAAGCCTACTATAAATGAAACTGGAGATATTCATATAGTAGAGGGAAGACACCCGGTAGTTGAAAAGGTAATTAATAAAGGTGAGTTTGTAGCTAATGATACTACATTAAACAGAGAAGATAATCAATTATTACTTATAACAGGACCTAACATGGCTGGTAAGTCTACATATATGAGACAGGTAGCCTTAATTACTTTAATGGCACAGATGGGATCATTTGTACCAGCTAAGGAAGCTAACATATCTGTATGTGATAAGATATTTACAAGAATAGGTGCCTCTGATGACTTAGCAGGTGGTAAGTCTACATTTATGGTAGAGATGTGGGAAGTATCAAATATCTTAAAGAATGCTACATCAAAGAGCTTAGTGCTATTAGATGAAGTAGGAAGAGGAACATCTACCTATGATGGTTTAAGTATAGCTTGGGCAGTAATAGAACATATTGCTAAGAATAATGATTTAAGATGTAAAACATTATTTGCTACTCACTATCATGAACTAACTAAGCTTGAAGGAATGATTAAAGGAGTTAAAAACTACTCTGTAGCAGTTAAAGAATTAGAAGATAACGTAATATTCCTTAGAAAGATTGTAGAGGGCGGTGCAGACCAATCTTATGGTATAGAGGTTGCTAAGCTTGCTGGACTTCCTAAGGAGGTTATAGGAAGAGCTAAAGAGATTCTAGAAGGGTTAGAAGGAGAAGGTAGTGTAGAAGTATCTCATAAAGAGTACGTAAGAGAAACTGCTGTTACTATAGATAACTCTAAGGTAGAAGAATTAGAATGCAAAATAAATGAATTAAAGTCTACAAACAAGGGATTAGAAGAAAAACTTAAAGAAAAAAAGAAGAGAGAAACTTCTGCTCCAATGCAAATGGACTTTACACAAGTAGAAAAGGATGCCTTAATTAATGAGATTGTTAATTTAGATGTTTTAAATATGACTCCTATGGATGCTATGAATACATTATATAAATTGATTAAGGATGCAAAGAGTTTAAATTAGGAGATGGTTGTATTTGAAGAGAATAAATCTTTTAGACCAAAATACATCAAATAAGATTGCAGCTGGGGAAGTTGTTGAAAGACCTTCCTCCGTTGTTAAGGAATTAGTTGAGAATAGTATAGATGCAAATTCAAATAATATAACAATAGAAATTGAAGAGGGTGGAACAACTCTAATTAAGATAATAGATGATGGAGACGGTATTCATGCAGAGGATGTTAAGAAAGCCTTTCTTCCTCATGCCACAAGCAAGATAAAAACATCAGAAGATATATTCTCCATAAGTACCTTAGGTTTTAGGGGAGAAGCTCTTCCTTCAATTTCATCAGTATCAAAGGTAAATATTAAAACAAGAACAGAAGATAATGACTTTGGTAAAGAGCTTATAATAGAAGGTGGAGAGTTTATATCCTTTGAAGAGTGTGGAGTTAATAAGGGAACTACTATAGAGGTAAGAGAAATATTCTATAATGTACCTGCTAGAAAGAAGTTTTTAAAGAGTATCTCAAGAGAGGCTTCTATAATCACAGATATAATAAATAGAATTGCCCTATCTAACCCTAAAATTAGTTTTAAGCTATATAACAATGGCAAGAAGGTTTTACATACCTATGGTAATGGGAAGCTAAGTGATGTAGTAAGAACTATATACGGAAAGACTATAAGCGAAAACACTCTTTATTTTGAACATGTAGAAGATGAGATTACTCTATATGGCTATATAGGTAAAGAAGAGATATCTAGAGGCTCTAGAAATAACCAAAGTATATTTGTAAATGGTAGATACATAAAGCATAAGACATTGGTGGCTGCTGTAGAAAATGCTTTTAAGTCCTTTAGTACAGTTAATAAGTTCCCATTCTTTATTTTATTTATAGAAGTATACCCAGACTTTGTAGATGTTAACATTCATCCTACTAAGGCTGAGATAAAGTTTAAGGATGATAGGCTTTTATTTAAAAAGGTTTTTGATGCTGTACATTCTGCATTAAAAGAAGATGTCTTTAAGACCTTCTCAATGCCAGAAGAAGAAAAGGATGTATATAAACCAGAGGAGATAGAAGAGATAAAATTAAATATACCTCCAAGGATAGATGAAGAGGTTACTTTTAAGAAGTATGATCCTCAAGAGGTAACAGAGGTTAAGCTTCCTATAGATTTAAAGCCAGAAGTTAAATATGAGCCTTTAAATGAGCTTGTGAAGGAAGATAAGGTAGAACTTAATGTAGAAGTTCAAAGGAAAGAAGAACCATATAAAGAAGTAATAAGAGATAAAGGAACACCTAAGTTTCCACCACTTAAGCTTATAGGTCAGTTTAATAAGACTTATATTTTAGGTGAATATGATGAGGTTCTATACATGATAGACCAACATGCTGCTCATGAAAAGATTCTTTTTGAAAGATATCTTAAGAGTATAGAAGAGGACACCTTAGTAGTTCAACCTTTATTGTTACCTACCTTAATTCATCTATCTATTGATGATTATGCTTACTATGAAGAGAATAAAGAAGTATTTTCTAGGGCAGGATTTACACTAGAAGACTTTGGTGGTAATACCCTTTCTCTTAAAGAGGTTCCATACTTTTTAGGAAAGTTAGATCCAAAGGAGCTTTTCTTAGGAATACTAGATAATATTAAGGAGTTAGGAACAGGTAAAACTACGGAGGTAAAATATAATAGAATAGCTACTATGGCTTGCAAGTCTGCAGTTAAAGGAAATGATAATTTATCTGATATAGAGATGGTAAAACTTATAGATGAGCTTAGATATATAGATGATCCTTTCCACTGTCCACATGGTAGACCAACTATAATTAAGTTTACAAATTATGATTTAGAGAAAAAGTTTAGAAGAATAGTATAAGAAACGGTGAAATAAATGAAGAAAAAGATACTTGTTATTGGAGGGCCTACTGCAGTAGGTAAGACAGAATTATCAATAGAATTAGCAAAGAGATTAAATGGAGAAATAATCTCTGCTGATTCAATGCAAATATATAAATATATGGATATAGGTTCAGCTAAGATTTCTAAGGAAGAAATGAATGGGGTAGTTCATCACTTAATAGATGTGGTAGATCCATCAATAAACTTTTCTGTTGCAGATTATAAAGAACAAGGAGAAAAAGCAATAAAGGAAATAATATCAAGAGGAAAGCTTCCTATTATCGTTGGCGGTACAGGGTTATATATAAACTCTCTAACTTGTAATATGACTTTTACTGAAGCAGAGAAGGATGAAGATTATAGAAGAGAGTTAAAAAGGTTAGCAGAGGAGCATGGAAATAACTATATACATGAAATGTTAAAAGATATTGACCCTATAAGCTATAAAGAAATACATGCAAACAATAGAAAGAGGGTTATAAGAGCTCTAGAGGTATATAAGCTTACAGGTAAACCATTTAGTTCATATAACGCTGGAGAAGATTTTTATAGAAGTGAGTATGATGTACATTACTATGTGCTTACAATGGATAGGGAGAAGCTATATGAGCGTATAAACCTACGTGTTGATATTATGATGGAGAAAGGTCTTCTTGAGGAATGCATAAAACTAAAGGAAATGGGTTATACTTCTTCTATGCAATCAATGCAGGGAATAGGATATAAAGAAATACTCTATTACTTAGAAGGTAATGTAAAGCTACAAGAAGCAATTAACATGATAAAGCAAGGTTCAAGGAATTATGCTAAAAGGCAATTGACATGGTTTAGAAGAGATCCAAGGGTTACTTTTTTAGACAAGGATAAGCTTTCCTATGTAGAAATATTAGAGAAAGTTATAGGTGACATTGGAAATAAATAGGTTTATAATATTATGTAATATGAGAGATAATGGAGGTGCTTTTATGAATAAGCAACAAAATAACCTACAAGATATTTTCTTAAATAATGCAAGAAAAAATAAGATATCAGTTGTAATATACTTAACTAATGGATTTCAATTAAAAGGTATTGTTAAAGGTTTTGACCCCTTCACTGTAGTATTAGACCAAGAAGGTAAGCAAATGCTTATATATAAACATGCAATTACAACAGTAACTCCAGCAAAACCTATTCTATTTACAGGTGTAGAAAACGAAAATGATTTTTAAAAAAGAGTGAAAGCGTGGCTTTCACTCTTTTAATTTGCTATAATCAATAGAGAATATAAAAATATGGAGGAGAAAGATGCTAGATAATACTAAAGATTTATTAAAAGAAACCTATGGTTTTAAAGAAAATACATTTGAACTTTATGAAAGAGCACTAAAGGATTGTGAAGAACAATTTAAAATCTATGATGAAATAAGAGAATTTAATCAAATGAAAGTATTAAAAGCTTTCCAAGATGAAAGAATTAGCGATTCTCATTTCACTAATTCATCAGGATACGGATATGATGATATAGGAAGAGATTCTTTAGATAAAGTATATGCAAGAATATTTAAGGCTGAAAGCGCTATTGTAAGGCCTCATTTTGTTAATGGTACTCACGCTATAGGTTCAGCACTGTTTGGAAACCTAAGACCTGGAAATACGCTTTTATGCATTTCTGGAAAGCCATATGATACATTACATAACATTATAGGTATTTCAGGTGATGAAAATATAGGTTCATTAAAGGAATATGGAATAAATTACGATCAAGTTGATTTAACTGATGAAGGTAAGTTTGATTTAGAAGGAATAAAGAAAGCTTTAGAAGATTCTTCTGTTAGAATAGTACATATCCAAAGAAGCACAGGTTATGGCTGGAGAAATTCCTTCAGCGTAAAAGAAATAGGAGAAGTAATTTCATACATAAAAGGCATAAGAAATGATATTAACGTATTTGTAGATAACTGTTATGGTGAATTTATAGATGTAATTGAGCCAACAGAAGTTGGAGCTGATATTATTGCAGGATCTTTAATTAAGAACATTGGTGGTGGTATAGCACCAGCTGGTGGTTACATTGTCGGTAAGAAAGAGTTAGTTGAACAAGCAGCTTATAGATTAACTGTCCCTGGAATAGGAGGAGAGTGTGGAGCTACATTTGGTCTTATGAGAACTTTATTCCAAGGTCTATTCTTAGCACCTCATATAGCAATGGAAGCTGTTAAAGGTGCAGTTTTCTGTGCTAGAATTATGGAACTTGCAGGATTTGAAGTTAAGCCAAGATTTGACGAAAAGAGAAGTGATATAATTCAAGCTATAAAGTTTGGAGAGGCAAATAAACTTATAAGATTCTGTAAGGGAATTCAATATGGTTCGCCAATTGACTCTTTTGTTGAATGCGAACCATGGGCAATGCCTGGGTATAAAGATGAAGTTATAATGGCAGCTGGTGCATTTGTTCAAGGGTCTTCTATAGAATTATCTGCTGACGCACCTATTAGAGAGCCATATATAGCATACCTTCAAGGTGGATTAACTTTTGATCATGGAAAAATAGGTGTTTTAATAGCTTTAAATAATGTACTAAATAATTAATGATTATAGAGAGAAATTGCAATGCAATTTCTCTTTTATTTCATATTCATTTTATATATAGAGTTTTCTACTTTTATATACTTTGTATGTTCTTCTTCACTTTTATCTTTTAATAGAATGTATGTATCATAAATATCTTGTGTTGACATTAAGATATTAGAACAAAACAGAGCATATATAAACATATTTGTAAACTCAAAAACTAGTAGAAGAAATGTAATAATGGATATAAACAATAAAGGAAATATAGAAGATATAATTAAATTTTTCTTACTAATAGGTTTATTATATATAACAAAGAAGTCTAAGTATTTCTTATTAAAACCTACACAAAGCTCATCATCACTAAAGTTTCCTGGTAAAGTTAAAATGTGTAAAAGAATATGAAGTGGTATTACTATAATAAAAGATATAACTAAAAAAACTAAAAAACAAAATGCAGAATGTACAAATTTACTATGATAAGTATACATCATAATTCCAAGTCCAAAACACAATGAATAGAACAGAATTAAGAATAACTTAAAAATATTTCTTAAATAAATGTCATCTGAAGTAGGATGAATATCTATATATTCATGTTTTGAATTAAAAATAGGATAACTATCCTTTAAAAAAATCATTTTTCCTCCAATAAAAAAGAACTATATATAAAATATATAGTTCTTTACATATCCATATTACTTAATATTGTCTAAATAATCCTACAAGCTTTCCTAATATACTACAATCATCAACTATAATTGGTGCCATTGCATCATTTTCTGGTTGTAATCTAATAGAATCTTTTTCTTTAAAGAATCTTTTAATAGTAGCTTCATTTTCTATTAAAGCTACAACAATTTCTCCATTTAAAGCAGCATTTGTTTGTTCTATAATTGCTAGGTCACCTTCACGAATACCTGCATTTATCATAGAATCTCCTGTTACCTTAAGCATAAATAATTCTCTGTCATGCTTAATGAAATCTAAAGGTAATGAGAATGTGTCTTCAATGTTTTCAGTCGCTAAAATAGGTAATCCTGCAGTTACTTTACCTACAATAGGGATATTTAACATTTCTCTTTTAGTAGAATTTAATTCAACTATTTCTAAAGCTCTTGGTTTGGTAGGATCTCTTTTAATTAATCCTTTTTTCTCTAATCTCTTTAAATGTCCATGAACAGTAGACGTAGATTTTAATGAAACTGCTTCACAAATTTCCCTTACTGAAGGAGGATATCCTTTATTTTCTGTATATGTTTTTAAAAATTCGTATATTTCCTTTTGTTTATCTTTACTTTCTAACATAACCACACCTCTTTTAAAAAATTATATCATATTCTAATAAATATATCAAACTTATGTTCTCAAAACTAATGTTCTTGTATAATCTTATAGAAATTTGCTTATTATTATAGTATTTGATATAATGAACTTTGATTATTTGGGAAGGTGGTGTATTCATATGGGAAAATATACTGAAGATGATTTCTGTGATTTATATGAAAAGAAAATATGCGATAATTGTGGTAAATGCCTTGAAGAACAAGGAGTAGATATAAGAGCCATTAAGATTGAAGATATAGCTAAAACCGTTGAAGAAAATAAATTTTTAGAAGAAGAATATAAAAAGGAACTTCTTAAAGCAGCAGAAGAAGAAGATATAGAAGAAGATTCTGATGTGGATTTATTAAAGGATGCTTATGAAAAGTTATCTAAAGAATCAGGTATTGATTTCACTTCCTTAGATGAAGATTATGAAGACGCTTTTGATCATATTGAATACTTAGATGAAAGTTTTTTTGAAGAAGGAAACTTAGAAGAATTAACAGAAGAAATATTCCCTGGAGTAAGAAAACTAAAAAAGAAAAGCGAATAACCATTATGAATAAAATCAACTCTATATACAGAAACTATGTATGAAAAAAGTAGATTGAGGTGATTTTTTATGAAAAGAAAGAAATTATTAGCATTAGTGTTAGCCTTATGTTTGGCAACATCTACAGCTTTCATCGGATGTAGTAGAGATAATTCAGGAAACGATGGAAATAATGTAGAAAACTCAACAGATAAGAATAATAACAATACAGAGAATAATGGTAATACAGGAAACTCAGGACAAAGTAAATAATAAGAATAAAATCACCTTTAGCTACAGAAACTAAGTTAAGAAAAAGTAGATTGAGGTGATTTTTTGTGAAAAAGAAGAAATTATTAACATTAGTATTAGCGTTAGGCTTAGCAACATCTACAGCCTTTATTGGATGTAGTAAAGATACGGTAGAAAATGCAGGGGATAAAATTAAAAATGGTACAGAAGATGTAGGCGATGCGGCTAAGAGAGGGATAGAAGATGTTGGTGAAGGTATTAAAGATGTAGGCGAAGCCGGGGTTGGTCTTTGGGATAAGGTTACAGATGATTCAATGACATATAACGAAGATGACTTTAAAAAAGAAATAGAAAAGAAGGGCTATAAATTAACAGAAATAGAAGATACTAAATCTTTATTATCAGTAGAAAATGATGATTATACTATAAACGGAGATAGGCTATCTATTTATGAGTATGATGAAAGTGCAAAGAGTACATTAGAAGGTGACTTAAAGAGCATAACTGATAATGGAATGATGATTAATGGTAATAAAACAAGTTGGACCAAAGCGGCTCATATTTATAAGAAGGGTAGATTAGTAGTTATCTATGACGGAAACAACGAGTCGATTTTAACTACTTTAAAAGATATTTTAGGAGAACCTTTATTATAAAAATTTTATATTAGTTATTCAACATAAATAAAAAGCATAGAATTCTTATGGATTCTATGCTTTTTAACATCTAGAAATTATAAGGAATTTTTAGTAATCTTAATACCTTTAGTTGGAATGGTGGGGATTGGTTTTTATGTAACATCTCACATTTTTTATACTGTTATGTAGAATTGCTTTACATAATATATATTATGAATGTTATTTGTAATATTATTAGATTAATTATAATACAATATAAGGAAATAATACTAGGGAAGGTTTAGAAATGAAAAAACTTCTTTACAAATATCCTTTAATCTCTGTAATGTTATCTAATATAATTACTGCATTTATAATTCTTTTTTCATTAAATAATGATAAATACTATTTGCTTTCTGTTATTATTATTAATTTATATATAAATAATTGGGTTTTAAATAAGGGGATAAGCATCACTAAAACTAAGATAATTCTTATGTCCATGAGTTTTTATGGGATGTTGTTAATAAGTGTTCTATGCAATAAATATATGGGTATTATAAAAATGTAGGTAAAGGGAGAGTATAAAACTCTCCTTGCTTGTCTACAATTTAGATAAGGGATTTGACTTGACAGCGTCTCTAAGAGCCTCATCATCAATATGAGTGTATATTTGAGTAGTTGATATGTTTTCGTGACCTAGAATACTCTGTAAACTTCTTATGTCTACATTGCCATGCTTGTACATTAGTGTAGCAGCAGTATGTCTAAGCTTATGAGGAGTGTATTTGCCATCAACTATACCAGCATTACCTATATGTTTTTTTACTAAAAGTTCAACAGTTCGTTTGTTTATAGGTAAGTTTCTGTTTGAAAGAAATAGAAATTTCTTGTTTTCATCAGATACCTTAGAATTATCTCTAGAAGAAAGATAGCTATTTATAGCCTTTAAGCAAGCTTCGTTAAGGTAAACTGTACGTTCTTTATTTCCTTTACCTATGATAGTTAATGTATCACCTTTTATTTTATCAATTTGTATGGAGCAAAGTTCTGAAAGTCTCATTCCACAGTTTAAAAATAAGGTTAAAATACAGTAATCTCTTTTATAGTTTTTATCATCTTTATCTAAGGAGGAGAGTAGATCTATACTTTGTTCTAGAGTTAGATAAACAGGATGTCTTTTGTTTATTTTAGGAGATTCCAACTCCAAGGTTGGATTTTCATCAATTATTTTTGCTTTTCCATTAAGGAACTTAAAAAAGGATTTTAAGCAAGCTACCTTTCTAGCTCTGGCGTAGGTTCCGTTATCCCTTTGTTTTTCTACAAATGAGAGAAAAGCATATAAGTCTGTTAACTTAATTCTCCTTACAAAATCATTATCTAAGTCATTTATTTGAATTTCCTCAAATTCTAAATCAGGATCATTAACTAATCCTTTATAAACCTTCATAAATCTAAAAAATAATGTTAAATCTATAGAATAGCCATTAATTGTGTTTTCTGATTTACCTTTGATTGTTTCTAAGTAGTTTAAGAAATCTACCATATAACTTGGATATTTTGAATCTTTAGAAATATCTATACCAAATTTATTTGATGTTTCCTGACCTTCATTTAAAGAATTATACAAACCTAAATCAGAGTTTTTGTTTTTCAATTTAGAAGCAGTTTTTAAATCTCTATTTAATCCAAGTTCTTTCAACCATATTTGAACAGCTCTTGGAGTAACATTATATATTTTAGATAATTCTGTAGTGGTAAGTTTATTTTTATAAGCAAGTATATATAAATCCTCAATTATAAATTCATATCCACGTTCAGAATTCAAATCATAATAGTTAGAATAAACTTTATGAATTCTTTTTCTATCTGCATTTGTTAAGTTTACTTCGAAAAGCGGAAGAATTTCTTCAGGATATTCGTAATTTTTATATTTTAGAGTTTTATTTCGTATTTTTTTCATTTTTTCACCTTTATAATATAGTCTTAAGCCTTGATTTTATTATATCACAGGCTTTTTTCTCTTTCAAGTACGCGAAATATAATAAATGTATATTTAGCGAAATTATTTTTGAGTGAAAATATAGTGATTTTTAGGGAAAAGATTAATATTTTAATATTATATGTATATAGACACTTCTCTTTAATTTTATTTCTTTCGACTTTTAATTTATATTAGAAATTTGTTTTTAAAGCAAATAGAATTATACAAAAAATCAGTTTAAAGTTTTTAATCAAATTAGGATTTCTATGTTTTTATAAAACTTTTATCGTAAAATCAGTCAGAATTGAAAAGGTAAAAAATATTATAATTTTATCATTTAATATAATAAAAAGTATAATAAGTATTTATTATCATGATATAGAATAAAATTATATATTAATATTATAAATACATAAATGTAATAATATATAATAAAAGTAAATTATATCAACCATATAAGATCAGATAAGGTAAAATAAAAAAATGAAGCAAATTTAATAAAAACATAGATATAAAAATCTATGTTTTAAATACTTATTATTTATTGTAAGTAGTAAGCATAACAAACAAGTGATCATAACTATTATATAATCAGAAATAAATGCCGTAATTTTTAGCTATAAAATAGTAAAGAATCTAAATAATTGCTTAATCTCACATCTTTTTTTATCTTAATAATTTTAACTTTCACTACTCTCCTTCTCCCTTACTGTAAGCCACTTATTTATTTCTATTAAATTAACTTATTAATTCTTCAATGATAGCATTGGGATTAATAATCTTAAATCTTTGTTTACCATACTCTTTTGAAACACATTCTGATTCATAAGCGGTTTTGTCAACTACTTCAAGAAACTTTTCAAAAGTTATACTATTATCAGCTTGACATGCCAAGGCATATAATCCCGCAACATAAGGGACTATAGAACTCATGCCACCCCAGGAGTCGTAAGCATATTTATCTTCCCCCAAAAAAGAAGCATAGGTTTTTTTTATCTGTTGGAACATATAAAGTGTCATCAGGAGCATTAGTATAAAAATATGGCTTATAATTATTAAAATCATTAACATCTTCATAAGATGTTCTTGTTAAACTTTGAAACTTATTAATATTATTTCCTGGTATTAGGCATAACACCTCAATGTCATTTTCTTCAGCTTTTCTTATAGCCTCCTCTAATTCTACAGAACCTTTTATTATTTTACCATCTTCAGTATACTTACTTGAATAACCACTAGAAAATGAAATAACTCTAATTTTATTATCTAATGTTTTATTCAATTCAATAATATTTAAAATATCTTCAGCTGCATGAGTAAAATCTTGTTCTTTTGTTTCATAATCATAACAATCCTCAGCTACGAAATAAAGGTCAGCATTAGGGGCAACGCCTACATTCTTTCCTACTGCAATTGAAGCCATTTCTACTCCATGCATACTAGCAACTTCTTTTTCTTTAGAAAAGGCTTTATAAAATTTTAGATTATCCTTTATCTCTACGTGGTCTACTAGTAATGTTTGATCTATCATAGCTATACCTACGCCAGCACCATTATAGCCTTTATCATGTACTTTTTTTAAGTTTAGCTTCTTTTCTTTTCCCTCTTCCATAAGTTTTTGAGGGTCAAAACCTTTAGGTAAATATTTGGGCCACTCTGTTAAATCATCAAAATTCATAAAATCATTCAAATCAGATAATGATAATCTATTTATATATTGACTGTCAACTTTAGTAGTCTTTAAATCTACAATTCCATAGATATCTTTTCCGTACTTAATATTATCAGCTCTTTCGTTTTGAATTTTTTGCATTGATATAAGATTATTCTTTGGATGATTCTGAATATAACCCTTTTGCCAAGTATCATTATTAGAACAAGATATTAATAAACACGATGAGATTATGAAAGTTAAAATTAATGACATTGACAATATTTTTTTCATATATAACCTCCTACTCACATATTATATTTCACTCTATTGTACCATTATATATATTATATAGAAATATATTACATATGATTGACCAAAAAAGCTATAACACATATAAAAATGCATTATAGCTTTTTCTATCTTATTTATTCATATTTTTTAGTAAATCTGCAAAAGGATTATTATTAAACTCCTCTGCTTCTTTTTTCATCTTTTTCATTATATTATTAACTGCCTTCTTATCTACCTTAGCATTTTTGTCAAATCTCTTTTCAAATTGGCTAGCCTTTTCTCTAAAATTACAGTTTTGTCCTGGACATACGTAGATTTTTCCTTCTCCATGTCCTCTAAGTTCTAACCTCTTCTTACATTCTGGACATCTTGCATTAGTAAGTCTAGCTAAGTTTTCTCTATAACCACATTCCCTATCTTGACACACTAGCATTCTTCCGTTTTTGCCGTTAACTTCAAGCATATACTTTCCACAGTTAGGACATTTCTTTCCTGTTTGATTATCATGATGGAACTTAGTTGTTCCCTTCTTTACATCTTCTACTAATGAGGTAGCATATCCCTTCATGTTTTCTATAAAAGCTTTATCATTTGCTTTTCCTTTCGATATATCCTCTAGGTCCTTTTCCCACTTAGCAGTAAGCAAAGGAGATTTTAGTTCTTCAGGAACAAGTTCTATTAATTGTATTCCCTTAGATGTAGGATAAATATCCTTCCCCCTCTTCTCTATTACAAATGAATTAAATAATTTTTCTATTATATCTGCTCTAGTTGCAACTGTTCCAAGACCACCAGTCTCCCCTAATGTCTTTGCTGCATCCTTCCCTACATTTATATACTTATGTGGATTTTCCATAGCAGATAGTAAAGTTCCTTCATTAAATCTTCCTGGAGGAGTTGTTTGTTTCTTTATAAGCTCTATCTTTCTTATATTTAATTTATCATTAACCTTTAATGTAGGTAATTCTTGTGTTCCATCTTCATCATCTAAATCTTCTCTTTGATATAGTGCTTTCCATCCCTTTTCTAATGTTATATTTCCTTTAGCTAAGAAAATCTCTCCATTTATGTTTACCTTTATTGTAGTTTGTTCATATTCATATGGTGGTAACATTACACTTAAGAATCTTTTTACAACTAAATTATATATGTTTTTCTCTTCTGAACTTAAAACTCCAAGGTTAAGCTTTTCTTCTGTAGGTATAATAGCATGGTGATCACTAACCTTTGAGTTATCTACAAAGCTTTTATTTCCCTTAACACCTTGTTTTAATAACTTATCTGCATATGCTCTATATTCTCCCACTGATATTCCTCTTAGTCTATCTGGTATTGTAGGTAAAATATCAGATGATATATATCTAGAATCAGTTCTTGGATAAGTTAATAATTTGTAGTTTTCATATAATCTTTGCATTATATTAAGAGTTTGCTTTGCTGAGTATCCCCAAATTTTATTAGCATCTCTTTGTAGTTCTGTTAAGTCGTATAATGCTGGAGAATATTTTTTCTTTCTACTCTTTGTAACGTCAATTACCTCTCCTGTAGAGTTCTTAGTCTTATCTAAAATAGATTTAGCAACCTCTTCCTTGAAGATATTAGAGTTTCCCTTTGGACTTACCCACGAAAGCGTAAACTTATCAGTTAGGGCTTTTAAATTGTAGTAGTCCTCTGGTTTAAAGTTTTTAATCTCTTCTTCCCTATTGACTATCATAGCTAAAGTAGGTGATTGTACTCTTCCTGCTGATAATTGAGCATTGTATTTACAGGTTAAAGCTCTAGTTACGTTTAAACCTACTAGCCAATCTGCTTCTGCTCTACATACTGCTGCCTTATATAAATTATCATATACTCTACCATCTTTAAGATTCTTAAAGCCATCTAATATAGCCTTATCAGTTTGTGAAGATATCCAAAGTCTTTTTATCTTCTTTCTAACACCAGATTTATCTATTATCCATCTTGCTACTAGCTCCCCTTCTCTTCCTGCATCAGTAGCAATTATAATTTCTTCTACATCATTTCTAAGTAGTTGCTTTTTTACTTCATTGTATTGCTTACTTGTTTTCTTTAATACCGTAAGCTTCATTGGCTTAGGTAGCATTGGTAATGTCTCCATGCTCCACTTTTTATATTTATCTCCATAACCTTCTGGATCCATTAGTCCTACTAAATGACCTAATGCCCATGTTACTATGTATCCATTCCCTTCTATATAACTTCCTTTATTATTCTTACATTTTAAAACTCTAGCAATTTCTCTTCCTACAGAAGGTTTTTCTGCTAGTACTATCTTTAAACTCATATGCTTCCTCCTAATTCATTGAAGTCTTTAACCTTCATTATAAACTAAAGAAAGGAAAAAATATATATAAAAGGCGGGGGAGATATTTATTTTGCTTGTTCAGTCGCTACGCTCCAAGTCACATAGAAATAAATCCCACCACTCCTACTAAAGGCAACCAAATAGTAAAAACAAACAGCCATAATTATATGACTGCTTTATAACGATTATCCTCTAGTACTTTATTTAATAAATCTTGAGTTGAATTACTTTCATCATTCAGTAGAGATATAAATACCTCATTAGAATATCCAAATGCATAGGTAAAGTTATCGCTATATTTAATAATAGTTGAGCTTTCCCTTCTTTTATCTATATTCCAAAATATGAGATGAGGTATATTTAAATTTGCATATTGCCACTTTTCTTTAATTCTTTCAAATTCCTCTGCATTTACAAAGTAAGGAGTATCCTTATTGTTACCCTTAGAAAGCATTGAAATTTTACAACCTGGATCTATTATAAATAAAAGTCTCCTAGGAATATCTTCTTCATTTATTCCGTGTTTGATAGCCGCAAAAAGTATTAAATCTAAAGCTGCCTCTACATTTATTTCATTACAAACTGATGCTTTCACTATTTCCTCTATCTTATCTTTTATGTTATCCATATCAATTTTTTTAAAGTTAGGTTTAGGCTTCATGGTAATTATGTGTTTCTTATACTTGCCTCTATTTTCTCTTAGAAAATATAATATAGTACCTACTCCACCATATAGGGTATTTATATTCTTATTATTTATAAAATTCTTTGAGGATAACCCTAAAGATACTACTGTATCTCCCTTATATTCTTTTATATAACTCTTATACTCATACAGGAATGAAGCATGTCCATTTTTTATAAAATCCTCTACAAACATATAAGGGAAATTTTCATCTATAAGGCTCTCTTTTAATCCTCCCCCTCTATATTCTAAGAATTGCCTATAGAGCTCCCTATATTCTTTATATCTACTATAATCATGTTTTAAAAATGCATTTTTATATTTATTTATAGATTTAAAGGTTATATTACCATACTGTATACTTTCCCAATCTCCTTTGCTCATAGAACTTTCTACTATATTTAATTTTTTTCTAAGTTTAGATAGTGTTATTCTATATTCTTTTGAAGATATATTAAGTAATAATCTGGTTTTCTTTCCTAACCTTCTTGATTCTGGTGAAGAAGTATTTTCGGATTTCAACCATTTTGCTAAGGTGCTTGGTGCTAAAGAATTCAAGTCCTTGTTTAACGTATCTTTTATAAGCTTTATTGTTTCATTTTCAAGCTTAGTATCAAATAAGGAATACAAATCATCCCATCTACCATAGTGTGGTATTAAGGAAAGGTTTTCTTTAAGTATATTAGAATCTATATTACCTAAATAGTTTAAACATACCCTAAAAACCCTTCTCTCTCCAAGTCCCTTTTCCTTATCCCTAATGAAAAATAGAATTTTAAGAGCCTTTTTCTCATCTTCCTCATAAGCCTTAGAAAATAACTCTATTATATCCTCTTCATTTATATCTCTAAGAAACATCCCTTTTGAAAAAAAGTTCAAGTTATGTATAGATGTATTATCTATTTCTATTATTTCATTGTAATCTTCTTCAAGATCCTCGTATAAATTTTCATCAATATTAATTATATCCTCTTTTAATTTATTAAATAATTCAAAGCTCATATAATCCTCCTTAAATACCACAAGACACATTATGCCCAGCTAATAAATTAACCGAGCATAAATAAGCTGTTAGTGTCTTTATTAAACAAGATACATATTTTATTAAGCTGTTAGTATCTTTACACTATCATGTATATGCAGTTTTTTCTTTAATAGTACATTTTAATGATTAAGTAAACTTAAGAATTTTTAACTTCTGTAATTCTCTTTATAAGGCTTTCATCTATATATTCTGACTTTGAAAAGCCTTTTCTAAAATATCTTATTTGCTTATATTTAACCCCGTTCATTTGGAAGTCTAATACATCTATTCTATCTCCCTTAAAAACTATTGGTTCATTTTTACCCTTTACTTGTATCCTTAATTCCATATAAATTGTCTCCTATAATGATTTTGTATATTTACACTTTGGATAATTTGTACATCCATAGAAAAATCCATATTTTCCTTCTTTCTTTTGTAATCTACTATTACATAATGGACAGTTTTCATTCTTCTCTGTTAATTTTAATATATCTTTTCTATCTATTAATGTAACATTATTAGCCTTTGCTAAGTTTCTTGCATTTTCAGTAAAACTACTATTTGTAATTACCATTGCTCTATGTGCTTTATAGTACTTTATAGAAGCTACTGCTTGCTGCACTGCCTCTACACCAACATTTTGATTCCATCTCTTAGCTTGAACTACAATCTTTTCTTTTCCTTTTTTAACAACAAGGTCTGCACCATAATCACTTGTCTTTGGTGTTAAGTGAGTTTTATATCCTTCTTTTTTAAAGTGTAATTCTAAAAATTCTTCAAATTCTTCCCCTGTCATCTTGTCTACAATATTTATACTTGCATGATAAAATCTTTTATTTCTCCAACTTTTATACTTATGAAAGATAATTTCTACAACTAAAAATAATATAATGGAGTAATTTAATTTTAGTTTACCTACTAGTAATAATATACCTAAAATTAAGAAATAAATTAAATACAATAAAAATCTTGTTTGCTGCGTTCTGTTAAGTCTTTTCTTCAATTAAATCTCCTCTTTTCTGCCACGTCTACTACAAATAAATATCATATTGTAATACTCCCTCTATTAAAAGAAATTATTTTAATTATACTCTATTTTTCTTAGAATTTCATAACTATTTCTTTTTATCATATATAATAGTATATAAAATAAACACTATACTGCTCTTTATTTATTTTATTGTATGACAAAAAGACCTTAACACATTTTCATTTAAAAAATAGTGCAAAAGCCTAGACGAATAATTAAATCGTATGCTTTTACACTATTATAATTATGTATAACTGCTAACACTCCCGTTTCTCCGTATAAGCATAAATACTTTACTAAAACACCTAATCCGCATGTTATACTATGGTGTAATGTGATTAATTCTTATTAGCCGAGTCAATTTAATGCTCTAAGTATTACAACCCACCTACATTACGATTTAATTATATCTAATTCGATTGTCATACTCAAATTCAATATTTCTTATTATTAACGATGTCTTCTCTAACCTTTTTTCAAATTATCTTCTCTTACCTATTATTTACTACCACATTTAGGAATTAACTGTAATTTGTAAATATACTATATGCCAATTTATAATTCTCTATCTTCTTAGTTCTCTTTTCTCCTTCAAATTCTTCTTTAAATACTTTCATATTACAATCACCAAAATAATATCCTTTTAACATCTCTTTATAATCAAAATTAGTATTATGTTTTAACATTCCATACATTACTCTAACAAACTTACACATTACTGCAATTTGCATTGACCTTTTCTTTGTTGGGTTCTTATGATTATATGATTTATAATAACAATAGGCTATTCTAAAATACTCATTATGTTTTATTAAAGTATCCATTATATTAAATAGATGTTTTCTAACTATACGTGAACCAGCCTTATTTATTCTTCGTTCACCTATGTATTTTCCCGAAGCATTTCCTTTTAAACTTAAGCCCAAAAACGCTAATATTGCTCTAGTATTTTTAAAATTTCTAATATCTCCCATTTCACTTAAAACCGATATTAATTGTATTAATGGAATACCTTTTATCTGCTCAAACTCAGAATATAAAGGAATTATATTTTTTGCTATTTCTTTTATTTGCTTATCTAAATGCTCCTTAGATTCATTCTGTAATAAAAATTTATCTATGTAAGCTATCATCTCTACTTTTTCAGCATATGAAGGCTCTTTAATTAACCTACTCCAAATTTCACACTCTTCCTTATATAAACTCACCATTCTCATATTAGGTTTGTCTACAATTTCGCCAAGCTCTTTTTTTATATTATCTAAATCAACATTTATTATATCTTCTGGTGAAGGATATAGCTTTATTAGTGCTACTCCTGTTTTACTATTCAAGTTTTCAAAAATCTTAAAAAATACCGGATTGCATATATCTATACATCTATGTATTTTATTCTTTAATGCTACTAATTCATCACTTATATCATTTCTCATACGTGTCAACTTTTGCAATGCTCTTAATTCTCTTTCATTATCTCTTATATAAACATAATTTCCATTTCTAAGACAACTTGCTATTACTCTAGCATCTAATGTATCGTTTTTTCCTTTCTGCCCTTCCTCTAATGCCCTTCTATGCTTTACTGAATCTGTTTTTATCATTACTGTTTCAATTCCGATATCTTTTAAATAATCTCTAAGATTAAACCAATAATGTCCTGTTGATTCAACACCTGCTATACAATCATCATAAGTAAAGCCATAATTATTTATAATTAAATCTATTTGCTCCTCTAATCTAGCAAATCCATAATAGTCATTCTCGATACTAAGTCCTTTTTTTATAATTGGATTCCCTTCAGTATCTATAATACTGATACTATTTTTAAATTTCCCTACATCAATTCCAATAAACACCTTCTTCATAAATCTTTTCCTCCAAATCTAAAAATTCACAATAAAAAGTATATATTGGTAACTTTAATAAATCCATATTAATTTTCTCCAGAAATGAAGAAAGTCAAACTGACTTTCTTAAATTACTGTTGTGTTTTGAATCACCAGCCTACTATATTTTCATTTGCACTGTTCAAAAATCATAAAAAACTTTTTATTGGCCATGAGGATCATAGCAGCTAAAAACTTTTTTATTGCCTTCGGCTTTTTGACAGTCCA
>NZ_AUJC01000006.1:0-222297 GCF_000424025.1 Clostridium paraputrificum AGR2156
CCTTGAGCTTCACTTGAATAAGCCCATTCTGGAAAGTATCCTACTATTTTTCTCTTAAGTTCATCTGAGTTTTTTTCATTTGTAACGTTAAGCTGTCCATTATCTTTTGCTTCCGTTGCACTAGTACTAACTGTAATTCCTGCTGACGTTAGCGCAACTACTAAAAGTGTCGACAAAAACTGTTTAAACCTTCTAGTTTTCATCTTTCTCCTCCTTTAATAGTTTTTTTGAACTTAACGTTCTACTTTTATTGTAGAATATTCAGAATATTTATTCAATTAATATTTTGTGAATTTTTCTTATTAAAGGTAAGATATGTATTTTTTAGCTTAAAAAGGTGCTATAAGATATAATCTTATAGCACCTAAATAAAACATATTTTTTAATTTAAAGCATCTATTCTTCCTTTTACAGCTTCTAACATTTCAACATACTTTTCTCTTTTAGCTTTTTCTCCATCTACAACTGCTTGTGGAGCCTTAGCTACAAACCCTTGGTTATTAAGCTTCTTGTCAATTCTTTCAATTTCACCTTCAAGCTTCTTAACTTCTTTATTTAATCTTTCAAGTTCCTTTTCTTTATCTACTAAATCAAGAAGTGGCATAAATAATTCTCCACCCTTAACAACAACAGATACAGCATTTGCTGGAACTTCTGACTTATCAGCTATAAATTCAACTTCTGAAGCTGATGCAAGCTTTTCAATATAAGCTGTTCCTGCCATAAATGCATTTTTAGCTTCTTCTCCAATATAGCAAATAACCTTTGCTTTTCTTGAAGGTGGAACATTCATTTCAGCTCTTACATTTCTTAAAGCCTTAACACCTTCTATTACATATCCCATTTCAGTTTCAGCATCAGCATTACTTAGCTCTTCTGAATATTCTGGCCATACTGAAGTTGTTATAGTTTCTTCATCTGTTAAATGAGTATAAATTTCTTCTGTGATAAATGGCATTACTGGGTGTAATAATTTTAATCCTGTAACAAGAACAGTATTTAATACGTTATAAGTTACTCCCTTAGCCTTTTCATCATCTCCGTAGAATACAGGCTTAACAAGTTCTATATACCAGTCGCAGAATTCTGTCCACATGAAGTCATATACCTTTTGTAATGCAATACCAAGTTCAAACTTATCCATGTTTTCAGTAACTTCTTTAACTAATGTGTTCATCTTAGATAATATCCACTTGTCAGCTAATGAATATTCCTTACAATCTGCATACTTATTCATAACTTCCTTATCAAGATTCATCATAACAAATCTAGATGCATTCCAAATCTTATTAGCAAAGTTTCTTGCAGATTCAACTCTTTCTGGATAGTATCTTATGTCATTTCCTGGAGCATTACCAGTAACTAGCATGAATCTTAAAGCATCTGCACCATAAGTGTCTATTACTTCAAGTGGGTCAACACCGTTACCTAGTGACTTACTCATCTTTCTTCCTTCTGAATCTCTTATAATACCGTGAATTAGTACAGTATCAAATGGAGTTTCCTTCATGTTGTGAAGGCCTGAGAATATCATTCTAGCAACCCAGAAGAATATGATATCATATCCAGTAACTAATGTACTTGTTGGGTAGAAGTATTCTAGATCTTCTGTCTTTTCTGGCCATCCTAAAGTTGAGAAAGGCCAAAGTGCTGATGAGAACCATGTATCTAAAACATCATTTTCTTGAGTTAAGTTTTCTGATCCACACTTAGAACACTTACATGGAGCAACTTCTGCAACGTTTATTTCTCCACAGTCTCCACAGTACCATACTGGTATTCTGTGTCCCCACCATAATTGTCTTGAAATACACCAATCTTGAATATTTTCCATCCAGTTGAAGTAAGTCTTTTCAAATCTTTCTGGTACAAACTTAGTCTTCTTTTCTCTAACCACATCTATAGCAGGCTTAGCTAAAGATTCCATCTTTACATACCATTGGTTTGATATCATTGGTTCAACTGTAGTTCCACATCTATCATGAGTTCCTACATTATGAGTGTGAGCTTTAACTTTTACAAGTAATCCTTGCTCTTCTAGGTCCTTAACCATAGCTTTTCTAGCTTCATATCTATCCATGCCTTGGTACTTTCCACCTAGTTCATTTATAATTCCCTTATCATCCATAACCTTAATTTGTGGAAGATCATGTCTTAAACCAACTTGATAGTCATTAGGGTCATGAGCAGGAGTTATTTTAACTGCACCAGTACCAAATTCCATATCAACATAATCATCTGCTATTATAGGAATTTCTCTATTTGTTAAAGGTAGGATTAACATCTTACCTACTAAATCCTTAAATCTTTCATCATTAGGATTAACTGCAACAGCTGTATCTCCTAGTAATGTTTCAGGTCTAGTTGTAGCTATTTCAAGTGAACCTGATCCATCAGCTAGTGGATAGTTAATGTGCCAGAAGAATCCATCTTGTTCTTCATATTCAATTTCTGCATCAGACAATGCAGTTTGACACTTAGGACACCAGTTAGTTATTCTGTTTCCTCTATAGATTAACCCTTCGTTATATAATTTAACGAAAACATGTTTTACAGCCTTATCTAGGTGTTCATCCATAGTAAATGCTTCTCTTGTAAAGTCAGCAGAAACACCCATTTTCTTTAATTGTTGTCTTATCTTTTCTCTATATTCTTCAGTCCACTTCCATACTTCTTCAAGGAAAGCTTCTCTTCCCATTTCCTTCTTATCTAAACCTTGCTTTGCAAGTTCATTAGCAACCTTAACTTCTGTTGCAATTGAGGCATGGTCTTCACCTGGTAACCATAAAGTACAGTAACCTTGCATTCTCTTAAATCTTATAAGCATATCTTGAAGTGTATTATCAAGTGCATGCCCTAAATGCAACTTACCAGTTATATTTGGTGGCGGCATTACTATTGAATAAGGCTTTTTACTCTTGTCTATTACAGGTGTAAAATACTTATTTTCTTCCCAAGTCTTATAAATTCTATCTTCAAACTCTTTAGGATTATAAGTTGTAGATAATTCTTTGTTTTCTAACATATTAATTCCTCCTTTAAGTTAATTGCTTTCTTTATTTTATAAAATAAAAAAGAGCCTTCAATCCAAAAAAGGACGAAGACTCGCGGTACCACCTTTATTCCCACTTTCATGGGCTCTTAATTAAATAACGATTTAGAAAAACCGTCTTTAGCTACTTAAATTTCACTAAAGAAGCTCAAAAGCTACCTTCAAAACCTTCCATATAAGGGCTTACACCTTACCCCTCTCTCTTTGATACTTTCAGTTTTTACTCCTCTTTATCACTGCCATTAAAATTATTAATTTATTTCATAATATATTATTCCACTTTTTTTGTCAATGTTTACTTTAACTTATACATTTTATATATTTTATATCCTAAAGTTATAATTAAAACTACAACAAATACTATAGCAGACCATACTGCTAGTCCTTTAGCTTGTCCTAATGCTACTTGAATACAACTCCACTCTAAAAATGCAAAAAATAATACCATTTCTGTATTCATATAATTTATTAATTCCCTAGCATTTCTATACTGATTTTCTGCATTTTCTCTTGTTATCTTAACGATATAATTATATCCATTAGGAAATAAAGTAAATATCATCATTAGTCCATAAGTTATAGTACATAATATAGGAAATATCATAAGTGTTCCTTTATTGCCCCAATTATCTACTTCACCTGCTCCATTAAAATGAACTGGAATTTCTTTTGGTAAGCCTCCCCAATTGATAACTAAGTATATAATTGAAAATAAAATTCCTAGTACTCCTATAGCTATAACAACCTTTTCCCATAACTTATATTCAACTTTTATTTCCGGCCTTATTGAATCATAATCCTTCATTTCATCCCCCCTAGACTTATTATATTACTAACTAAAAATAAAGGGGAGTAGATATTTGTTTTTCTTGTTCTAAGTAAAATAAATACCTACTCCTTAATACTAAAATCACTTTATATTTAATGCATTAAATATGGCATTAAATTCTTCTTCATTATTATTTATTAATTCAACTAACTTTTCTTTTGTACTTAAATCTTCACCACTTATTATTCCTCCAGCAAGTCTGTGAAATTCACCAAAAACTTTAGGATTATTCTTTGCAAATTCCTCTATTTCAGGTATATGCCTTTCACTCTTTGTTGCAGTTTTCATCCATTCAAGTAATTTATTAATTCTTTCTTCTTTAGTCATTATATATCTCCCCTTATACTTAAATGTAGATATTACTTAAAGGTTCTTGGAGTAAATTCATCACCTTTAGCTTTAGGCTCTCCAAAAACAGCTCTAGAGCTTTCTGCTTGTGGATCATGATTTATGTGTACTTTATTATTTGTTTTCTTTTTTCCCATAATATCACCTCAAGTATAGGTTGTTCTTTTTAGTAATATTTATTCTACTTAATTATGAATAACTATTTTATTACCTCGCCACTATAAGTCCAAGTAAGCCCATTATCCTCACTTACAAATCTTGCAAACTGACTTCCTGCTGCTCCATAATCTCCATCGCTACCTTGACCAACTAAAAGTTCTCCCTTTCCATCCTTAAAAGCTGGTACTAATGGAGTGTCATAGTATACCTTCAAATCTACAGGAATATCCACTTCAACCCTACTCCAGGTTTTTCCTCCATCTACAGTTCTCTCTAATCCTGCATTAGTAGAAATAAATCCTATTTTATCTGTTGAAAATGATATTCCAGTAGATAAACTAGAGCCTCCTTCATCCTCTAACACCCCAATATAATTCCAATTATGGCCACCATCATTACTTGTAAATATAGATGCTGTTTCCCAACTCATTACCCTATCTCCACATAAAAGTGCATACCCAAATCCATCTTCAGTAAATCCAACAAAGCTTGCTCTTACACCAACAATACCAGCTGGTCCTACCTTAACCTTATCCCATGTTAAGCCTTTATCCTCAGATAATATCATATCTCCTGATGGGGATATAAATGCTGTCTTCTCTGGTGTTATATAATAGCTTCCCTTTGGTAACTCAGGCATATAACTTCCCTCTGGCAATTGTGGGTTCCTTCCATTATCTACTATATCTCCTACAAAACCACTATATGTTAGAGATGTATCAACCCACTGTTCTCCTAAATCGTAGGTAACATATATTTTGTCATTTTCTATCTTATAACTACACTTATTAGCTTCAGCTACTACTTCCATCAAATTTATATTGTTATCTAATTGAAGCTCTTTAATTACCTCTTTAGTATCTTTTATATCTATTAATTTATATTTATTTCCATCAATTTTTCTAATTATAAAAGTCCAATTACAATGTATAAGGCCATCATCTCCATAAATCCCCCAGTTTACTAAATCTCCTATATCCCTAGGATTTTTAGGTTCTACTTCAAAAATAGTTGCTACTGCAAAAACCTCATTATCTCCTGCAATAAGCTGACTATTTTTATATTTATAACTAGCTATATTTATATTTTCCTCTTCATAACTTGCATTATTTACATATTTATTTAAATACTCTTCTAACATTGGAACAGCTATATACCTCATTCTTGATGTATCACTATATTCTATAACTGGATATTTTTCTTCATCATTATATTTCCTATTTTTAAAAATATATATAGAAGAAAATATGCAAAATAACAATAAGGCTATAGAAGTACATATTAATATTTTTTCTGTTTTTTCTTTCATTATATTCTCCCCCTATTCACCTAGATTTGCCCCAACTTCAACTAATTCATAAGTTGCTGGCTTATTAGTCTTTTTTATATGATATCTAGTTTTGAATAAAGGTCTACTCTTATCTTTATCCCTATCCTTTAATAAAACTGAATTTTCATCTAATCCATTTGAAGCATAGGTTAGCTCAATAATAAAGTCATTAACATCACCCTTTATCACCTTATGTCTTTCTACACCACCTAACTTTGCATATTCACTCAATTCATTATTAGATTTTGATAAATTAATATGATATCTTTCGCTCATATATACTGCTAATGTAGTGCAGTCATTTGAAGTACTTTCAATAGTTGTTTCGATAAATGGTGGAGTAAATTCTATCACTTCAATACCATTAATACTATCTTCTAAATTATTGTTTTCATCCATATTTGTAGATATAATTTCCATGTCTTTTAATGAGTATTTAAAAATCTTTTGCTTATTTATTGCTTTAATTAAATTGTATCCTAATATTAAGGAGACACATGCTATTAACCCAGTTATTACAATAATATATTTCTTTTTTCTCACTTCTTATTACCTCTCATAATTTTAAATTTATAAACAAAAAAGAGGCTCATATATATGAACCTCCTATATTCTAGTATAATGAATGTTTGTCACAAAGAGCTTCAACCTTTTCTCTTAAAGTAGACAGATCTCCCTCTCTATTTTGTATTGCCTCATCAATTATTTCAGCAATAACTTTCATATCTTCTTCTTCAAAGCCTCTAGTAGTAACTGCTGCAGTACCAATTCTAATACCTGATGTTACAAATGGGCTTCTAGTTTCATTTGGCACTGTATTTTTATTAACAGTAACTCCAATTGTATCTAAAAGATTTTCAACTTCTTTTCCTGTTACATCCTTATTGTTTAAATCAACAAGGATTAGGTGGTTGTCAGTTCCATCAGAAACTAATTTAAATCCTCTATTTACAAGTTCTTCCCCTAAAACTCTACAGTTATTTACTACTTTTGTCATATATTTCTTAAAGCTAGGATCTAAAGCTTCCTTAAAGCATACTGCTTTACCAGCAATAACATGCATTAAAGGTCCACCTTGCATTCCTGGGAATATATTTTTATCTAAATCCTTAGCATACTTTTCTTTGCAAAGGATTAATCCTCCCCTTGGTCCTCTTAAAGTTTTATGAGTTGTAGATGTTACAAAGTCAGCATATGGTACTGGTGATGGATGTAACCCTGCAGCAACTAACCCTGCAATATGAGCCATATCAACCATGAAATATGCACCAACTTCATCTGCAATTTCTCTAAACTTTTTAAAATCAATTATTCTTGCATAAGCACTCGCACCAGCTACAATTAGTTTTGGCTTACATTCTAATGCAATTTTTCTTACTTCATCATAATTAATTCTTTCAGTTTCCTTATCAACGCCATATGATACGAAGTTAAATAATCTTCCTGAAAAATTAACTGGTGATCCATGAGTTAAATGTCCACCATGACTTAAGTCCATCCCTAAAACAGTGTCCCCAGGTTTTAAAATTGTGAAATATACAGCCATATTAGCTTGTGAACCTGCATGAGGTTGAACATTTGCATGCTCAGCTCCAAAAAGTTCCTTAGCTCTATTTCTAGCTATATCTTCAATTTCATCAACAACGTAGCAGCCCCCATAATATCTCTTTCCTGGATATCCTTCTGCGTACTTATTTGTTAAGTATGATCCCATTGCTTCCATAACAGCTTCACTAGCAAAGTTTTCAGATGCAATAAGTTCTATACCTTTTTGTTGTCTGTTTAACTCTTTTTCCATAAGAGCATAAACTTCTTCATCTACCTTTTTTACATTATCAAAATTCATTTTTCCACCCCAATCTAGTTTTTAATAAATTATAGTCTTTATTATACCAATTATCAACCAAAATTTATATAATATTTTCTTCTTATATGCTATAATACTTAAGTAATTTTTACTTTAGGAGTGATATATATGGATATGAACAAGCTCCTACATGTTTCTACATATGCTGGTAGAATAATGCTTGAAAGCGGTGCTGAAACATATAGAGTTGAAGAAACAATATGTAGAATATGCTATTCCTTTGGTGTTGATGAAGCTGATAGTTTTGTAACTCCTACTGGAATAATGGTTTCAATTTGCCATGACAATAAAACATATTCTTTAATAAATAGAGTTAAATCAAGAAGCGTAGACTTAAATAAAATAGATAAAATTAATGAACTTTCAAGAACTTTACAAAGTGAACCTATGGATTTAAGCCATATTTTAAAGCTACTAAAAGAAATAGATAATGGCGAAAGATATTCTATTCCTCTTACATTAGCTTTTTCTGCACTTGCAGCAGGTACATTCTCCATACTTTTTGGAGGAGGCTTTAATGACCTTTTAGCTGCTACTTTTATAGGTTTAATAATAAAAATAGTTACTATAAAGTTCCAAAAACTATCTATAAATGAATTCTTTATTAACTGTATTGGAGGGGCTACTGCAGCTTCACTTACATTACTTTTAGTTATATTAGGATTTAAAATTAATATAGATAAAACTATAATTGGTGCTATAATGCTTCTTGTGCCTGGACTTGCAATTACAAATGCAATTAGAGATACTATAGCCGGTGATTTTTTAGCAGGGTTAACTAAAGCTGCTGAAGCTTTTCTTATAGCTATATCAATTGCTGTCGGATCAGGTGCAATATTAAGTTTCTGGATTAATACTTTAGGAGGTAATATATAATGACAATGGTTTTTGTTCAAACTATGGCATCCTTTATTGCTTCCTGTGGTTTTGGAATTATATTCAATATAAAGGGAAAAAAGTTGTTTTTTGCAGCTATTGGTGGTGGTCTTAGCTGGTTTGTATATGCATTAGGTCTTCATTTAAGCCTTTCTACTATTAGCTCTTTATTTATTTCATCTATATGCTTTAGCGTATATTCAGAAATATTTGCTAGAGTACTAAAAACTCCAGTTACTACCCTAGTAATATGTTGTCTTATTCCACTAGTTCCTGGAGCAGGAATGTATTACACAATGTATGAAGCAATTACCGGAAATGTAACAGGTTCTTTAGAACTTGGATTAAATACACTAGCCTCTTCAGGCACTCTAGTTCTTGGTATTATTTTTGTTTCTACAATTACAAGGTTAATAAATAGAAGGAAGAGTAAAAAAAATTTATTAAATGAAAATAACTAATAGAAGAGAAATTTCATAAAATTTCTCTTCTTTTTTTAACGTCTAGGAAATACATATTTATTTTTCTGTGACTTGGAGCTTGCGACGGAACGAGAAAAATAAATATCTACCTCCATTTTTTCAATTGATAAATGCTATCACTTCCTACTTCTGTAACACTCCTTATATTTATTAATATTATATAAAGAGAAAATTTTCTTTACTTATTCAATTGAGAACTAGGAGATGAATTTATGAAAGATGAAAGGTTAGACATTGGGGTACGTGTAAGTAAAAATACTATTATAGGAAACTTTATCTTAGCATTTATAAAAATACTAATAGGCTTTATAGCTAGAAGTACTGCTATGCTTGCAGATGGAATGCACTCTCTTTCTGATGTGATAACGACAATAGGCGTTATTATTGGTTTAAAGCTATCTCATAAGGAAGCTGATAAGTCTCATCCTTATGGTCATGAAAAAATAGAAAGTATAACTTCATTATTTCTCGCTATTGTTCTTTTTCTTGTAGCAATTAGCATAGGATTCTCTGGAATAATCAAAATAATTAACCATAGCTATGTTACTCCTGGCTTTTCAGCTATAATTGCAGCTATTATTTCAATCATTGTAAAGGAATTAATGTATTGGTATACAATAAAATATGCTAACCAAATTAATAGCCCTTCTTTAAAAGCTGATGCATGGCATCATAGATCTGATGCATTATCATCAGCTGGTGCTTTAATAGGTATAGCTGGTGCTAGAATGGGTTATACTTTTCTAGATCCTCTTGTTGCAATAATAATAGCCTTAGTAATAATTAAAGTTGCTTTTGATATTAGTAAACAAAGTATTTCACAATTAATAGACGAAGCTGCATCTGAAGAAGATATCCAAGTTATAATTGATAGAATCAACTCAATAGATGGAATTTATGAAATAAAGAATTTAAAAACCAGAAAGCATAGCAATAGGCTTTACGTTGATGTTGATATATCTGTGGATGCTACATTAACTGTAGAAGAAGGACATAAAATAGCATTATATGTCCATAATTTAATAGAAGAAGATTCAAGAATAAAGCATTGTATGGTTCATGTAAATCCTTACTATAAAAGTAATTAATGAGGTGTAAATTGAAAATAATCAATTATATATCAAAAAAGTTTTATAGAGCTTCTCCAAATTATACTGAAGAAATATTAGACTATATTAATTCAAAAAATTACTCAAGCTTAACTTCCTATTTAATTTGGGTAGATACAAAGAATTTTAAAACAAATATTTTTAAAGGCAAAACCAATAACTGGACACTAGTACACAGTTATTTATGTACAATAGGCAAAGCCTCTACTCCAACACCTAAAGGAACATATACAGTTGGCATTAAAGGATTATATTTTGGAGTGGAAAAAGGCTATAAATGCTGGTACTATACTCAATTTAAAGGAAACTATCTATTTCATTCAATAATTTATAATTTAGATGGCTCAATAAGAGATGGAAGATTAGGAATGGCTCTTTCAGATGGATGTGTAAGACTTACAAAAGTAAACGCTAAATGGATATATGACAACATTCCAGAAAAAACAAATGTTATAATAAGCTAAAAAGTTGTACTGTAGCGAATTAAAAATATTCCCTACAGTACAACTTTTTATATAACATCCAATTCTACTTGTCCATAAAAGTTAGTAAACTTAATACTTGCATTTATTCTAGTTTTTACATCAGCAGTATATTCAAACTCTTCACTTTTTCTATCATTAAGAATTAAATTTCCACTCTTATCCTTAATAGTTACAAGAACCTCTCCTTTTTCCCCTTCTACATTAAGTAATACTTTAACCTTTTTATTTGCCTCAATCATAAAGACTTTGCTTTTTTCTCCAGTTAGATTTCTACATTCCTTAAAAGATATTGATCCCTTATTTTCCTTCTTAACAGCAACACCTCTTAATGCTGTACTACCTCCCATACCTACGGCTGTTTTATATGCTACTAAGCCTATTACAAATAAACCCGCTGCTAACATAAGTAGAGCTATTATTGTACCCATATATTCATCCCCTCTTTACTTTTTTATTATTTAATGTATAATTAATCTTAGTTAATATTTATTGTTTTTAAGGAGTTAAGCAAATGAAAAAATTATTTAATTTATCATTTATCTATCTTGGACTTGGACTAATCCTTGGTGTTTTCCACAGAGAATTTACTAAGTTCAATAATTTTTCTGGTGAAACAGTTCTTGGAACTGCACACACACATACTTTAGTATTAGGATTTTTATTTTTCCTAATAATATTATTACTTGATAAAAACTTTGATGTTTCATCTTACAAACACTTTAACAAATGGTTAATATCATACAACATAGGATTAATATCCTTAATTGGAACAATAGTATTCCGTGGAGTACTTGAAGTACTTTCTAAGGATTTTGCTGGCCTTCCTCATATGGCAGGTTTAGGACATGCTATATTAGGTGCTTCACTAATTTGGTTTATGATTATACTTAACAAAAAAATCAAAAAATAAATCTTTTTATTTTAGTATATCAAATTTTTATATAGTAAAGAAGAGAGCTACAGATAATATAATCTATAGCTCTCTTCTTTTAGTTTCTCATTATTATATAAGCTAAATATGCTACATATATTCCAACAAGGATTATTCCTTCTAATCTACCAAGCCTTTTATCTTCCTTTTTATTAAAGAATATTAAAGCACCAATAAATAATGTTACTGCAATTAAAATTATGAAGTCTATTAGCATTACCCCTGAAACTGTAATAGGACTAATGGTTGCTGAAGCTCCAAGTATAAGTACTAAATTAAATATATTAGAACCTAGAACATTCCCTAATGCAATATCATTTTCACCCTTTAAAGCTGCAACAATTGATGTTACTAATTCTGGTAAGGAAGTTCCAACAGCCACTATAGTTAGTCCAACTAACTTTTCACTCATTCCTAGAGCATAAGCAATATTTGTAGCTGAATCTACAACTAAATTTCCTCCAAAGACTATTCCTACAACACCTATTAATGATAATAGTATATTCTTTGACATTTTTATTTCAGATGTATTCTCTTCATCTTTAACACTATCTTTTTTAGCAGCCTTAACTAATATAAACATATAAGCAATACATACTACTAATAAGATAATACCACTTATACGTGAAAGCATATTCTCACTCTTAGGTACTAATCCAAAAATAAGGAAACAAGTTAAAATTGTTACTACTAATGTAGCTATGTAATCTCTTTTTATAGTAGATTTTTTTATTAAAAGTGGTGCTACTATAGCTGTTCCACCTAGAACTACTAGTGTATTAAACAAATTAGATCCTAAAACATTTCCTACTGCAATACCATTGTTTCCATTAAAAGAAGAAATCAAACTTACTGCAAGTTCAGGTGCACTTGTTCCTAATGATACAATTGTTAGTCCAACTATTACAGAAGGGATTCCTATTTTTTTAGCTATTGAAGAAGCCCCATCAACAAATATATCTGCTCCCTTAATTAGCAAAAAGAATCCTATAATTAAAATAATAAAGTCCATGAGTTAATTCCTCTACTTTCTTTTGTGAATTTCCTTCTAAATTTTATACTAAATCACTCTTATCCTCAAGAAGTTTTTTACTTCTATTTATAATAACCAAAATTAATATATTACATACTGCTTCTGCCACTACAACAAATATAGCAATTGTCCTTATTACTCCTGCAAAATCTATGTTATATAAAAGAGAGGTCATAATGTGCTCTATGGCAAATAGCGTTAAATAACACACCATAGTAAATCTAATATGCCTTAAAATCGCATTGTCTCCCCTTTCTGCCACCATTGCATAAACCCCTTTTAACAAGTAAAAAACCACATAAATCCAAAGTACAGTAGATACAATATTAAGACTTTCTTTTGCAATAAAAAAATAAATACTATCTTCCATAATTACAGCATCAGAAAGATTCAGTATAAGGTGCGGAAAGATAAATATTAATAATTTTATAATTGATATCCCAATTTAATAGGAAAGCTTTTGATATCTATTTTCTTATTATTAATTTCAATCAAACCATTTTCTAAATATAACTTAAATAACTCATCATCTATTCCTGTAATTTCAATATCATCTTCTACAATAAAACTAGAGTAATTGTAATAGCTATCGTAAAGTGAATCACTCACACTAATAATATTGTTATCTAATAAAGTTAAATCTTTATTTTTAAACTTAATTTCACCAAATTCTATGGCACCTTCTTTTCCTTTAGCTGTAGTATAATTTAACTTTGTTACTTTGGTACCACCAAATAATTTCTTTGTATATTCATCAGAGAATTCCCTTATTGGAATATAAAAATAATTTACTTTATACTTACAACCTATCTCATGATTTAATTCATTATGAAAAAGACCAGTTGAACTTCCAGGATAACTGTACATATTAAGAATATCAAATTCTTCCTCTCCTAATTCAGGAAATACAACTCTTTCTATCTTATCTTCTTCATCACTTGTAAAATAAGAAATAAGAGCTAATTCATTATCTCCATAGCTATAACAAAACAAAGGTTCATTGATACGAGTATTCATAAAATAAATCATATTTACTCCCCATGAAAAAATAATTAAAGCTATTACTCCCAAAAGCATTTTTTTATTAACTTTCATTATTATCATCCCTAGTATAATTTTAACTTGCCCAACTTATTTTTGCTATATATTTGTATATTTATAACAATATTTAAATATTTCTTTAAATCATAAAAAAGGTGGAATGGATATTTATTTTTCGCGTTCCGTCGCAAGCTAGAAGTCACAGAAAAATATATCTATTCCCCCACATACTAAAGGTAACTTTCCTAGACAGTAAAAGAGAAGCTCTATTAGAACTTCTCTTTTATATCTTGGATTATATTATTTCATAAATGTATTCATTGTTTTAATTAACTCTTGTAATTTTTCTTTATCCTCAGAGTTTTCATCAAGGGATAAACAATTCATTGCATAGTTTTCTAGCATTAATGCGCCCACTTTATTAATAGCTGATCTAATAGCAGAAATTTGTATAAGAACATCCTTACAGCATACATTCTTATCCACCATTCCTTGGATTCCTTTTACTTGACCTTCTATTCTTTTTAATCTATTTAAAATATCCTTATTTAATTTATCTTTGTCGTTACTCATTATTATTCCTCCTTATACCCTATATCGGTATATTTATAGTTTATCCTAAAAATAAAAAATGATAAATACCTAACTATATATTTTATCCCTTAGAAAACTCATCATTACCTTTACAATTGAAATCTTTTTTCCAAGCTTCATCGGCATATGGCTTAAATTCACTTGCTAAAGTATCTAACTTTTCTTTAAAATATTTATCATTTAGCATAGCATTTGCACTGGCATCTGTGGTATATGCATTAACCTTAGCTGCAATTTCTCTTATTACATTAGGGTTATCTATCATCATGCATGGCATTAACATATTTTTATTATAGGGTTGCCTATTTCTTAATTCCTTAAACATATTGCATCTAAATACATCTATAAGCTTTTTATCCTTTATGTTATCTGTAGCAATATGAGCAAATATACATGGTTCTACATCACCACTAGAATTTATATGACAATAGTACTTTCCTGCTATACATCCTCCTACATAAGGAGCATCATTAAAGAAATCTATTGTAAAGTAAGGCTTTGTAGTTCTTATTTTTCTAGTTCTTCTACCAAGGTCTATTCTTTGACTTGGAGTTAGCATATCCTTTACATTAGGCTTGTCTCCAACAGGCATATAAATAAAATACCAACTCATTAAGGATCCTTTCTTTATAAGCATATCAATGAACTCTTCAGAACTTACCTTATCTATATTATGAGTTGATGTAGCTGAAGAAACGCCAAAAGGTATTCCCCTATTCCTTAATAAATCCATACCTTCCATTACTTTTTTAAATATTCCTTTTCCCCTTCTACTATCAGTTTCCTCTTCAAAACCTTCTAAAGAAAACATAGGCATTACATTTCCAAGCTTACATAATTTATCAGCTACCTCATCATTAAATAGGGTTCCATTTGTAAACGGAGTAAAGTAAACATCATTATATTTCTCATATATTTTATACATATAATCTACAAAAAAAGGTTCTCCCCCTAATATAATCATATAATGTATTCCTAACTCTCTAGCTTCTCCAACTATTCTATCCACCTCTTCATATGAAAGTCCTGAATCTTTAGGATAATCTGCTGCATAGCACCCAGTACATCTAAGATTACATCTCATTGATGGACTTAATAATAGTACAAAAGGAATCTTTGTATCTTCACTTTCCATCCACTTTCCTCTTTTAGGTACTCCACTCCATATAGCATTAGCCAAAAAATTCTTAAAAAACTTTTGTAAACAGTTTGAATTTGTGGTGGAAAGTATATGATTTATCTCTTCCTTTATAGAAGGTACTTCATTATAGTATTTCTCTATACTCTCTATAGCATCTTTACTTTCTGTATTTCTTGATAATGCCTTAATAACACTAAATAACTTGTCTACATTCTTTTCTGGATTCTTTTCTAGGATTCTACAAACCTGAGAAATAATCACCTCCCTACTTTCCTTTCCGATGGTTTCAATTATGTTCATAGCATTACCTCCTTATAATCTTACAATGACTATTAGTCATTATAAAATTATATTCATTTTCCAAAGAATGAATACCTAAAAATATAAAAAGTAAGCTTAAAATATAATTTCTAAGCTTACTTTAAAATCTTTAATATATATTTATTTATACTTTTCTTTATTTTAACAACTATGTCTATAACCTTTTTCTCTTTAGATACTACTTTAAATCATTTAACGCTTTAAACACTCTTTGTGAAGCTTCCTCTATATCTTCTCTATCTCCAAAGCAACTAAATCTGAAGCGTCCTTCACCATTTTCACCAAAGCCTTCTCCTGGAGTTCCAACAACATTTGCTTCTGTTAATAGAAAATCAAAAAACTCCCAAGATGACATTTTGTTTGGACATTCAATCCATATATATGGTGAATTTACTCCTCCAGTATAAGAAATTCCAAGTTCATCAAAGACTTTAGATATTATCTTAGCATTTTCTTTATAATAATCTATTACTTCCTTTACCTTCTCTCTTCCCTCTTTAGAGAATACTCCTGAAGCAGCCTTTTGAACAACATAAGATACCCCATTAAATTTAGTTGTTTGTCTTCTAAGCCACAACTTGTTTAACTTAACTCCTTCACATTCTAATTCTAAAGGAACTATTGTATAACCGCATCTCATTCCTGTAAAGCCAGCTGTTTTAGAAAGGGAACATACTTCAATTGCACATTCTTTTGCCCCTTCTATTTCATATATACTTCTTGGAATTTCTGGGCTAGATATAAAAGCTTCGTATGCTGCATCGAAAAGGATTATTGCTCCAATTTCCTTTGCATATTGAACCCACTTTTCTAATTGTTCCCTATTGTATGCTGCACCTGTAGGATTATTAGGTGAACATAAATATATTATATCTCCTTTAACATTGAAATCTGGTAATGGAAGATAATTATTTTCTGCATTACAGTTCATATATTCTATTTTTCTTCCATCCATAATATTAGTATCTACATATACAGGATACACTGGATCTGGTATTAAAACTATATTATCCTTTGAGAAAATATCTAATAAATTTCCCAAATCACTTTTAGCTCCATCACTTATAAATATTGATTTTTCATCTAGCTGAACACCAAATTCACTATAATATCCCCTAATACCTTCTCTTAGGAAATCATACCCTTGTTCAGGACCATACCCTTTAAAGGAATCTTTTTTTGCCATTTCTTCAACACCAGTTTTTAATGAATTAATTACTGGCTCTGATAATGGTAAAACTACATCTCCTATTCCAAGAGATATAACTCTTTTATCAGGATTCTTTTCTTTATAAGCTTTAACCTTTTTAGCTATTGTTGAAAATAAATAGCTATCTTTTAAACTTAAATAGTTACTATTGATCTTTACCATACTCCCCCTCCTTGGATGCTTTTACTAATCCCACAAATAACGGATGTGGTCTATTTGGACGTGATAAAAACTCTGGGTGGTATTGAGCTGCAACAAAGAAGTCATTCTTATCTATTTCTACAACTTCAACTAAACTTCCATCTGGAGAAACACCACTTAATGTCATACCCTTTTCTTCAAACATTGCTCTATACTTATTATTAAACTCAAACCTATGTCTATGTCTTTCTTCTATTCTATCTCTTCCATATAATTCTTTTAATTTACTACCATCTTTTATAGCACAAGGGTATAAGCCCAATCTCATTGTTCCACCCTTATACTCAACACCTAGTTGATTATTCATTAAGTCTACAACTGGGTTCTTACATACTTCATCAAACTCCCTTGAATTAGCATCCTTTAAACCTAAAACATTTCTTGCAAACTCAATTACAGCAGTTTGCATACCTAAGCAAATTCCTAAGAAAGGTAAATTATTTTCTCTAGCATACCTTATCGCTTCAATTTTCCCCTCTATTCCTCTATTACCAAAACCACCTGGTACAACTATACCACTGCAATTCCTTAGCATTTCTTTAACTGTTTCTCTTGTTACCTCTTCACTATCAATCCATTGTATATCTATGTTTACTCCATTTTCATAACCTGCATGCTTTAAACTTTCTGCTACAGAAATATATGCATCATGAAGTTGTACATACTTCCCTACTATTCCAATTTTAACTTCCTTATCACAGGCTTTAATTTTCTTAACCATAGCTTCCCATTCAGTTAAGTTGGATTTAGTATTTTTAATTCCTAATTCTCTGCATACAATCTCAGAAAATCTATTCTTTTCAAGCATTAATGGTGCTTCATATAATACTGGTACAGTTCTGTTTTCTATTACACAATCCTCTTTTACATTGCAGAACATTGCAATTTTATTTCTTACTGACTCATTTAATTCTATGTCACATCTACACATAATAATGTCTGGTTTTATTCCCAAACCTTGCAACTCTTTTACACTATGTTGTGTTGGTTTAGTCTTTAATTCCTCTGACCCTAATATGTATGGAACTAAAGTAACATGTATAAACAAACAATTTTCACGTCCTACTTCTAATGAAACTTGCCTTATAGCCTCTAGGAATGGAAGTGATTCTATGTCACCTACAGTTCCTCCAATCTCAGTAATAATCACATTTGAATTGGTATTATTTCCCAGTAAATAAACTTGGTTTTTAATCTCATTTGTAATGTGTGGTATTACTTGAACCGTTTCTCCTAAGTATTCCCCTTTTCTTTCTTTATTTAAAACATTCCAATATACCTTACCTGTTGTAATATTAGAATATTTATTTAAGCTTTCATCAATAAACCTTTCATAATGCCCTAAATCTAAATCCGTTTCTGCACCATCATCTGTTACAAAAACCTCACCATGTTGAAAGGGGCTCATTGTTCCAGGATCAATATTAATATATGGGTCAAACTTTTGAGCTGCTACCTTTAATCCTCTACTTTTTAAAAGTCTTCCTAAGGATGCTGCTGTTATACCTTTTCCAAGGCCTGATACAACTCCACCTGTTACAAAAATATACTTTTTACTCATCTTCTATCCTTCCTTCGTACACAAATTCTGCAGGTCCTTCCATATAAACATCTCCCTGTGAAGTATAATTTATAATTAATTCTCCACCTAAAAGCCCAACCTTTATATCACTATCTCTCTTACAATATCCGTTTATAACTGAAGCTACAACAGAAGCACATGCCCCTGTTCCACAAGCAAGGGTTTCACCACTTCCTCTTTCCCAAACTCTCATTTTTATATATTTTTCATTAATAATTTCCACAAATTCTGTATTAATTCTATCTGGAAAAATTTCATTATTCTCAAAATATGGTCCTATTTTTTCTAAATCTAAGTTATGAATATTATCCATAAATACTACACAATGAGGATTTCCCATTGATAGGCATGTAATATTATATTTTTCTTTATTAATAATTAACTCTCTATTTATAACTTCTTCTTCATCTGATATAACCGGAATATTTTTTGCCTCTACAATAGGTTTTCCCATATTTACTTTTACAGATACTACTTTTTCATTTACTACCTTTAAATCTAATACCTTAATTCCTGATAGAGTTTCTAGTTTAATACTTGTTTTTTTAGTTAGCCCCTTCTCATATAAGTATTTACCAACACATCTTGATGCATTGCCACACATCTTTCCTTCTGATCCATCAGCATTAAACATTCTCATTCTAAAATCTGCCTTATCTGATGGCAATATAAGCACAATACCATCTCCACCAGCTCCAAAGTGTCTATCACTTAACTTAATTGATAATTCCCCTGGATTTTTTATTTTCTCTTCAAAGCAATTAAAATATATATAATCATTTCCTATACCATGCATCTTTGTAAATTTCATAATATCTATACCCCATATCTTTTAATAATTTTATCTGCCACCTCTCTACGAGTTATTCTTTCATTCATAGCATGCTTTTCTATAACTCTATGAGCTTCTTCCTCCGTTATGTTATTATATTGAATTAACAAACATTTTGCTCTATCTATTCTCTTTATATCTTCTACTTTTCTTTTTAATGTGCTTTGCTCCTTTTTTAACGCCCTAAATCTCCTTAAAGAGGTAAAAACAAATTTTACTCCTTGATAAAATATTGATTTTGTAAAAGGCTTTGATATAACAAATACTCCATAATCTTCAACCTTAGCACTAATCATATCAGCACTTTCACTTTTAACCATAAGTATAACCCCAATAGTTCCTCCTTCTGCTATTTTAATAGCTAAATCATTACCAAATTCATCAGTAAGAGGTGTATCAATTATAACCATATTATATTCATCTACAAGTATTCTTCTCCTTGCAGCTCCACTATTATTTTCAGTGTCAACATGGATATATCCCATATCTTTTAAATTGTCAGTATATACTTTTCTTCCTTTTTCAGAACTACAAACTACAAGTATCTTATCCATATAACACCTCCCACGCTAGCACATCTAATTAAAGTTTAATAAAGTAATTATTTATTTCCCAATCACTTACTTCATCATTTTGAACACATTTTTCTTCGTAATGCTTCCATTCATTCTTTTTATTCTCGATAAACTTATTAAAAACAAAATCTCCTAATGACTCTTTTACAAATGTACTTTTTTCCATTATATTTATAGCTTCCCCAAGATTATCTGGAAGACTATCAATATCATTTTCTAATAGACTTGAATACATATTTTTATCAACAGGAGCTATAAGTTTTTTATTCTTCTCTATGCCTTCAAGACCTGCCTTTAATAATAAAGAAAAAGCCATATATGGATTGCATGTACAATCTGCACTTCTAAGTTCCATCCTACAGTACTTATCCTTTGATGCTGGTATTCTTATAAGCTGTGATCTATTATTGTGTGACCATGTTATATATTTAGGTGCTTCATATCCCCCAAATCTTTTATATGAATTTACAGTAGGATTTAAAACTGCTGTTATCTCTTTAATACGCCCTAAAATTCCAGCTATAAAACTTTCTGCATTTTTATTATGATTTACATCAGTTAAGAAAATATTATCCTCATCCTTAAACAAGGATAAATTTATATGAAGACCTGAACCACTCTTATCTATAAATGGTTTAGGCATAAAACTTCCATGTAGCCCATTTAATGATGCTATTGTTTTTACTACATTTTTAAAAGTTATAAAATTATCAGCGGAAGCTAGAGATCCATCATACATAAAATCAATTTCATTTTGCCCTGGTCCTGATTCATGATGAGAACTTTCTGGAGTTAATCCCATATCCTCAAGTGTAAGGCAAATTTCTCTTCTTACATTCTCTCCCTTATCAAAAGGTGCAACATCAAAATATCCAGCTAAATCATGAGGAATTAATATTGGGTCTCCTTCATCATCCCTTTTAAACAAGTAGAATTCACATTCTGGTCCAACCTTAGATAAATATCCTTTACTCCAAAGTTCATCTTCTGTTTTTTTAAGTATATATCTCGTATCTCCCTCAAAGATTTCCCCATTAGGCTTTTTAATATAGCAAAAGAATCTTGCCACCCTACCTTCCTGTGGTCTCCAAGGTAATATTGTTAATGTTGATGGGTCTGGATATAAGAATAAATCTGACTCTTCTATATCTAAAAATCCCTTTATAGATGAAGCATCAAAGCTTATTCCATACTTAAAAGCCCTTTCTAATTGAGAGGACATTATTGATATATTTTTTAATTCCCCCAATATATCACAAAATTGAAGTCTAATAAATTTAATATCATTATCATCTACAAACTTGATGATTTCACTTATTGTTCTATCCATAATTACCCTCCTTAATGTCTCTATAAACAAAAAAAGACGTCACTAAACCTGCGAATCACTCACAAACTTAGAACGCCTTTGTCCTATTAACATTTTATTCCTTAGATATTTTTTTGTCAATATTTTAAAAAAGTATTGACTATTTATTTCCATCAAGAATATAATGAACTAAAGCAAAGACGCTATAGGATTAATTTCCTAGGGCGTCTTTTTTTATTTTAAAAGGGGGCTATATATATATGAGTAAAACATTCATTCCTAACAACTATGAACCTAAACTTGATTTATTTCAAACACAAATGGCTATTGAAATTATAAAAAGTAAATTTCAAAAAGAACTTGGGGAAAAGTTAAATTTAAAGAGAGTATCTGCACCACTATTTGTAGATCCTACAACAGGAATTAATGACAACTTAAATGGATACGAACGTCCAGTAAGTTTCGATATTAAGGAAACTGGAACTTACGCAGAAGTAGTACACTCTCTTGCTAAGTGGAAACGTATGGCACTATTTAAATATGGTTTTAAAGAGTTAACAGGTCTTTATACTGATATGAATGCAATACGTAGAGATGAAGAAATGGATAACCTTCACTCAATATATATTGATCAGTGGGATTGGGAAAAGATAATTACTAAAGAAACACGTAATATTGAGTATTTGAAGGATACAGTAAAAAACATTGTTTCTGCAATCTGTAATACCTTGGATTCATTAAAAGTAATTTATCCTGAAATTACAACCACTCTTTCTAATGATGTTACTTTTATTACCACAGAAGAACTATATAATCTTTATCCAGAGCTAACTCCTAAAGAGAGAGAAAATGAATTTGTAAAAACTCATAAAACCTCTTTCATAATGAAAATTGGAGATCTTCTACCTAATGGTAAAAAGCATGATGGACGTGCTCCTGACTATGATGACTGGGCATTAAATGGAGATATATTATTTTGGAATGATATTTTAGAATGTGCCTTTGAGGTTTCTTCAATGGGAATAAGAGTAGATAAAACCTCCCTTGAAGAACAGTTAGTTAAAAGTGGATGCGAAGATAGAAAGAACCTACCTTTTCATAAGATGATTCTTAATGAAACCTTGCCACTAACTTTAGGTGGTGGAATTGGACAATCTAGACTCTCCATGCTTCTACTTGGAAAAGCACATATAGGAGAAGTTCATTCATCAATTTGGGATAAAGATACCCTAAAAATTTGTAAAGAAAATAATATAAACTTGCTATAGGAGGGATTTATAAATGAATAAAGATTATGTACCTAATTTATTTGGAAGCATGGTTTTCAATGAAAAAATAATGAAAGAAAGATTACCAAAACAAACTTACAAGGAACTAAAATCTTGTATTGATAAGGGTAAAGCTCTTAATATAAATGTGGCAAATATTGTAGCATGTGCCATGAAAGACTGGGCATTAGAAAAAGGTGCTACTCACTTTACACACTGGTTCCAACCAATGACAGGAATAACAGCTGAAAAGCATGATTCCTTTATTTCACCAATTGAAGATGGACAAATAATTATGGAATTTTCAGGTAAAGAATTAATTAAGGGGGAACCTGATGCTTCAAGTTTCCCAAATGGTGGCTTAAGGGTAACCTTTGAAGCTAGAGGTTATACAGCATGGGACCCCACTTCATATGCCTTTATAAAAGATAATACTTTATGTATACCAACTGTCTTCTACTCATATAGCGGGGAAGCTTTAGACAAAAAAACTCCTCTACTTCGTTCCATGGAAGCAATAAACAAACAAGCTTTAAGAGTATTAAATTTATTTGGTAATGAAGATGTTAAGAGTGTTATAACAACTGTTGGACCTGAACAAGAATACTTTATAATTGATAAAGATCTTTACTTAAAGAGATTAGACTTAATATTAACAGGACGTACTTTACTAGGTGCAAAAGCGCCTAAAGGGCAAGAACTTGAAGATCACTATTTTGGTATTATAAAACCTAGAATAGCAGCTTTTATGGAAGAATTAGATAAGGAATTATGGAAGCTTGGAGTACTTGTAAAGACTAAACACAATGAAGTTGCGCCTGCCCAACATGAGCTTGCTCCTATATTTACTACAACTAATTTAGCTACAGATCACAACCAATTAACTATGGAAACTATGAAGAAGGTTGCTGATAAACATGGTTTAGTATGTTTACTTCATGAAAAACCCTTTGAAGGTATAAATGGTTCAGGAAAGCACAATAACTGGTCTTTATCTACTGATAATGGTCAAAACCTTTTAGAACCTGGAAAAACTCCAGCTAAAAATGCTCAATTTTTAACTTTCCTATGTGCAGTAATTAAAGCTGTGGATGAATATCAAGATTTACTAAGAATATCTGTGGCCAATGCTGGAAATGACCATAGATTAGGTGCTAATGAAGCTCCACCAGCTATAGTTTCAATGTTCTTAGGTGATGAGCTTTCAGGTATATTAGATGCTATTGAAAATAATGAAAAGTACTCAGCTAAAGACAAGGTAGAAATGGAACTTGGAGTTGATGTCCTTCCTAGATTTCCTAAAGATACAACAGATAGAAATAGAACATCTCCTTTTGCATTTACAGGTAATAAGTTTGAATTTAGAATGCTTGGCTCTACCTTCTCTGTCTCTGGACCAAATGTAATCTTAAATACAATTGTTGCTGAAGCTCTTTCTTCCTTTGCAGATGAACTTGAAGGGGCAACTGATTTTAAGAAAGCTTTAAATTCATTAATTAAAAAGACTCTAAAAGACCATAAGAGAATTATATTTAATGGAAATAATTACTCTGATGAATGGATTCAAGAGGCAGAAAAGAGAGGTTTATTAAACTTAAGAACTACAGTTGATGCTCTTCCTTACTTCATTAAGGATAAAAATATAGCTTTATTTGAAAAGCATAATATATTTACTGAAACAGAAATTCGTTCAAGATATGAAATATTACTTGAAAATTACTCAAAAATTATAAATATTGAGGCACTAACAATGGTGGATATGATAAGGAAAGAAATACTACCTGCTGTTACTAATTACATGAAAAATTTAAGTGATACAATTATAGCTAAAAAGTCTATTGGCTTAAGTAACTGCTGTGATATGGAAAGAGGAACCTTAACTAATATATCTAACCTAGCTAATAATTTATATACCGAAATAGAAAAGCTAGATAGCCTTTTAAGAAGGGTTGATGACTATTCAGATCCACTATCAGTTGCAGACTTCTATAAATCATTAATTATACCTGCTATGGAAAAAGCTAGATCCTATGCTGACAGTCTTGAATTATTAGTAGGCAAAGAATATTGGCCAATACCAACTTATGCAGACTTACTATATAAAATATAAGTTTACCAAAGGCGTAATTCTAAATAGAATTACGCCCTTATTATTCCCTATAACTAATTGTCTTTAATTCTCCATCATAAGCAATAGATGAATTTTCAAAAACCTCTTTAGCATTATGAATAAAATCCTGAGGATTTGGAAGTGATGGACTAAAATGAGTTATTTTAAGTTCCATACATTCCCCTAACTTTGCAAGTGTTGCACTTTCTCTAAAAGTCATGTGCTTATTTTTTAAAGCTTTATCCAAATCATTATCGTCACCATAGTTACCCTCACAAATAAACAAATCACTATCTTTAATAAATTCAGGTATTTCTTTTATAGGCCTTGTGTCTGTAATATATGATAATTTTATTCCCCTTCTCTCATGGCCTAACACCATTTCCTTTGTATATATGCTCCCCTCATATTCAATTTCCTCTTCATTCTTTTGAAGCTTTGACCACAAAATCTTTGGAACATTATTTTCTTCTGCCTTTTCCCTATCAAACTTTCTTCTTCTCTTAAAATAGAAGCTGTATCCAACACAATTAGTTGAATGTTCCAATTCTAATGAAGAAATAATAATTTCATCACTTAGCACTATTTTTTCTGTTTTCACCTCAATAACCTCTAATTCATAGGGTAAATATGGGTTAATAATATTTAATCCATCCACTACTTTTTTTAGCCCTACAGGACCTATTATTTTTACCTTCTCTCTTCTATCACTATTTCCCATAGTAGATAATAGCCCTGGAAGTCCTATTACATGATCACCATGTACATGTGTTATACATATACAATCAATATTCTTAAATCCTAACCCACCTTCTCTAATAGCTACTTGTGTTCCTTCTCCACAATCAATTAATATCTTTCTTCCATTATAAGCAACCATTAAAGCTGCTAAATGTCTATTAGGTAAAGGTATATTTCCTAGTGTTCCCAAAAAACATAAATCAACCATCTTATCACTCCTAGATGTAAAAAGGGCAGCATTTACTTGCTACCCCCTAGATTATTTTATATGTTCATGATCTAAAATATGCTTTTCACAATAAGCATGCTTTCCATTACACCTGCTACAATATCTAAATTCCATATCTGGATCATCTACATCAGTAATGCCACAAACAGTGCACTTATGAGTATATGACTTTTTAACAGAATTAATTTTTCTCTTGTAGTCCTTCATTCTTATAACAGAGCTATTTCTCATTTTCTTTTCCCTATAATTACTTGCTCCAAAGAATAAAAGGTAATTAATTACAGGAACTAGATTAATTAAAATTCCTTGTATACTAAAATTAATAATGCTTTGTAAAACTCCTAATATTATTATTGCCCAGTTAAAATATCCTAAATACTTTGCTTTAATAGGCAAAATGAAAAATAGTAAAAATTCTGCATTAGGATATAGCTTAGCATAAGCTAAAAATAAAGATAAATTTATTATATCAGCAGTAACAGAATTCATTGTTATAAAAGATATAACAATTGCTGATATCATACCTACCAAATAATAAAGGTTAAATTTAAACCCGCCCCACTCATATTCTAAAGCGTTCCCAGCTATATAATAAAAGTAGAAAGCAAAAACTGCAAATACTATACTTCCTGGATTCATTACAAAAACAAAGGTTACAAGTCTCCATATTTGACCTTGTAATACTAAAGCTGGTTCTAAATAAAGCATACTTCTTATATTTGTCTTTAAAACATAATCTATTATAAATAAGGCTGCACTACCAGCTATAATTATTCCCATTAAATTATGAATATAATGTCTTCCAAATTTTCTATCTAGTTTATTTATCCAATTCAAAAGCAAACGCCCCTTTATCTCATATTTTGTTTAATATAAATTCTACCACATAATATAATAATAGCCAAGAAATTTGGAGAGTATATTTATTTTTCGCGTTCCGTCGCAAGCTCCAAGTCACCGAAAAACAAACATCCTCTCCTCCCCCACTGAAGGTAGGAAAATTATAAAATTGTTTTCTTTGGTTTTAGTTCTTTTTTCTATCTAAAGTTTGCATCAGGACAGCATGTATAGCATCCATCACTATTATGATAATAATTCTTTTTGCAGTCTTCTACCGCTTCAATATTGCTATAATACTCCCCCATATAAGTTATATTTAATTCTTCAGGCATATTCTTGCATCCCTCTTCATGAACTATATGCATACCATTTAAGTCAACTTTCTTAGTAACATAATATGAACTCATCCCTTATTCTACCCCTTTTTCCCTTTCTTATATGAATAATTATCGCACTAGTATACATAATTATAAATATTTAACATTTATTTTTTCTATGCAAATTATACTTTTCTAACAAATTTTTATCTCTTAAAGGTCAATCCATATATTTTTCTTGCTATTGTATGGTTTTAAACCATCTCATACATAAACCTCACACTTTCCTCTTATATACTGAATATATCTAGGCAATCCTGTATTTGACTAACTTTAATAATTGCCTTAATATAAATACATAGTAAATAACGCGGGATGGAGCAGTTGGTAGCTCGTTGGGCTCATAACCCAAAGGTCGTAGGTTCAAGTCCTGCTCCCGCAACCATATAAAAGAACTTCTAGAATAGCTAGAAGTTCTTTTTTCACTGTCTAGGAAAGTATAAAATTTCAATTAGCTATACATCAAAGGTATTATTACATTTTCCTTATCTTTAAATATTTATTTTTCTGTGACTTGGACCCTGCAACAGAACAAGCAAAATAAATATCCACCCCAAATTTTGCATTTATAAATAATATGTCTATACAATCTTCCCTATTATTATCCATAACTGTTATAATAATTACGTATTCTATAAATGGGGAGAGGATTCACTATGAAGAAAAAATATGTAATAGCTTATATGAGAGATGGTGGACTAGAAACAATTACTGAAGAAGACGCTAAGAAACTTACTCATGTTAACTTAGCCTTTGGTAAAATTGATTCTGAAGGAAAAATTTATACTAAATTAAAGAACCTTAATGAATTAGAAAGAATAAGAAAATATAATCCTGAAATTAAATTTCTTATTTCTCTAGGCGGATGGGGAAATGGTGGTTTCTCTGAAGCTGCCATGACAGAAGAAAGTAGAAAATTCTTTAATGAAGAAGCTATAAGATTTATGAAAGAATATAAATTAGATGGTATTGATATAGATTGGGAATATCCTACTTCATCAATCTCTGGAATTACATCTAGCCCTAAAGATAAAGAGAACTTCACTCTTCTATTAAAGGATTTAAGAGAAGCTTTAGACAAAGAAGGAAAGAAAGACAACAGACACTATTTGTTAACTATAGCAGCTGGTGCTGATGAATATTTTATTAGATTTACTAATATGAAAAAAGTTCAAAAGTACTTAGATTATGTTATGCTTATGACCTATGATTTTAGAGGCGGTTTTCAAATATTAACTGGTCATCATACTAATCTTTATACTTCTTCAGGAGATATATTTCCAAGCAGTATTATGAATTCAGTTAAACTATTTGAAGCTGCTGGAGTACCATCAGAAAAATTATTAATAGGTTCTGCCTTCTACTCCAGATCTTGGACAGGAGTTCCTAATGTAAATAATGGATATCTTCAAATGGCTCAATCAACAGGTGGTATATCTCAAGACTTTACTGATTTAGATAGAGATTATATTAATAAAAATGGTTACACAAGATATTGGGATGATGAAGCAAAAGCCCCTTACCTATTTAATGGTGATAATTTTATATCCTATGATGATGAAGAATCTATTTCTCATAAAACCAAATATGTTAAGGATAATAATTTAAGGGGAATTATGTTCTGGCTTTATGATGCTGATAAGACTGGTAAACTTTTAAATGCAATTCATGAAGGACTTAAATAGGATAATCAAAATAAGATAGATAATTAATATAATAAAGTTAAAATAAAGGAGCTGTCTCAATAGATAATAATTTTTCTCTATTGGGACAACTCCTTTTCTTATTAAATTCAAAACTTCCAATAAGCTTTGTTGTTTCTTCAATATATTCATTTTTAGAATTTATAAAGAATGATTTGGAGATTTGAGATAGCAAGAAGAAAAAAATATTCAAGCATCTACATTAACTCTTTTTACCTTCTTATCTTTTTATCCAGCTTCTTATTATATAAAAACATAAACAACGATGCTCCAAATATTATTAAATATCCAATAACACTTAAATAATCTGGTAATGCTCCAAAGATAACAAAACTAATTAATGCTGAGAAAATTATATTTGAATAATCAAAAATAGAAATTTCTTTTGCAGGAGCATATTTATATGCTAATGTTATTCCAAACTGTCCAACACTTGCAAAGACACCAGCTAATAATAAATACATAAGCTGAGTCATTGTCATAGATTTATATACTGCCATCATAAATGGGAATATTGCCACTAATGAAAAGGCAGAGAAATAAAATACTATTGTATAATGTTTTTCTTTTCCTCCTAAGACTCTAAGGCAAGTGTAAGCTGCTGCTGCAAAAATTGCTCCACCTATACCAGCTAAAGCAGGAATCATTTCAAAATTAAAACTTGGTTTTATAATGAATAAAGCTCCTGAGAAAGCTATAACTAAAGCTAATCCCTGTTTAAAATTAATCTTCTCCTTTAAAAACAAAGCAGAAAATATTATTACAAAAAATGGACTTAATTTATTTAGCATATTTGCATCTGATAGAATAAGTCTATCTATAGCATAATAATTTAGAACTATTCCTAATGTACCAAAGGTTGATCTCATTATTAAAGTCTTTTGGTTTTCCTTTTTACCAAATAAACTTTCCTTGTGTTTTAAAATTAAAATTAAAGCAACTATTGCAGATACTAGATTTCTAAAAAAAGTTTTTTGAAAGGATGGTAAATCCCCAGCTAACTTAACAAAGGCTGACATCATAGCAAATCCAAAGGCTGATAGTATTATAAATATTATTCCTTTTGTTCTATTACTCAAATTATTAAAATTCATCTGTTCCTCCTAATGTAGCTTTTTAAATTAAAATTCAATATACATTATACTTATATATTATCCACCGTACCATACTAAAGATAAAAAAAGTACTTAGAAAAATCCAAGTACTTTTTCACATTTCTATTTATTTTTCTTGCTTCTTATAATATCTCTATTCTTATTTAGGTAAAATACTGCAGCTGCAATTATAAAGACAAAGATTAATCCTGATATAATCAATAATGTTTTTTCCCCACCTTCTAGTCCTTTTAATTGTTCATACATAGGTGCCTCTTCTGACTCTTTATACTTAAAGTTTCTTACATTACCATCTATATCAATAACAGCTCCATCTCCATACAACTTATATACCTCTGTTTCTTTTCCTAGATACACCAAACTCTTAGTTAGTAGTTCTTCATTTGGAGATGTTAGAACTAACATAAACTTTCCACTACTGTAGCTAGAGTAATCTAACTGAAATGTTGCAATGTTTTTAGCATAGTCATCCATTAAATATAATTTTTCATTAGATAAGAATTTACTCCAATCTTTATCATACTTAAACCATAATGAATTATTTAGTTCCTTTATAAGCTTATTACTATTAGGCGTACCATAAACTATAATATTATTATCCTTATGTTCATCCTTTAAGTTACCTATACTTACTGCTCCTATTTTACCAAGGTTGTATCTCATGCCTTTTCCCATAAGGTTAGCCATATTTCCTAAAGCAGTTAACTCCTTAGATTGAAGGTTATCTGGAACAATAAACATGGTATCATTTATATCCCAATCCTGAACAAATGGCGCAGGATAATTATTAAAATAAAACTCATTTGTATTTCTACTATTAATTTGTATATATGAATCTCCAGTTACTAACCCCCATGGTTGTTCATGCTGATTCTTCTCACACTCTACACCTTTCAAATTTAAATCATAAGCTAATTTTATTTCTAAGTATGATGTATTTAAAACATCTTTAGGAATAACTATTGATATATTATCATTATTAGCTTTTTCCCTCTCTAACTTTTTACTACCTATTGGAGTATCATTTATATATACGGTAAATAAAGACCTATCAAAATCAAGATTTTCAGAATATCTTAAATTTAATTCAAGCTTATCTCCTGGAGATAACTTTTTATTCTTAGGTAAGGCATATCCAATCTTAACTTCTTTTCTAAAAAGTCCTTCCACTTTCATTTCACTTATCCCTAATTCATCTAGGGTAATTATAGAGCTAATTGGCTTTATATCTTTATCTAAATCAAGATTACTATTTACAAAGGTTGAACTTGATGAAACTTGACCATATATATCCTTATTCATCAAAAACTTAATAGCACTCTCTAATTCAGTTTCACTATTTGAAATTATAGAAATTAGCTTTAAATCACTTCTTGTAGAAAAAGGTGAATTATTTACTCCTATATAAGCTTCATTATCTAAAGGCAAATCTTTTATATCATTACTTATTATTGGAATATTACTTTTTCCCTCTTCTTTAGAACCTATAAATATAACATTACTTTTAGATAAATCCCCTCTATCACTCCATTTTACTATTTCCCCATTACCATTAATCCCTCCTAAAAGAGTTTGGAATTTTAGAGCAGATGATAATTCACCATCTGTATATTTATCAGGAATTATTATTTTATTATTAGAATCATAGCTTTCTGATAATCCATAAGGAAATTCTATAATTTTATTTTCATATACCTTAGCCTTTTCTACTAATTCTATATTTGATTTTTCCCCCAAAACTAACCAGTTTGCAGTATTATAATCATCAGTACATGGTTCATCACTGCATCTTAAATATCCTTCTACTTTAACTTCATTAGATCCCTCTTTCAATAAATAACTAGGTAAATTTATAGTGAGAGTTTGTGGCTCTCCATTTCTCTTATTTATTTCCATAGAATAAAATTCTGAACCATTAAGTGAAAATGTTAAGTAGCTCTTTACTTTATCAGCTAACACATCTGTTGATTCTATCTGTAAGTTTAAAGTAACTCTTTCAGTTCCTTCTTTACTCTTAGTATTAAAAATCCATCTATAACTATCAAATACTCCATGAAAGGTAATATTACTATTTAACTCAATCTTACTTATATAAGTTTCATTTGTATATGTATAACTATTTTTAGGAAAAGCTGTAGCAATATTTACTGGTATAATAAAACTTACAACTAAAATCAAACTAATTATCTTTAAAAGTTCTTCTATCTTCTTCTTCATTAGTACCTCCTACTCCCTTATTCAAACCTTTCAGTTTTATACCATTTAACCTCTTGCTTTAAAATTGTGTCCTTCATAAAACTATAGAAACCAAATCCAGCTACTATACCCCAAAGCTTACAATATGTAAAATACATTATGGCTATAATAAAGAAATTCTTTAAATTCAATTCTCCTTTTTCTGTAGATATACACACCAGCAATGATAATATAAAAACAGATACTGCCATAACCCATAGTGTAATACCATACCCTTCAATATTTAATGTAATAAGCTCCATTGCTGATAAAATAAATAATAAATCCGAAATAATATTTGCACTTAAAAAGAAGAAATATACCATAACATAATAAGCAATATCAAATCGCGTTGCTCCTGAATCCCTTGCAAAAATGTATTTAACATTCTTTAAAACCACATATATATTTCCTTTTGCCCATCTTGTCCTTTGCTTAAACCAAACCTTTAAGGTTTGAGGTTCTTGCTCCCAAGTTACAGCAAGTGGCATAAATTTAATTTTATACCCCATTCTATATAATCTAAAACTTATTTCGGTATCTTCTGTAACTGCTTTTGTGTCCCATCCCCCCATTTCTTCTATTAAAGATCTTCTTATAATAAAGTTTGTGCCAGGAATGGTACATAAATTAAAGAACTGCCACCTTCCAGCCTGTGACATCCACTGGAAAGCTAAAGTTTCAATATTTATAAAAGCAGTTAACATATTTACTCTCTTATTTCTACATCTAAACTTCCCTATAACAGCACCTAATTGTTTATCTTCTTCTATGGTTTGAACTAGGTATTTTAATGCTTTAGACTCTGGCGTATTGTCAGCATCATATATAGCTAAATATTCACCCTTACTTAAATCTAAGGCAATATTTAATGCATTAGACTTTCCCTTACCACCTGTTATATTATCTGTATTTATTACAATGAAGTTTCTATTTGAATACCTATTTTTTACGTTTTCTAATATCTCAGCTGAATTATCTGATGAATTATCATTTATAATTATGACTTCATATCTATCCGCTGGATAATCCAAATTTAACAATGATACTGCAGTCTTCTCTATTACAATTCCTTCATTATGTGCAGGTACCATAATGCTTACAAATGGATAATGCTCCAATTCCTCTTTCATTTTTTTGTCATTTGTTTTTGTATAATAAATATACCCTCCAATTACTAAGACAATATTTACAGTTATAACAACCCATATAGTCCCTAGGGAGTATAATAAAAGATAGTCAAAAACATTCATATTCCTTTTCCCACCTACTTGAAATATTTCTTTTTATCAATTCTTCTACTATTAAAAAAGAAAATTATAAAAATACATATTGCTATTAATGTAATAGTAAATATCCCTTTATTAAAGGCACTTAAACTCACCTTATCTTCTTTCTCTATTTCTTCATTAATAAAAGCCTTACTATATTCTTTATTAGATATAAACCTTTCAGTATATACACTTTTTCCATTTAGAAATGTCCCTTTATAATTCCCTTCAATTTTATAGTTACCAAAAGAAATCTCCATATCCATTCTTTTAGTAGGATTTGAAAAAACAATTCCTGATGATAACATTTCTTCTACTGTTTTTTGAAATAAATCATTTTCGATGTTTCCATCAATAGCTAAAGCTACTCCATGGTAATATTCCTCATCTAGTTTTTTCCATCCCTCTTCCACAAGAACATTTTTTATTCCTTTAATATTAAGACTTCTTATATTTAAATTTCCTATATCTCTATTATTCCAAAGTAGAATTGTATTACTTTTATGTATAAAGTTTTCTTTATCATAACTATATATCCACTCATTTGGCACTGTAAGCCCAACTGGATATAGCCAGTAATTAACAAAGCTTTCATATGCTAAAGTCATTTTACTAATAAGCTCACTAACCTGAATATTTTGAGACTGATATATATATGGTGATGATATAAATATTGTTCCTCCATTTGCAGCACAATACCTTAAGGCTTCAGTATATCTTTTCATAGAATCAAAATTTTGATTTTTAAACACAGGCATTGCATCTACAATAAAGTTAATTCCCCTTTCTTTTAGATACTCTACTTTTTCAACCAATTCTTTTAAACTATCATATGGATAGACATTTTTTAAAACAAGATAAGTGCCTTTTTTAGAATTATCTATATTAAATTCCCTCTCTAGATATCTTTTTAAAATTAGTTCATTTCCTCTATCTAACATATCTAAATTACTTTTATTAAAGGTAACTACATTTGAATTTCTTTCTTTTATACTATTAACCTTATTATTTAGCTCATCTTCAACGGACAAAACTATAACACCTGAGGCATTAGACACATCCTCATTTGTGTATTCATTCCATCTTTTTATTTTTAAGTCAGAGCCACTTGTTACCATAACTCTTACTAATTTATTTAACAAATTTTCATTAGCTGTAAACTCCTTATAGCTATCAAATATAATTAGAAAATACTTATTTTCAGTATCTGCTTTTATAGTTCTAACAGGAAATGTAGCAAATAGCATTATACATAAAAGAAATACCAAGATCCTTTTTTTAAACATCGTATTCTAATTCCTTCTCAGCTCTTTCAATGAAATCCATTGAATCATTTATTGATTCATTTATAGTGTATGAACCTATTTGAACTTCTATATTTAAATCATTATATAGCTGTTCTTTTCCAATTTTTAATTCACCTATAGATTTTTTTAGTCTATTTTTTACAATACTAGTTCCATCCTTATCTGAAATTATAATAAAAGCAAATGTGTCATCATCTAGAATATATTTTCTATCTTCAAACCTTAATGAATCACTTAATTCTTCTGAGCACTTAACTAAAACCTTATTAAAATATTCTTTTCCTACAATCTTTACAAGCCTATTTCCATGTTTAATTCTCACAAGAATTAGACTTACATGAACGTTATATCTTTTATAAAGGTTAATATATACAGGCATTTCTTCCATAAAGGCACTTAAATTTCTTAATCCAGTTGATATATCTACCTTTATAAACTTTTCGTTATATGAAATTATCTTTGTATAATTATTTTCAAGATTCTTAATTTCTTCTGATAAGAAGGATACAACCAATGCAGTTATAGGGATTATAACTATCCAGAAAAAAACTTCTTCCTCTATTTTCACATTAGAAATCACAGAAATTAAAAAGTTATAGGAGGTATAGACAAAGTCTATTATTAAGATCATTACTAAAACAAAAGTTCTACTTAAATAATAACTTGCTAAGGCTACAATCATTACAAGTGTAATCATTATATAATTCTTAATGTCAGAACCTAAGTTTAAGTAATTGAAAGAAATGGATAATATTAAAAAATATGCTATAAGTAAACTTATAGATATATCTATTTTATTATTTGCTTTATAATCATTCATCCTTAGTTAACTTCCTTTCCACTGTTTTTTATCATTTGTACAATAAAATTTATCAAAATCAAATCAAAGCTTAAATTAAATAGAAATACGTGCTTTGATAAATCTGCATCTCCTGCACCTATTACAGATGTGAATATTTGAGATAACCCAGCCAAATATACATATATAAAGCAATCTTCAATGAGAATTGATTTCTTATCCTTGTTATTAAAAGCTTTTTTATATCTTTTAAAGGAATAAATAAAATATACTCCTGAATACACTATTGCAAATAAAAGTCCTTTAGGAATTATAAACTTCTTTAATGAACTCCATAATACAAAGAAATTACTCTTTGCTCCAAATTCCTTCCCTTCTATCTTTTCAAAGTTCCCCATTGCCTCTGGTCTTATTTCATAAGCTTTACTAAAGCCCATATCTAATACTTTTTTCAAAGCAGATGGGTGGGTTGTGTAATATTTTATAATGGATCCAATAGAGTATTTATTATAGAAGTTTTCTAATAATCTTTCATCATATGGAGAAATTGATGGTGTTTCCTCATAGAATATTTCACCTTCTAATACTGAATAACTTCCCTCTATTCCAAAGTACTTTAATATTTTTTCAGGATCATTCTCATGTAATAGTACCCCTCTATTCATTGCATGAAATCTATTTATATAATCAAAATCTCCCTTAATAGATTTATAAAAAAACAATGCAGATACTACAAATATAATGGATAATGCTATAGAGCCTGCTCTTATGATTTTATCTCTAGTAGAAAATGCTACTCTTAAAATAAGTATTGCTATTAATATACCAATAGGTGCTAATTGTTGTTTAGCCCCAAAAAACAAGAAAGCAATACATGAAAACAGAATAAGATTTAATAGATTTATTTTATTAAATCTTATAATATATAGGATTATTCCTATACTTAATAAAAACGTAGGGACTACCACTCCTTCTCCATAAAAAGAATTGAAGTAAGATATATATCCAGTATCACAAAATATTACAACATATAACAAAGAAATTAGATATTTTAATCTTTCTTTTTTTAAATATGATGTAAATACTTTTACTAATAAATATCCTGCTATGGAGTGTGTAAAGAGTAGTAATCCCCCTAAAAATCTTATATCAAATATTTTATTACTATAGAATATTTTATTTATTCCTAAAGCAAGTTTTATAAAAAATGATTGAGTAGATATCAATAAAGTTTCCGATTCATTATAATACTCATAAATACCATAATCCTTATTAAAATATCCTAAAATCTTATCTTCTTCTTCTATTGGCAAATGATATAAATTATTACTACTCATTATTCTAAAATAATCTCCATTATCAGCAACACCAATTATAGGTCTGATAAAAAGTGTAACACCTCCGATGATTAATATTAGAAAAAATGTCAATAATTGCGGACTTATCCTCTGCCTCAGAGCAAATAAAGCTCCTTTAATTCTTTTATTCATTTGTAATCACCTAATTATCTTTAGTTCTTTAATTATATCTTATTTTATATTTGCCCTATTATCATCAACAATATCTAAAGATTTATCAATAATATGAGATAGAATATATACATATTTCATAAATACTTCTTTAAAATCACCAATGGTTGTATCTTGTTTAAAATAGAATTCAGTATAAGCTATACTATTTGTGCCTTCATACTTTTTAATATAAGGATCTCCCAGTTTATCAATTTCATTATGTACAACTTCTAATACTAAATTTCTTCTTTTTTCAAATGCGTCAACATTTTTACTATTTGCAACATTCTTAAGTTTATATCTTGTAATATATGGATTAGGCTCATAATGTACATATAGTACCAACTTCTCATTAGTAACATGGAACTCTGCTTCAATATGAATTTCATAAGTTTCTTCTCCAACTTCATACAATCCATATTCCCACTTTGCTTCTTTACCTATCCACCTACTCTTTACAAGCTTAGATATAAAGCTTAGTTCATCTCCACCTGCACCTTTCCCAAAAAACCTTACAGATAAATTATCTGGGTAATCCAATGAAAGCATCAATGTCCTAAAGTGTATAAACATCTTTTCCTTTTCATTACTATCAAGAAGAATGTTTATAGACTGTGTGTTAGCTGGAAGCTCTTTAAGGCTATAATATCTAATCATATTAGCTCCAAAATCTTTATATAACCTATTTAATCCTTCATCTTCTATTTCTACCCAAACATCATTTATTAAATCCTTAAAAGTTTTATTAATATACCTATCATCTTCCTTAAGCTCGTCCTCAAGCAATGTTAAATAGATACATTGAAATTTAACCTTCTTATCATTATTATACCCTTGAATAAGCTCTGTTTTAGCTACTTCTTCAGTATAAATAAAGGTTTGATTATGACCTTCATTTGCTTTTAATTTCTCCTCAATAACAGATATAACAATTTCATCTGCATTTTCAGCAATTACAATAATATCTGGTACCCCCCTTGATGTAGAATTTTTGGTATAAGCTTCTACTTCAAATCTATCTATATTAGGTACCTCCAGTATATGTTTACCAAATGCATTTTTGAAATTATTAGAATTATTGATTAACCCCACTATCATATTGCCTATTATTTCTTCATTAAAAGTAATTCCTAATAAATCCATAGTATTTATTGGCATTATCTCATCCCCTTTTGACCCATAATAATTAATTTTATCATATTTAGTCCTAATTTACACCTTTTTTCTATTTTTTGTTAATACTTGTCAATTGTGTCAAAAATGTAAATACTAATACAATTATCTGTGTATTGATAAGTAATACTCTCTTTTAATTTGCAAAAACTCCTCTAAATCATTTAGGAATTGAAATAATAATGCCCTATTCTCAAATTCATCTCTACTCTTTGGTAAATCCATTTGTTTGTATATATCTCTTAAATAATTAACCTTATTAATTAGCTGAAGACAGTCATTTTCTTCAGCTAGATTATTTGCCACCTCTTTAGTTAAGTTTGAAAGCATTTTAGTTTGCTCATACTTCATATAAAACCTTTGAAAATGCTTTTTCATTCTTTTTATTGTGTCCATCTGCATGATTCTCATATCTATATACTTTATAAATTGCTTCTTTTCCTTAAATAGATAATTATTATTTATCTCTAAAGCTAATGTTTTTGTGGAAGCAATAGTTTCTTCTATCTCATCTAAAACCTTCTGCTCATCTATTGGTACAGCATGAGTAATTAAAGTTTCCCCCATGGAATAAAGTATTTTTCTGTATCCCTCTTCAATATTTTCTTTATTCTCTTCAAACTTATGTTCTAAAGACTCAGTGAATAAATTAAATATAAGAGCTACCCCTATACCAATTAAGGTTAGACCAAACTCATTTATAACCCAATAAATATCTATGGGATTACTAACTAATAGATGAGTAGATAAAACAGACCCAACTACCATACCTTCTTGCAAGGAAAATCTTTTTGTTATTGGAACAAATATTAAAAGAAATAGTCCAAAAACTATTGGATTAGTACCAAGAAGTAAATATAGAAAATAAGATAATAATATTGCTATAGATACTGCAATAAATCTTTTTATTGCAACTAATATAGATTCAACTCTAGTACCTTGTATACTTAATATTGATATAATTCCTGCAGTAACACTAAATTCTAAGCCTAACCTTGTTGCTATTATAATTGAAATTGTAGCTGATAGTACAATTTTCACTGTATTAGAGTATAGTGTTTTTTTCATAAACCTTTTCCCCTATTTTATATAAAATCCATTTGTATAAGTTTCTTTATCATACTTTATTTCTATTCCATTAACCATTTTTTCATCCTCTTTTTTATATACAAAAGGAATATCATCAATTTCTACTAACATATCCTCTTCACTTTTATAACTTGGATAAATTTCATATGCAGGTCTTCCACACCCTCTAAAGACCTTTATTCTTATGTAATTTTCACTACTATCCTTTATTATATCTTCTAAAGCTTTTTTAGCCTTTTCATCAAATCTTATGTTCATATCTTAATTCTCCCTTACATATTCAAATCTATATTTTTGTTTTACTTCTGGATATTTGTCATGGTCTACTTCACTTGCAAACATCTCTAAAGGTCTTACAAAAGTTCTAAATTCTCCATATAGCGCCTTATATACAACAAGCATTTCACCAGTTTCTGTATGCTCTGCTATATCAATTACTTCATATTCATTTCCCTTAAAGTGTCTGTAAATTCCAGGTATTATTTTATTCATCTATTTCACCTCAAATACAATTATACAAACTTTTTCATATAATTAAATACCTTTTTCGCTTTATTTAGTCATGACTCTATTATTTATAATTTTTAAAAATTTATTAATATTTACTATATATAATTTACTTACTACTATTTAATGATATTATAATATATAAGAGGTGATTAATATGACATTATCTAGTAATAATAATAGCTTGAGTAAAAAAATAGATTTATATAGAACTGTATTATCTGATGAGTTCATGCGCAAATTCAGTAAATTTAATAATATAGACGACTTTTTCAACTCTTGTAATTGTATTATTACAACAGAAGAAGATTTTAATAATATAGATATTGATGAATTTAATGATTATATACAAAAAAATACTAAGTTTGGTTCTTGGAATGATATGATAGAAACAGCAAGAATTGCATTCAGCAAATATAAACTTAACTTACTATAAATAATTCTATATGTTTCTCCACATACTAGATGTGAATTCTATAACAAGGAGGAATATATAATGAAGTACGGAAAAATATTAGCAGCAGTTCTTATCGGATCTACACTTCTTATTGGATGTAGTAATGATAAGAATAATGATACCAATAATGGTAATAACAGCAATCCACCATCTACTGAACAAAGCCAAAATCCTGGAAATTCAACAGGTACAGAAAAACCTGATATAATTACTTCCCCATCTAAGGTTACAGATGATGTTACTTTAGTTGAAGCTTTAAATGAAACTGGTCCTTGGATAGTAATACCTCAGAATGATATTAAAACTGATAAAGACATAGTTGTTTCTAAACTTACAACTATTCCTGAGGGAAAAGTTGGACGTAATATTTCACTTTATGCAACTGATGAAAATCAAAATGTAGTTAAAGAATTTACACTAACTGCACCTAGATTAACAATTGCTGCTGATGACGTTGAATTAAAACGTGGTACATTTGTTGGAGACATATACGTTCAAGGAAAGAACTTTAAAATCTCAAATACAAAGGTACAAGGAAACATATACTTCCAAAACCAAGAAGCTAAAGACACATTTAAATTAGATGGAGATGCTTCAGTTTCAGGTGTACAAGAAGTAAAAAAGTAAAATAAAAATCACAGAGTAAAATCCTCTGTGATTTTTATTTAATTAATTATTTAAAAGATCGAACATTTCCTTTACTGTTCTCTTTACATTATCAGGTAACTTATCCAAAGCCTTTTTTCTTTTCTTTTCATCTAATTGCATTATTCTCATAACTTCCTGTTGAAGTCCAGGTATGTTATTTAAATCTTGAGTAAGTTGAGCAAACTTTTGTGCGAAAGCAGGATCTTGCTGCATTCTTTGTTGAACCTTTACTATTAGTTCATAAGGATTCATCCTAATCCCCCCATAAATTATTTAAATCATATTTTATCTTATTCATTTTTGCTTTAAAGGTTCTTAAATTTTGCTCTTAAAACACTTTCTAATTAAACTCTATTACATTCAATCCTATTTCATCATCAAATTTTCTACCAATAACTCCATTTATTCTATGTATTATTATTTCACAAGTAGCACTAATTACAGCTTTATTTAAATGACCACCAACTACGCTTCCATCTTCTCTACCAAAGTTTGCATGAAAATGTAAATATGGTTCATTATCTTTTACTGATATATTCCCTGTAAGGCTTGTCATCTCCATTTCCTCTTTATACTCACTAGAAAAATATTTCTTTTCCTTTACTTTATACAAGCCTAAAATCACATTATCTACTGCACCTATAGCTGATACAGAACCTGCACTTATAGCTTTTTCTTTGCATAATTCTGTAATTTCTGAAATTATTTCTTCTCCCTTTTCTAATTTCATTACAATTGTGTCTCCAAATACTTTATAAATCATTATAATCATTCCCTTTCTAGATATAAAGTTGTAGATATGTAAAAGAATCCTCTGCCTATTACGGTAAAGGATTCTAATTTTTACTTACATAAATAATTCTGTTTTACTAATTTAATTATTTCTTTAGCTTCATTTGCTTGTTTTTTAGGCACCTTAAAAGAAATAGGCGCACTATAAAAAGCTCCACTTGTAGCCATTACTGTATTTCCATCAACACCAATTTTAACATCAACATCAAGATCAAAATTACCTGCTGTTTCATAAGTAACACTTTTTATATTTTTCGCTGGGAAAAATTTAACCTCTACTTTTTTACCGGTTACACCTTGTACATCAACTAAATATAATCCCAAGTTAGTTAGAATTATAGAATCTCTTATAAATTGAAATGAAGCTATTATTTCTTCCCCATCTAAAATATGATCATTAACATATTTTAAATCTGCTCCCATAGTAGCATTACCAACTAGCTTATCATAAATACCCATTTCATCGCCTCCAAATCATTTATTAATATAATAATATCATATTTTTGTGTAAACCTATACTAATTTATAATATAATCTTCTAAATATTCATTAGCAATATATGAGATTTCACTCCTTAAATTGTTTAACATATTTAATTCTCCACTTTTTAAATCCCTTACCTCATTAACTATTAAATTTATACTATTATAAAACTCTTCTATTTCATCTGTACCTAATAAATCTATTTTATCTTCTATAGGCTTAGGTAAATATATATCTTCATCTATTCCTGATATCTCATATACCTCAATCTGCTCTATCATAGCCACTACTATAGTAGTTATTTCATTTAAAGTAAACTTTACTTTCTCCATTTTCTTCTCCTATTACTTTATGATAAATCATTATATCCTTAAGATAACCTTATATCAACATTAAATTAATTACATATATTTGCAAATATCCTTTATATTGTTATATAATCTAAAGGGAATATTTGTATTTTCAAAAAGGGGGGTAAATATGAAAGATAAATTTCTTAATAATCTAAGTGAAAAAATCACTCTTAACGCTTTGGGGAATAAAGAGGCTGTTATTGGTTCTATAGATGGCTTTAGCTTTACTATAGTTGCTAACAAAAATACATATAATCTTGTATTACCAGTAAAGCTTTCAGAAACTTATACAAAAATGAAGTTATTATACTTCTTAGACAACTTAAAAATTGATTATGACAAAATAAATGATATACTTTACTCTAATTCAAACATTATTGTTAGTTATACACCTAAAAAGATAAATGATCTTTATGTAGATGAATTTATTGAAATACTAAATAAAATTACTAATGAACTATCACTTAACAATCTTTCAAGTTGCTGTGGTTTATGTGGTGAAGTTGTTAGCATTTCTCCATTTGCAATAGATGGAACACTAGTGCTATGTTGTGATAACTGCAAAAATAATGTACATGCTGATATTGCTTATAAACAAGAATCTATAAGAGAGCTTCCAAACAACATTCCACTGGGAATAATAGGTGGAATACTTGGCTCTTTAATAGGTGTTGCAGTATGGATGTTTGTAAACTATTTAGGATATATCTCTGCACTTTGTGCAATACTGCTTGTATTTTGTTGTATAGCTGGATATAAAAAGTTTGGAGGTAGGATTAACATTTCAGGTGTTTTAATAACTTCATTAATTATTATACTTATGGTTTTCCTTGCAAATTACTTGTCCCTTGGAATTTCATTATATTCAGAATTTAAAGATATAGGAGCTTCTTTGTTAGATTGTTTATTAGACATTCCTGCATTACTAAAAGTTCCTGAAGTAAAAAGTGCTTTTATAAAAGACTTAGGTGTAAGCTATTTATTCACTGTAATTTCTGCAATATCAATTTTTGCCAAAACTTATAAAGAAGATAATTACAAAATTAGTACTGAAGAGATAACTTATTAAAATACAAATAAAGATACTAGATTTATATAAAATCTAGTATCTTTATTTTAAAAACCATTATTTTTACTAACATCCCCATACCAATATCCACTTTTTTTCAATGATCTCTTTAATCCATTTTCCCTGTCTACATGTACAAATCCATACTTATTCTTGAAAGCATTAGACATAGACCAATTATCCATAAGTGACCACATGTGATATCCAAAAACATTAGAGCCTTCATTTTGAGCCCTCCAAATCCACTTTAAATGTTCCTTTACAAATTCAATTCTAGCATCATCATGAATAAAACCTGCATCATCCATATCCTCAATATCACCTTTATATCTTCCAATTCCATTTTCTGAAATATATACTGGAATATTATCATATTCATCCCTTAACATTATTAAAATATCATAAATACCCTCAGGATAAATTTCCCATCCCCTATCCTTGTTAAAGATTCTATTAGGCATTTCGTAATGTTCAAAGAAATATTCAGGACTTTCTACTTTTCCTCCACTTATATGTTCTTTAGCCTTTACCCTTCTTGGAAAATAGTAATTGAATCCTAAAGTTTCTATGGTGTTATTTTTTATTAACTCTAATTCTTCTTGTGTATAAAACTCTTCTAATAAATTATATTTTTTTAATAATTCTACTAATTCCCTATTGAATTCTCCCTTTACCATAGGATCAAGGAAGCTATTTGTAAAAAATAGTTTGCAAATCTCTGATGCCTTAACATCTTCCTTATTATTATAATCTCTAGGATATACTGGTGACATACTTAATATGGTCCCAATAGTACTATCACTTCTTAAAACCCCATCTTTTCTAAGTCTTTTGAATACTTCTACAGCTTTTGCACTAGACAGTATAGTATAGTATGTAGCTTTTACACCTCTTTTTAAATCCTTTATTATTGGATAATGAAATCCATAAATATATGAACCTTCTATGGGTACTATAGGTTCATTATGAGTAAACCACTTCTTTACTCTATGCCCAAATAATCTAAAAGCAATTTCTGCATATTCTTTATATTTATCAACAACATCTAATGACTCCCAGCCACCTTTTTCTTGCATAATCCAAGGCATATCAAAATGAAACAAACAAACAAAAGGTTCTATTCCATTATCTAATAGCTTATTAATTAAATCATTATAATACTTAACTGCTTTTTCATTAACTATTCCATCTCCATTTGGTATTAACCTTGACCATGCTATAGAAAACCTAAAGGAGTTATGATTCATTTTTTTCATCATCTTTATATCTTCATCATACATATGATAAAAATCTACCGCTACTTTATTTCCCTCGCCACCAAAAAATCTTTCAGGTTCCTTCTTAAACCACACATCAAAAGTAGTATCACTTTTCCCATCACCTTCATGGGTTCCTTCTGTTTGAAGTGCTGAAATAGCAGTTCCCCAATAAAATCCTTCATTAAATTTATAATTCATATATATCCTCCATACTTTCTACTAAAATAACAGGTAGCCTAATGTTATAAACCAGGCTACCCTTTTAATTAAGCTTTCTTTAAATCCTTATACATCTCTATCATTTCTTCTACTAAACTTTTTATGATTTCTGCACTCATCATTTGATCCTCTGCATGCATTAGTATTAGTGAAAAATCCACCTTTTCTCCTGCTGCTTCTTGCTGAATTAATGATGCATGTGCGTGATGACCATCAGTTAAATACTGATTAGCTCTTTTCAAATTTTCATCAGCCATCTCATAATTGCCTTTTCTAGCTTCTCTAATTGCCTCTATAGATAATGACTTTGACATTCCTACATTACTTATTATTTCAAATGATATAAGTTCTAACCCTTCCATTACTCTTCTCCTACTTCTTCTCTATACGTTTGCCATTTGGGATTCTAAATTCCCCTCTGCTTCAGCTTGCTTTTGAGCAGATTTACTAGCAGCTATAACGAATGGAGCATAAATTAAAACACTAACAGCTAAACATATAAAGCCACATACAAGTGACATTACATCTGAACCACCTGTTCCTAAGAATGGTATTAATGGTCCTGGTGTTGTCCAAGGCACCCCATATGCTACCGGTGGCATTATTTCCAGTACCACCACAAACATATAACCCAGTAATATGTTTACAACTGGAGTAATAATAAATGGAATTATATATATCGGATTTAATACTATTGGTAACCCAAAGATTATAGATTCATTTATATTAAATAATCCTGGAGCTAAAGATAATTTTGCAATACCTCTTTGGTCTTGTGCCTTACTAAATAAAAATATGGCTATAATTAAACCTAAAGTACATCCTGATCCTCCATAGTTTGCAAAAGCATCATTCATTCCTCCCCAAGTTACTGGAAATGGAGCTCCCCATGCAGTACCATTTTGTGCAACATATGCTAAGTTTGCATTATTTGCTTCTGCAAACATAGTATCTCTAACCGCTGCAATAGTGTTTGGGCCATGAATTCCCATAACCCATAGTAATTGTGAAACTAAAGCAAATACAACAACTGAACCAACATTATTTCCAAGTTTAGTTAAAGGTCCTTGAACAACATTGTATACAATTTCGTGTAATCCACCTGGGGCAATTTTAATAACAATAAAGTTGATAATAGCGAAAGAAATTGTTACAATCATAATAGGTAGTAAAACTTTAAAAGTTCTTGCTACTGCTGGTGGAACTTGTGGTGGCATTTTAATTTCTAATTTGCTTGTTTTTGATAATCTAGACATTAACTCACCAACAAGTAAACCTACTATAATAGCTACGAATAAACCTTGCGCACCCATATATTTTGTTGCTAAGTGGTTAGCGCCTTCTACAGCAACATAGTCTGGGTAGATTATAAAGAATACTGATATAGCTGTTAATCCTGTCAATAAATCATCAGCTTTCATTATTCTTGCAAGGTTTCTAGCTACTAGAAATACAATTAATATTGCTAGTATGTCTACTGACCCCTTTAATACTGGACTAAATATTGCTTGATAATCAGCTAAATTAGGAAATATTTCTCCTAGCTTAAATATCTTAGCAATAAATCCATCTGGTGATAACAAAACAAAATTAAGTAATATCATTAGGGATCCTGCCATTGTAAGAGGGAATGTTAAAATAAATGCATCTCTTACCGCACAAATATGTCTTTGTGCATTTAGTTTTGTAGCAATTGGTACAAGAGCTTTTTCAATTCCTACTTGAAACTTGTCCATAAAACTCATTTCTTTTCCTCCTTAAATATTATTTATATCATTAAGCTAAGATTAAGAAATCTTAGCCAATGCACTCTCTAATATTGCCTTTCCATTCATTGTTCCATATAACCTCATGTCTATTACTTCTACTGGAATCCTTCCTGCAACTAAAGCGTCTACTTGTGGCTTTTGGAAACGTACTTGAGGCCCTAATAATACAATATCAACACTATCTACTACTGTTGAACATTCTGATACAGGTAATGCTTCTATATCTATTTCTATTCCTTGTTCTATTGCAGATTCTTTCATTTTATTAACTAATAAACTTGTTGACATTCCTGCTGCACATACTAATAATATTTTTTTCATAAAAACTCACTCCTTAATTTTAAAAGTTTCAATTTAGATTCATTTAAATGTCTTCACCATTACTTTTTATTACATCCTTATACCAATAAAAGCTTTTCTTCTTAATTCTTCTTAAATCCTTTACATCATTTTCATCTCTATTTACATAAACAAAACCATATCTCTTTTGATATCCATTTAGCCAACTTAATAAATCTGTAAATGACCAAGTACAATATCCCAAAAGTTCTACTCCATCAGTAACTGCTTCTTTACAAGCTTTTACATGATTTTTTAAATACTTTATTCTATAATCATCATTTATTACATCACCCTCTTGAAGCTTGTCAAACTCTCCAAGGCCATTTTCAGTAATTAAGATTGGTAATCCATATTTACTTGTTAATCTTCTTAATCCTATTCTTAACCCTGTAGAATCAATTTCCCAATCCCAATTTGTACTATCAAGATGTGGATTTTTTTTATTTTTATATACTCCTGGTATTCCTCCCTCTTCTTGAGTTCCTTTTTCACCTGAATTATTCATTCTATAATTTCTAGTCACTCCATCTAGGGGATTCATTGCAACTGTAGATGTTCTGTAATAATTTATTCCTATAAAGTCTGCCTTACCCTTTTCTAAAAGTTCTAACTCCTCATCTTCAATAACAGGAGCGATTCCTAGCTTTTCATAATTTTTAAGTGTAAATGATGGATAAGTCCCTTTACAATAAACATCTAACCACCAACTACAATTTATGTCCTCAGCATCCTCAGCTGCTAATATATCTTCTGGATTACAACTATATGGATATGTAGGTGAGAAAGCAAAGCTTGGCCCTATCATACCATTAGGTACAAATAACCTAAATGACTCTATAGCCTTTGCATTTGCAAGATTAGCTATATGATTAGCTTGTAACATTCTTTTGATATCCTTTACACCAGGTGGGTGCAAACCTTCTTTATAACCTAATCCTATAAACACATTCTGTTCATTTAAAGTTACCCAATATTTTACCCTATCTCCATATCTCTTATATAAAGTTATACAATAATTATTAAAATCTTCTATGATATTCTTAGACTCCCATCCTCCATATAAATCTTGAAGTGCTTGAGGTAAATCCCAATGATATATTGTTATGATTGGTTTTATATTGTTTTTCAATAATTCATCAATTAAGTCATCGTAAAACTTTAAGCCCTCTTCATTTACTTCTCCTCTTCCTTCTGGGTATATACGACTCCATGATATTGAAAATCGATATGCTTTTAACCCCATTTCAGCCATTAATGCTACATCCTCTTTATATCTGTTATAGTGGTCTACTGCTATATCTCCATTAGTTCCCTTAAACGTTGCACCAGGAATTTTAGTATATATATCCCATATACTTTCTCCTTTGCCCCCATCATTCCAAGCTCCTTCTACTTGATAAGCAGCTGATGCTGATCCCCACAAAAAATCATCTCTGAAAGCATCCAATTTAGTATATATCATTATATCAACTCCTTTCATTCTGCCTTACAAGCTTATTATACCCCCTCTAAAGACTCTTTGTAACCCAATTAGGTCCTTAAAAAACATGTCCTACTCTTTAATAAATTGATACCCAAAAGTAACATCTTGTTTTTTTATTTATCTGTATTTTTAATAAAAAAGGTGGAGTGGATATTTATTTCCCTTGTTCCGTCGCAAGCTCCAAGTCACATGGAAACAAATATCCATCCCACGCGTACTAAAGGTAAGGAAATTATAAAATTACTATCCTTGATTTTATATTTTTTTAATATGAATTTATAATAATACCTTTGAGTTATAGTCAATTGAAATTTTATACTTTCCTAGACATTAAAAAATAAGACTCCTTACATAATAGTTCATGTAAGGAGTCTTATTACTTTAAATTCTATATTCATTATATAATTTTTTACCTATTCTCTCTATTATATATAATACCGGTAACTGTGTTGTAATATCACTGTCCCCTACCTTTACTTGTTGAACATAATATGAAAGGTTTAAGTCCGACATTTTGGCAAGGGTGCAATTCTCTGTATTGGTAATACTAGCAACTGTGCAGCCTTCCTTTTTTAATCTAGTAACATGATCAATAATAGTTGGAGTCTCTCCACAAACTGATAGTGCTATAACTAAAGCATTAGTAGAGTAATATCTAAAATTTGTAGGGAAAAATGGGTCATCTATATGTACTGCAAATTTTCCTATGGAAGAAAGATACCTAGCTGCATACTTACACAATATTCCCGAAGAGCCTATTCCAACAAAAATCACTGTATTGGCGTTTTTAACCATATTACATAGTCTGTCCAATTTGTAATCTAAATCACTATTATCTATGCCCTTAAGAAAGTTTACTATCTCTGATGCATCATCACTTACTTTTTTTATATTTTCTTCTTCTATATACATTTTAAATCTAACTTTAAACTCTGAAAATCCTTCACATTTTAGTTTCTTGCAAAATCTTAGAATAGTAGTTGTTGATACATGAGCTTCATCTGCTAATTCCCTAATTCTCATATACATAACTTTTTTTCTATTCATCATTATATAGCTATATAATGAAAGCTCTAACTCATTTAAACTTTGTATAACCTCATAATTAAACATATTACTGTCAACCCCATTCGTCATTAATCGTTTACAGAAACATTATAACTAACTTCTGCTTAATATACTAGTTTTTTATACAAAATTAAGATTTAACATTTATTATTGCTCCAAATATATTAGCATCATTATTATATTTGCATGCTCTTATATCAGTAGTAATAACATCCGAACATAAAAACTCAATACATTTTTCCTTGTATTTCTCTTTTAATAAATTAATAAACCAATCCTCCTCAGAGATGCCTCCACCTATACATATTACCTCTGGATTGTAAAAGGTTGTCATTGTAATTAACTGAACAATTATATTATTCATCCAATCTTCAACTGATTCAATTGCCTTCTCCTCACCATTCTTATATCTAAAAGTAACTTCACTTCCAAACTCGACTTTGTCTTTATCATCTACTTTTGAATTATATATTGAAACTAGAGCAGTTATTGAGGCATAATCACCTAATCTATCTATTTGTTTAGTTTTTAAGTTCATGAATGCTAAGTGATGAAATTCTCCTGCAAAAGAATCTTTTCCAAAAACAACTCCATTACTATCACATACACACCCACCAGTACCTGTCCCTATAATAAGAAATGCAGATGAACTACTTCCTTTAGCATTACCTATTTTGAATTCACAAAGCCCTGCTGACTTTGCATCATTTATTGATGCCACAATTTTTCCTGTTCTTTTATTAACTTCATTGTTAATATTGGTGCCATACATAATGCGAACATTAGGTGCTGCATAAGATTTCACATTAGACTCTTTATCTATAAGGCCTGGGGCACTTATTCCAATACTTTCAACTTCATGTAAATCTCCCATATTGGAACAAAGATAATCATAAAATCCATCCTTATCAGCAAACTCAACAGACTTTACCTTCCACTTATTAATAATGTTAAACTCTTCATCTACCTTAGCATACTTTATGAAAGTTCCACCTATATCTACACCCAAATAATGTTTCTTCATCATAAATCCCCCTTTGTACTTCTATTAATTTTATTAGTGATACTTATTTAAAAATACTACATATTATAAAAAATTAAACCTACTATATTACTTTAGTTACAAACTAAACATATTAGTAATTTGTTTTTTATTAAAAACATCCTGTTTTTTTACATATAAAAAGGGATTAGATATGCATCTATCCCTTTTTCATTTTATTCTATTGTTATTAAAGTCTCTTCTGTTATACTCGCCTCTTTATGTGCTGGTAAATCTATAAACATCTCACCTTCAAGCTTCTTAAATGCTACAGAAAGCATTAACTTAATTCTATTTAATTGATTCACCTCTGAAGCTCCTGGATCATAATCTACTGCTACTATATTGGATTCAGGATATTTTTCCTTAAGTGCCTTTATCATTCCTTTACCTGTTACGTGATTTGGTAAGCAAGCAAATGGTTGCATACAAATTATATTAGACGTACCACTTTCAATAAGTTCTATCATCTCTCCTGTTAAGAACCATCCTTCACCAGTTTGATTTCCTAAAGAAAGTATTTGTGATGCCATTTTTCCTAAATCTTTAATATGAGCTGGAGCATGGAATCTCTTAGAGTCATTTAAAGCCTTCTTCATAGTTTTTCTATAGCTTTCTAAGAACTCTATGACCATCATATATATATTTCTCTTAACCTTACTTTCACCAAGACATTTATACTTAAAGTCCTCATCATATGCTGTGTAGAAGAAGAAGTCCATTAAATCTGGCATTACTGCTTCAGCACCGTTTTCTTCAATTATATCAACAACATTATTATTAGCTGTTGGATGGAATTTAACAAGAATTTCTCCTACTAAACCAACCTTAGGCTTCTTTATATTTAATAACTCTAACTCATCAAATTCTTTAACTATTTGTTTTATATTTTTATTAAATGTTCTCTTGCTACCATTCTTAACATTTTCTTTAGCTATTTCATTCCACTTTTTATATAAAGCATTAGCAGATTCCTTTACTTTTTCATAAGGTCTTGTAGCATATAAAACTCTCATGAATAAATCCCCATAAACCATCCCCATAATAGCTCTATTAATTAAAGGTAGAGTAATTTTAAACCCTGGTTGTTTTTCAAGCCCTACAGCATTTAAAGATAATATAGGTACTTGTGGAAATCCTGCTTCCTTTAATGCTTTCTTTAAGAACCCAACATAATTTGTTGCTCTGCATCCACCCCCTGTTTGAGTAATAATGACAGAGGTATTATTAACATCATATTTACCTGATTTTAAACCATGTATTATTTGTCCTACAACTATTATTGATGGATAACAAGCATCATTATTAACATACTTTAATCCTTCTTCTACAGCCTCACTATCTATAGCAGGAAGCACTTCTAAATTGTAACCACATGACCTTACTGCCTGTTCTATTATATCAAAATGAATTGGAGACATTTGAGGAGCAATAATAGTATGTTTTCCCCTCATTTCTTTTGTAAATGTAGGATTTCTAAACTCTATTTTTTCCTCTACAGGCACATATCCATTTCTTTCTCTTTCTTCCATAGCAGCCTTTAAAGATCTTATTCTTATTTTAGCAGCTCCTAAATTGTTACCTTCATCAATTTTTAAGCATGTATATATCTTTCCTTTAGAAGAAAGAATTTCTGAAACTTGATCTGTTGTAACTGCATCAAGACCACATCCAAAAGAATTAAGTTGAATTAATTCTAAGGAATCATTCTTAGCTACAAAACTCGCAGCCCTATATAATCTTGAATGATACATCCACTGATCAACAACCCTTAAAGGCGAATCTAATTCTCCTAAATGTGCCACACTATCCTCTGTTAATACAGCCATATCAAAGGAGTTAATTATATCAGGTATTCCATGATTAATTTCTGGGTCAATATGGTATGGTCTTCCTGCTAAAACTATACCCTTCTTTCCAGTTTCCTTTAAATATTCTAATACTTCTTTAGCTTTATTTCTTATATCATTATCAAAGTTTTCTCTCTCTTTATAGGCCTCTTCAACTGCCTTTCTTGCTTCATCTATAGTTACATTAAAGTCCTTAAATTCTTCAACTATTCTTTCTGACAATACATCTTTTTCTTCTAAATTTAAAAATGGTTGAATAAATTTAATATTCTTCTCTTTTAACACATCCATATTATTTCTTATCACTTCTGGATATGATGTTACCATTGGACAATTATAGTGATTATTGGCATCCTTAAACTCTATTCTCTCGTAAGGAATACATGGGTAGAATATATTTTTTATCCCCCTATTTATTAATGCCATAATGTGTCCATGAGCAATTTTTGCTGGATAACAAGCAGATTCAGATGGTATTGTTTCTATTCCAAGCTCGTATATACTCTTACTTGAAACTGGAGAAAGCTCTACTCTAAATCCTAAATTAGTTAAAAGTGTAAACCAAAATGGGTAGTTTTCATACATATTAAGAACTCTTGGTAATCCTAAAGTCCCCCTTTTGGCTTCATCTTTCTTTAATGGAATATAATTAAAGGTTCTTTTAAATTTATACTTGTACATATTAGGAACTTCTTCTTTTATCTTATCTATTCCTAATCCTTTTTCACATCTGTTTCCAGAAATAAATTCTTCATCTGTAGAGAATTTATTAATTGTTAAAAGACAGTTATTTCCACAGCGACCACATCTCCTAAAATCAGAAGTCATTTGGAAGCTATCAACCTTTTCCTTTGAAAGAATAGTAGACTTTTCTCCTTCTACATATCTTTCCTTAGAGATAATAGCTGCTCCAAAAGCTCCCATAAGCCCAGCTATATCTGGTCTTACTGCTTCTCTTCCAGATATAAGTTCAAAACTTCTAAGAACGGCATCATTATAGAATGTACCACCTTGAACTATTATCTTTTCTCCCATTTCTTTTTCATCACGTATTTTAATAACCTTAAACAATGCATTTTTTATTACTGAATATGAAAGTCCGGCTGAAATATCTGCTATTTCTGCCCCCTCTTTTTGGGCTTGTTTAACTCTGGAATTCATAAACACAGTACACCTTGATCCTAAATCAACTGGTGATTTTGACTTAATTGCTTCCTTAGCAAAATCCTCCACCCTCATATTTAGTGATTTACCAAAGGTTTCAATAAAGGACCCACATCCTGACGAACATGCTTCGTTAAGTAAAATTGAGTCTATAACTCCATTTTTTATTCTAAGACACTTCATATCTTGTCCACCAATGTCTAGTATAAAGTCAACTCCAGGCAAGAAGTAATCTGCTGCCTTATAATGTGCAATTGTTTCAATTTCTCCTATATCTATATGTAATGCAGCTTTAATCAAAGCTTCACCGTATCCTGTTACTGCTGAGTTAATAATTTCTACTCCTTGTGGCAACTTAGAATATAGGTCTTTTAATATCTCTATAACCTTCTTTAAAGGATTTCCTCCATTACCACCATAAAAATCATAAACAATTTCTCCATCTTTATTAATTAACACCACTTTTGTTGTAGTAGATCCTGCATCTATACCTAAGAATACACCACCTCTACAATCCTCTAGTTTTCCTCTTTTTGCTTTTGATTTAGAGTGTCTCTTTTCAAATTCATCATAATCACTTTGTAATTTAAATAATGGTGATAATCTATCTACTTCCTCTTCATTTATATTTGATATATTTTCAACTTTCTTATGTAATTCTTTAAAGCTAATAAATTCTTTATTTCTTGATAAAAGTGCAGCGCCTATAGCAACAAAAAGCTGAGGGTTTTCAGGAAAAATCACTTCATCATCCTTTAAACCTAAAGTTTCAATAAATCTTTCTCTTAATTCAGATAAAAAGTATAATGGCCCTCCTAAAAATGCTACATTTCCCTTTATAGGCTTTCCACAAGCTAGTCCACTAATAGTTTGATTAACAACAGCTTGAAGTATTGATGCAGCTATGTCCTCTGCTTTAGCTCCTTCATTAATTAATGGTTGCACATCAGTTTTAGCAAAAACTCCACATCTAGAAGCTATTGGGTATATAACACTATGTCCCTTTGATAATTCATTTAACCCCATTGCATCAGTGTTTAATAGAGTTGCCATTTGGTCTATAAACGCACCTGTACCACCTGCACAAGTACCATTCATTCTCTGTTCTATTCCGCCTTTAAAATATGTAATTTTGGCATCTTCTCCACCTAATTCAATTGCCACATCTGTTTCTGGTATAACTTCTTCTACTGTTTTAGTACACGCTATTACCTCTTGAATAAAGTCTACATCTAACCACTTTGATACAGAAAGCCCTCCAGAACCTGTTACACCTACTGTAATTTTGCACTCTCCAACAACATCATAAGCCTCTTTTATTAAATTAATTATTGTGCTTCTAATATCAGAAAAATGCCTTCTGTATTCACTGTAAACAATATTCTCATTACCATCTAATACTATTAATTTTACTGTAGTCGACCCCACATCTAGCCCCATATTATATTTTTTCATAAATACACCTACTTTAGTAAATTTTGCCCCAAACTATATTATAGACTCCTTGAAACTTATTTCAAGAAAAGCACCGAAAATTTAAGAATGATTTAAAGATTTGTAACATTTGTTTACTATTGTAATTATTTATTTATATTATGAATATTCATAGAAAAATATGTATATATTATATTGCCAATGTCTATAATCATAATGAACTTATATTTTATACTTATGGAGGAAACTATGAATTTTTTTAGCGAAGGTAATAAACTTTACAATTCTCAAGATTATTTAAGAGCTATAGATTGTTATAAAAGAGCTGTTTCTAAAAAAGAAAATGAAGCTTGCTCCTACTATAATGCTGGTGTTTGCTTCATTAAACTTAAAGATTATGACAATGCTATTACCATGATACAAAATGCTCTGTCTCTTCAAAAAGATAGCAAGTATTACTTTAACTTAGGGTATTGCTATGCCATGAAAGAGGATTCTAATAAAGCTTTAGTTAACTTTAATATGGCTTGGGCATTAAATAATGATGATGATGACTGTGAAAAAGCAATTAAACTAATAACATCTAAAATCAGAAATAAGTAAATAACATTTCACATTCTTATATGTAGAAGACTGAAATCAATTTCGGTCTTTTCTTTTTATATTTTAGTTATAACCATATAAAAAATCCATTTTGCTCCAATCTTCTTTAAAAATATCTTGGCTATATCTAATTTCATATGCCTTAAAAAAGGAGCCAAATAACTTTAGCTCCTTTAAAATTCTCCTGCTATATTTTTAGTTCTGTGTGTTTCTTCAAAGTTTGATGAATCAAAATAATTACCTGAAATATAAAAAGTTGGATCTACATTTATCCACTTGCCTTCATCTTCAAGATATACCTGATTCCATGCATGACTTACAAACTCACTTCCATTGTAAGCATCACCTACAATAATTCTATTTTTTAATCCTATAGCATTACACATAGCTGTATAAAGACAAGCATAATCAAAACAAATTCCTCTTTTATCTCTAAAAGTTGGTATTGCTCCACTTTCAAAGGATGATGTATTTTCCATTATAGAATCTGCCTTTTCATCATCATAAATCACATTGCTTCCAACCCATCTATAAATACTTCTAGCTTTTCCTCTATCACTAGTATCTCTAGAAACTAATGCTTTTGCTTTATTATCTATGCTTGCATTAGATTTAACCCCTTCATCTAAGGTAATACCATTATAATAAATAATTTTATTGCTAGATATATTCTCCTTTAGTCCATTTGAAATAACTTGAACCTTTTTACTATCTACCATTTCCTCTAGTTTATCATAAGGCTTAAGTCCATCTAATATGCCTACTCTATAGCTTGAACTTACTAAATTATTATATAAAACTAAGGGAATACATATTAAAACAATAAAAATAATTCCCCTTATAAATCCAAATATAATAGAAAAAATTATAAGAAAAGGACTATTGTGTCTTAGTTTGTTTAAAGCAGAATTTAGTGAAAATGAATGAACCAATTTAAGTACTGAATATATAATAAACTTAACCACAGCAAATATTCCCACTAATAAAATAACATGAACTATTCCATTATCTCTTATTGAATTTTGAAATACTTGAGCTAATAAGTTACCAACCATAATGTCAAACTTTTCATAATAAGAAAGAATTATGAAAAATGTAACTATAGTTGAACACCCTGATAAAATTGGGTCTACTGCTTCGTTTAGATCTCGACTATATACTACTTTTCTAACACAAGTAATTATAGAAAAAATAATTATCCCCAAACAGACTAGCTGTTGAATATCTAAGTTAAATAAATCCATAGGCTCACCCTTACTCTAATTCTTCTACATTGACAACTTCCTTAACTACCTCTTTTACCAAAGAATAGTCATACCCCCTACCTACTAAAAATCTACATAGTTTATTCCAAATCTTATATTTATCACTTTCTCTTTTAGAAATTGCTAGGTACCTTTTTCTAGCCAACTCTAGTGCTGCTTCTTTTTCTTCATCTTTATCTATTGTTTCTAATGCACTTTCTATATCCTCTTGGTCTACTCCTTTTTTCATAAGGGCATATTTTATTCTCCCTCTACCTTGGGTTTTAGACCTATCCTTAACGTACATCTTTGTATAAGCTTCATCATTTATAAACTTGTATTCACTTAAAAACTCTAAGGTTTTATCTATCTCATCTTTTTCATAACCTTTTTCAAAAAGCTTTTCTTTAATTTCTTTTTCAGTTTTATAGCTTCTTTCTACTATTCTTAAAGCTGTATTCTTACACTTTATTATATTGTCCTCTTTAACTACTTCTTTTAGCTTTTCTTCATTTATTACTAAGTCTTTCCTTAATCCCTCTCTATATACAAGTTCTGCACTTACAGAAAAGGCATAGGCTTCATCAATATAAATATTAACCCTATCTTTTGTTCTTTTTTGAGCTTCTATCTTAGTTATTTTGCTCATTTATAATCTACTCCTTTGGAGATGTTAAAATATGAATTGTAGGATCTTTTAGTACCAACTTTGATACTTTATAAATTTTATCCTTATTTAAATTATTTAAACCTTCCATATCCTTAACAAACTCATAAATATCTTCATCTTCAAGCTCCTGATGTAGTATATAGTTACAAAGTTCAGCAGAGTCCTCTAAAGTTGATATTACTGCAGTTTTATGGACCTTTTTCATTATAGCTAAGTCCTTATTACCTATTTCTATATTTCCATTAACTACATTATTTAATGTTTCATCAATTGCTCTTATAGCCTCTTCCACATCTTCATCAGAAACTGCAGTGTATACATATAAAGTCTTAACGTTCTTTGTCATATCTAAATGTGTATAGATATCATAAGCAAGTCCTTTTTTTTCTCTTACCTCTCTAAAAAGCAATGAATTAGAGCTTTCACCTAATCTGTGATTTAGTATTCTAAGTGCTAACTCATCATTCTTATCTAAATGATAAAATGTATATAAATAAACTATAGTACTTTGCTCCATGTCGTTTTTATAGCTTACTTTCTTTAGTGGAGTATTATCTTCACAAATTACAGGATGTTCTACTTCCTCTGCCCCTTGCCAATTAGAAAATTCTCTACTAATTAACTCTTTAGCATCTTCATGTTCCATAGATGATACCATTGTTATTAAGCTGTTTTTAGGAGTGTAATACTTATTATAAAACCTTTTAATATCATCCCTTTTTAATCCTTTAACAACTTCTTCTAATCCTGTAACATCATATCTTAATGGACTACTATTAAAAGCCACTTCATTTACTCTTTTAAAACTTAAATCCTCTATATCATCCTTGCTTGTTCTCATTTCTGCAAGAATTACCCCTCTTTCCCTCTCTATCTCTTCTTCTGGAAAATTGGATGAAGTAATCATATCTCCTAATAATATACAAGCATTCTCTAATTCTTCACTTAAGCAACTTATTGTATATACTGTAGAATTATAATCTGTATATGCATTATATTCTCCGCCTAAAGATTCAAGCTCATCATTAAGCTCTTCATTATTTCTTTTATTTGTCCCCTTAAAAAGCATATGCTCAATAAAATGACTTATTCCCTTTTCTTCTAAGGACTCATATATTGCACCCACTTTAACTCCTAAATTTATAGAAGCTATTTGAGTATCTTTCTTTATAGTTAATATTTCCAAACCATTATCTAAATAGTGTTTTTTCACATCAAAATTCAGCTTAAGCATCAATTATCTCCTTATCAATCATTGTATCTATATAATATAAGCTTTTTTACCTAACTTTACAATATATAATTACATTATTCTATTTTATATCCTCGGAATTTTCTATATAATGTACATAAGGTATATTATAATAACTTTAACTTCTTATACAAACAATAATGAAAGGAGTTTTTATACTATGAGAAAAAATATTTTAATTGTTGAAGATGAAATAAGAATAAGGTTTCTATTAAGAGATTATTTCCAAAAGGAAGACTTTTTAGTATATGAAGCTGAAAACGGTAAAGAAGCTTTAGAAATCTTTAAAAGTAATAAAATCGACCTTATAATTTTAGATATAATGATGCCTGTAATGGATGGATTAACTGTATTAGAAAAAATACGAGAAGTATCAACAATTCCTGTTATTTTACTTACTGCTAAGGGGCAAGAAGAAGATAAACTTCAAGGATATGACTTTGGAGCTGACGATTATATTACAAAACCTTTTAGTCCTAAGGTTTTAGTTGCAAAGGTAAAGGCTTTGTTAAAAAGGACTAGTGAAAAAATAGATTCAAGTACCCAAAACTTTAATGGGTTAGTAATAAATAAACTTTCCAGAGAAGTAAAAATAGATGAAAATATACTTTCATTATCCCCAAAAGAATATGAACTTCTTATATATTTGGCCTCTAATGAAGGTATTGCTTTAAGTAGAGATAATATATTAGATAATGTTTGGGGAATAGATTACTATGGGGATATTAGAACAGTAGATACCAATGTTAAAAGATTAAGAGAAAAATTAGGAGATAAAGCTAACTATATAGTTACTGTTAGAGGTAGCGGATATAAATTTGAGGTGAAATAATGAAGAATAACTTATCAAAAAAAATATTCATCATTACTCTTAGCCTTTTACTTGGATTAATGATTGTTATATTTATATTTCAAACCTTCTTTTTTCAAAGCTTTTATGAATTAAAGAAAAAGAATAATTTAGTTAAAGATATTAATAGGTTTACTTCCTTATATGCTAATCAAACTCAAGATTATAATAGCATTGGCAAAGCATTAATTATATTAGAAAGTGAAACAAATTCAAGAATAGGTATTTTCTCTTCCATTACTGGAGATACACTTTATATCTCTGATTCCTACAGTGAAGATACAGCCTATGTTAGAACACTAAAACAACTATTGAAAAATAATAATTTAAGAAAAGAGATTATTGCATCAGGAAAACCTCAAACCATAGATTTTATAGATCCTAATAGTAACAGTACGAAAATTGGTGTTTTGGCTCCTATGAGTTTATATTCTACTAATGATTCAATATTAATTTCAGTTACATCCATTCAACCTATTCAAGAAGCTTCTGATGTTATAAGGGAATTTTATTCTTACATATTTATAGGTTTCATATTTATATCAATATTACTTTCTACTGTATACACTAATCTTATATCTAAACCACTTATAAAAATTAATAATGTTGCTAAAAAGATGTCCCAAATGAACTTTAATGAAAAATGTAAAATTGACAGAGAAGATGAAATTGGAAATCTTGCTAGTACTTTAAACTTTTTATCAAGCAATTTAGATGGAGCCCTTCAAGACTTAAAAGAAAAGAATAAGAAACTTGAAGAAGATATAGAAAAAGAAAGAAATCTAGAGATTATGAGAAAAGACTTTGTTGACTCTGTTAGCCATGAATTAAAAACTCCAATAGGTATAATAGAAGGATATGCTGAAGGTCTTAAAGATGGTATTGTTTCTGGAGATAACGCCCTAGAATACCTGGAGACAATAATTGATGAATCAAAAAAAATGAGCATTCTAGTCACAAATATGCTTGAAATATCTAGACTTGAATCAGGTGTTATAAAACCAAACTTAGAAATTTTTAATATTAATAGATTAATTAAAAACTTAGTAAATAAATTTACTATTGAAGCAAATGAAAATGGATTAAGAATAATTTTTGATGAAAAGACTGACTTCTCATATGTAAAGGCAGATAGATTTAAGATGGAACAGGTTTTAACAAACCTTATAACTAATGCAATAAAATATACTCCTGAAAATAATGATATTGTTGTATCTATCTCCATGAAAGATAGTTTTTATGAAATATCTGTAATAAACTATGGTATTCAAATAGATAAAAATGATATAGATAAACTTTTCAATAAGTTTTATAGAATAGATAAGGCTCGTAGTAGAAATAAAAATAGCACAGGTCTTGGCTTGTCTATAGTAAAAAACATACTAGATATTCACAACTTTAATTACTCTTTAAATAATATTGAAAATGCTGTAGAATTTAAATTTCTATTACCTGTAGAAAATCCACCTGAAGAATAGGTAAATAGTAACTTAGTCCCTATTTTAGGGAAAAAGGTCCTAACTTAAGCATATTCTGTTGATTTATGTAACTTAGTTATATATACTTGTATTGTAAGATTATTCCTAGCAGATATGGAAGTTTACACAACGTCACAACTCCCCAAGAACCCTATATCATAAAGATACTACTCTCCCAGGTAGTATCTTTTTTTATTCCGTATTATTTGACATAATTTTTGTAACTTTTTATTATACGTATTGTTAAATATAGGTTAAAGCTCTTAGAATTGTTAACTTTTAATTATAAAATAGTATTGTACATTAAATTTATGTAAAAATTATATATTCGAAGGAGCGAAAATTTTGGACACATTTAACATTTTCATTGAAGTATTTGGTGGTTTAGGTTTATTCCTTTTTGGAATGAAACTTATGGGAGATGGCTTAGAAAATGCCGCAGGAGAAAAACTAAAAAGTATATTAGAAAGAGTTACTAGCAATAAATATATAGGAGTACTTGTAGGTACTATTGTAACAGCAGTTATCCAAAGTTCTAGTGCTACTACAGTTATGGTTGTTAGTTTTGTAAATGCTGGACTAATGACATTAATGCAAGCTGCTGGTGTTATAATGGGTGCTAACATTGGGACAACCATTACAGCTCAAATGGTTTCCTTAGATTTAGATAAAATAGCACCAATATTTATAGGCCTTGGTGCTATTGGTTTATTAGCCCTAAAGAAAAAAAGAGCTAGAGATATTTCATCTATAGCCTTAGGTTTTGGTATTTTATTTATGGGAATGGGAGTTATGTCATCTTCATTAAATCCTATCACCCAATCAGATGCCTTTAGAAATGTAATTTATATAATTGGAAATAATAGATTTTTAGGTGTTTTAGCTGGACTTGGAATGACTGCAATAGTTCAAAGTTCCTCTGCTACTACTGGTATTTTAGTTGCTTTAGCAACAACTGGTTCTATAGATATGAATGTAGCACTTCCAATAATTTTAGGCTGTAATATAGGTACATGTGTAACAGCTTTACTTGCTTCAGCTGGAGCTAATAGAACTGCAAAAAAAGCAGCTCTTATTCATTTATTCTTTAATGTTATTGGTGTAGTTATTTTTATTCCATTTATGACTCCATTAATTTCTTTAATTGAAAGTATAGATCCAGGTAATGTTGCTAGACAAGTTGCAAATGCACATACTATATTTAATATTTCTGTAACTATAGTACTATTACCTCTAGCTAAATACCTAGTTTTACTTGCTAATAAACTTTTACCAGGTGATGAAATTATCGAAAAAGATGGTGCTATCTATTTAGATAAGAATTTACTTGAAACACCTGTTGTAGCAAGTTCCCAAGTTTTTAAAGAAACTATAAGAATGGGTGAAATAGCTAAGAAAAATATAGAAGCAGCAATGGATGCATTCTTAAATAATAATGAAAAGAATATAGAGCAAGTCTATAGAAGAGAAAAAATAATAAATAATCTAGAGAGAGAAATAACAGACTACTTAGTAGATTTATCATCCTATGATTTACCTGTAACAGATAGTAAGAACTTAAGTGCTACTTTCCATGTTATAAATGACATTGAAAGAATTGGTGATCATGCTGAAAATATAGTTGAATTGGCTACTGATAAAATAAATAATAATATTTCTATTGGTACTGATGCGAAAAATGAATTAATAGCTATGTATGAAAAAACTTTAGAAGCTTTAACTTTAGCTATTGAAAGCTATAAGAATGAAGATAATATAGAAGCATTAAATATTAAAGAGATAGAAGAATCCATAGATAAATACGAAAAGGATCTTAGAGAAAACAATATTAGAAGATTAAATGAACACTCTTGCTCTGCAAACTCAAGTACAATTTTCCTTGATTTAATAAGTAACTTAGAGAGAATTGGAGACCATTCAAATAATATTGCAGCTGCAGTGAGAGAAAGATAGATAAAAAGATAAGCAGGTTAATTAGGATAATAGAGATTAGGAGGAGAAATTGCTTTGCGATTTCTGTTCCATATACTCCCCCATTTTAGAATATTCATCAATACAATTGCTATTGTGCGTCTTAGTCAACACTCACTTAAAAGAACTTTGCCATAGGCAAAGTTCTTCCTTCACTTTATTATCTTTATTCTCTCTTAATAAGATAACTTTGCCCTAAGTAAAGTTATTTTAAATATACCCTCCATCCACTCTAAGTATCTGTCCTGTAATATAACTTGAATCATCTGAACATAAAAATACTGCTGTCTTTCCTATTTCTTCAGGTAGTCCAAACCTTCCAACTGGAATCTCATTTTCTAGTTCTTCTCTTTCCTCTTGACTTAAAAATGAATTCATCTTTGTATCTATAACACCTGGTGCTATAGCATTAACTCTTACATTAGATGGAGCCATTTCCTTTGCTAAGGCTTTTGTGAATAAGTTTAATCCACCCTTTGATGTAGAATATAAAACCTCACAGGAAGCTCCTACTTCTCCCCACATAGAAGAAATATTTAAAACTGCTCCACCTTTTCCAAGCATATGAGGTATTGCTAACTTTGTAAGATACATTGCTCCTAAAAGATTTGTGCTAATTAACCCTTCAATATCTTCCCTTGTTGCATCCATAAATAATCCTAATGTACTTCTTGCTGCATTATTTACAACTATATCAACTTTACCAAAATGCTCTAAAGTTTTATTAATTATCTCCTCTGCTCCTTCAAAAGAAGAAACATCCCTCTTTATAGCATATGCTACTACCCCTAGCTCTCTTAAAGCTTCTAGAGTTTCCTTTGCACCCTCTTCATCCTTAGAATAATTAATTACAACGCTAGCTCCCTCTTTTCCTAATTCAATAGCTATAGCTCTTCCTATTCCTCTTGAGGCACCAGTAATAATGGCTACCTTACCTAATAACTTTGACATCTTTCTTTACCTATCCTTACTTTAATGTATCTATTAAAAATGATAATGCATTTTTATAGTATATTTTTTCTATTTCATCTATTGTAAAACCTTCTTTTTCTAAGGCTTGTGCTAATTTTCCCATTTCAGAAGCATCTTTAACTTCCACTTCATTTCCTATACCATCAAAATCACTACCTAATGATATAACATCTATTCCACCAACATTTTTTATGTGCTTAATATGTGAAACCAAGTCCTTTATTTGAGTAACTTTTTCATAACCTACAAAGTCTGCACAGAAGTTAATTCCCATAATTCCACCTTTTTCTGATAACTTTTTAATCATATCGTCAGTTAAATTTCTTGGGTGCCTTTTTATACTTCTGCTATTTGAATGTGTTACTATAAATGGTTTCTTGCATTTTTCCACCAAATCATAGAATCCCTTATCTGAAAGGTGTGATGCATCAGGAACTATTCCTAATCTCTCCATCTCTTCCACCATTTCTATACCTTTAGGTGTAAGTCCCTTATCCTTATATAAAAATTCATAGTTAGGGTATCCTAGACTATTTTTATAATTCCATGTTAAGGTAATAAATCTAACTCCATAATCATAAACCTTTTGAATATTATCTATGTTCCCTTCAAGGGTTTCTCCCTCTTCTATGGAAAGAAATGCTCCTATCTTTTTATCCTTTTCAGCCTTTGATAATTCCTCTACATTCCTAACTAAAGTTATATCCTTTTTATTTTTATCCAACTCTTTTTCTAGATTTCTATGCATAATTTGAAACTCTAAAAATGGATTTTTAACTTCTCCTATATCTATAAAAAATGCAAATACTTGAGCTAAAGCTCCGCCCTTTTTCATCTTTTCAATATCAATTTTAAAACTATTACTTTTTAGTCCACCATTTTCATATAACATTCTACCAGCTGTATCACAATGTAAATCAATATACTTCATAGCTATTTCCCCTTTTTTCTTTACTCTTTTACATACTTTAGATATTCATCCACCCTTTCTGGACCACCTAAAATATTTCTTCTTATGTATAAGGTGTTATCATCTCTAACATCTATTATCCATTTAACTAATGCTATAAGTCCACTACTAATTTCTATTGTACTTATAGAATAGGGTAAAACGCAACATCCATCATTAAAATACAAGCCTTTTCCTAACTTAGGAAACCTACTTTCATGAGTATGTCCACAAATAATAAATTTATTATATTCTTTGCTCCACTCAGCTAATTTCTTATCTACTTTACCACCTTTTTTATAGTTATTAGCTGGACTAGTTGGAGCTTTAAACCCTGCAATACCTTCCATGTATCTCCAAAGGTGCCTTACTAAAAACTTGCTTACAGGTGCAAATTCATAATTCATAAAATCTAGCTGATGCCCATGGGTTATGAATATCTCCTTCTTACTTGGCTCATGTCTTAAAACTATACTTTCTTTAAATTTAATTTTATCCAATAAATATATTAAGTCTTCACCAAAGGCCCTATCTATTTTATGAAGCTTTCTTTTTTGCTTTTCTAAATATTCTTTAGATGCTTTCTTACCATCATGGTTCCCATAAAGCATATGAAGTCTTCCATGTTTATTAAATTTATTTAATATTTGAAAAACATCTCTATAATTATAAGAAATATCTCTATAACATTTATTTTTCCATAGTTCATCTCCATCTCCTGCTTCAATAAGTGTATATCCTTCTTTATAATAGTAATTTAAAGCTGCTACATATATATTTTTATTGCTTATTAATGAATCAGCATAGCTTCCATCTCCTCTATGAACATCGCTAATTACAACTATTTTAGATTCTCTATCAAAGGGTATTCTATCACTTATATTGTATAGCTTTAATAATTTATTAGGAGTCATACTATCCCTTCTTATAATTACTCATTATAACATTATATGAAAATAAAACTAAACAGTGATTACTCCTAAATAATTTTAAAGGAGAAACTGCAAAGCAATTTCTCCTTTAAATATCAACTATTCATTTTTTATTATTAAACTTATTTCTCCAGTTTCAAGAGTCTTTTTAACATCAATAACTCTTTGATTACTTGAGCCTCTATATTTTAGTTTTATGTCCCTATTTTCTAGCTGAAAGCGTCCATCAATAAGAACATCAACTTGTTGAAGAATTCTTCTCTTCTTTTCATCATTAATTATATTTTCATAAATATAACCTGACCAAAGCCAAATATCTTTCCCTGTTTCTTCTTTAACTCTTTTTAAAAGATTTACTAAAGAATCATCCATAGTTTGTTCCATTGGCTCTCCACCTAGAATATTTACTCCCTTAATATTAGGATTTTTAACATAGGATAAAAATTCATCTTCTATCTCTTTTGTCCAAAGTTCTCCACTATTAAAATCTTGAAGATCTTTGTTAAAACATCCTTCACAGTTATTTGTACATCCTGTAACAAAGAGAGTTGTTCTTATATCTGGTCCATTTGCTACATCAAATTTTCTTATTTTTGCATATCTCATGAAAACACCTTCTTATAAATGAAGTACTCTATCTCCTATTTCAGCCGTTCTTCCTTTATTCCAGAAATTTGTTCCTATATCGTACCACCGTTGGTTTCCCAATACTTTAACACCTTATATAAGGTCGGACTAGACTATCCCTTTACAATATGTTCATTACACATGTATTACCATTATAGTCGTTGAGCCTTCTCCATATTTTTAGGAGCTTGGTTGCGGATTGTCCAATCCTAATGCCTTTTTACCATACCTAAGCAATTACTCTTAGCCATAATACTATTTCTAATATTACTTGGTAGCATTAAGCTCTAAGGATGTCCCCGCAGTTTCGGTAATTTAACGTGAGCCTATATTGTTAACCCACAAGTTCTTCTCATTACTTGCATTTCGCTTTCTTCTCTATTACCACATGATGGACAGTACCATTCTAAGTTTTCATCTAACTTAATTTCTCCTGTATATCCACAACTATAGCATATATCAGGTTTTGTATTGATTTCTGCATATTGAATATTGTGATAAATGAAGTTAATTAGGCTTTCTACAGCTTCTACATTTCTTGTTAAATCAGGCACTTCAACATATGAAATACAACCACCTAAACTAATACCATGGAATTGAGATTCAAACTTAAGCTTAGAGAAAGCATCTATTTCCTCACATACATGAACATGATATGAGTTTGTATAATAAAGTCTGTCTGTTACGTTCTTTATTTCTCCAAATCTAGCTTTATCTAATCTACAGAATCTATAAATTAAGTTTTCTGCTGGTGTTCCATATAAACCAAAACCTAATCCTGTTTCCTTCTTCCACTCATCACATGCATCCTTCATATGATTCATAACTTCAAGTGCAAACTTCTCTCCTTCTTGAGTTGTATGGCTTACCCCTAGCATTGATTGAACCATTTCATGTACTCCTACATATCCAAGGGATAATGTTGAATATCCTTCATTAAGAAGCTTGTCTATAGCTTCACCCTTCTCAAGTCTAGCAATTGCACCATGTTGCCAGTGAATTGGCGAAACATCTGAAACTGTACCTAATAACATATTATGTCTTGTTATTAATGCTTCCTTACATAAAGCCAATCTTTGGTCTAAAAGTTCCCAGAATAACTCCATATCACCATTTGCAATAATACCTATTTGTGGAAGGTTAAGGCTTATAACACCTTGATTGAATCTTCCATACCACTTATAATCTCCATTTGAATCCTTCCAAGGACTTAAATGAGATCTACATCCCATTGGTGGGAATGTATTTCCTTCATAGTTCATTCTCATAATCTTAGCTGATTGATAATCAGGTACCAATCTCTTTGCAGTACATTCCGCAGCAAGCTTAGTTATGTAATCATACTTTCCACCTTCTAGGCAGTTATGCTCATCTAAAAGGTATACTAATTTAGGGAAGGCTTCACCTATTTCTTGTCCCTTATAGTTCTTCATACCTTCAAGTCTTTGTTTAATCATTTCTTCACATATTAATGCCATTTCCTCTTCATATTCATTACCTTCTTCAATTTCAAGGTAAATTGTACTAAATGGCGCTTGTCCGTTAGTTGTTTGAAGAGTTGAAAGCTGATATCTTATAGTTTGTACTCCATCCCTCAAGTCTTTCATCTTCATGTCATTAGCTAAATCTATTGCTAATTCTTCATTATTATATTTTTCCATATAGAATTTATAATACTTGTCATATGTAACTCTTAAGAACTTAGCTAAATGCTTAATTGTTATACTTTGACCACCATATTGGTTAGATGCAACTTGAGCAATAATTTGTGTAGTCACTGTACAAGCTGTACCAAAGGATTTTGGTGATTCTACTAATTTATCATTTATAACTGTACCATTGTTTAGCATGTCCTCAAGATTTATAAGACAACAATTGAATATTGGTGATAGAGTATAATCCATATCATGCCAGTGAATTGCACCTTCATCATGAGCTTGCACTAAATGTGGTGGAATTAATCTTCTTCTTGATATATCCTTAGACACTTCTCCTGCAATTAAATCTCTTTGAGTTGCAGCTATTACAGAATTCTTATTTGAATTTTCCTTTAGTACATCCTCATTTGTCTTTTGAATTAACCCTAATATACTTTCATCTGTTGTATTAATATTTCTCTTAAATGATTGAACAGCTCTATATCCCTCATATGATTTAGCTGTTATTGATTGACCATAATGCACTAGTCTTTCATAAACATAAGATTCAATTTTATAAATTGTTGGAGTTTCATTTTCATCCTTAAAATAATTCTCTGCATCATTTGCTATTAATTTTGCTATATCTGGTAAATAAATACCACTTCCATGTTTCATAGCCTTTAAAATAGCCTCTCTAATCTTGTGTTTGTTGAATTCAACTATGCTTCCATCTCTTTTTATTACTTCCATGTACATTCCCCTTACAATAAATTACCTCTTATGGTTTAATATGTTTATTTTTTCAAATCAACTAAAGCTATTATAACTTATAAAAAAATAGTTTTCAGAAATTAAATTAATAGATATTTATAACTATTTTCATCTTTCTTCGTTTTTCTATTATTTTTGCTAATTATTGCACTATATCATCATTTGCACAAAATATCGGGTTATGATAAGAATTTTTCACTATATATTGTGGTACCCCTAAAACTAACACTATACATTGGGGGTGACCTATAAACCTCTATTTTACCAAATCCTTTAACATAGTTGACTACATTATTTATAGTAGTATAATGTTCTACATTGACTATTTATCATTATGGAGGGATGGCATATGAATTCATTTATAATAATATTACTTGGAATTGTTTTTTTAATGACACTAGGATACTACATAAGCTCTTTATATTCTGTTCATTATAAAACTGTATGGAAAAACAAATCAAATATTAAATATAGAGTAAAAACTAGTTCAATAACTTCTTACGCTCCTTTATTTGGTTTAATCCTAGCAACAATAATATTTGCTTTCTATTTTAGAAATTCTGGGTACAGTCCTATAATTACTGGAGCAATGGTTATAATTACTATTGTAGTTGGACTACTAATAAGATTAAGTATTAAAGAACTTTACTTTTTTGATACTTACTTAGTTTTTAAAAATAACTATATTGAATACTCAGAAATGGTCAACTTATTATTAAAAAGGAATCCTAAAAATGGAGCATATGAAATGGAAGTAACAACTAAGACTGACCTTGTATCTTGTAAGATAAATGTAGAAGATAGTAAATCTACTATTAAAGACATTAAGGTTATACTACCTAAAAACATAAAAATTAAAGAAGTAGATTGTAAAAATAAATAGAAAAAAGCGTCGCATTTTTTGCGACGCTTTTTTAAGTGGGATGAAACACGAAACCAAAGAAATTTTATCAATTGCTTGCTACAACCTTATGATAACATAGCATTGTTAAATCAAATTACATCTTTGTAAACTAATTGTAATATTGAGGTTAAATCCTATAGCCTACCAGCTTGATCCACTTCCACCACCAGTTCCTCCTCCTGAGAAACCTCCATCAGAAGAACTTGTATTATGAGATCCCACAGTATCAGATACTGAATTCATATTAGTACTAATTATCCTAAGCATACTATAGCTATTTAAATCTGTATACCCTGTATAATATGGTGATTTATCTACTTCTATGCCCTCAAATTTATCAGCCCATTTATCTGTTATATTTAGTACTTGAGCATAAGGAAGTATATTATAAAAATAATTTGGATTTTCTTCTAGTAAGGCTTCTAACCTTTCTTTTTCTGCTGTTTCTAAAAATTTTCTGAATCCTAATATTTTTTCTAATATCTTTCTTCCATATTCACTTCTCTTTGGTAAAAGTCCTGCCATAATAATTATTGAAAAAATACATATAGCTACTACAATATCAGTTATAGCATAGGATCCTATCTTAAAGATTAATACTATAATAAAGGCTGATAATAAATATATAAATAAAGCAATAAAAAATCCTAATTTAGCTTTATTAGTAACAATTCTATTTAAATTATTTACGTTTAAAGCATAAATTATAATATACACAATACTTATTATTCCAGCTGATATTAAAGATAATCCAATTACATCTCCATTAGTTAAATTGCTTGTATACTTGGCAGAGATATAGAACAATACCATTGGAATAAATGATATGAATAATAACAACACTGAAATCTTTCTTGATTTTGCATCTGTTAGCTTCTTTCTTTTACCTTTAAATACTGATTGAACTGAATTAATAGCTGAGGAGATTTTATTTTCTAACTCTCCATTCCTTAGCTTAGCTTCTGTTACCTCATTACTTTTCTTAAATAGCCCTTTAAACAAAGTATGTTCATACTTTTTATGCTCACTATCTAGTTCACTGATTTTTATCAATTTAAACTCATTATTCTCATCAAAATTGATTTCTAAATGACCTTCACTTGCCCAAAGATAAATTAATGAAGTAATATCCTTAGGTGTACAACTATTTTTATAGGCATAAGCCAATTCTGCACTATTCATTCCATCTGGAGGATAAAACTCTAACTCTAGTTCGTATCTCCTTTTTTCTTTAAATACTAAAAATAAAATTCCTGAAATTATTACTACTATAAATGATAAAATAATAGTTTTTATTTCTGACTTATCCATCTCTCTTGTAAATAAACTATTATCACAGTCTATTGATATAAATACCTTTTCTCTTGGATGAATAGTATTTGTATTATTAAATGTAACCTTATTATTCTCTCTAGCTAGGGTATATCTATCCTTATTACTACCAATGCCTCTATCTAAAAAGTTTACCAAAGCATTTTCTATAGGAACCTCTGATTCTACATTTACAATAAGATTATCAACCTTACCTTCGTAATTATTACTCTTTAAACCTAAATAGATATCATCTGCAAGTCTTGGCCTAACCTTATAAGATACCTTAACCTTATATACTCCAACTTCTTTAGGAACATAAATTGAAGAGTATTTTTCTGACACTTTAAATTGGGAATTATCACAGCTTAATTCACTTATCTTATTATATTTATTATCATCCCATAGCTTTATTTCATTTGATCCAAAATCATAGTTTTGTGATGTAACCTTTATTTCAAATTCTCTTTCTACCAAGTATTCCTTTTCTTTTGTAATCTTAATATTAACTATTTCATTATTTATATTGAAAGGATATTTTCTTTCTTTTACATTTTTAAATGTCCCTTCTTCTAACCTTGCATTTATAGTTATCCCATTATTTTCTTTAATTTCTTTTGTAGATTCAATTATAATTTCGTTATCTTTAACTGTATATTTAGAAAGCTTATTTTCTTTACTTCCATATTCCCCATCTGTTAAGGTAATATTCTCTAGCTTTCCTCCTTTAGGATACGTTATATTTGATCTAAAGCTTTCAACTCTTGTATCCCAAGTTGGCAATAGATTTAAATAAATATAGTCTCCATCAACTTCTTCATCATCATAATAATTTAAAGTATATTTTATTATATATCTTTTGTCTCCATCTATAGTTTCATCTTCATCACCTATTTTTAAACTTACATTCCCTGATTCCTTAGTTGATTCATAGGGTGCCCCTATTACAGAAATATCTGAAATACTACATTCCTCTGTACCTGATGAAGTAGTTATATCTCTTTTAATGCCATGTCTGTCTTCATTAAAGTAAACATCTATTGTTTCTGTTATAAAAAACTGTCTCTTATCATTAACCTCCACATCCACTTGCATATTTTTTATATAATATCCTTCATCTTCTGCTTTGGGCCTTACTTCTACAATGTTAATGATAAAAATACTAATTAAAACTGATATTATTACCCCTTTTAGCTTTTTCATATCAATCCCCACTTTTTATTATTTTTGACTATATTTTACCACAAAAAAGGTGGAGTGGATATTTATTTCCCTTGTTCCGTCGCAAGCTCCAAGTCACATGGAAACAAATATCCACCCCACGTGTACTAAAGGTAAGGAAATTATAAAATTACTATCCTTGATTTTATATTTTTTTAATATGAAATTATAATAATACCTTTGAGTTATAGTCAATTGAAATTTTATACTTTCCTAGACATCAAAAAAAGAGGAATTGCTTTGCAACTCCCCTCCATTAATTATTTATATTAATAATTTTCTGCTTTTACTTGGAAATATGATTGTGGATGAGCACATACTGGGCATACATCTGGAGCCTTCTTCCCAATACAGATATGTCCACAATTTGAGCATTGCCAAATTACATCTTCATCCTTAGAGAATACTAAATCTCCTTCTATATTAGCTAAAAGCTTTCTATATCTTTCTTCATGTTCCTTTTCAATTGCAGCAACGCCTTCAAAAAGCTTAGCTATATGTTCAAAGCCTTCTTCTCTTGCTTCTTTAGCAAATTTATCATACATGTCTGTCCATTCGTAGTTTTCTCCATCAGCTGCATCACTTAAATTAGTAGTAGTTTGTCCAATTCCATCATGTAATAACTTAAACCAAAGCTTTGCATGTTCCTTTTCATTTTTTGCAGTTTCTTCAAAAATAGATGCTATTTGAACATAACCATCTTTCTTAGCTTTAGATGCATAATACATATACTTATTAGTTGCCATTGATTCGCCTGCAAAGGCTTCCATTAAATTAGCTTCTGTTTTTGTACCTTTTAAATCCTTCATTAAAATCACCTCGTTAATTATTTAAATTTCTTTTTTCCAAAGACCATGTAAATTACAGTATTCATATGCTTCAATTACTTTTTCATCATCACCTATAACAAACTCTGCTTTTGGTTCATCACTTGGTGATAAATATTTCTTTTGAACACCCTTATCAGTTTTTAGATATATCCATTGTATATAATGAGCTTCCACCATTGGATGTAAAGTGCTTCCTACAACTACCTCTACTTTATTACCATCAATATTGACAACAGGAACATGTTTTTCTACTGCACCATCTGTTGTGTTAGCCTTTAACTCACTCATCTTTTCACCACAACAAACTATAGATACTCCTGATTCTCTTATTACTTCAACGATATTACCACAATGTTTGCAAATTAAAAATTTTGTTTCCATAATCTTTCCTCCTTTTTTCTCTATTTCTACTTTATATTACTAATTTTAACACAAAATTCTGAATATTTTATTAATATACTGTTAATTATATTATTCAAGACATAAAAAAATACCTATAGAATTCCTCCATAGGTATTTTTGACTAGATAGTTCCTATTTTAATTGCATCTTTTTGAACCTTATCTGGATCTGTTGGCTTTAAGTTTTCATGTACCTCATCCATTCTAAGTTCCGTCTTAACCACATCTTGAATTTCTTTGTTATACACATTCTTATCATTCATAATTTAATCCCTCCCTAAGGATAGGATGTCCATTTATTTATTCCTTTATCCTTTAAGTATATAACTTAATCTTTTTTCATTTATAGCTGTCATTTTGCTTTCTTTAAGCCAGTGATTATTACAGCCACACTCCTCTAAGATAACACACTGAGGAATAAATCCTAACCTTAATGCCTTCCATCCTCCAGAGATTAAATTTAGCACACAAGCTATTCCTATTATTCCTATCTTATCATTTTTTTCTCTTTTTGCATTTAATAAATTTGTTTCATGTGATATAACATATACCTTAAAATCTAAACTTTTTCCTAAGGTTGTTAACTTATTTATATTGCATTCTTTTGAGCATCTTTTACATACATCTCCAAGTTTTTCTTTTGAACTAGGGCATGGCTTTAAAGTTTGTTTCATGCAAGCTGGTGCAAAGACAATTTTTTCTTCACATCTTAAAAATTTTTCTTTATATACCTTATTTAATATTTCAGCGCAAACCATATTAAAAATGTACTGTATTTCTCCCTTGCCACAATAAATTATATCCTCTTTGTTTATATGTATTAATTCATATGTACTTAAATAACTCTTTACACCTGATATATACTCTCCTAAATAATACTGACCTTCCTTTAGAAGATATTCCCCTTCCTTTAAAGCAAACATTAAAACTTTTCCTACATAATTAGAATCTTTTTCACATAAAAAATCCATCCATATGTTAAGCCTAAAGACTTCTTCTTTAAAATCACCTGTACATTCCAACCAAGATAGGATCTTCTTAAATAAATCTAAATCTAATTCTTTAATTTTTTTCTTTTTTAATAAATTCTTAAGTATTGCTCTACCTTTTATAATATCTACTTTTTCTTTTATTCTTTCTTTATCCCTTAAGGAATTTAACCATTTAAAAATTCCACTCCACTTAGGATTGAAACCATAGGCATATTCACTATACTCCATAAGAATTACACCAATAAATAATAATTCTACTGCATATTCCTCTTTAGTCCTTAAAGCTTCTACTTTGTTTTTCACTATATACTCCATAAAGTCTTGTAGATATTCCTTTCCATTTTGAAAAACATCTAAAATTACTTTCTTGCTTAACCTTTCAGCTTTTCCGTAATAGTTATTTGAAGCAGCTTGTCCCCCTTTCAATGAATATGTTATGGAACTCATGATACACCTTCCTTTATATAATATTTAAACTATGTCCTTTAACATATATTACTCTTTTTGAAAACACCCCATGAACTACAGTGATAACCTCCCCCTCTGTTATAGATAAATAATTTGCTTTAACAAAAAACTTTATTTCACGTTTATTATTAAAACCAGTAGCATATACTGTAAATCTAGTAAATTGATGTTCAGTTTCAACAGCTGCTATCCTTGAACAAACACCTGTTAGACTTGTTTCTATACCAAATAAACATTCAATAAAAAATAATGATATTAAGTAGATAGCATAATATGCGCTTATTCTTCTACATCTTATGATAAACCTTGTTTCCTCGTGAGGAGAAAACCAAATTTTAAATCTCCAATAAAATTAATCTACCAATTTTTTTAATTTCTCTTCTCTACCATATTAATAATCACCCCTTATTTTTAATTAATTCTATAATTAAAAATAAATCCCTTTAATTCTAAATATAAAAAAGCCACACTAGTTTACTAGCATGGCTCTTATCTTACAATAATATTATTTTGCTTCTTTTGAAGCAGGTAATATTACTTCTACTTCCACATGTGGTCTTGGAATTACATGTACTGAAATTAATTCTCCAACACGTTGTGCTGCAGCTGCACCTGCATCTGTAGCAGCCTTAACAGCTCCAACATCTCCTCTAACCATTACAGTTACTAATCCTCCACCAACATATTCTTTTCCTATTAAATATACGTTTGCAGCCTTAACCATTGCATCTGCTGCTTCTATTGATCCTACTAATCCTTTTGTTTCAATCATTCCTAATGCATCATATTTCATTTTTAAATCCTCCTAAAATATTAATAAATTTATTTATTATAATTTTTTTATTATAATCTACTAATGTTTAACAATTTCAACCTTTGATTTAGAATTAATTCCCATAGCATTTACTTCTTCAATATCCAAGTGACACTCAAGCTTTGAAGCATCATTGGCTCTTATTGCTACATTATTGAAAATTCCACCTCTTATTGTGTCAAACTTTATTGATACAATTTCGCCATCATGAACTCCTAGTTCTCTTGCATCGCATGGAGTCATGTGTATATGTCTTTGAGCTACTATTAATCCCTCTTTAATTTGTGTTGCTCCCTTTGGTCCTACTAAGGTTACTCCAGGAGTATTTGCTAGGTCTCCAGATAATCTTGGATAAGCAGCTGTTCCTAACTTAACACAATCTCCTGCTAAAACTTCTACTTGTGTTTTGCTCCTTATTGGTCCAAGAATCCTAACTTTCTCTATAGCTCCTTTAGGGCCACAAATAGTAATAGTTTCTTTGCAAGCATATTGACCTGGTTGAGATAAATCTTTAATTTTAGTTAACTTATATCCTTTACCAAATAACATATCTAAGTCTTCTTGAGATAAGTGAGCATGTCTATTAGATACTCCAACAGGTATCTCAAATGCCTTAGGCTCTATTACTTCTTTTCCTTGGTTATTCTGTATAGCTTCAACTAAAAGCTTTAATACAGCCTCGTATTTATCCATCTATTTTGCCCCTTTCATAGCGGCAACGATTTGATTAACTAAATTTCTTATTTCTTCATTATTCTCAGTATCATTTGCAGCTTTACATTTTTCTGTATTGCATTCATTATTAGATAGTCTTTGCGCTGCAGCAAAAATTTCTGCTGGACTCATATTTAAACTTTGATTGTTCACTGAATGGCAATTTTCTTCAGTCTTTATACAATTAAATGTTGGATCTGTTGATGCTAATGTTGCACAATCCTTTAATCCATAAGCTACTCTCTTAACATTAATTAAGTGTCTTGGAGTTACATTCTCAGAAACTGAGCTTCCACCCCATGTTCCACATCCTAATGTAAATGATGGCATAAGTCCTGTACTTGCACCTGTTCCACCTTGTGTACCTCCAGTGTTAACCAAAATACGTGATGCTGGTTTTCTAGCAAACTTCATCACTATATTTCTATCTTCAGTATGAAGACTCATAGTATGACCAATTCCGTTTTGAAGCAACTTAATGCTTAATTCACATGCTTCTTGATCATCTTTAACTGTATAGAACCCAAGAACTGTTGTTAATTTTTCAAATGATAGAGGATATCCTTCTCCAACACCCTTTTGTTCACCAATAAGTACTTTTGTTCCTTGTGGAATACTTATTCCAGCTGCATTAGCTATTACTTGTGGGGATCTACCAACAAATTTAGCATTCATTGCATGTCCATTTTTGAACAGTAGTCTACAAACTTTTTCAGTTTCTTCATCTGTCATGAAGTAAGCACCTTGCTTTTTAAACTCTTCTACAACTAAGTCATGATTACATTCTTCACAAATTATAGATTGTTCTGAAGCACATATTGTACCATTATCAAAAGTCTTACTTGCCATAATGTTTCTTACAGCTTGTTGAACATTTGCAGTTCTTTCTATATAAGCAGGTGAATTACCTGCACCTACTCCTAAAGCTGGTTTACCAGCACTATATGCTGCCTTAACCATTGCAGGACCACCTGTTGCTATAATTAATGACACTTCCTTACTCTTCATTAATTCATTAGTTGCTCCTAGAGATGGCTTAGTTATGCACCCAACAATATTCTTTGGTGCACCTGCCTCTACTGCAGCATCATGCATTAATTGAGCTGCCTTTATAGTACATTTTGCAGCTGATGGATGTGGTGAAAATACTATAGCATTACGTGATTTTATAGCTATTATTGATTTAAATATTGTTGTTGATGTTGGATTAGTTGAAGGAACAATTCCCATTACTAGTCCAACTGGTTCAGCAACTTCAATTATTTTATTGACGTTATCTTCATTTATTACACCTATAGTCTTCATATCTTTAATTGAATCGTATAAAACTCCAGATGCTAAATGATTCTTAAATGTCTTGTCTTCAACTTTACCAAAACCAGTCTCTTCAACAGCCATCTGTGCTAAGCATGCCGCATTTTCCTCAGCTACCCTAACCATATTACATATTATTTTATTAATTTGTTCTTCTGTATAATCTGCAATAATGTCAGTAGCTGCTTTCCCAAGTCTAGCTAAATCTCTTGCTTCTTGTATAGAACATAAATCCTTATCAAAATTTTGCATTTTTCTTCCTCCTTATTTCAGACTCAAATGTTATTTCTTTTCATAGTATAATTTAAACTTCTCAATCAAGACGTTTTTGTTTGCTTTAGAAATTTGTCTTCCTACTATTTCAAACTTGTTATACTCACGTGCTAAGTTTCTTAGCTTCGTAACCTTAAGTTTTCCTAAAGTAGCAATGGTTTCTTCTAACCCATTTTCTTGTACAAGCTTATCTACATCTTCTTTATGAAATTTACTAATATCATTAACTATAATTAAATTTTCATCGTCTACTAATTCGCTTTCTTCTGATATAACAGTTGTGATACTTTCTGTATTATCTTCTAAAGGAGTATCATTCTTAATAATATCTGTATCAGTAGTACTATCTTCTTTTGTTTCTTCTCTCTCTTGTATTGTTTTAGTTTCAATTATCATACCTAATTCATTATGAGGTCTAGGAATTACATGATTTGAAATTAAGAATTCACTACCTAATTTCTTTACAGCAGCAATACCAGCCTCTATGGAAGCTTTTACAGCTCCAACATCTCCTGTTATGGTAATTGTAACTAATCCACCACCTACATATGATTTTTCAAGGATACTTACATCTGCTGCCTTTACCATAATATCGGCACCCTCAACAGCTGCAATTAATCCCTTTGTTTCTAGTAAACCTAATGCCTGCATAGATTAGTCCTCCTTTTAATGCCACTATAAAAGATCAGCCCAGTTTGCAGGATATGTTGCATAGAATATTTTTGCTTTGTCAGGTGAACCCCAAACTACTTTAGATCCTGAAGGTACAAATAACACATCTCCCTCATGGGCAGTATATGTTTTACCATTTAGTTCAACAGTTAATGTCCCTTCAATTACATAATCAATCTCTTCATAAGTTAGTTCCCAATCAAATCTTGATTTTTCAATTACTAAAAAACCAGCACTCATTTTTGATTCTTCTTTACTTACTAATTCTTGATAATGAGCATTTGCATCTGGATTCCCTGTATCAAACACATCCAACTTTACTGTGTTACCTCTAACTATTTTAAGACCATTGACATCGCATTCTGATTCATATGGAAGATTCTCTCCCTTTAAACATTTAAGAACTTCTTGTAAAAGGCCTTTATTCATCATAGCTTTAAACAACTTTAACATGGCTTCAGAATCTAAATCACTATCTGATAAATTTAAATTAATATTTGATTTTAATTCACACCCTTGGCTTTCTGTTGTTAATTCTATGCTCTTATTTTTTGCCAGATCTTTTGCAGATGGAGTTATAATCATATCACTGGTAACATAAAATTTTGTTTTTCCTGTTTTTATGAACTCTTCCATCTCTTTTACACATATTAACTTTTTCATTTACTCACTTCCTTTCAATGTATAACTGAAATTTATATAAAATCACAGTCATCATCAATGATGCCCACAACTACTGCATCTACCGGAATATTATCATCACCAAGCATTCTACGTGCTGCGGAACCAGTGCTTACAATAACTCTGTCACCAATACCTGCACTAATTATATCCACTACTATTAACCTTCTACCTGCTTCTGTACCACCTATTACCTCAGCAAGCATAAATTTTAATCCATTTAATGATTCGGCCTTTCTAGTAGCCCATACATTGTCTATTAGTTTAGCTGTAATCATATTATCTTTCCCTCTTTCAACTTGAGCTTTATTTCGTTAATGGCAGATTCTACTGATGATATATCTCCAAATATAGCAAGTAGTATCATATGTTGAGGGCAATTTCCTTTAATATCCTCAACTGTAACATCAACTGCTTTATCTGCAATATCTGATGCATAAATCATATCTATAAGTTTTCCTTGTACTAATCCTATTGCACCAATATTATCTAAATCAGTTTTACAACCTGTCCCCATTCTTCTTCTAAGAATATTTTTTGTGCTCTCAGAAGGTGATTTAATAATTCTGAAATCCACTTCTTCACACTCTCCTTATTCAATAATTTCTTGAGTACAGCTTAATGCTATTCCAAGTGGGGTCACAAACATAGGATTCTTAGGCTTATGTGTATATATACCAGTTTGTTTTTGTATAACATCCTCAATTCCTGTCAAGCAACATGTTCCTCCTACAAGAGATATTCCATCAACATCATATCCTTTTACATGTTGATTAATTATTGATGCTACTTTTTCAATAACTGGCTTTAAAACTGGTAAAAGTTCTTTATGATTATTATTGTCTCTCTTAAACTCATCTGCTTTAGCAAAAGGCATTCCATAAGCACCTGCAATAACTAATGAAAAATGTGTACCTCCTGTAGGTTCATCAACTACATGAACAACTTTCCCATCCTTCAGAATAGATATTCCTGTTGTTCCTCCCCCTATATCTACAACCGCTCCATTTTGTATTTTTAAAACTTCATTAGCTGCAGTAGGTTCATCAAGAAGGTTTGTTAATTCAAATCCAGCAGCTTGAACAACATTTTTTATAGCTCCAGAATCTAAAGCATCTGTTCCTGGTGGAATAGCAGCAGCTGCATAAATTAATTCTGCATTAATTTTTTCTTCTATTTCTTTTTTCAACTCTCTAACAATTCTTACTGCTCCTAAATAATCTACTACCATGCCATCACGAACAACATCCGCATATCTATATGCACCAGCTACTGGTTTATAATTTTCATCTAAAACTGCTAAAACTATGCAAGCTGTACCTAAATCAACACCTGTATAATACGTAGAAGTTTCCCCTACTTTAGGTGACTCTATTACATGTTCAAACTCTTCAACGAGATTATCACAATATTCAAAAGCTATACTTTTCTCTGACATCTCTCTCCTCCTACTGTTATACAAATCATCTGGGATATACTATTTATAATTGAATTAACATTCTTTATAATTTCATTTCCTGTCTGACTTTCATCATGCTCATAACTTTCACTAATTTCTAAACTTACTTCTCTTAAAGCACATCTTAATAAATGAAGTTTTAATATTTCCTTACCTTTTTCAAGTTGTATATGAAACTCAGTAATTTCAAAACAGTCTTCTATATTATCAAAGAAATTTTCTTTGGATATTCCACTACATTCTTTAACTTCAATTGTTTCTAAAGTAGAGTTACCTTCAACAACTTTTCTAATGTTTGTAACCTTTCTTCCTAAACTAATGATTTTCTGTGCTAAAATAATATCTAAAGTCAATAGCTCTCTACTAGTATCAAAGAATAAAGCTTCAATAGATTTTAATCTATTGCATAGCTTTTCTCTTTTTCTTTTTTGAGATATCTCACCTTCTTTTGAGTCATTGACTTGAGTAACCTTTTTCTTTTCTTGAACGACATCATCTTCCATCTTTATTCCTTTATCAGATAGATATTGTCTTGCTCCAGGTGTAAGGCGTTGTCCTTCAGCTAATTTATATGTATCAAAGGGAGCTTCCTTATAAACATCCCTTAAATACTCTTCAGTAATAAATTTCATCATCTCCTCATTACTCCTCACACTTTTCAAATAAATATTTTTTTAAAACATCAATTCCTGTTCTTTTTATAAAACTAATATCAAAATAAGGTTCATTTACTCCTATTCTCTTAAGCTGATGCAAGCATATATTCCTATTTTCTGGATTCATATCACTCTTAGTAATCACTCCAATCACTGGACAATTAAATAACTTTGCCCATCCTGGAGAATACACATCTACACTATTTGATTGATCAACTAAAATAAGAATTTTTGAAGCATCTTGAGATACTGCAATAACATGTTTATACATCCATGAATTTTCTATATATGCACTTGGTACATCTATAGTATTTTTCCCATAAATAATATCTGATGTTCTTCTTAATGGACCAGTATAACCATTAAGCTCATTAGCCAAAGTTGTTTTGCCACTTTTTGAAGGACCAATAATCATTATTCGTTTTTTTCTCATGTTCGTGTTATTGGAGCAACTGTAAAGCCCAGCATATTTTTTAAAGCATCATTTACTGCACTAAGTGCTGTTTCAACACTTTGAACATCACCATTTATAACTACTGATCCAGTGAAACGATCAAGAAATCCAATTTCAACATCTGCAACTTTAGTTGCTATATCAGCAGCTATTATTGCTGTTTCAAAAGGAGAAAGAGTTAGTATTCCAATAGCTCCCTTATCATCAATTCCTAATCTTTCATATATATCTGGCATAGGTGAGGCAATAATATGAGCTATTGTTATTTGCTTACCTGGTACTGACTCTTGTATAACACGCTGTATATTCTTATTAAGAAAATCCTCCATAACCTTACTTTCCACCTTTTTATTTATTTGAAAATCATTTAGTGACGAACCACTTTAACAGGCAAATCATAATTCTTAATCCAACTTTCAATCTTATCTAAATCCTCATTACTTAAGCTTGGATCACCTTCAATTGGATATGGAACTCCAAGTTGATTATATTTATTAACCCCCATCTTGTGATAAGGTAATAAATCAATGCCTTTAAAATTTTTATAGTCTTTATATGGAAGTAAAAACTTCATAACATTTTCTATATCTTCCTGACAATCATTAACTCCCTTAAGTAATGGCATACGAATTTGCACATTATACTTTCTGCGAAGAAGTTCCTTCAAATTTTCTAAGATTTGTTCATTTCTAACACCTGTCCAATATAAATGTTTGTCAGAATTTATATGCTTAATATCAAACAAGAACAGGTCAGTAAACTCTGCAACTTTAAGGACTGATTCTAGCTTTGCATATCCACATGTTTCTATTGCTGTATTAATACCTTCATTTTTACATGCCATAAGTAAGCTACTTGCAGCCTCAGGTTGCATTAAAACTTCTCCACCACCAAGTGTTACTCCACCACCAGAAACTTCATAGAAAGTTCTATCTTCTTCAATTATTTCTAGAAGTTCAGATATAGTTTTTTCTTCTCCTATTATAGAAATAGCTGACTTTACACATTCTTCCTTACACTTTCCACAACCAATACAGTCAATATTTCTATTTACTTCGTGCTTTAAGGTTTCATTTGAAATTGTGTGTATACCTACTGGACAGGCAGAAACACAGGCTCCGCAATTAATGCACAAATTGCTTTTAAACAATACTCTATGTTTTCTAATCATCCCTTCAGGGTTTGCACACCATTTACACCTAAGTGGACATCCTTGAAAGAAGATTAAAGTTCTTACTCCTGGTCCGTCATACATGTTGTATTTCTGTATATTAAATATAGTTGCTTTTCTTTCCAAGACTCCTAGATTTTCATTACTCATTCTTATTTCTCCACTATTATTTTTTCTGGTTGTGACTATATAAATTAATTCTCTATATAGCCACTTACCAGATTAAATTTTAATTATTAGAAATGTGTTAAGACTGTTCTACTTATAATTTCATCTTGAACATCTTTGCAAAGTTCTACAAAATATGCACTATATCCAGCTACACGAACAATTAAATCTCTATATTGATCAGGATGTTTTTGAGCTTCTATTAATGTCTTATTATCTAAGTAATTAAATTGAACTTCTCCAAGTTGAAGAGCACATGCACTACGTAGTAGTGTAATAATTCCCTCTTCACCTTCCTTAGTTTCAAGTAATCCTGATATAAGCTTGAAGTTATGAACCATACCTATATTCATGTTTTCGCAACTCATTTTTGATACAGATTTTATTATTGCTGTAGGTCCCTTATAGTCAGAACCTTGGCTTGGACTTATTCCATCTGATAATGGCATCCAAGCTCTACGTCCATTTGCTGACGCTCCTGTTAATTGTCCAAATGGAGTATTATTAGAAATTGATAATGTTCCATGACTTAATACTGAATATAAAGTCTTATATTTGCGATGTTCCATTTCTGTAAAGTTGATAAGTTCTGCAGCTATATAGTCCGCATAATCATCGTCATTACCATACTTAGGTGCTTCTAAACAGTCTTTTCTTAGTTTTTCATAACCAACAAAGTCTGCCTTTAAAGCTTCATTTAATTCTCTTAATGTATATTTCTTTTCTTCAAATACTAATTTCTTAATTGCTGCCATAGAATCTGTATATGTTGCAAGTCCACTCCAAACAACTCCTGGTCCAAAGTTATACATTGCTCCACCAGCTTCTACTCCTCTACCATTTTCCATACATCCTTCATACATAATTGACATAAGTGGCTTTGGAGCAAGTTCTCTATGAACACGTTGTGAAATTACTGTTGCTACACTTGTCCATTTAGTAATATATTTTATTTGTTCTTTTACTGCGGCTTCAAATTCCTCATAAGTTTTAAAGCTATCTATATCACCAAGATTTGGACAAACTTGTTTTCCATACCATAAAGGAACACCTTGATTAAGAACAAGTTCTATACATATTGGCCATTGTGTGTATGCTGTAGAAGTCCATTGATATAATCTTCCTGATTTTTGTGGTTCTACGCATCCCATTAAGCAGTAATCTCTAGCATCTTCAAGAGAAACCCCCTTTGCTAGCATCATCTTAATATGAACATCATCAAAGTGACATGCTGGGAATCCCATTCCTGCACGGATAACTTGTACTATCTTCTTTAAGAATTTTTGTGGTGACCCTTTATGAATACGACATGCTAATGAAGGTTGATATATTTTTACATGTCTAACAGCATCCATTAATAAGTAAGTTAATTCGTTTGTAGCATCCCTACCTTCTCTAGTTACACCACCAACACACATATTTACAAATGGTTGATATCCTGCAAAGAATTTAGAACCACCTTCACTTGTAATCCACATCATTTCTGACATCTTTATAAGCATACATCCAGCAAGTTCAAAAGCTTCAAAATCAGTCATTCTACCTGATTCAATATCAGCCTTATAGAATGGATACATATATTGGTCAACACGTCCAATAGACATACCAGTTTGATTTTCTTCTACAACTAATAGAGATTCTATTGTCCAAACTGCTTGTATAGCTTCCCAGAATGTAGTTGGCTTATGAGCTGGAACTTTAGCATTTACTTCTGAAATCTTTAATAATTCAGCTTTACGTTTAGGATTTGTTTCCTTTTCAGCTAATTCTGCAGCATAGTCTGACATACGTTTTGCATAAATCATAACTCCTTCTGCAGTATCTATTATTGATTTATAGAAATATATTTTATCTATATCTTCTGGCTTTTCATAATTTAATTTTGCTAATTTCTCTTCTGCCTCTCTCTTGATATCTAACATACCTTTTTTCATCAAGATAACATCATATCCAGGGTTAGAATCTCCACCACCATTTATTGCATGGTATGAACAATCTGAAACAAAAGACTCACCTGATAATTCCCATACACCTGCTTCACGATATTGATCTTCACAATATTCATCAACTGATTTTCCTTTCCAGAATGGGAATATCTCTTCTCTCATATATTTTTTATCTTCTTCTGATATATAGAATGGGTCTTGTGGACGAGTTGCTATAGTATCTAACTCATCTACCATCCATCTCCAAGCTATATCCGGAGAGAATGCACCAGCACGTGGAGCACCATTTGGAGCACCAACTATAAGTTCATTATCTTGAATAACTAACGGTGCAGTTTCACAACAATATTTAAAGCTCTTACCACGTAAAATTGCTTTAGGGGCTCCTGGATTTTCTTTTGCAATCTTTGTAATTGCCTTAGCACGATGAATAGTGATTTTAGGAACTTGCTTTAAATAATTTTCCTTTAACTTCATCAAACGTGTTGTTATTCCATCTGGAATTTGTCCATTATTTTCACATACTACATTAGACTTAGTATCCTCGTCCTTTGTTATCTCATTAGAAACACTCTCAAACATCTCTATCAAAGCTTCACGTTCTGAAGGAGACATATTTTGAGTTGCTTCCATTAATTTATTTGAAAACTCACGAATATCCAATTTACTACCTCACATTCTATTAATTATTTTTATTAGCTATTTTAATTCTTTAAGAATCTTCTTCAGTAGCATCTTTAATAGCTCTTCATTATCATTTTCATTATTATTTAATCTATCATTGCTACCTTGAGGTTCCTCTACATTAGTAATAGAAGTTATTATTTCTTTCATTCTTCTAACACCATAACCTACTTTTCGAATATATATAAGATTCATAGGTGAAACATTATCAGATGTCATACCCTTTCCTGCTGAACCACTTCCTAGTGTCATAGAAGGGAATAAATTTGTAGTTACTCCCATACTTCCAAATACTCCTGGTGTATTTACAAGTATCCTACCAACAGGTTTCTTTAAAGCAAATTGACGAATTACTTCTTCATCATTAGAGTGAATGACTAAAGTATGTCCTTGTCTTTCGCTTAGCAATAATTCAATACATTTTTCACATGCATTCATCCAATCATCTTCTATATACATAGATATAACTGGGCAAAGTTTTTCTTTAGAATATGGATTATTTGCTGAAACATACTTTTGCTGTGAAATTAGAATCTTAATCTCATCAGAAATATTAAATCCTGCCCTTTTTGCTAAGAATTGTGGTGATTTACCTATATAATCTACATCTAAACTTCCATCTGCTTTATACAAAAGTGAACCAAGCTTTTCAGACTCATCCTCACTCATAAAATATCCACCATTCTTTTGAAGTTCACTTTTAACTTCTGATGCAATACAACTATCTACAACAATAGATTGTTCAGCTGCTGAAAGCACTCCATTATCGAAAGTTTTACTATCAATTATGTCTTTTACTGCTTGCTTAATATCTGCTGTACGCTCTATGAATGCTGGTCCATTTCCTGTGCCTCCATATATTAATGGTTTTCCAGACTCATATGCTAAATCCAACATTCCAGGTACACCTGTATTCATAATTAGTGAAGTATCTCTATGGTTCATTAACTCCACAGACCCACTTCTAGTAACAGTATGAAGATAGGAAATAGCTCCTTCTGGCAATCCATATCCCTCTGCTGCCCTAATTAGTATATCAATAGTCTTACTAATAGTTTTTTTACCTCTAGGGTGAGGAGAAAAAATTATAGCATTTCCTGATTTTATAGCAATAAGTGCATTATAAATTGTTGTAGACACTGGACTTGTTGCAGGACAAAAGGCTACAATTACTCCTATTGGAACTCCAACATCCATAGTCTTCTGCTCTTCATCTCGCTTAATAATGCCTACACAATTCATATTCCTTAATCTTTCCCTTAAATAGGAACATATAAAGGTATTTTTTATTCTTTTATCTTCCCATTTACCATATTCAGTTTCTTCATGTGACATTTTCGAAAGCTCAATTATGTGTTTTTCAATTTCCTCAGTCATACGCTCAACTATTTCATCAAGCTTACTTTGAGGAAATGTTGCAAGTTTCTTTTGTGCTTCACGAGCATTTTCAACAAGTATCCTTGCTTCCTGCATAGAGAGTAGATCATTGTCAATAATATTCATTTTTCTCTCTCCTTCTATTTAAAAACTTTCTTTAATTTTGCTCTGGTATAAGATTCTTTATTGCATAACGTTCAATAATCTTTTCAAGATCTTGATGTGGTCTTGCAATAACTACTGAGCTATAAAGATTCCCATCTTCCATTTCTTTAACAACTTTAACTCCAGCATCAACTGCTGTCTTACAAGCACCAACATCTCCACGTACTAATACCGAAATATATCCAGAGGCAACGTTTTCATAACCTACAAGCTCAACATCAGCCGCTTTGCACATAGCATCTGCTGCTTCCAATGCGAAAACTAAGCCGAAAGTCTCAATTAATCCTATAGCTTCATATCTCGCCATATACATCATTTCCTTTCTATATTAACTATCTATATCATGTACTGAAACAATATCTCCTACTTCTCTAATAGGTCTAGGCATAACATTCTTTGCTGTTAATTTACCAATAGCAGCAGCAGCTTCAGCACCTGCTTCAACAGCTGATCTTACGGCAGCTACATCCCCTTTTACTATTATGGTAACAAGGGTTGAACCAATATTTTCATATGAAATCAGCTCAACATCTGAAGCTTTTAACATTTTATCTGCTGCTTCAAGTGCTGGTACTAATCCTATGGTTTCTATAAGACCTAATGCTTCATCTCCATAATATCTCATGAAATTTCCTCCTTCCAAGCTGAGCATATCTATACATACCCTAAGATTTTTTATATTAATAATCTGTTTTATTTTTAATTATGTTCTATTCCCTAAAGTGATTATAGTCCTTTCCCATAAGGGGAAAGTCAATATGTTTTTCTATAAATTTATTTTTTAGGGAATAAACATAATCTAAGTTAATAGCTACCATTCAATGAAAAATTTATATGTTTTATCTCGCTATTAATCCATATAATATATCTTGGAAAATTACCCTAAGGTAAATGTTTTAATCTTTTATATATTTATTAATTGTAGCTGCCCCTTCTTCATGAGCATGATAATAAACTCTTAGTTCTTCATTAGAATCAAGCATATATCTAGTTTCTTCTATAAGCCCATTTGCCTCCGCTGTCATTAAAGCTGTAGTTACATCTTTCTTGTTTAAAGCTTTAAAGCTTCCATATTCTCCTTTTAAAGCTTCAATAATATCTTCTGCACAAGCCTCTTTTACTTTAGTAAAATGTTTTAATATTGCATAATTAAGCGGTTTCATCAATTTCACTCCCTTTTTTTCTTCTAAAAATATCTAATGGATTCATGGCTATTGTTAAAATTCCAACCATCATTATGATAGCTCCAATCCATGCTACAGCTGGTAATGCCCAACCTTCCATTCCTGCAAATACTCCTAATAATAAGAAGCAGAATAAAGGTCCAAAGAAAGAGTATGTCCCATTACATGCAGTACCAAGTCCTGCACCACACATACTATTACCAGCATACCAAGTCATAAAAGTAATGAATGTTAATAATCCGCTAAATACAAACCAAATCATAGCTGGTCCACTTGTAAATGCTTGAAAAGCTAAGTCAATTGAAATATCAACTCCTCCAGCCATTACACCTAATACTGGAACTATAATAAATAAGTTTGCTATTCCTGATGTTACTTGACGTATACATATTCCTATTTCTGGATCAATCATTGCTGTTCCATACCCAGCAACACATCCTTCAAATCCCCATCCTAATGCAGCTATTACTGCAACTAATAAACCTAATACCAATGTTGGAGAAGTTTCCCCTCCAAAGCCTGTACTTCCTATTAAAAAACTTGCAAATACACAAATTAAAATTCCAACGCTCATACGCTTATTTAATTCTTGCTTATAAAGAACTCTACCTAAAATAGCAGCTATAGCTGGACATAGTGCAGATATCGGAACTACGATTGAACCAGCCAATTGGATTGATACAACATAAGCTGTCCCAGCTATTGGACCACCAATTAATGCTGCTAATATCATAATCTTACCTGGCTTTGACTTTAGACACCTTACAAAATCTTTAAACTTTCCTTTAGCTATTGAATTTAATATTGCCCATACGGCACTACAAGTATCATTAATAGCATTTCCTAAAGCTGCAACTAAATATATAACCACAAAAGTAGATAATCCTGCTGTATTTGCCCCTGTCCAATCTTCCCATACACCTTTTCTCATGGCCATTGTTAAGAAAGCTGTATAAAGGCCGTAAGTTACCCCCGAAAACAAAGCTAACGTGATACCTTTTTTAAAAAAGTTACTAGCTAATTTCTTTTTAGCTTCCGTTGCTTTTATGCTAACTTCTTTTATATTGACTTTATCTGTTGAAACTACATTCATGATAAATCTCCCTTCTTTTATTAAATTAATTGTATTAGTGAATATGTTTTTAGATCAGTAAATCGCCAGCTATACTTATCTATCCAAATATAAATCTTAGAAGATTGCTGCTTGATATCCCTCCTATCATCCTTTTATTCAATTTCTGTTTGAGCGTAATTCTCAACACAACTTTAATATAAACCTGAGCTAGCCATCCAAAGAAATATTCCAAATTTCCTTAACAAAACTAAAACTTATATTATATATCGTTTACAACACTCCCCAAGTGTTCTACTAAAATATAATAAAAATTTAAGCCAGCTTTTAATAAACTGTTTAAACGTTTAACTCAAGGATATTAAAGCAACAAACTTGTCACATCTCTGCTTAAATAATTTAGAATAACAACTTATTTATTTCTTTGTGGACAACTATATCCTAATTCGAATTATATGCCTTCCCCTTAGGAGGAAGGTCAATAGAAATTTGATATTAATTTAACATTATTTTTATAAGTCCTTTTTTCTCAATTATCTTTTAAAATATGAAAAAGTGTATACTAAAAAATAACTTGATTTTTCAGTATACACTTTCATAATTTCTTTATTATTTATTTTTTTATTTTAAAAATTACTTCTGTCACAAATTTTTCTGGTACTTGCGTTGTCCAATAATCAGTTACATATCTTTCATAACATTCATCCTCACATGTATAACCATGCTTTTTAATCCATTCACTCATCTTTTTGTAAGTTTCATTTATAGTTTCATGTGGACCTATATGATAACAAGATACAACTGTACCGCCACCATATTCCACTTTTATCCCATCATCACACTTTAAAATTGTTTCTTGCATTATCCTCATCTTTTTACAATTACCATTCATCTTATCCTTAAAAGATGGATATGATATTATAACTGGTCCTGTTATTGCATTCTTCTTGCTTTCTATATAATTAGTAAATTCAATATTTATTATTGAATCCATATAATCATATTTAAAGTCTTGATCTAAGAAAATCATTTCTTTCTTTTCTATATATTTCACTCCAACTTGACAAGCATTACATTCCATTATCCCCTCAGCCTCTAGAATAAGCTTGTACCAATCATTTACTGATCTTAACTTTAATTCAAGTTCACTTTGTAATGATATTAATTCATCTATCTTTTTTCTGAAACCATTTTCAATTTTAAAGTAAGATGCCCCTCCAAGATATTCCCTCATCTCATCAAGTTTAAAACCACTTTGTTTATAATATTTTATTAAAGGCACCAACAAGAGATTTCTTTTACTATAGTATCTATATCCACTATCATCTGATATCTTATCTGGTGATAAAATCCCTATTTTATCATAATATCGCAAAGCTTTTTTCGTAATCTTACACATTTCTTCAACTTTACCTATAGAGTACATATCATTTTCCATAAATAAGCCTCCAACTTTTATATTCTCCCCAATTTATTTATAAAAATGATCTATTATATTTATTTTTTATATCTTTCCCCAAAGAAAAAAACCACCATATGGTGGTTTAATTTACTTTAGTTTATCTATTATATTAGATAAATCTTCTCTAGTAACAGCCCTAGGATTTGCTTCTGTGCATACATCCTTTAACGCAGCCTTTAAAATCTCTTCCATAGATTCTTCTAATAGCCCAATATCTACTCCTTGCTTAGTAAGTGTAGTTGGAATCATAAGATTCTTTTGAAGTTCTTCAATCTTCCTAATTAAATTATTAACTCCAATATGGACATTAGGTGCATGAAGTTTCAAAAGCTTTGCTAATCTCTGATACTTCTTAGCTGCTAAACTATAATCCTTATTGTATAAACCACCATTTAAATTTGCATTAAATTTTATTATATGAGGCAATATTATAGCATTGCTTCTTCCATGTGGGATATGCAATTTACCCCCTATAGCATGAGCTAAACTATGTGTAATACCAAGACCTGCTGCATTAAAAGCAATCCCTGCTAGACAAGAAGCATTATGAAGTTTTTCTCTAGCTAATAAATTATTACCATCTTCATATGCTAATGGTAAAAATCTAACAGCAAGAGTTAATGCTTTTTCAGCTAAAGCATCTGAAAAATCAGTAGCTCCATTAGCTACATAAGCTTCAATGGCATGAGTAATTACATCCATTCCTGTATCTGCAGTTATACTTTTAGGAACTGATTTAACAAGTTCCGGGTCTAATATAGCCACATTAGGCAACAATGACTCACTTGTTAAAGCATATTTTATCCCCTCTTGTTTATTAGTAATTACAGCATACTCTGTAACTTCCGAACCTGTCCCACTAGTTGTTGGAATTGCGTAAAATTCTTCTATTTTTTGTATACCGTCATTTAAATTATTATAATACTCTTTTATTGATTTTGCTGCATCAATAGCTGAACCGCCACCTAATGCAATAATTACTTCTGCATTGCATGCTTTAAGAGCTTGAATTCCTGATGCAATAATTTCTACTGCTGGGTCTGGAACAACATCACTGAATATGGATACTTCACAATTAGATAGTTCTTTCGAAACCTTTTCAACCATCCCTGAAGTTTCCATAAACTTATCGCATACAATTAAAACTTTCTTATTTTTAATATCATTGAGCTTATTTAATGATCCCTTACCAAAATAAACTCTTGTACGAATACCAAATTCATTCATTTTATTTTCTCCTTATTGAAAAGTTAAATAAAATAAATAATTTAGTTATTCTATTATTTAAGATTAGATTTGTGACAAGTTATATTTCTTTACTTTCCTAATTATATCATAATATATATTATATTCAAGATTCTTACTTAACTAATATTGACAAAATATCCCCTTTTTCTCTGTACTTATTAGCATTATATATAATAAAATTCAACTAATCATAAAAGAAAAAATGTATTTTTCTTTTAATTTATCATAAATTATATTATACTTTTCTAGTTTCTAATATTCTAACTACATTTTCAGTTGATATCTCTAGGTTCTCTTTCCCTTTGCTTAATGCTTCATCTAAAGAAATTACCCCTGGGGTTATTCCTATTACAGAATCTATTCCTAATGAATATAATTCATCTATTCCTTCCCCAATTCTTCCCCCAAAAGCTATTACAGGAATGTTATACTTTTTAGCTATTTTAGCTACTCCTATAGGAGTTTTTCCAAACTTAGTTTGAAAATCTATACTTCCTTCCCCTGTAAATACAAAATCTGCCTTTCTTACTTTATCTTCCAAATTAGAATGCTTAATTACTAAATCTATTCCCGATTCTAGTTTTCCATTACAAAAACCTATTAAAGCTGCACCAAGTCCTCCTGCTGCACCTGCACCTTCAACCTTATCAATTTCTTTTCCCATATCTCTTTTTACTACTTCTGCATAATGTTTTAAGTTACTATCTAACTCCTCTAATGTTTCTTTATTTCCACCCTTTTGAGCCCCAAATACAAAGCTTGCACCATTCTCTCCTGTTAATGGATTCTTTACATCACAAGCTACTTCTATTTTTACATCATAAATTCTTTTATCAAAACCACTTAAATCTATTGTACATAAATCTTTTAAGACGCCACCACCAAATGCTATCTCTTTTCCATCACTGTCCTTAAAACTTGCCCCTAATGCCTGAAGCATACCAACTCCACCATCATTAGTTGCACTGCCACCTAAGCCTATAATTATTCTTTCTATATTCATATCTAAAGCATATTTTATAAGTTCACCAGTTCCAAAGGTAGTAGTAAGGAGTGGATTTCTATCCTCTAATTTAACTAAGTGAATTCCACTAGCTTCTGCCATTTCTATTACAGCAGTCTTTCCATCACCTAATATTCCAAACTTTGCTTTCACCTTATTTCCTAGTGGAGCTGTTACTTCTACTTCATGCAAATTTCCATTGGTAGATTCTATTAAAGCATCTACTGTACCTTCACCACCATCTGCCATAGGAACATGTATACAGGTAGCATCTTTAAAAACTTTTCTTATTCCATTTTCCATAGATATACAAGCTTCCTTAGCTGTCATACTCTCCTTAAATGAATCTGGTGCTAAAATAAATTTCATATCATTCACCTCTAAATAAAATTATTGTAACTCTCTTAACCTTAGCTAAGAGAGTTACTAACCTTTTATACTAATTCAAAGTATATATTATCTACTTTATTTTTACTACAATTTACTTTGCTAAAATCTTCTATATCCTCTAGTATATCTTCCTTAAGATTAACCTTCTTAAACTTGCTTCCTTTAATGCTAAAATGAACCTTCTTTTCTGAAGCTGTTCCATTGAAATATCTAAGAACTAACCCCTTTTTATTTTCAGCCTTCTTTAATACACTTAAAGTCACATTATCATTCTCTTCTTTTAATAGAGAATAATTATATGGAACTTCAAAGTCTACAGAATTTAGTTTCATAGCATTGTGAGGCATTTTATTGTAAGTATACACTGGAGTTAAGTACTCTTTTGCAACTCTTGATACCTTATCTTCCCTAGATACATATGGATATATTCCAAAGTCTAAGCTTACTTTTCCAAGCATTTGTGAGTCAGGAGTTTCTAATTTTATTCCTGATGGTCTTCCAGGTCTTCTATACATTTCTTCTTTACCAAGGAAGCCTACCCCTCTAAATAAAGTTATAGCTATTGTATCATAATCTTCTCCAATTATTTCATACTCTCTAGTACTATTAGTTAAGACAGCCATTCCTCTTTCTTCATTCTTTAAAGTTACAAATGAAAGCATTGGATAAATAGAATCTGGTCTTTCATCCCAGTTTTCCTCTTCCCATACATCCATAGCACTATCATATACATCTCTTTTTATAACACCAAATTGATTATCAGAGAATGAGAAATTAGATTTTATTCCAGTTGGAATGTATGCTCTTACTCTATGATCTTTTGCTCTATTATCTATATCCATCTTAACATTTAAATATGGGCTACAATTATCAACCTTAACAATTATTGATATATCCATAGAACCATCAATTTTCTTGTTCTTTCTGCTATCTAAATCCTTTGGTACATCTAAAGTATAATTAATAGCTATCTCACTACTATTTTCATAAGTGCTTATATTATAGTTACACTTAACTAAATCACTCTTAACAATAAAATCATCCTCTAATGGTGAGAAATCATATTCATCTCCGTCATCTGCACCATCTTCTATTAAAAGTACATTTTCATATAATGTGTTTGTATCTTTATGTAGTATGTTTAATGACCCGTTTTCATTTACAGTTATATTAAAATACTTATTTTCAATCTTATCTGTTTTCTTGCCTTCTTCAGAGTTTATAACTCCTTCTGCTCCTTTAATTAAGTAAGTCTTATATCCCATTGAAGGAATAACATCCTTTAATTCAATAGTATATCTTACAAAAGGATCATAGTTTCCATAGTGAACAATTTGTCTATCAATTAACCCTGCATCAACTACTTCTTTATTTATAACTTGGAAATCATATTCTTCTCCATCATCACTAACAAGGTTGAAGTTTTTCATCTTTGTAATGATTTCACCTTTAACTACAGCTTCTCTTTCATATGGAAGAAGGTTAAATGCTGTTAATTTATCTAATGCTATCTCTTTGCTCATAGCATCAACTATAACTCTCATATAGAAATCTATTAATCTATCTACCTTTTCTTCAGCTAAGAAAAATCTATTCATTATCTCTTTATGAACCTTATCAGAACAACAACATCCTATAGAGTCATGAGCATGGTTTTTCATTATCTCTTTCCAAATAAGCTCAATTAACCCTGAATGATATTCAAAACCTAATGAATAAGCAAGTGAAGCTAAAGGTTCTAATATATTAGTTATTTTATTTTCTATCCTTGTATTAGCAGCCTTAATATCCATTCTTGTTGAGAAGATACTTCTATGAACTCTCATATACTTTCCATCTAAGAATTCCCCTCTTAATGTTGGTAAATTCTTTTCTTTTTCTAGTTCTTCAAATACCTTTTCATATCTGCTTAAGAAGAAATCTCTTTCTGGATATAATTCCTTTAACTTTTCTAATATCTCAAATATATTCTTTTGTACAGGCATTTGATCATGACCATTTGGAAGTATGATATTTTCTGTTGTAGCTCCCTTATCAAGTACAGGGAAATACTTATCCATTCTCTTCTTAAGATCATCCATATTGCTTGGCAAATACTTTCCTATTGCATATCCTAATGGAAATAATTGAGTTAATACTTTAGAATCCCCTTCACCTTCCCAGTAAAATTCAGTTTTATCTGTTCCCATTCTTTCAGAGACACCTCTCCAGAATATAGAACGATTTATTCCAAATCCATTTAATATTTGTGGCATTTGAGAAGATTGTCCAAAAGAGTCTGGAAGATATCCTATCATCATAGCATCACCAAATTCTTCACAATCCTTTAATCCATATAATAGATTTCTAGTTATAGATTCTCCACCTACAACCATTTCATCTGTTTGAGTATACCAAGGTCCTATTATTAATCTGCCTTCTTTAGCTAATTTCTTTACTCTTTCTTTATTTTCTGGCTTTGCCGCGAAATAATCTTCTAATATAGCTGTTTGCCCATCCAATACATAATTAGGATAGTTAGGATTGTTCTCTAACATATCCATTATTTCTTCCATATTATTAACTAAAAGAATTCTTGACTCTTCCGTTGTAAAATACCATTCTCTATCCCAATGCATATGGGGCACAACATGAACTTTTTTACTCATTTATTACACCTCTTACTCCGATTTAACTTTATATTTTTCCATGATATAGCTTTGCGAGAGGAAATTCCTCTCGCAAAATATTATTTTAAAAGTCCTTGCTTTTTAAGTTTCATTTTTCTTGTTATTACTAATAATATTGCTGATATAATTGCTCCAAGTATTGCTGCTCCAAGCCATACTGTTATATTCATTAACATAGTTGAACCATCTTTAAGCATAAATATTGAGAATATACCTGCTCCTGGAACATCAAGTCCTATGTTAAACATTGCTACTAAAGCACCAGTTACTGCTGAACCTGCACATAATGAAGGAATTACTCTTAATGGGTCTTCTATCATAAATGGAATAGCACCTTCTGTAATACCTGCTAGTCCTAAAATCCAAGTTGACTTACCTATTTCTTGTTCTTCTTTATTGAAATACTTCTTAGCTAATAAAGTAGCAAAGGTTACACCAAATGCTGAAACCATTTTTACTGATGCGAAAGCTGCATATGGCATTATAATTCCATCAGTCATTGCACCTACACAGAATGTATAAGCTGCTTTATTAATAGGACCACCAAGGTCAAATGATACCATGATACCAAGTATTGCACCTAAAAGTGCTGCATTTGTTCCTCCCATAGATCCTAACCAATCAATTAATGTTTGGTTTAATGCTGCTACAGGCTTACCAACTACAAAGAACATAAGTGTTGAAACTAATAATGTACCAAATACAGGGTATACCCAGAAACTAACGAATCCTGCTAATGTACCTTTTGCTGGTATATACTTCTTAAATAATTTAATTGTATAACCTGCTAGGAAACCTCCAAGCATACCACCTAGGAATCCACCATTTATCATATTAGCTGCTATACCAGCTGCAAAACCTGGTGCTAAACCTGGCTTATCAGCAATTGAGTATGACATGTATGCAGATAATACAGGAACCATTATTGTTCCAAGTAAATTACCACCTAGCTTACGATACATCCAAATCCAAGAACCATCTGTTTCATATAATTCTTGTAACCCAAAACCTTGAGATACTAATACTGCGAAAGCTAGAATCATACCTCCTGCAACTATTAAAGGAATTATATGAGATATACCTGTAAGAATTGACTTCTTAGCCTCTTCTCTAAATGAAACTTTTTCTTCATCGTCAGAAGTTTCTACATATTCTCCTTTTCCTTTGTTTTCTGCTGCCTTAAGTGCTTTTTCTATAAGTCCCTTTGCATCCTTTAAAGGAGTAGCAACCTTAGCTCTTACTGTAGGTAAATGCGAATATCTTTCTTCATTTTTTACAGCTACATCTACTGCAAATATAGCAGCATCTGCATTTTTCAATTGTTCTTTTGTATGTCTATCTTCTATACCATTAGCTCCTTGTTTTTCAACATAAACAGCTACTCCCATTTCTTTACCTGCATTAACTAAAGCTTCTGCAGCCATATATGTATGAGCTATTCCAGCAGGACAAGCTGTTACAGCAACGATTGATTTTTTAAACTTACTTATATCTATATCTTCTTTTATAATTTCTTTATCTAAATTATTGTAAAGTTCTTTCTTGCTCTTTGAATTCTTAAGCAAATCTTTATAAGATGGATTTGCTATTCTTGTAGCAAGCTCTGCTAATAGTTGAATATGAGTTGAACCTGCTTCTTCAGTTGGTATAGCTAATAAGAATACTATTTCAACTTCATTATTCTCATCTATACTTTCCCATTCTTTCATAGGTTTATTTAGAATTGCTACTGCAAATGATGCTTCTTTAACAGAACTAGATTTTCCATGAGGAACAGCTAGTCCACCTTCAAAACCTGTAGGAGAAAGTTTTTCTCTTTCTAGTACATCCTTAAAAAATTCTTCTTTAGATGTAATCTTTCCCTCTTCATATAATTTTTCAACTAGGTGTTTAATAACATCCTCTTTTTTGTTTAAATCTAGACCAATTGAAATAAGTTTTTCATTTGTTAGACTTCTTAAATTCATTTTTTATTCCTCCCATTCATATTCAACAAATCCGATTTGCTTAACGTTTACAGTCTTATATTATCAAAAAAAAATAAGAAGAATTAATTCTTCTTATTTTTACACAAATATTTCTTTTTATTTAATACATTGTGTATTTATACACAATTATAATCTTTCCATAAAGCTTCATTTATGATCCTTATAATAAGCATTATTCCTATTCTATCTGGAGCATTATATTTATGTATCTCAACTCTAGGTGCCCAAAAGAAAATATTTATATCAGCAATATCCATAAGTGAATTCTTATTAAAATGAGTCATACTAACTATACTTGCATTTCTTTCTTTTGCAATTTTGCACACATCTAATATCTGTTTGCTTTCACCACTTACACTTATAGCAATAAACAAATCCTTATCATCACAATTTTCTGCTGCATACATCATATCGTGTCTATGATTAAAATACTCAGCTTTTATTCCAATGCATCTTATATTCTTTGCAAACATCTCACAAAAATATATTGAATCTCCTATTCCTACGAAGTATACATTTTTAGCTTCTTTTATTTGGCTTACTAATTTATCAATTATTTTATTATCTAAAATATCTAAGGTTTTTTTAATTGTATCAGGAATCAATTCTAGATTTTTAAATGTCTCTCCTTTTAATTCACCAGTCTTTCCTTCAAGTTCTGCACGTAATGAAAACTTTAAATCTGAAAAGCCTTTATAACCTAGTTTCTTAGATAATCTTACTATAGTATTGGGTACAGTAAATAAATCCTCAGCTACTTTCTGGACAGACTGATTTACAAATCTACTATAATCTTCTCGTATATAATCCACCACTTGGTCATCTGTATCTGTTAATCTCAACTCATTTAATAAAACTCTCTCCTCAAAGTTCATGGTCCCACTCCTACTTTTTTCTCTTGTTCACTACTTTGAGAATAGCATTTTTACTTAGCTTTCGCAAGGTGCATAGATATTCATTTTTCTCGTTCCGTCGCATAGTCCATAGATATTTATTTTTCTCGTTCCGTCGCAAGCTCCAAGTCACACCAAAATAAATATCCTTCTCCAACATACTGAAGGGTTTATTTTTTCAAGTTCTCTATCCATTTACTAAAATACTTTCTATGTTGGTTCTCCACCCATTGAGAAACTAAAAGATAAGTTCTTCCATAAGCTTTTATTGGAGTCTTGTAGTATCTACCATATCCTCTTTCATCTCTCTTCGCCTTATCAATTTCTTCTTCACTTGCATCATTACTTATTTCTTTTAATACAGGATAATTAGAATTTAGGGCCTTCTTAGAATATTTTTCCTCCTCTAGCCTTTCTACTTCTTCAAAAGGTATTAATTCTTTTTCTATAAGATCAAATAAAGTTTCTTTAATATATTTTCCTATTTTTTTCTCTTCCTTCCCCTCTGCTACATACCTTACTTTAGTTTCTTTTGTTTCTTCAATTGGTACTAATACATACTTTGGTTCATAATCAACTATTAAATATATATTATTGCATTTATTTATTAACTCTCTTATTCTCTCTGGTTCTTTAAAATCTTCTATTGATATAAATTGATCTCCAAGGGAATACATAAAACTTTTCTCCTTTAAATTATTCTTATAGTTTATGTATATGTTTGTTTTGTATGGTTCATTGATATTTATTTTCCTTGTTCATAGCTGGCTCCAAGTCACAGAAAAATAAATATCTATTCCCTTCCTACTTAAGGTAATGAAATTATAAAATTATTATCTTTGGCTTTATAATTTTTTTATTTCAAAATATCATCGTAACTCTGAATTGTAACTTATGAGAATTTTATATTTTCCTTTTTCATAGCAAGCTCAATCTCAAAGAAAACTTCTTTACTGCATATTTATATGTTTTTATATTTATATATTTGTTTCTTTATGTATTTATATATTTAAAACAATACATCCATATGGAATTATAATCCATAAATCATTTATAATAGAATTATAACGAAGAGTGGAGGTTCCCTTAAATGAAATGTTTAAAATGTAACTCAGACGAAATTAAAGTAATAAAGGCTCCCCCAGTTCAAATGCAAAAGGGTATTATGCCTAAATTATTAAATCCTTATTATTATATTTGCTGTGAATGTGGTTACACTGAAATATGGATAAATTCCAAAGAAGAATTAAATTATTTAAAAAAACATTATGAGTAATTAAATGGAGTAGATATTTGTTTTCCTTATTGATCTCATCAAAACAAAAATCTACTCCCCTCTCAATATAATATAATGTATATATTGTAAAAAACAACTTATTTAGCGAAAGGGGAATAATTATTTGAAAAAGAAAATTGCATATATAATATTATTTATAATTTTAATTTGTGAACTTATTGCTTATAAATATCAATATTACTTTATAAACTCTTTTTATTACTTATTTATTAATTCAACTATATTCCTAATATTCTTAAAACTAATAAATAATAAAACCTTTACCAAAGTTGGTGTTATGTTAATAATATTAACGATTCTTTGTTCTGTAGCTCTGAATAATCCTACATATAATTACATTGTACAAAATGATAAGTTAAATTATTCACTAATTGTAACAGAAACTTCATCATTTAATGGTAAATTTCAGTATAGCTTTTTTGAAAAACATTTTCATTTTTTTAAAAAGCCTATACCAAAAGCTTATTTTGTGTCGTCATATAAAATTAATATAGATAAGGATATTCAGTGGTTAGATAAAAATACAATTCAAATAAAATCTGGTCAAGATTTAATTAATAATTTAACACTAAACTTAAACTAAAATTCTATGTTTATTTTCTAAAAATAAAAGGTTGAAGAAAACTTCAACCTTTTATTAGCTTTATGATCTTTAAACAACAACATATTTCATGTTGTTTTATATGTGTTAGTCCCTTTATATATCCATATATTTATCATAAAACTCTTTATATACTCTATACTTGTGAGTGTTTTTAGTATGCTCTAATGCTTTTGTTGAAAGCTCCTTCCAATCTAATGAATAGACATTTTTTAAATCCTTCACCTCATTCATTTCTTGGGCTAAATTCTCATTATCATATGGATATAAGAAAACCACATAATCTTTATCCCCTTTTATATATGAAATATTTCTATACAGTTGATAACTTGAATAGAACTTGTCCTTATCATTAACTAATTCTTTTAAATGCATGCTTTCCCCTAACTGCTTCATATAAACATCAGTAAATTTGTGTTCATATTTTTCAGGTAGCTTATTAGTTTCTTTACTTTTGCTAATTTTTCCAAAGCCTTGCTCAGTATACTTAACTTCAAAATATATTTTTTCTCCAGTTATAAGCTCTATAAAGAAATCAAAGGTTGTCCCATCCTTTCCTTTTGGAGCTCCATATTCAAATTTTGAAAATATTATCTTTGTGTGATCTGGAATATTAATCTTTAAAGTATCTTTTAAAATATCAATTAGTAAATTATCTTTCATTATTGGCTCAAAAAAGTTTATACACATAATTTGAGATGAATTTAAGTGGTGTGAATGCATGTGATAATGTATATCTTTAGGTTGATTAACTCCTAAAAGAAAATTCAATGGCCTAAATCCACTTGGTAATATGTGTCCATATTCCTTATTTTGATAAAGCCCATCTTTTACACAACCTAAGGAGTTTAACTTGTACTCTTCTAAGTGATTTAATACTTTTTCTTTATAATCTTGATATCTCATAACATCCCCTCTTTCTTAAAGCATAATTCATTGCCTACTTATATCATAACACTTTTTGTAAACGAAATCATCACTGTTTAAATTTAAAATCCATGACTATTTAGCCATGGATTTTTTTATCTATTTATACATTGCTTCAACTACTTTAGAATTATACTTTTGTATGCTTTCATATATGAAGCCATTTACATTATTTATATCATCTTGAGTAGGATTATTTGCCTTGTCAGAAAGTTTATATTGATATTTTAATCTTAAAATTCTTCTAACACTTTCATCTATCCTATTTTCATCAATCTTTCCATCATTAACTCCTTGAACTACAGCATTATATACTTTTTGTTGATTTTCTATTGTATGGCAAACTAATAAAATATCTGCACCTGCCTCAACTGATTTTATTGCAGCTTCTCCTAAATCCCAGTTCTTACTTATAGCTTGCATTTCAAGATCATCAGTAATAATAACTCCTTTATAACCCATTTCATCACGTAACAAGTCTGTTAGTATCTTTTTAGACATAGTTGCTGGGTACTCTTTATCAATTTGTGGAAGCATAATATGTGCTGTCATTACCATGTCTACTCCATTATTTATGGCAGTTTGAAAAGGAACAAGTTCTGTACTTTTTAATCTATTTAAATCATGATTCAATGATGGTAGCCCTAAATGAGAATCCACCTCCGTATCTCCATGTCCCGGAAAATGTTTTACTGTTGGGATTACCCCTTCATTTTGTATTGCTTTTAGTTCATTAATACCAAACTCTGTTACCTTTTCCTTTGTTGAGCCATAAGATCTTACCCCTATAATTGGATTATTTTTATTAGTATTAATATCTAAAACAGTACCAAAATCCGTATTTATTCCTAATAGCTTTAATTTTTTAGCAGTACCAGCTCCTATTCCAGTTGCTAAACTTGAATCATTTGTATTTCCTAACTCTCCTTTAGAAGGTGTTCTCATTAACTCCTGAGGCAATTGTGACATACTTCCTCCTTCTTCATCAAACCCAATAAATAAAGGTATATCACTATTTTGTCTGTTAGCTTTTTTAATTGAATTTACATACTTAACATTATTATCTAAACTACTTCCCCAAAAGTTTCTATGACCATATAAAATAATGCCTCCTGCATGTTGATCTTCAAATAAATTTACTACTTTATCATCTACATTCGTCCCATTAACTCCGTAGAACATCATTTGTCCTACTTTCTCTTCTAATGTCATTGTACTTATTTTATCTTCTACTTTTTTGTTAATACTTTCATTTTTCCCTTTTAAAATAGTAGCGGAACTAGCTGTAACTCCACCAATCATTGTAAGAGTAAGAGCTGCTGAAATTAATAATTTTCTCATAAATCTTCCCCCTAATCTTTATTTAATTAGTTTTTATTATCATTTTTTATTATTCCCCTCCTCCACTTTTAATTATAGATTTTAATTATCTCAATATAATCACATTAATAACTTTAAATATAACTATTTAGTTACAATTAAAAAGATAAATAAAAAACAAGGTTATATACCTAACCTTGTTTCTTACTATTTTATATTTTTAAAACGCTAATATCTGATATAAAATCATTACTTTGCATAAAGAATGACATTAAGCAAGCACCATTAACACCTGTTTCCTTAACTAAATTTATATTATATTTTGAAATTCCACCTATGGCATAAACAGGTACATCAACGCCTCTACAGATATTCTCTAAAAAGGCTAGTCCCATTGGTTCTAAGTCCTTTTTGCAGTCTGTTTGAAATATATGACCTGCTGTAATATAAGTTGCTCCAAGGGTTACTGCTCTTTCCCCTTCCTCTAGTGAATGAATAGATACTCCTACCTTTTCAAAATTCTTAACTTCATTATGGTGTTTTTCTAATATTGGAAGGGATAGATGAATCTTGTTATAATTTAACCTTTTAGCTACGCCTACAAAATTATGAAGAACACACTCTTTATTGTACTTTTCACATATTCTAAGTACATTCTTAGCTAAAACATAATACTCATCTTCACTAAGATCCTTTTCCCTTAAAATAATTGAATCCACCTCTGATTTTGCCAAAGCTTCAATTTGTTCCAAAAAATCAATATGACATAACTTCCTATTAGTAACAGCAATTATCTTAAACATATAAATAATCACTCATTACAGGCTGTAGACCTTTTTCAACTATTGCATTATAAACCTCATCTACAGTACGTCCATCTGATATTTCAAATTGTTCATCACCCTTATTTTCTCCTGTGTGACCTCCAATTCCAACATCAACCCCAGCAGAAATCTTAGTTGCTGCAATATCTATAATATTATCTCTAAACCTTGCACATTCCCTACTTGAAATTGTTATATTTGCTGAAGGAATAAGCAATCTATAGGCAGTTATTATTTGTAATAATTGAGGCTCATGTACATCCTTAGGGTTAATTTTATGGTTATTAATTATTGGACGTAACCTTGGACATGAAAAAGCAATTTCAGCATGAGGATACTTTCTTTGAAGCATATATGCATGCATTCCTGTTGCAAAGGCATCCTTTCTAAAATCATCTAGCCCTAAAAGTGCTGCAAAACCAACTCCCCTTATTCCACCCATTATTGCACGTTCTTGCGCATTGAATCTATAAGGGAATATTCTCTTATGACCTTCTAAATGTAAGGTTTCATATTTATCAGAATTATAAGTTTCTTGGAATACAGTAACAAAATCTGCACCACATTCATGAAGATAAGCATAATCCTCAGAGTTCATTGGATAAACCTCAAGTCCTATTACCTTAAAGTACTTACGTGCTATTTTACAAGCCTCTCCTATATATTTAACATCAGACATTCTTGGACTTTCACCAGTTAAAATTAGGATTTCTTCAAGTCCTGTATCTGCAATTATTTTCATTTCATTTTCTATTTCTTCTGCATTTAACTTAGCACGGTGAATCTTATTGTAACAGTTGAAGCCACAATAAATACAATAGTTCTCACAATAATTAGATATATAAAGAGGAGTAAACATATATATTGAATTTCCAAAGTGCTTCTTTGTTTCTATTTGTGCTTTTCTTGCCATTTCCTCTAAAAATGGAAAGGCAGCTGGAGATAGCAATGCCTTAAAATCATCTAAATTAATGCTATCCTTATTTAAAGCTCTTTTTACATCCCCTTCAGTATAAGAATTATAGTCATAAGAATTCATTTCAGATATTACCTTATTAAAAATATCATGTTCTATTATTTCCATTCCAGGGGTATATTCCATATGATTTGTTCTTTCTATCATGTTAATCCCCTCCTACTTTTCTAAAAATCCTGTTAATGGAGATGAGGCAGAAGCACCATTATGTAAAACACGCCCAAGACCAGCTATATATGCTTCACGTCCTGCTTCAATTGCTTTCTTAAAACTTTGTGCCATTAATGGTATATTGCCTGAGGTTGCTATTGCAGTATTAGCCATAATTGCATCTACCCCTAATTCCATAGCCTCACAAGCTTGAGAAGGTGAACCTATTCCTGCATCAACTATTATAGGTAAATCTATTTCTTCTACTAAAATTTTAATAAATTCCTTTGTACATAATCCCTTGTTTGACCCAATTGGTGCTGCAAGCGGCATTATTGCTGAAGCTCCAGCATTCATTAAATCCCTTGCTACATTTAAATCTGGATACATGTAAGGCATAACTACAAAGCCTTCTTTAGCTAAGATCTCTGTAGCCTTTATTGTTTCATAATTATCTGGAAGCAGGTATCTACTATCTCTTATAACTTCAATCTTTACAAAATCTCCACAACCTAGCTCCCTTGCAAGCCTTGCTATTCTTACTGCTTCTTCAGCATTTCTTGCACCAGATGTATTAGGTAATAAAGTTACTCCCTTAGGAATGTAATCTAAAATATTATCTTTTCCACCATCATTAACACGTCTTAAGGCAAGAGTTATTATTTCTGCTCCAGCATTTTCAACAGCTGCTTTAATTAAATCAAGAGAGTATTTACCTGAACCTAAAATAAACCTTGAATTAAACTCATGTCCACCTATAATTAATTTATCATCTCTATTTTCCATTTAACCTACACATCCTTTTCCTCTAAAATTAATCTTAAAATCATATTAGCCTGATGGCCAGCACATATACTTACGCGTGGTGCCATTAAGCCTCTACCAATCCTTGCTGATGTTTCTCCATCTCCACAAAGATAAAAATCATTGGTTATTTTTCTTGTTTTTATTGTGTTACTACTTTCAAATCCAGCCATACCAGAGGATGCAACAACCTTTTTTCCTGGGAAATATTGTAAAACACCATTGACTAACAAAGCTTTTCCTTCTGGATTATCAAAGGCCTCACATACTATATCATCATCTTTAAAAAGACTTTCTAAGTTTTCTTCTATTACCTTAACACTATCTACTATTACTTCCACAAAAGGATTTATTTCTGATATTTCCTTCTTTAAAGCCTCTGTTTTAAACATTCCCAAATGCGATATTTTATACTGCTGCCTATTTAAATTGCTGGGTTCAACTATATCAAAATCAATTAAATGTAAGGTTCCAACTCCAGTTCTAGCTAAACTTATTGCTATATTAGACCCTAAACCACCAAGTCCTGCAACTGCTACCCTAGCTATCTTTACTTTTTCATGAACATTTGGAGTATGTCTTGCACAAAGCATATGTTCAAAAACTTCTTTTGAAGGAAGCTTTCCCTTTTCAATAAATGTTACTTCACTATTTTCATGTAATTCTACATCATCATTTGTAGCAAAGCCTTCAATTATTGTTACTATATTATCCTTAATTCCATAATACTCTCTTTTTAGTTCATAAAGAGTTTTACAATTAGTATCTATAGCTTGTCCATTTAATACTATTTTCATCTTTAGCCCCCTCCTACAAAGGTTACAACTTCTAAGGTATCATTTTCTTTTAAAATAATACTTTGATAATCTTTTTTTCTTGCTATTTGTCCATTTAATTCAACAGCAATTCTAGTAATTTCATATCCCTCATTACATAGGAATTCACTTAAGGTCTTACCTTCATATCCATTAATAAGTTCACCATTTACCTTAATCATCTTATCCCTCCTTTTTTTAAACTAAAAAAAGGTATCACGAAGGAATGACACCCTTGGTGGTGTCCCCCTTCGTGATACCTTGATCACTCTGTTAATATAATAACACACTTTGCATTCTATGTAAATATATCCATTATTTGATTATGTAGTTACTTTCCTCTATTGCTTTTACAGTATGATGCTTTTCAAAGTAATCTATTATAAGTTCACTCATCTCTTTTGTAATTTCCTTTACTACTTCTGCACCTTCATAAGATGGGTAAATTGAAGTATTAGTTGCACGATAGTTATTCATAACCACTGTATAATATTTATCTAACTCTATTTCTTTACCATCTTTCTTTATAGAAACAACTCTATCATAGAAATCCCTTGATAAATCTATTTCATAAGTTATTCCCCCAAAAGTATCATAGTTATAATTTTGCACCTTTGGAACTAAGAACTCTTCATTTACTTCTACCTTACCATCATTAACAACAAAGTAAGTAGCGCTCTTTTCCATTGCTTCCTTAAACTTATCTCCTCTTACCTTAAGAACCATCATTGTGTTAGGGTAAGGATAGTTAATTAGTACATCTCTAATGGAAACATTTTTTTTAAATCCAATGGCAGTATCAAATAGTGATAAAACAGAGAAATCAGCACCTGATTCTTCTAACTGTACTTGATGTAAGAAGTTTATAAAAGGATGCCCTTTTAATCTTCCTTCAAATATATCATCCATTAAAATGTCCTTATCAAACTCTCCAATTTCCTTATCTAAGTACTCTTGAAGTTCTCCTTCTACCTCTGTAAAAAGACTTTCTAAATCTGAATTAATATCATCAGTTAACTTACTAACATCCACTAATTCAAAAGTAGCTTCTTTTGTTTCTGTATCAAAAATTATCTTAGTAAAGTTTTGACCATTATTTAAAGGTTGAGTACAAACTACCCCTTTGATTTTAGTAGCGAAGGATCTATGTTGATGTCCACTTAAAATCATATTTATAGAATCATAAGTTTCTAATAACTCACTTCCTTGGTTTTCTTTATTTAACTTCTCAGTAGGAGTCATATTTTCATCTAAACTTTTTTCAAATCCGCCATGATAACAAACAATAATATAATCTGCTTTTTCTTTTAGCTCTTTTTCATATTTTCCATATACCTCAACAGGATTTAAGAATTTAATTCCCTTAATGTTTTTTTCTTGCTCCCAGTTTGGTATAAATGAGGTTGTAAGACCTATACATCCTATTTTAAATCCATTAAAATCAAATATTTTATATGGTTTTGACTTAAATGCTAACCCTTCAATATTAGCATTAATAACTTTTTCTGAAATAGGAGTATAAGCTTTAGTTAAATAATCTAATCCATAGTTAAATTCATGATTACCAAGTACATAGGCATCATAACCTATTTTTTCTAAACATTGAACTATAGGATTCACCTCAGGATTCTTCTTTGATAAATAATGAGTTAGAGAAGAACCTTGAACTAAATCTCCGCAATCTATAGTTAATGAAGCATCATAATTTTTCTTATCCTTTAATATATAGCTTCCTATTTTAAGTATTCCTAATTGCTTTTCTGTTACATAATTAGTTGGATAAACAAATCCATGTAAATCGCTTGTTTGATATATAGCAATCTTCATAAAAACCTCCTATTTACAAAAGGGCTGTATCTCTATTGATACAGCCCTAAATTATTCTATTCCCAGATTGATTTTAAAGTAGTCTTAAATCCTTCTAATGTCTTAGTTACATCTGCATTGCTTGGATTAGCTAATACAGTTTCCATTACTGTACCTGCTTCACGGTATGCAGCATCTGCACCTGAAACAACTGGATTAGTGTAAAGATTCTTAGTTGCATCTGAAAGTATTGGAGCTATTAAGCTTCCTGACTTTTTGTACTCTTCTGAATCAATAGCACTTTGTCTTACTGGCATGTATCCAGTTTCAGAAGCCCAAGTAATTTGGTTTTCTTTAGTTGTTAAGAACTTTAAGAACATGTATGCTGCAGTCTTTTGTTCAGCTGTAGCACTTGAGAACACATATAAATCTGTTCCTTGTTGTAATGAAGCACTTGTTGGGTATGGAGCAGCTGCTACTTCAAACTTATCACCAACACCTTGTTTAACAAAGTTTTCACCAGCATTTGAACCAACGTACATAGCTACAGTTCCATTACCAAATGGTCCTGATAAATAGTTGTCTGTTCCTGCAATTCTGAAGTAACCTTCCTTAACTCCTTCTAAGTAGTAGTTAAGAGCCTTAGCTGATGCTTCACTTGTTACATCAAAGCTTGAATCGAAAGTTTTTCCTTCAGTCTTTAAGAAAGTTGTATAGTAAGTGTTTAATGAATCAAATCCAGCACCAGCTATACCCTTCTTTTCTTTTATAGTCTTAGCAACTTGAACTAATTCGTCATAAGTAGTTGGAGCCTTTAATCCTAGTTCATCAAGTAAAGTCTTGTTGTACCATAAAACTTCTGTAGACTTGTTGAAAGGCATTCCATAGATCTTTCCATCTATTTTAGCTGCTTCTCTGAAACTTGGTAATATATCTTCATAGTTATCAAACTTTAAAGTTTCATTTTCAATATATGGAGTTAAATCTGTAACTAAGTTATCCTTTATTGGATTGAACATCCAGTCAGGATATGCTTGAGTCATTGTTGGTAAATCCTTAGGACTTGCAACTGTTGCTGTTATCTTTTGTTGTAAATCCTTATAGCTTGATTGGTTTTGTAAAGTTACCTTTATGTTTGGATTTTCTGCCATAAACTTTTCAGTTAAGCTTGTAAGAGATTTTTCTAAATCTCCATTCATGGCATGCCAGAAAGTAATTTCTACTGGCTCTTTAATTTCAGTTACGATATCTGCGCTTGATGTGTCATTTCCTTTTGATCCACATCCAACCATAGCAGCAGACATAAATACTAGACCTAAAGCTAATAATCTTTTAAATTTCATGCTCTTCCCTCCGCATAGTTATATTGTTTGTTTTTTCTCTGGTAATAGTCTATCGCCATTTTCATTATAAAGTTTCTCTGGACGATATGAATGTATAGGCACTAAAAGCTTAGGCTTAATTAAGTTAATTATCTTAATCAAGTCATTTGGATGAGCATGACCACTACAAGAAGTTCTGACAAATTCAATTTTGTGTGATTCAAGATTGTCTATGAACTTTTCATAAGCTGGATCAAAATCACCTAATGGAACAGCATTCGAGTGAATATAAATTCCACCTTCCTTAAGTTTATCTATATGTTCTAAGGCAAGAGTATCTAATTGCCAGAAGAAATCACCTTGGTCATTTAAAAGGGTCTCAAAATCAATTTTATAAGCTGCATCTAATCCATAATCTTTATCATCTAATTGATAGTAATATGATTGATATCCTGTTGCTTCTTTAACTACATAAGAATAATAAGCATCTAAAACAACCTTTCTTGGATTAGTTTCTATTATCTTTTTAATTCTTTCAATATTAGAAATATAATAATTAAAAGTTATTTGTTTATCTGGATTGTTCTTAACAATTTCATTAATCTTATCTAATAATTCTGGTTCATTAGATATTTCTTTATCACTTACATCTTCATCAAACTCTTGGAATGATACTGAAACACCTTCAATTAAAAGAACATCACAGCCTTCGCTTTCCTTACAGAAGTTTAATGTATCATTTTCTCTATATCCATGTAATCTAATATCACCAGTGTAAGATATAACTAAATCAGGAGTTTTTATAAGTAAGCCACAAGCTCCATAAGCATCATGGTCAACAGGCATTACCTTTACTTCAATTTCTCCAACTTTTATTACTTCATTTTCCTTAACACCAATTATGTCTCTTGTATTCTTTCCTTCTTTAACATGAAGTGGGAATAAGAAATCATCCTTAATATTTAAAGTGTTTAATAAAGACTTTGTTCCTTCTAATGTATATAAAGGAATTGAAGGATTTAAATAGTTAACTATCTTTGAATGGTCTAAGTGAACATGTGATAGGAATACCGCTGTATTCTTAAAACTATCTTCCTTTGATTCATATCCCTTTAAAGGAATTCTTGGGTCATACATATTGTTTAAATAAGGAACTAATCCTTCATCTAATAATCCTTGTAAGTCTGTTGGTTGCACTGGTGCCTTTGGGTTATATTCACTACCAAAGTCAAAGAAGATATGACTATCTTCATATGCAATTTCTATAATTGTTCCACCTATAGTTAAAATACCATTGTGGAAAGTAATCTTAGTTTTCTTATCCTTTAACGCCACTCTTAACAACTCCTCTAATTATCTGCTTTCTAAATACTAAATATAAAATTAGTATTGGAACTATAGCTATAGTTGAAGCAGCCATTTGTAATTGAACATTTGTACCACTTTCAGTAGCAAATGCACTTAATCCGTTACTTAATAATCTCATTTCCTTACTATTTGTAACTAGTATTGGCCATAGGAATGAATTCCACCCATTAATGAAGCTTAATATTCCCATTGTGAATAAAGCTGGCTTACCTAATGGAACTAAAATTCTTCTTATGAACTCTAAATCTCCACATCCATCTACCTTTGCTGCCTTATAATAAGATATTGGAATACTAGTTAAATACTCTTTTAGATAGAATATATAAAAGACACTTGCAAGTGATGGAACTATTAAAGCTGTGTATGTATTTAATAATCCAAATTGTGCAATTGTTTGATAATTTGTAAATACTGTAACTTCATATGGAACCATTAATAATGCTGCCATAACTAAAACTAAAAGATTCTTAAATCTAAATTCTAACTTTACTAAAGCAAAAGCTGCTAAAACTGAAGTTAAAACTGTACCTATTGTTGATATTCCTGAAACTAAAATTGTATTAAAGAAATATCTAACAAATGGTGCTTGCTTCATTGCTTCTGAAAAATTGCTCCAGTTGAACTTTTCAGGAATCAATGTTGGCGGTATACTTGTTGCCTCTTGATATGTCATGAAACTTGCTAGAATCATATATACAAAAGGAAATAACGTAATTAATGCCATTATAAGAATGAATGTTTTTGACAAAACTGAATTAAACTTTTTCATCTCTTCACCTACTTAGATATTCTTTTTAATATACGATTTTGAATTAATGTAAACAATAGAATTAGTATAAATAAGATAACTGCTGCTGCCATACCTTGACCATATCTATTTTCTACATAGAACTTATTAAAGATATAGAATACTGCTGTAGTTGCACTATCTGCTATACCTGCTTTTCCGTTGAATATAGAGAATACCTGTGCATATACCTTAAATGCATTAATGAAGTTAACCATTAATAAGAATGTAATAATTGGTATCATTTGAGGTAAAGTTATTCTGAAAAATTGTTGTCTCTTAGTTGCTCCAAACATATCTGCAACCTTGTAATAACTATCATCAATATTTCTTAAACCTGAAAGAAGTATTATTATATTAAATGCAAGTCCTGACCATATACCAAATATAATTAACGTAATCATACTCATAGATGGATCATCTAAGAAATTAAATGGTCCTACATTAAATAATCCTAATATATAGTTAACAAATCCATACTCTCCATTTAATAAAAATCTAAATACAATACCAACTGCTATAATACTTGTTAAGTAAGGTATAAAGAAAATTGTTTCAAACACATCTTTACGCTTAATCTTTTCATATATTGTAACTGCAATAAACATTGAAATAATTAATCCAACAGGTACAACAACAAAGGCATAAAGAGATGTATTACCTATTGCTGTATGGAATTTTGGATCTGATAATACTACTTCAAAGTTCTTAAATCCATTAAACTCTAAGCTATTTAATGTACCTTTTTGAAAGGCCATTATAAATGTTCTAATTAATGGGAATACGCTAAATACTCCTATTATTATTAAGGCAGGAAGTAAGAAAAACCATGCCTGTGGTGAATTCTCCGCTCTATACTTTAACTTTCTCATTTTAATACACTCTAACTCCATTCTCTTGGAATATGTATATACTATTGTAGTCAATTTCAAATCCTAACTCGTCTCCTTCTGATACATTACGAGTAATATCAGTAATTGACTTAGCATGTATACCATTAGCATTGAAATTTACTATACAATCTTTTCCTATTAATTCTATTGATTCAACCTTAGCCTTAAATAATGGATTTTCACTTAATTCAAAGTACTCTGGTCTAATCCCTACAAAGTACTTACTTTCATTTAATTCACCCTTGAATCTATCTTTATTTAGTAAACTTAAATCAATTGTAAAATCTTTTGCTTTAAGGGCATTCCCTTCCTTCTCCATTTCGAAGATGTTTATAATTGGGTTACCCATAAACTTTGCAACAAAAAGATTTGATGGTTCTAGGTAAAGATTTTGAGGAACATCAAATTGTTGTACTATACCTTCATTCATTAACACTATTCTGTCACTTATTGATAAAGCTTCTTCTTGGTCATGTGTAACGAATACAGTTGTTATACCAATTTCCTTTACAAGTCTTCTAATTTCTTCTCTAATCTTTAATCTTAATCTTGCATCTAAATTACTTAATGGTTCATCTAGTAAAAGAATCTTAGGATTTTGAACTAGTGCTCTTGTAATTGCAACTCTTTGTTGTTGTCCACCAGACATTTCCCCTGGTTTTTTATTAGCAAGCTCTTCTATACTTGTTACCTTCATATATTTTCTTGCTATTTCCTCAGCCTCTTTTTTAGGCATCTTTTTATTTCCAACTGTAAGAGGGAACATAACATTTTCTAAGACAGTCATATGTGGATATAATGCATAGTTTTGGAATACTAAGCCTATATTTCTATCCTTAGGATGCTTATCAATAACTGATTCCTTGTCAAACTTGATATCTCCATCTGTTGGATCTAATAATCCAGCTAATAAATTAAGGATTGTAGTCTTCCCACAACCACTTGGTCCTAATAAACAAATAAGTTCACCGTCGTTAATTTCGAGATTAATGCTTTTTAAAGCTTCATAACCGTTGTTATAAACTTTTTTTAGATTTTCAATCTGTATCATGTTTCACCTCTAGTAATTTTTAGTTTTCTTTAAGTCTTCCTAGTATGCTTGTAAAATATCATAAAAACTTGTTACCGATTTGTAACAGTTCTACTCATAATATACTAAATTCATCATACTTTTACAAGATTATATCTGTTATTTTAACATTTTATAATTATTATTTAACTAATTAATAACATTAATACACTTTTTCCGACAAATGCCCACTTCTTTTAATAAATTTATAATTCTTTAATAATTTTAAGTAGCACATATAGATGTTATTTACCAAATAATACTTGTCTGTATACCACATATTGATTAATTAGTATACACTAATCAATCACCTCTCCCAACTTTTATACTTTTTTATAACCTTTAGTATATGAAGTTAATTTTTTTTAATTCAAAAATAAAAAGAAACTAAAATCAAACTTAATATTAGTTTCTTCAAAAAAATAATATATTCATATTTTATTCATATTTTTTATATTCTCATTACTTTCTAACAGAACTTTTCACGTCTATCTCCCACTTGTTTAACCCTTTTCTCAATTAAATTTTGGGGTCTTAACCTCAACAACTGTATATCATCACTTTCATTTATTTCGTTTAATATCTCCATAACTAATGATAAATATCTGTTTTTAGGATTTTCTTCCCTTCTTCTTTCAACTATAGATATAAGGCTTGACCACAATACATATTCTGCCCCTTCATAGGTTGTTTTATATTTTGAATCAATTGTTTCTAATAAATGTCTTGCATCTACCTTTCTTCTTACTCTTAATACAGTATGAATAGTTGAACAATTTATCCAAATAAGTCCTCTACTATCTGTTTTACCATAATTTATTGCATTAGTAATCTTCTTAACAGTAGTTTTATCTAAATCCTTTGCTCTTTCAGGCATCTTATAGTTTATACATCTTATATCAGAACTAAATACAATCACACTCTTATTATTCATAATATACCATCTTATTATAAATGCTTGTTAGTTCTGCCATTACCTCTTCAGTACCATTCTCTTTACATACATCAGAATGAATCTCTCTTACTATTACCTTATACAATTTCATACATATTACCCCCTCATTAATATATATGAAATAATCTTAACTATTTTTCATACAAACCCCACACAAAAAAAAAGAAACTGCAAAAATCTAATATAATTGCTATGATGAACTATTCCCATTTGATCTGTTTCATAATAATGTGCTTTATGTTCATATGTAACTATTTCCACCCTTATACAAACCCTTTTCTATTATTCTTATATTTTACCACACTTTATAAAAAAGCTAGAAAACGCCAAGTTGTATCAACTAGTATATAGGTATACACAATAAATATATAATATATCTACAATGCTATTTAGTGCATGATCTTGAATAATTGATGTTTGAAACTCCTCCATTTTTAAAGTACTTACTAATAATCTAATTTCTCTAAAGGAATTCTTAATTTCATTTTGTGATGTAATCCAAATTATCTTTATATTCTTTTCTTTTAAAAGTTTATTTATTTGCTTAATATGTCGTGTTGTTCCAGAAAATGATATAATTACTGCAATATCATCCTCACTCATACTTTCTATTGCAAGTATCTGGCTTTTTAAAGTTGGAAACGAATAAGCAGTCTTATTTAACCTTGTAAATTTTTCGCTGAAATTTTTAGCAACAATATTAGAAAAAGAGCTACCAAAGACATAAATCCCCTTAGCTTCTTCAATCCAGTGAACAGCTTTAATCAGCTTCTTTTCATCAATAAGTTCTTTTGTTTCTACAAATGACTTATTAAGTGCATTAAAATACCCATTCAATATAGAGTTACTATTCCTATTTTCTTTACCACTTTTAACACTTCTATTGCTTATCTCATCCTGAAGAAACTCATTATAAACAATAACATCCTCTTTTAACTCCTTAAAGCTTGAATTATTAACCCTTTTGCAAAACCTTGTTATTGTAGAAGGTGAGGTGTTACATGCTTTTGCAATATCAAATATAGTCATGTTAGGTATTATTTCATGGTTATGTAAAATGTACTGTGCTATATAGCTATCTGTAGAAGAATACTCTGTTATTTCTTCTACACATCTTTTTAAGTTAGAAAAAAATGAATACATACCTTCCTCCATTTATCTATCTATAACTATTAAATATATATTATAATACAAAAATATAGGATAGCATAAACTACCCTATATCTTTATGTAATTATTCAATACCTAAATATTCTCTCATTTCAGTTTTATAAACAGAAGCTTTATTGCCATAAATAATTTGTACACCTTGAGCAACCTTAACTATTCCATTAGCAGATAATTCGTTTTTGAAATACTCATCTTTTTCTATTACCGAGGTGTCTTTTAGTGTTAAGCGTAATCTAGTAAAACATGCTTCTACTTTTAAAATATTATCTTTGCCACCAACAGCTTCTACTATTCTAGGAATTAAATCTCCTGTATTACTTTCACTTACTGCATTTTCTTCTACATCTACAACTTCTCTTCCAGGGGTTTTTAAATTGAATTTAATAATTACAAATTTGAATACATAATAGTAAACTGCAAAATAGACTATTCCAAGTATAGGTAACCAATACCAGTTAGATCCCTTATCAGCATTTAATATTCCATTGAATATCCATGATAATAATGGTCCTCCAAAGGCTGATGGTCCTGCTACATTAAATTGAACTATATATGTTAATACATAAGCTATTCCTGACAATAAAGCATGAACTCCAAATAGCATAGGTGCTACGAAAAGGAAACTATACTCTAGTGGTTCAGTAATTCCCATAAGTGCACAAGGTATAACTGCTGCTATCATAAGAGATGCTACTTTCTTTCTATTTTCCTTCTTTGCAGTCTTATATATTGCAAGTGCCGCACCTGTTAAACCAAACATAGCAAATAATACTTTACCATTCATTACATATCTACTTATATTAATATCAAACATAGCACCAGGAGTATTTAATATTGCATTATATATATTTACAGCTCCCTCTACTGTTTGACCTCCAATTTCCATTACACCACCAAGAGATGTAAAGAAGAATGGAAGATATATAAAGTGATGTAACCCAAAAGGCAATAACATACGCTCTGCAAATCCGTATACAAATGCTCCAAACACACCTGTTGAATTAATAAATTCAGAAGATAGCTCTAAAGCATTTTGTATAGGAGGAAATATAAACGATAACCCAATACCTACAAAACTAGAAACTATAATTGTAATTGCAGGTATAAAACGTGTTCCATTAAAGATACCTAATACTGGAGGTAATTGTATCTTATAATACTTATTATGAAGATAACTTACTATAAGACCAATTATAATACCACCAAATACACCAGTATCTAAAGTAGTTACACCTAAAATTGCTTTTTGCCCAGTTATTAAATTGCTTGTATCTATAACACCTCTAGCAATTAAAAAACTTCCCATTATTGTATTCATTGTCATATATCCTAAGAAGCCTGATAATGCTGCTGTAGCTTTTTCAGACTTAGCATATCCATACGCAATACATATAGCAAAAATAATTGAAATATTATTATTTACAACGTTACCTGCATCCTTCATTAATTGGAATATAAGAGAAAAGAAACTATTCCCTAAAAAAGGTGCAACTTCAACTAAGCTAGCATTTGTAAATGCACTACCAACACCAACAAGAATACCTGAAATAGGTAAAAGTAAAACAGGTGCCATTAGAACTTTACCTAGTTTTTGAAATGAGCTAAATATTTTTTTCTTATCCATGAAAATCCCCCTTATCTTTCGTTCTTTATTTTAATGTTGGCCAATAATCACCGTTTGCCTCAATTAAGTCATCTAAAATTTTTCTTGCAACTGTTGTAGATGGTACTGTTTTGTTTATAGCTATAGCTTGTAATGCTTTATCATAAGAATTTTCAAAATAAGCATCTACAGCTAATTTTTCTGAAGCTAATTGATTTTCCATCATTCCTTTATGGAAGGTTGGTATTGCAGGAATTGACACTGGCTCTGGCCCCCATGAACGTATATATGCTGGTACTTCTACCATTGCATCTGCTGGCATATTAGGGATAGCTCCATTATTTTCTACAATTACTAAGAAACGTTCTCCCTTATTGTATGCAATAGATGAAGCTGCATCAACTATAAAATCGCCAAATACTGTAAACTCTTGTAATGGACTCTTGTAGCTTTCTGGTGACTCTAAATATTTCTTGTGTTCTGCAAACATTTCTTGTTCACGTCCTTCTATAACCATATCTGCTCTTGTACGATTTATATCCATTTTGGCTACCATTTCTGATGAATATAAATAGTATTGAAGATAGCTGTTTGGTAAGAAGTCAGGATAATCCTTAACTATCTCTGCATATTGCTTCCATGTTTTTTGCCAATCCTTATCTTTATGATGCTTATCACTACAAGCTGTCATACCAGAAGTTAATATCATTTCTCTTAATTCTGGTAAACGATCCTTTCCTTCTTTATCATATAAAGCTGTGAACCATCCAAAGTGATTTAATCCAAAATAACATGGATCTAGTGATTGCCAGCTATCTAAGCCTAACATCTTAGAGTAAGATAACAGAATTGCTGTTGGCATATCACATATATTTAGTATTCTTTCATTATTGAACTCTCTTCTTGTAGCCTCTGCAACAACTGCTGCTGGGTTTGAATAATTCAAAATCCAACAATTTGGAGAATACTTCTTTGCCATCTTTATGATATGAATTATAGCTGGAATTGAACGCATTCCATAAGAAATTGATCCTCCAGGACCACAAGTCTCTTGTCCAACTACTCCATATTTTAATGGAATCTTTTCATCTGAACTTCTTAACTTTAATCCACCTTGACGAATTTGAGCAAATACAAAATCTATATCTGTATAAGCCTCTTCTTCATTTGTTGTAACTACAACCTCAAGACCTGGATAAGTCTCATTAATGAATTGCTTCATGATATCATATACTAAATGTAATCTCTTTTCATCGATATCAAATAAAGCTAATTTTCTTAAAGGAAATTCATCCTTCTTTTGTAATAAACTTTGAATTATTCCTGGTGTGTGTGTGCTTCCTGCACCTACTATAACTACTGCATTTTTCTTCATATCCATACCTCTTTTCTGTAAATGTTTTCTTTGGATGTCTATAATATATCACCTTACAGAAAAAAGATTTAAAAATTTCATTTTATGAAATTTTTTATTATCTAAATTGAAGTTATAATAACTATAAAAAGTAGAGTATGTATTTATTTTGCTTGTTCCGTCGCTATGCTCCAAAGTCACATCAAAACAAATAACCACCCACTCATACTAAAGATAAGGAAATTAAAAAAGAGGTTGCGTGAACAACCTCTTTTTATTCTGGGACTATCATCACTACACATTTAGCTCCTTTTACTACATGTGATGTTGTTGATCCTATCATTCTTATTAATGCACTCTTAGTTGACTTAGTCATTATTATTACATTTGTTTTATCTTCCTTTGCTTTCTTTAATATTTCATCTCCTGCATATCCAAAGGTAAAGTATGTTGATATGGAATATCCCTGCATTCTTTCAGCAGCTTTATCAAGTATTTGTTGTCCAATTTCCTGAGCATCCTTAAGCTCTTCTGCTACTGCCATACCATTAATAAAAACTAACTCTTTAACATTCATTAGGGTAATGTGAACTGAATCCTTAGGAAATATACCCTTAATAAAATCTAGAGAATGCATACTCCTTTCAGTTCCATCAACAGGTATTAAAACTCTCTTCATTTCCATAAATATCTCTCCCTTCAAAATATTATCTGTTTAAATATATAATTCTATATTGCTATAGAAAATTCCTTTTAGAATTTGAACTTTGCATAAAAAAGGTGGAGTGGATATTTATTTTGTTTGTTCCGTCTCTACGCTCCAAGTCACATCAAAACAAATATCCCCCCCACGCGTACTAAAGGTAAGGAAATTAAAAAAGCTACCCCTAATTTCTTAGAAGTAGCTTTATTACCTTTAAATATAAATTATTTCTATACCAGAGAAACTAACATTTCCAACTAAAGTTAAGATATTTTCTCCATTACCTATTCCTTTATTCTTTTCATCTATTCCACCTAAAGATACATTTGCATTGCTAACAACAGTCCATGTTTTAGGCACATATAATTCTACACCAGCAAAGTTAACATCTAACCTTACAATGGCTTTTCCACCATTTAGCTTTGCGTTATCAAAATATACCGTACTACCACCAAAATTACATTTTAGATCTACTTGTTCTAATGAGTCAGAATTTACATATTTAGTACTGCCAGAAAATAAAGTTTCCAACTTAATATGACTATCATCTTCTACATCAATAACATTACAATCATAATCATAGTTTCTACCATACCATTTCTTTTTCTTAGGGAATATAATTGATAGCCCTATACTTCCTAATGTTGCAGCAATTAATACTGTCCATGGAGTAATTGCAGTAATTCCAAGCTGATCATCAAAAAGTATTCCTATAAATGCTAATGGAAATAGAATGCCTGCAAAATTCATCTTAAATACACTTTTTATAATAATTGCAACTAAAAATACTGTAGCAACTAAACTAAACAAATTAACGCCTGCAAAATATCCAAGCTTACTAACAACTAAGACTATTCCAGCTATTACAAGAAATAGACCCCAAAAAACTCTTTCCTTTTTCATTTTATCTCCTCATTTCTAATAACTTAATTTTTAATGGTTTATAATAATATCTTGAAACATAAACCTTTTTATGTGTGTTCTTAAATTCAACAAGACTTGAGGATGTAAGATTTCTAGTTATGGAATAAATATAATTTACATTTAGTATTGTTGATTTGGAAACCCTCATAAAATTATTAGGCAGTATTTCTTCTAGCTCATAAAGCTTATATTTAACCTCATAAACATTATTTAATGTGTGTGCACTAATACTTGTTTCTTCTGTTTCAAAAAACAATATTTCATCTAAAGATATATAAAACTGTGTATTATCTTTGTAGAATATTATTCTATTCTTTTGGGATAAAGCATCTTTAATTGCACTTTGAAGATTTTGTATATCTTCATTTAAATTAGCACATCTTATGATAACTTCATCATCTTGAATATTCTCATCAACTTCAATCCTTATTTTCATCTCCTCACACTCCACAATATAAATTATAACTTATGGTATCTTTTTGTAAACAAAAGTAAAACAAGTGGTAATTTTTCAAAAGTAAGTGGTAAGTTTTTTATCTTTAAATACAAAAAAAACTACCTCTAATTTAGAAGTAGTTTCTATTTCTAAGTTGCTTTATAATCTATATTAGCTAACTTGGCTTGTTTACATAAATCCTTCACCTGTAGCTTATATAGTTTTTTATCCTTAATAAAGTGTGTGCCACACTGTCTAAATTCAAAGTTCACATTTGCGTCCATACATTGCTTTCTAATACTAAGAACCCAATCATAATCTAATGGTCTTGCATTATAATCAGACTCTCCTCCAACTACAACAAGTTCAATGTCTTTCAAATATTTTTCAATATGTATTTCTTCCAATAGTGGCTGTGCTGTAATACATTTATGCTTTGCAGGGAAATCCCTAAAAATTGAAAGCTTATAATCTACATTCTTCTGGTTTTCAATAGTACAACAAACTACTACATTATCATACCCCTCATTCCAATCATCAGGAATACAATCCTTAAATCTATCTATTCTCTTAGTTAGAAATAAGAAGGTTAAATCACTTCTTTCTTTTATCATATTCCAGCACTCATCTCTCCATTGATCCCCTTCTTCAATAAAGAAGTCTGATGAAAAACATAGATATACTATTCCTGACTTAATCTTATAAGTTCCATTTTTTAATTTCTCTATAGGCTTATAAAAATCTTTTGTTTTAACTATTTTACTAGTATCTACTTTTCTTTTATAATCTCCCTTATGAATATAACAAAACTTGCATCCATCACTGCACTTTTTACATCCACGCCAAGGATTCCACATAGCCATATTATTCACCTCTTATCCTAAGATATTAATGCTTCTCTTATCCTCTTTTCTTCATCACTACCATTAGTCTTCAACCTTAAATAAGGAATCTCATACTTTTCCAAAACAGAATTCTTAATATTATCACGTTCTAGCTGAACTTCATTTTCATCATGATACTTAAATCCATCAACCTCAATAACCAAAACAGGAGATTTATCAAGCTTATTAAACAATATAAAATCCACATGAGTATTAATATTTCCTACATAGCTTTTCTCTCTATCATTAAGTAAAGAAGTGTCCCTTATTAAGTTTCTCAAAGGATAATGCATATCATAGCCTATACTTAAATCTTTCTCATCCTCCAAAATACCCTCTAATAAATTTACCATAAGATTTTCAGAATCATACCTTGACTTATTGGTGTTTTTTAGTAGCTCTAACCTTCTATCATTATAGGATTTATATAAATAATCAAAAATAGAGTTAACCTTGCTTTCCTTTATACACTCCACATTGTTGTAGCTAATATATCTAATTAAATCTCCAATATTGCTCTCAGTTTCAATAAACTCCTTATTTCCAGAAACCACAAGAATCAGCCTATTAACAGCTCTAGAAACTGCAACATTAATTAAATTAGAACCAGAAATAAAGTCATTCATCTCATTAGAAACTGTAGATATTATAATGTTATCCTTTTCCCTACCTTGGAACTTATGAACAGTGTCTGCTTCAATATCTAAATCACCAATATACTTTCTAATCTCATCAGCTTGAAGTCTATAGGGAGATATTATCCCTATGGATTCATTTAAATTTTGTAGGTTTTCCTTAGGAATTACTTCATCAAAGATAACATCAAGCTCCCTTTGATTAAACTTACCTCTAGCATGATTTCCCTCCACTGTTTTATAAACCATTAGAGGATTATCTATATTATTTTCCGTTAAAGGAATAAGCTCTCCATTATAAAACTTCTCATTACAAAAGCCTATTATCTTTGGATTACACCTGTAATGCTCCTTTAAAAGAGTATAAGGAACATCTGGATACAAGGTTTTTATAGAAGTAAGTAGGCTCTTTTCACTATAATTATAAGCTTCATCTAAATCATAGCTATAAAACACCTCATTTGTTTTAACCTTCAAATCATCGGATACCACATTAGGCAATTGCTTCTCATCCCCAACAATTACAACATTCTTCCCACAAGATAGGGCTAAAGCCCCTGAAACAATGTCCACTTGAGATGATTCATCTATAATTACATAATCAAATAAATAGTTCTCCCCTATGGAATTTCTTAAGGAATGAGTGGTGCTTAAAATTACAGGATACTCCTTAACCACATCCCCAAAGTTTTTCCATAAATCATCCTTAGAAAACCTACTTCTTGCACTTTTATTTCCCTTTCTTTTATATAAACTAGATTTAAATAACTTCATAGAAAGATCAGTATACTCCTTCATCTTATCTTCAAACTTATATCTTTCTAGGGACTTGCTTATTTCAGTAATTCTTTTCTCACGCTCTTCAATTTTCATCTCATAATATAAGTTCTGTAATAATAAAACCACCTCTTCACTAGGGTTATCATAAAACTTAAAGGAATATATACCAAACTTAATTAAATACTTAACCTTATCTAAGGTAGTAAAATCCCCCTTATTCTCTATGTGATACTGGATATTATTCCATAAAGTAAGTATTCTATCTGGAGTTTTTCTATACAAGCTCCTATAAGGAAGTATATTAGGCTTTTCAGTAGAGCTTAAATAATGCTCCTTCTCCACTTTTATTCCATCTAGTTCTTCCTTTAGCTTTGCTAATTCATTTTTTCTATTTAGCATTTCATTTAAATGATTTTCTACCTGAAGTAGCTTGTTCTTAAGTTCCTTTTCATCACTAAAATTAAAGAACCACCCCTCCATAGAAGGATAAGCCCCATCTTGGCCATCTATAAATTTCTCTTTATTTTCTGTATTTCCAAGAAAGGCAGCTATAAAGCCAACACCATATTTATTAAGCTTTTCTATAACATTTGAGGTTGCAGAGTTATTGTTTGATACAACCCCTACAGTTTTATTATTAATTATTGCATTGGATATAATATTTAAAATTGTTTGAGTTTTTCCTGTACCAGGAGGCCCCTCAATTATGCTAATTTCACTATTTAGAGCCTTTTCTGTACCCTCCTTTTGGCTTATATTAAAACCAAAGGGATATATAAAACTCTCATATTTTTTTCTTTCTTTTGGATTTTTACCATTAAGGTATTTTGACAAAACACTATTAGGACTTATAAACTCCATTTTTTCATATTGTTTTTCTAGGAAATTTGTTTCATCTATTTTTATTAGGGATGATAGATGCTTTAAATACTTAAAACAACTTTTAGACTTTGCACTGTCTAGAGATGACTTTTCTATTCTTATGTATCTTTTTTCATGGATTTCAGTGTAATCATTTTTAAAAAATATTTTTATGTATTCATTAAAATCTAAGATTTTTAATGCTCCATTTCTTGGTTCTCCTTTGTAAAATACTACATTAGATTTGCAATCTATTTCTGTAGGATCTTTAAACCATTGGATATTGTTGTAGTTGTAGGTATATGTTTTTTCGTTTGTATATGTAACTTTACGCTTCCACGTGTCCTTATAATCATTAATCCATTTTATTTCTTTTGTTTTATCTTCAAATTTATTTGTTTTATTATTCATAACCATTATTAGGTTTTTACTTATATCCACAATATTTCTCCTTAATATAGACTTTATGTCTATATTTTACCATTTTAATTTATATTCTACTATACAGTACTATTAATGGAATTAAAGTCTATTTAAATTAAGTATTTTTTATTATAGGTTTTACTTATGATTCCCATATTTTTTTGATATTATATTTTTTTCATATGTAGCTATATAATCAAATCAGAAAGATTGTTAAAAATAAAACTATTTTAGGAGGTATCATATGGGATATAATCTATCATTCCAAGAAGTAAATACTTTATTTGAAGACTTAAAGAAAGAATACAAGATTTATGCACCAAAGAGATTTAAAAAACAAGGTAGATACTCAGACACAGACATTATAAAGTATGATGAAGTTTCTACTGTAGAAGAAATTGAATTTAAGGAAAAATCACACTATCCAGTAAAGGAAGTAATAACTCCTATTACTCAAACACTTTATTACTTTACAGAAGATGAATTTAGAGAAAGTTCTATAGGTCATAACAAAAAGATATTAATTTTTGCTAGACCTTGTGATATTAATGCACAAAGAAGACAAGATATGATTTATCTTCACAATGGTAACTTTGAAGATACCTTCTATAAAAGGATAAGAGAAAGAATTAAATTTATTTGTATTGAATGTGTTGATGGATTTGACACTTGCTTCTGCGTATCAATGAACAGTAATAAGACTGATGATTACTCTTTAGCTGTAAGATTTAATGAATCTTCTTTACTTTTTGATGTTAAAGATAAGGAATTCAGTAAATTTTTCAATGATAAAACAGAAGAAGAATTTGAACTAAAATTTATTGAAGAAAATGAAGCAAAGGTAACAATTCCTGAAATTAATGATAAAGAAATATTAATAAAGCTTAAAAATCATCCAATGTGGGATGAATACAACAAAAGATGCCTTGGTTGTGGAAGTTGTACAATAGCTTGTAGCACATGTTCTTGCTATACTACACGTGATATTGTATATGATTCTCTAGGTAAAATTGGTGAAAGAAGAAGAGTACAAGCATCTTGTCACATAGATGGTTTTGATGAAATGGCTGGAGGACATAACTTTAGAACAACTAAGGCAGATAAAATGAGATATAAAGTTCTTCATAAAATTCATGATTATAAAGCTCAATTTGGAGATGAGCATATGTGTGTTGGTTGTGGTAGATGTACTGATAGATGCCCTGAACATATTTCAATTACAGCTACAATAAACAAAGTAAATAATGCAGTTAATGAAATTATGGAGGGAAAATAATATGGAAAACAATATATTAACACCTAAATCATATGAAATTATTAGCGTTACTCATGAAACTAACCATGAATACACTTTTAGAGTTGCAACTGATATAGTTCCTGAGCATGGACAATTCCTACAACTATCACTACCTAAAATTGGCGAAGCACCTATTTCTGTAAGCGGATTTGGACTAGGATATATGGACTTTACAATAAGATCTGTTGGAAAGGTAACTGATGAGCTTTTCAAATTACAATCAGGGGATAAAATCTTCTTAAGAGGAGCATATGGTAAAGGATGGCCAGTTGAAAAGTTTAAAAATAAAAATTTAATTATAATTGCTGGTGGTACAGGAGTTGCCCCTGTAAGAAGTATGATTAATAAATTTTATATTGAAGAAGATTATGTTAAATCATTAAGTTTAATCTTTGGCTTTAAAGATATAGATTCTATATTGTTCAAACCTGAATTAGATAAATGGAGAGAGAAATTTAATACAATATATACACTAGATAAGGGTGAAAAAGATGGTTGGGAACAAGGTCTTGTAACTAAACATTTATCAAAACTTCCTTTAGACTCTTTTGAAGATAACTATGAAGTTGTTATAGTTGGGCCACCAGTAATGATGCACTTTACAGCTCTTGAAATGCTAAAACTTGGTGTTCCTGAAGAAAAAATCTGGGTATCATTTGAAAGAAAAATGTCTTGTGCTGTTGGTAAATGTGGACACTGTAGAATTGATGAAACTTATGTATGCTTAGAGGGCCCTGTATTTAACTATACTAAGGCTAAATCATTATTAGATTAGGAGGATACTTTTATGAATCATGATATAGATATTAAAAAGGTTAGATTAAATTGTTTTCGTCAATCAAAGATTCCTGGAGAATTTATGCTTCAAATGCGTGTACCAGGAGGTCTTGTTAATGCTAAATATTTAAGTGATATTCAATATATTGCAGAAACTTATGGTAATGGTACTTTTCATATGGGAATGAGACAAACCTTCAGTATCCCTGGAATTAAATATAAAAATATTCCTTCTGTTAATGAGTATATTTCTAATTATTTAAAAGAAGTTGAAGTTGATGAATGTAACTGTAATATGACAGTAGATGAAAATGGATATCCTACAATAGGTGCTAGAAATGTTATGGCATGTATAGGTAATTCTCATTGCATAAAAGCAAATGCTAACACTAAGGATTTAGCAAATAAAATAGAAAGCCTAGTCTTCCCTTCTCACTACCATATTAAAGTTTCAGTATCAGGTTGTCCAAATGATTGTGCTAAAGCTCATTTCCAAGACTTTGGTGTTATTGGTCAAGCTAGAATGATATATCATCCTGAAAGATGTATTGGTTGTGGTGCTTGTGTAAAAGCATGTGAACATCATGCAACTAGAGTTTTAAGTTTAAATAAAAATGGACTTGTAGATAAAGACCCATGCTGCTGTGTTGGTTGCGGTGAATGTGTTCTAGCTTGCCCTGCAAGTGCATGGACAAGAAGTCCTCAAAAATTCTATAGAGTTGTTATAGGTGGAAGAACAGGAAAACAAACTCCTAGAATGGGTAAAACTTTCTTAAACTTTGTTACTGAAGATGTAGTATTAGGAATGTTTGCAAACTGGCAAAAGTTTTCTGCTTGGGCATTGGATTATAAGCCTGAATACTTACATGGAGGCCACTTAATAGATAGAGCTGGATATCATAGGTTTAAAGAAATAATTTTAGATGGAGTTGAACTAAACCCTGAAGCTTTAGTTGCTGAAAATATATACTGGGCAGAAACAGAATATAGATCTAATATAAATGTTAAACCAATTGGAAAACATAAAACTATAGAATCAAATAGAGAAGTACAAGATTAATCTAAAAAATGTTGGGGGAATATTTATTTTGCTTGTTTCGTGGCAAGATCTAAGTCACATCAAAACAAATATCCCCCCACTTATACTAAAGATAAAGAAAAAAACTTAACTTCTTATGTTCTTAACTTCTTAAGAAGATAAGAAGTTATAGTAAAAATACGGCTTTGAATGAGTTTTAATAAAATAAATTTGGAAAATACATATGTTTTATTTAAAAACAAAAATCCCTTTAGAATAACTCTAAAAGGATTTTTTTCTATATTTATATATTTACATATTTATTTATTATGTTTAAAAGGTCATCACCATACTCGTCTACCTTAACTTGTCCAAAGCCTTGAACTTTCAAAAGCTCTTCCTTTGTTCTTGGTCTCTCCTTAACTAATAAATCTAAGGTATTATTATTGAAAAGAAAATATGGCTTATTCCCCTCTTCCTTTGCTTTATTATATCTATACTTTCTTATCTCTTCATATAAATCACTTGTATTATCTTCTACCTGCTCTTCTGTTTTCTCTTCTTCCACAACCTCAGTTGCTACTACTTGCTCATTTTCAGCTACTTCCTCAACACAGGCTTCTTCCTGCACTGAAACCTCAACATTCTCTTCAACTGTAGCTTCCTTAAAATCCTCTTCTGTTAATCCATACTTAGCATTATAATCAAAAGTTATCTCCTTATTATTCTCTAATAAGAATTCAGCTATTTTAACCATATGGCTTTCAAACATCTTGCCATCCTTTTGGCATTTACTTAGCTTTTTCTTTAACATAGTTGTTATTTGATCATATTTATAAATGCCATTTCTTATAGCATAAGGTGCTTTACTTCTATTTATAATAGCTTTAGGATTTGCAATTATTACTGTAGAATAAATTGGAACTCTTTTAATTATTCCATTACCCTTTAAGAAATTTTCTAGTATTCTTATATGTCTTTCATTTTGAGCAATTGGGCTATACATTCCCTCTTGCTTAAAGACCTTTCCTTCTTTAGTTTTAAATCTTCTTATAAACTCTCCTGCTTCATTTATTACAATATCTCCATTAAGTTTTTTAGTTTCAAGTACCATAATAAAATATTCTGTAATTAGGATATAGTCCATTTGAGCAACATAACCAGCATTTTCAATTCTTATATCATGTAAACAAATCATTGGAATAAAAGAATTCTTTAGCTCATAGCTTACTGCCCTTTCCCCTTCTAGACCTATCTTTAGATTTATTATGTCTCGTTGTATTTTCTTTCTCTTTTCGCTTTTTACTCTAGAAAAGAGTTCTTCAAGATCATATAATTGCTTATTTTCACTTTCAAAATCTTTATAGAACTCTGGACCTTTTATCTCCCTAATATCTAATAAATTCTTTAAAAAAGACATATTATACCCCCACCAGTAAATACTTTTTTCAATATTATACCATATCTTGCAACTTCAATCCAACTTCTGGCATTTGATTTCATTTCTATGCTTTGTGGTGAAAATATAAAAAACTACTCCTAATTATTTAGAAGTAGTCTAAAACATCTAATCATTTTTAATTTTTCTACTTGCTGTAATTAAACTTTTCATTAATTCTTAATAATACTTGTATTACTCTAAAGCTATCAGTAATCTCAAATGACCACTGCTTAACCCTTTTATCTTTGTCTTTTATAATGACTTGTATATTATTATTTTTATTATAACCTACCTCAAATGAATATATTTCTTTTCCTTCTTCATCTTTAACCTTATATTTTTGACTATCAAGATTGCTAGTGTTCTCATATTCACCCTTATGTCCATAAGGCAAGTTCTTATTTATTATTGTTGCAATTGATTTTATATTACTTGGAATTTCCCCACTTTCCTCAAAGTATATAAATTTTAATTCTCTAAGCAAGTGTTCTAATTGAGTTATATTGGTTTTTATAGGTTCTAAAGCTTTCAAGCATTTTTCTAGCTGCTCAATATCTTCATCAAAAGTATCTTCGACATCTTGCAATTGTTTTTTTGTTTTTCTGAAAGTTTTAAGTATTCTATTGTTTTCATCAAGATTAATAACTTTGTCACATTCTGTACATTGAAACTGATACTTATCATTAGTGTACTCTTTATCCTTTTCTGTAAGTTTTACTAACCTAAAAGCAGTTCCACCGCATTCACATTTATAATCTTCCAATTTTCTCACCCCATAAAAGTTATATTCACCAAAAAGTAACTTTATGTTATTGTATTTCTTAAATAGAGTGATCTTTATCTTTGACCAATACTATCTATACATTCAGTACTTCTATACATTATTCTATTTGGAATTTGTCACTGAAAAAAAATCAGTACCAATTAATTTGATACTGACTTTAAATACTATTACAATAGAATTTTAACTTTATTTATATTTTAATTATTTGTTATAATATATAATTGTATCATCTTAAATTACTTTAATATAAATTTATCATTTTTTGTAATACTATACTCTTTTAAATTCACTATATTTCTTATTTTACTATAATCAATTTCATTCCATAACTTAGGCCTAGTATGAGATAATGCCCTCAATATAACTTCATCTATTTTTTTATTAATATCTACGCAGTGAATAGCTTCTAAATATCTATAAAAGCTCATTCTCCTCCCCTCATACCTTGGCATAGGATAATTAATATCTTCTTGCATTACTATTAATGTTATCAACTTAGATAGCTCATCAATGGAATAATTTTTATTATAATTTCCCTCAAACAGATACTTCTTTCCAATCTTGTTATGCAATAATTTCACTTTTTGTAATAACTCTACGTTAGGCGGCAAAAATCTAAATCTTTCTAATTCTAAATAGATATCTCTATTTATATTACTTCCTTTTATCGCTAAGTCAATTATAAATTCTTCTAATTTTGACTTCAAATGAGGAGCTTGTACCACTTTATTATAAAAATCTATAACTATATTAACATGTGATACAGGAATATCGTTGTAATCTACTCTATAATCATATTTTTCTACCTTATCCCCGCTAACTTTAGTCTTATATCCTGGAAAAACTATCTTTATATCTAAATCATTATTTACTTCCAAACCTGTTTTTAATTTGATAAAAGCTTTTTTATTCTGATAATATAACTGCAAAAAATTATTTTTATTAAATATTTCTACTATTTGTTTCTCTAACTTTGTATACATCTTTTTCCCTCTAACCTCATATTTTATATAAACCTTTATATTATCTATTTAAAAATCTTATTCATTATTCCATTTTCCATATCATCAATACTGTATATATTTTCCATAGCATCAAAAGTCTCTCTTAAATTCCCTCTAGCACTTTTCCATGCTGTTCCGTCAGTAAACCAAACAAACGTAAACCCATCTATAGTATCAGCTTCTTGAGAAAGCATTTTATAACTTCTAGCTGTTTCATTTAATTTTGAACCTCCACCTGTTCCTCCATAAAAATTTGTTTCTATTGCATAAATCATACTATCAGTTTTAACAACAAAATCAAATCTCTTTCTTGCTTTTCCATTATTGGACAACGCTGATAAGTCAATATCCCATTTCTTTTCAATATCTGCAAGATACATTTCTTTGTAATACTCTCTAACATTCGAATTTTTAATAAAGTTTTCCACCAAATTTTCCATTTGATGACCTCCTCTATTTTTTCTTCCATTAGAATCTAATCCTGTTTCAACCCCATATGCATAATCAACTAAATTATTTACCAAATGGTTTTGAATAATATCAAATAACCCTGTTTTTCTCATAAATACTTTATATTGCTCTATATCGTAATTCATTTTTTTAAAATTATAAACAAATTTTCCTTCTTCATCTTGGGCAAAAATTTCATATTGTCTTACAGCCAATAATAATGGAATACATTTTAATACTTCTGGATATTTATTAACTATTTTTTCAAAATCATCTTCTATATTTTTAGAACCTATTAATGAATTTAGTATATTTAATTCAATCTTTATCTTCTCAATATTATTAACTACCTTATCAAAATCAATATAATATCCATATCCAGATATACTTGTCCTAAATTTATCTAACCATTCCTCAAAATTTCTTTTCATTTCTCCCATCCCCTTTTTAATTAATATCTAATAATTTTTAATTAATAATTCAGATACTTTTCCTCTTCCAGTTCCCTTACTATTAATATTCCTAGCTGCCTTTATTCTATCTATTTTAAATTGTTTATATAATTCATCAAAAAATTCATCATTCTCATCAGTATTCTTAGGATCTGAATTACTTTGAATAAATTTAGCTCCTACCTTATCTATTCTTTCACACAGTTCCGCTAACCTTTTTTGCGAATTATCATTAAATTCCTCCCTAGAATAATCTGTAAAGCTATCCTTTTTTAAAGGTCTGTATGGTGGATCCATATAAATAAAACTTTTATCATTAATGTACCTTTCTATACCTTCAAAATCTCCATTTAAGATAATTACATCTTGTAACGCATTGCTTGCTGATAAAATATTTGCTTTTTCGAATATATTTATTTTTTCTTTTTTTCCAAAAGGTACATTAAATAATCCCTTTTTATTCTCCCTATATAATCCATTAAAACAACTTTTATTCAAGAAAATCATATAGGAAGCATGTTCTATCTCTTTTATATCTATAATATCATAACTTATACTTCCTTTTCCTTTATTAAACTTTTCCCTAATACTATAAAAAAGTTCACTTTTTTCCTCTAATGAATTTAAATTATTGTATTCATTTTGTTTTCTTTCCAGAATTTCTATTAGTTCATAAGGTTTTTCTTTAAGCACCTTATACATTAATACTAATTCTTTATTAATATCATTAATTATAACCTTTTTAAATTTATATTCATTCATTATATGAAAAAAAACTGCTCCGCCTCCTATAAAAGGCTCTATATATGTAGTTATTTCCTTATCTATATCTTTGGGAAATCTTGACTCAATTTCTGGTATAAGTTTGGATTTTCCACCAGCCCATTTTAATACTGGTTTCGCTTCATTATTACTCATTTATTTCCTCCTTAGTTCAACGTCTTCTAATCTTTTTATAGATAAATCTATATATTCTTCTGATATATCTATACCAATATATCTTCTATTATTAATAACTGCAGCTACTCCAGTTGTAGAGCTACCGCAAAAAGGATCTAAAATCAAATCATTTTCATTTGTTGATATCTTAATTATTCTATCTAGTAATTTAATTGGTTTTTGAGTTGGATGTTTTCCAAATTGTTTTTCACTTCTAGGTGTTGTACTTATAGTCCATAAACTTCTCATTTGCTTGCCTTCACTAAGCTCCTTAGCCAAATTATAATTAAATATATGCTTAGATTTTTTAGTTTTTTTCGCCCATATTAGAGTTTCATGACTTGCAGTCAAACACCTACACCCAAGATTTGGTGCAGCATTAGGCTTATACCAAGTAACTTCATTTATAATATAGTATCCCAATTTTAACAATATATATGTTATTTGATGAATACAATGATATGTTCCAGAAATCCATATAGTTCCTTCATCTTTTAACACCCTATCGCATTCTTTTAACCATCTTTTATGAAACTTAATATCATTATCTAAACCATTTGATTTATCCCACTCACCTTTATTTACCGAAACCATTTTCCCATTTGAACATGTTATGCCATCATTGCTTAAAAAGTATGGAGGATCCGAAAAGATCATATCTATAGATTTTTCTTCTAGCTTTTTTAAAGTTTTAACTGTATCAGCACAATATAAACTATATCTATCTTTTACAACACGTTTATTCATAATTCACACTCCTCCAAATTATATTTTACATTAAAAAAGAGCTAATTTGAATAGCTCTTCTCAAATACGAATATATATTCGTGTTGAATTAATAAAAAATTCTTCTTTTTCGCAATTTCTCTCCACTTTTCTGTGTTTTTACAATTATGTTGTTCTTTAATTATTATTTCTTTTAGTAAAAATCTCGCATTAATAAATATATTCATGACAGTAAAACCTAATGGCTCGATATATCCTTTTTTTCTAACATCACCAATTATTACAGCACACCTACTATGCTTCTTTAATACCCTAAAAGATTCAGTTGCAACTTCTAGCATTGCACTATAAAATTCCTCTTTCCTTAGCAAAGATAAATCATCCTTTATATTATTGCTGTATTTAATTATGTCTAAATATGGTGGATGGGTACAAATAAAATCAACCGATTCTCCCTGCAAATTTAGCTTTTTAGCATCACCTAAATATAAACTCTTATCACCATTTAGCTTCCGTGTTCTATCCTGTGTAATAGAAATTGCATTTTTATTTATATCTATTCCAATAATTTTTCTATTTAATAATAAACATTCTATTGCTGTCGTTCCACCACCTAAAAATTGATCTAATATAACATCATTTTCTTTTGTATATTTAATTAGTAAGTTTCTAACAACTCTTGGGGAGCAATTTCCAGGATAGTCACCTCTATGAGTAGCCCAATCTCCTCTATCCTTAAAACTCCATATTGAAGTTTCTTCTACATAAAAAGAGTCCATAATTAACACCGCCTCATATTAATTATGGACTCTTTTATTAATTAAATATTCATACGTAACATAATTCTTGTTCCTTATTAACAATATCTGTATATACTATTAATATAACTTTAGACCATTTTTATTCTATTTTTTAAAATAAACTCTTTAACAAACTCATCCCCACTAGAAAAATTAATCACTCCATATATTTTTTTACTTTTTAATAAGTCAAAAAATCTTTTAACTACCAATACATCTAATTGATTATCTTCATCAATTCTCTTTGTTACCATTATCTTTATATAATCAAACATTTTCATACATTCATCTTTTGATATTGATATATTAAATTTATCTATATATTTAATTTTTTCATTTATATAGCAATTAATTGAATATGCAAGTGGCTGAGTAATTTCTTTTTCTTCAATTAACTTTATAAGTCTTTGTTCACCAATTTTAAAAATAGGTTCAGCGATACTTAAATCATTTAAACTATTTGCATGTCTTAAATAGTTTCTACCAAGTGCATGCTGAATTTGATATTTATCTGGGCGAATACTTTCAGCTTGCTCAAGATGATTTAGTGCTTTTTCAAACTCTAAATCTGCTTGCTCAACCAATCCTAGCTGAAGCCAATAATAACTAATATTATTATACCAATCTTTAATTTGATAATACAGTTTTTTAATTTCTTCATTTTGAAAATTCATATCTTTTCTTAATCTATCTTCTTTTGTTAATTGCTCAAATATAATTCTATAACTATTATATTTATTTTCATTAACTTTTCCTGCTATATTTACAAGAACATTATAAATACATTTTAATTTAAAAGGATTTCCACATGCATCCAAAATATTTTTTGTATATATTCCATTTCTGATTTGTATACCATTTCGATCTATCTTTAACATATTGCAAATAGCATCATTATTTCCTTGTACTATATCTATATTCGTATTGTAAATAATATTCAAAAGTTCATTGGGTAAGTAGTCAACATCTAATTTATCAAATATAGCTAATGTAACAATTATATATTTTGAAATATTATCTTGCATTAAAGCTTCCTTGCTTTCTATACTTATACTGTTTTTGAAATCTGTGCCATTTGTTAATTTTATCATGAAAGTTATTAAATCTTTTTCTTTCTTTAACAATCGTATTTTATTATCTAAACTTCTTTGGCTTCTTAAATATCCTAGATATCCTTTTTCATCTAATTTATTCACTATATTTAATGCATATTCATAATTTACTTCTGTACTAATTAAATATTCTTTATAACTTTTATTATCATCTATTAAATAATATTTCTTTTTATTATGATAATATTTTCTTGAAGCTGCTAATATAAATAATTTCTTATTTATATTTCTATCTAACAATAACTTTTCTATTATAGGATAACTTTGACTTGCATTATCAAAAATCAATACAAATTTATCATGTGATATGCTACTTATATATTCTTTTAACAGTTTAATATTAAATTCCTCACCTTTAAACTCTATTACTTCATATCCATCATTTAATAAATCTACTGCTAATCTTTTTAGCATAGTTGTTTTTCCGATATAAGACTGCCCTACCATTGATATACATTGCACATTTGTACCATCTATAAGATATTTTTCAGACTTTATATCTTCTATAATTTGTTTCTCTAATGGATTTACAAAATCCCATTGATAAAATATATCTTCCCATTTAGTACTTTGACCCTGATATAATTCACTATTGTATTCCCCTTGTTCATAGATTTCTTTTATCCTCTTTAACAAGTGAAACCCTTCATAAGACATTTTTCCCTCTAAATATTTAATCTTTTCAGGTTTATAATTTAAGCTGGCTAAATACTCTAAAAACTCTTTAGTATCCCACTCAATTAGCTCAGCATTTAATGATTTAATCATTCTTTTAAACTTGGCTGAAGGTTTAGGATTTATAAAAATTAATTTTCCTTTTCTCGATTGATATCCAGCATTCTTATATAAATTTATATAATATTCAATATCTGGTTCTTCAAAACTTGTTCCTAAAAAAATAATATTATAACGCTGAATATCGAATGAAAATTCTAGCAATCTATAGTCAGTCTTCCCGATTCTGTTAATGTAATCATTGTCAGTAAATGTATATCCCTCTTTTCTGTTTCTTACGCAACCATGCAACTTATAATACTCCGTACCTTCAAAGTCATATTCTTTCTCAATAGCTGAATTCTGAACCTTAATAGGTAATTTATTTTTTATATATATTTTTTCAACTAAATCATCTATATTAGTAGTATAAATCTTTTTCCACGGATATTTAATCAAATTAAAATGATGCTCTTGTGGATATACATTAGAATAAATTGTTGTTAAAAAATCATCTAATTCGTCACGCCCCTTCATATCTTTTGCCAACTCACACATTTCTTTTAAGTTATATCTATTAATTTCTTCTATATCACCATGATTTTCATCAATATGTAATAACTTCTCTTTAATTTCTGCTTTTAAATCTGTCGGTAGTATAGCATTGCCATTTCCAATATTACTACCAAACGAAAAACCAGCTCCCAAAAAAAGAATTGGTGCTCCCTCTAGAAGCATATCCCTTAATTTTTTAATGTTATCACTCATGTTATCATCCCTTCATTAAATTTTTAATTTACCTAATTTGTAAAAATAAATTTTCTTACATTTTTTTCTACATTACACCTTTCAAAATAATTCCTTCTTCAAATCCACCACGTTCTCTCTTCTTCTCTTCCCTCTTCCTAATCAAATCCTCTTCACTATATCCAAGTTCATTAGCCAGTCCAAAAAGAACCTCCATCACATCCACAAGTTCCTCTAAATTCTTATCTTCTAAGAACTCATTAACTTCTTCCATAAGTTTCTTCTCAAGCAATTCATACTTTTCCTTACCTTGAGCTACTCTGATCTCACATTCCTTGCCATCAGTTCTTATAATTTCAGGAATTTTATCTCTAACCAACTTATTATATTCCTTCATAATTCTTCTCCTGTTGAAACTTAACTTCTTATATAAATCCCATTAACCACCTTAAATCCTTGGTTAGCAGCAATATTATAAATAGGGCATGTCCCATCCTTATACCTTTTAAAGAACTCTTCATAACTTCCTTTACCTTTAAAAGCTACTGCATCTGGAACTCTTAAAATCCCCCTATATTCCTCAATTTCATTCTCCCTTTTCTCATCTACCACAAAGCAAAAAGCATCATACTGCAATTGGGCTAAACCTTCTATATAATCTTCATAATTAAATAAATTATCACTTTTTTGACTATTTATATTCTTAAAGGTAGGCACCAAATTCCACATTTGATCATGAAGTACAAAGCTCCATGGTATAAAATGGTCCATGCTTAAGTTACCATGTTCTTTATAGTTTTCCTTTGTAAATGGTAATCCTGTATATAAATCAATGATATTTTTTCTTTCAATAATGCTAGTCCAAATCTTTGTTTGAGTAGTAAGTTTTCTATTTAGTGGTGCTTCAAGCTTCATTGCAATTCCAGGAACATTAGGATTTCTTTTTTGCAAGAAACAAACCAACTTATAATAAACCCATCCTTGAATCATCTTATAGTTATACTTTAAATAATCATCCCAACCTTCTCTAATTCTGATACAGTTTTCTTCATCACTATTTCTATAGATTTCATATATCCATCTCTTATGCTCCTTAGAAAGTATCATTACAGTCTTCAGAGGAGGCTCCTTAGCTATACCATCATAAAATGGTGATAAAAACTTGTGTGGAACATTATATGTTAAGTTTTTTATCATTTTGTTTAATTCTTTATCATTAGAATTATAAATAAAATCTATTAATTCACCTTTATTAATGTTTGGCTTCAAATTATAGGTATCTGAAATATAATTAACAACCTTTCCTAGGTTATCATATGCTCCAAAGTATAATCTGAATTTTGATATAGGATACCATGCATAGGCAATCATTCTAGTTATTAATTTTCTAAATTCTATTTCAACATTACCTTCTTGAACTTCATCTAATATCGCTAGTAGCCAATACATTTTATAACTTGCAACAACTCTATCATCCTTTAAAACTCTAGAGAAAGTTATGTAATCTACTTCTCTGCTATAGGGAACATCTACCCCCATGGCTATCTCTTTTTCTGCTATATTTCTCATAAATTCTTTATCCATTTTTAATTACACCTTTAACAATTTATTCATATATTTAAAATTCTATATATATCTCCATATTCCTTCCAAATACCTTATTATATTTCAAATTATTTCCTAGATATTAAAAAAGGAAGTTAGTTTCCTAACCTCCTAAACTATTTCTTCTCCTTCTATAATTTCAAAGAATTCTTTTTCAGATATCATTTTTATTCCTAATTGCTCTGCTTTACTTATTTTGCTTTTTCCAGGAGCTTCTCCTAATACAACTAAATCTGTTTTACTACTTACGCTTGTTGCAGCTGTTGCACCATATTTAATTGCTAACTCCATCATTTCGTTTCTTTCCTTTGTCATATCCCCTGTAAAAACAAGCTTCTTGCCATTAAATATGTCTTTAATTATATTATTTTTAGCCTCTTCAAGCCTTCTTTTATTATTTTCTTTTTCTTCCTTACTTAAATACTTTATTTTAGTATTAACTTTTTTATCAGTATCTTTATCTGGAGCTCCTTTAATTGATGATGCACCTAATTCTACCCATTTTTCTATTTTTACTACCTTTAATAATTCCAGTAAGTCTAAGACATCTTCCATTGCAGTATGTGTTTGTTCACTCTTTATTCTAAAGTGTTTTAATAAGCTAATTAACTTATAACTCTCTAAATCCTCTTTTAACTTTATATTATGCATACTGCAGTAAAACTTTTGTTTTTCATCTACCCACTTCCAATATCTTAGAAAACTTCTTTCAAACTGTGCATTATGAGCTATTATTGGACATTTATATTTTGATATGAATGCTTTGAACCTTTCTATACTCTCTTTATCTTCTTCAATTGCTTCTAGGCCTTGTCCATAACCTTTTTTATACAAATCTTCATCTGTTATCTTTGCAATATGAATAGAATCTACCACTCTATAGTCTTCCACAAAAACTGCTACTACTTCTCTTATTCCATCCTTTGGTTTAAAACTTTTAGGAGTCTCTATATCAACAATTATAAACCTTTCCCTTTTTTGCATATCTACAAAACACTCTGGCATAATACTATGTAATTTACCATTTATATTTAATATAATTTCAAATTTATCTACATATCCTACAACATCACATTCTACAATATCTGCAGTATAAGCTCCTTTGTAGTATAGGGTCTTTATTTCTTTTGCCTTAGGGGATATAATCTCAAACTCCTTTAGTTTTTCTAACTTTTCTTCAAAGGAATCAAATTCTTTCCATGCTCTTTGGGGACTAATCATCTTACACCTCTTCACTTACGTTATGAAACACAAATAACTTTCTTATGCTTATTTCAATTACTTCTTCTTTAAGCTTTTCTAGAAATTCTTTTATTAAAGGAACCTCTGCTTTATATTCATCAACTTTTTTTGTATCTTTACCTGTAGACTCCTCATATTTTTTTATTACATTATTAATACAATCACTGGTAACCCAATCATATATCCAAGCAAGATTTTCTTTTAACTCATATTCATTTCTATGGGTATATCCTTCTTCTTTAATACTTGTAATTATGCACAAAGTAGAATTTCTACTTGAACATAGCACCCTAAAACACTCACAAAATTTATTAATATCAACTTCTCTTCTCTTATTTATGTCTTTTGTCCACCTGCTATTAATGTAGTTAACCATTTGCTGTTCCATAGCCTCAATCATAAATCTCATCTCCCACTCTTCTGTCTATTAAAAGTTGTTTGTTAACATTTCATTCATATCTTTAAAATTCTACATACAGTTCCATATTCCTCCTAAATATCTTATGATTTTCCAGAAATTTTATAATTCCCTAGACGTTAAAAAAGGAAGTTAGTTTCCTAACTTCCTAGTCCTTACTATATAATCTTTTTCCTAATCTATAATAATCGGTGTGGCAGTTTTATTAAGAACATCATTCAATTCCTGGATATTTTTACGTCCCTGAGTTTTCATCCATTCACGGGCAGAATCTTCTCCCTTTAAAATGAATTCATCAACACCATTTGCCCATGTGGCTCTTCCACAAAGAACTCCATTAAATTTAGATTCAGATAATTTTGCAAATTTCAATGTTTCTTGGAATAGCTTTGCACTTACCCCTGCACTTAAGAAAATAAATGGTAGGTTAGTTGCTTCAGACTGTTCCTTGAAAAATTTCATTGCTTCTTCTTTAGTATAAACGAATTCTCCATTGCCATATCCTTCTACATAATCCATATTAACAGGAACTTCTACTTTTAAAACATCTACTCCATATCTAGGATTTGAAAATTCTTTCATCATATCAATAACCTTATGAGGTTTTTTCAAAGCATATTCCTTAGTAGATGTATCTCCATTATTAGAGTCATATGAAACAAGTTCTAAGAAAAATGGTATATCTTCTGCTAAACATTCAGATCCAATTCGTTCGATAAACACCTTTTTTTGTTCGTTTATTTTGATATCTTCATCCACATCATAATAGAGTAAAAACTTACATGCATCAGCACCCTGTTCTTTTAATCGTTTTACTGACCACATTGATAAAAGATCGGGTAATCTTCCTTTAACCTTAGCATCATACCCTGTTTTTTCATATGCCAATAATAAGCCTGAATCTTTATCACGTACTTTAGCTCCATCTAATCCATATTCAGGATCTAAAAGTATTGAAGAAGCATATTTTGTTAATTCTGAAGAAACAATTTTTTTAAATTCACTAATCTTACTTTCTGCAACTTCATCCTCTTGAAATTTTCCCATCATTCTTTTTAAGGCTCCACGTTGATCAATTGCAAGAGCTCCAATTACATTATTTTCATTAACTAATTGACTAATATATTCTTTCTTCTTTCCAGTAAAAATCATCCTTCTTTAATCTCCTCTTTTAATTTAGGCTGCAATAATTCACTCTATCTACTTAATCATGATATTCTCCACGATTCCACTTTTCTAAAAATTCATCAAAGAAATGTATGTCATTTTGCTTAGGCATATTTTCATCAAGACTCTTAATCTTATTAATTATTCTTTTATTTTCTTCTGTTTCTACATAATTAGCTTTAATAAAAGCTTCAATTATATCGCACATTAAAAATTCTCCAGTTATTTTTCCTCCAAATCCAATAACATTTGCATTTAATTGCTCTTTAGCATAAATAGCTGTCGTCATATCACGAACAAGTGCACTCCTAACCCCAGGCACTTTATTAACTGCATTATTAATTCCAACTCCTGTTCCACAAATACAAACACCTAAATCAGCTTCTCCACTAGCAACAGCTTCCCCAACCTTTTTACCAAAGATAGGATAGTGTGTTCTAGTGAAATCATATGTTCCTACATCAAGAACTTCATATCCTTTGGATTTCAAAAAATCAGATACTGCCATTTTTGTATCAGTGACAATATGATCACATCCTATAGCAATTTTCATTTTGTTCCTTCCCCCTTTTTCTTATGCCATTTTATTTAACATATCTACTCTTATTTGGTGACGTCCCCCATCATATTTAGCAGATAAAAATTCTTTTACTATATTCCATGCTATTTCTTCTCCAACAATTTTTGAACCTATGGTAATCATTCTTGAATTATTATGTTCTCTTGTCATGTATGCAGAACGTTCATCTGAAACTTCTGCTGCTACCATCCCTTTTACTTTTGTTGCTACCATAAAGCTTCCTGCACCATAACCATCAAATGCAATGCCTAAACTCTCATTGTTTTCTAGAACGTCTTTTGCAATTGCTAGAGTGGATTCTACAAAATCCACTGAAGCAACCTCGCTTTTATCTATAATTTCATAACCCATGTCTATTAATCGTTCTTTAATTAAATTTTTTAATTTCATACCATCTTTATCTGATCCAATTACTACTTTCATTAACAAAATACCTCCTATAAAGATTCTTGTTTACCATAAACTTCTACTTCTGCTAGACTTAAAGGAACTCCGTTATTTTTTAATTCAACTTTTACATATCTTCCTTTAATATTTTTCAAATTATACTCTCTCATAGGAGAAGGATAGCTATCTTGATGCTCCCTCCAAACTTCATTATTATTTTCATCTAAAACAATAACATCATAATTTGAGAGTCTGTCCATATTAGAATCAGTTCTATTAAAAATACAAATTCTATCTATATTTTTTGTTTCTCCAAGGTCAACTTTCCACCATGAAGGATAATCACCATTTGTATGTGTTACTGATCCTTTTCCATAATCTCCATCTGTGATTCCATCTACAGCCCTATTAGAACTAGCACCATATGCTTCTGAACTTTGACTTGTTGATTTACCATAAGCCAAATTCAAATCTTCTGGGTTAAACTCATCTGGTTCTGGTAATTTATTTGGTCCATTTCCTGTTACTTCTAAAGAAACATTAACGTAACCATTATGGTCAATAGTCAATGTGTACTTTCCAGTATCTTTATCCCATTCTTCAGTATAATTGTAATGATCTTTATCACCTGTTATATTTATTTTAGGTTTTTCTGCGTTGGTAGACCCATTTATTGTTAAAACAGTCTTTCTTAATGTATTATCATCTGGATTTTTACAATAATTTTCACTAAGCCAATTTGATAAATCTAATTCACCTTGTTTCCAACTTTGTGATGCATCAAAATTGCCTGAAAGAGACCACATCTTACTTTTATCTGTTCTATAATTATTTAAAGTTATATCTAAGCTATCTTTTTTCTCTTTTACAATTCCATAAGTATGAGCAGTCATATCAATATCTAAAGATTTAGTACTGTTTACATACATTGGTAGAGAAACTTGTTGATTTTCATCTATATTAACATTGCTGTTATAGGTGTACCAGCTATCTCCAACTCTTTGTGCATATCCACTTCCTGTATATAAACTAGGATATTTAGAATTTAAATATTTAACCTTTGATGATAATTCAGGGCTATTTTTTGTTAAAATATCTGCATTAGGGAAAATTTTCTTAACCTCATCTAAAGTTAGTCTAGATGATATAACTGGTAAAATATTGTATCTACCTGTATCATATAAAGGCATTGTTTCATCATCTGAATACAAGTCTTTATAAAAATTAGGTATGCTATTTATCTCACCATCACCTTCCCAAAATACTACTTTACTACGATTGATTACTTCTTCCTTTGAAGGAGCTGGATTTTTAATAGCATGTCTGAAAAATGGAATTATTCCATTTAAGAAAGCAGGTGTTGGTACATCATTATCCATAAAGGTATAGGCTGCACACTCAAAGTTATATACAGTTCCTCCGTTAGTATAAACATTCATCATTTCCATTGCTAACATTGACTCTGGTTCAGAGGCGTATGAACGCATATCTCTATTTCTGCTACCTACTGGTTCAAAAGTATTCGTATATCTTTTTTCCCACCATTTCCAACTATCACTAGAAGCGCCCCAATTGTCACAGAATCCTGATAACCACATTCCATTTACAATACTGTCAGTTGATGCATCATCTCTAATAGGAGTATTTTTTGTAGCTAAAACAAGATTCTTTTTATACTTTTTAGCTGCATTATAAAAATTTTCATTTCTCATTACATTTTGCCAAAACCAATTTTCATGATCATGCCATATAAAATGAGCTCCGTATTTTGCACAAACTTCTAGATATTTTGCACTGTTAGTTGCTATCTGATCATTATATATCCAGTAGTTTTCTATATTCATTACACCTTTTAGCACACTATATTTCTTAAATTGCTCTTCTAACCATTCTGGTGGAACTGTATCTCTTTCACCAGCTGACATAATTACTAGAAAAACTGGTATATTATTAGCTTGAGCTTCATCTAACATATTAATATACCATCTTCTTAACTCTGGAGTATCCTTTGGAATACAGCTTGTTGGTTTGCAGACTTTAGCTGGATGTAATTCTATTGCTGCATAAGGCTTTACATCATCAGGTATCGCATTCCATGCTCCTTTTAATGTATTACCCCACCAAAGTGAATTTTCTGTATCCCCATAAACAGGTTCTATTAATAAAGGAGAATCATTACTAATTTTTGTTCTCATCTCATCTTCTTGACTTGCAAATACAATTCGGCTATTAAAAAGCATATTAAACATCATACATAACACTATACAAATTGCTAAACCATGAAATTTTTTCTTCATTAATATACACATCCTTCAAAGTATATTTTTAATAATTTTAAAAAGTAACTTCAGTTTCTCCATTTTCATCTAACTCAATTTCAATAACTGTATCTTTTCCACACTTCATTTTTTCTTTATCAATAGAAAATGTTATTTTTTTCTCTGGTTCTCCTTTTATATAAACTCTTTCAACCATATTATCTTTCCATTTGACAGAAAACTTTTCTCCTCCTCTTACCCTGAATCCTACAAATTCTCCAGAAGGAACTTCAGATGGAATAGCAGGTAAAATCTTTATTTTGTTGTTATGACTTTGAATTAAAAGCTCACATAGCCCACTAACAAACCCTAAATTCCCATCTATTTGGAAAGGAGGATGGTCTGAGAAAAGATTAGGTAATGTAGTATTTTTTATCATTCCTACTAACTCATTAAATCCTTGTTGTCCCTTTTTCAATCTAGCATAAAAATGAACTAACCAAGCAGAGCTCCATCCAGTTCTAGTGCTTTCAAACAATCCTGCTGTTTGCCAACTATTTATTGCTTCTTCCCTATTTTTCACATCTAAATATTTTCCATAACTAGTTCTTCTTTCAATGGTTTTTAAAGCTGCTTTAGCCAAAACTGGTGTTTTATCTAAGTCAATTTCATTACCAGGATGTAAACCAAATAGTGGTGAAATATGCCTATGTCCAATTTCAACTTCATCATAATCAACTAACCATTCTTGTATCTGTCCATGTTTACCAACTTTTGTAGGTGGTAATTTAGCTAAAATATCTTTTACATTTTTACAGTGATCTCTATCTATATCTAAAACCTCACAAATATCTAGATAACAATTAAAGAACATACGTAATATTTGATTATCAATAGTTGGTGATAAACATACATTTCCTATTACGCCATTTTCTGTAATAAACTTATTTTCAGGTGACACTGATGGCCCTGTTACTAAATAGTTATCATATTCAAAAAGATATCCTTCATAGAATTGAACTACTTCTTTTATTAATGGATAATATTTTTCCAAAATACTTATATCTTGAAAATAATTATAATATTCCCATATATGTGTACAAAGCCATGGAAGTGTCATAGGCCATACTGCAGCCCCAATTGCATGGGATTGAGGTGCAGTATCAAAGAAGCCATCTGTATTATGATGTGCAGTAACACCATTTACTCCATACATTTTCTTTGCAGTTATCCTACCTGGCTCTCTCATTTTATTCATCATTTCAAATAATGGAATTTCTACTTCTGGTAAATCACAAGGGCCTGTCATCCAATAATTCATTTCAGTATTTATGTTTATTGTGTATTTTGATCCCCATATAGGGTTCAAATCCTCACACCAAATTCCTTGAAGATTAGATGGCAAGCCGTTAGGTTGACTTGAACAAATCAATAAATATCTTCCATAATCAAACATTGTTTTTATTAGCCCTAAATCATTTGCATTTTTCTTAAAACTTTCAAGTCTTTCCTTAGTATTTTTTATATTATTTTGCTCATCTCCAAGCTTTAATGAAACCCTATCAAATTGTCTCTTGTAATTCTCCTTATGTTTCTCTATTTCTAAATCGTAATCATGAAAAGACATTTCTTTTAGTATCTTTTTACATTCTAAATTAATATCTAAATCACTTTCCCAATAATCAGTGACAGACGTTAAACATAAGGTAAACTCTGATGCATTTCTAACTATAATTGTTTCTCCTAAAACTTCACTTTCTCCATCAGTGTTTATTACTCTACAGCCTACATTAAAAGCTACACCTTTTATGCCACCTGCTGAGCCACACATTATAATTCCATCATTTTCATATTTCTCAATAATGTCACTAAATCTTTTCTGTCTTCCTAAATTTATATTTACACTTATTGATCCTTTTTTGCTAGATTTCATCCTTATAAATAAAAGATTTGAATTAAAACTAGTGAAATATTCTCTAGTATATTGAACATCTTCAATATCATAAGTAGTCCTTGCAACTGCATCTGATAGACTTAAACCCCTACAATGATTATGAGGTTCTTGACTTTCAACATGATTTATATATAATTCTCCTAAAGATTCATAATGACTTTGATCCCTAGGTGTAGCAAACATTGTCAACTTGACTAAATCTTCCGCCTCATTAACTTTTCCAATCTTTAACAACTCTCTTATCTTATCTAAATATTTATAGGAATCTGGATTGTTTCGATCACATTTTCCTCTATACCATAAAGTCTCATCATTAAGCTGGATTTTATCATCAATAGTCCCACCAAAAATCATTCCTGCTATATGTCCATTACCTATTGGAATAGCCTCATTCCAATTATTCGCTTTTTCATTAAACCATATATCCAAGTCAATCCCTCCATATTGTAATTTTGAATTTGTTAAGTTTATACAATCCTTATCCTAAAATTCCTAACCATGCAAGTAATATAGAAATTAACATCATTGAAAATATTAAAACTACTGGATTTTTTCCTTTTCTAATTAATTTATACATCGCTAGTGTAAGTCCCATTGGAATAAATCCTGGAATTAGGCTAGTAATAAGATTTTGTATAGAAATAACTAAATCTCCTTGTGTAAATTCTAAGGCAAAATTAACTCCTACCATTTGAGGAATTAATCCTCCAACTAATACAAGTCCTAGTGCAATAGCCATATTAGTTATTTTATCTAAGTTTCCTTTTGCAGAACTTTCTTGTATAAATTCTGCTCCTCCCTTATATCCAAATTTTAATCCAAAATACTTAATAGGAAGATTAATTGCATTTATTAAAATTAATGCCAAGAACAGACCAAAAGCACTTCCGTTTTTAGAATATGAGGCACCTAAACTAAAACAAATAGGTACAAGTGTTAACCAAAAAAGACTATCTCCTATTCCTGCAAGTGGCCCCATAAGACCAACTTTAATACCTGTAATTGTGTCTGCTCCTTCATTTTTCTCTTTTTCTTCTAAGGCAGAAGTTACACCTATAATAAATGGGGCAGCTGATTGATGAGTATTAAAAAATTCAAGATGTCTCTTCATAGCAACAGCTTTTTCTTCTGGATTACTATCTTTATAAATCTTCTTTAAAGCTGGTTTAATAGTATATAGAAATCCTAGATTTTGCATTCTTTCATAGTTCCAAGATGCACCATACATAAAACTTCTAAAAAACATTTTTCTTATATCTGATTTGTTAATACTATTGTTTGAACTCATAGATCATACTCCTCCTCTTCTATATTGTTAGATGCTACTTCTGTTACAACCTTTGGTTCTGCTGGAGTAATATTATTAGTAAACAAGTATGCTGCTGCTACTCCTACTAATGATATTCCTATAGTTGACATTCCACCAAAAGCTGAACAGATAAATCCAACTAATAAAAATACCCACATTTTCTTCTTTAACATCATATTTAATAACATTCCAAATCCTATTGCTGGTAACATTCCACCTGCAACATTTAATCCTGTCATAATTATTGGAGGTATTTTATCAAAAAGATCTTTAATATATTCTCCTCCTACTAAAATAGCAACAAAAATAGGAATAATCTTAAATAATACAATTACTAATAAACAGGAATAATGATATAAATCAATTTTACTCATATCTCCTTTGCTAGCAGCTTTCTCTGCTTTCTTTACAAAGAAAATATCTACAGTTTTTGCTATAACATCTAGTTGTTGAGTAACTACCGCTACTGGTACAGCAATAGCTATACCTGCTGTAGCTCCTTGACCAGATAAAATACCAAAGGCAGTACCAATAATTGCTCCAGAAATTGTATCTGGTGGAGTATATCCCCCAATACCAGTTACCCCTAGCCACATTAATTCTAAGGTAGCTCCAATAATTAATCCTTGAGTAAAATCTCCTAAAGCCAATCCTGTCAAAGCACCTGTAACTAAAGGCCTATGAAGCATTAATAATGGACCATTGTAGTCAATTGTAGCTATAATTGCTATAATTGTGATAATTATTGCTGATGTTAACATTAGATCTCCTCCTTAATTTCATAATTTTTTATTATTTAAACAAACTTATCCATAAGTGTAATTTTGTCATTTGGAACCATTTGTATCTCAACTTTTATTCCTAAATCAATTATTTTTTTGAAATATAATTTATCTTCATCCCCTAAAGCAACTCCTACTGTAACCTTTTCATTAGTGTCATTTTTGCTCATTTGACCAACATTTAAATACTTAATAGTTACTCCACCAGTAATACATTGAAAAACTTCCTTTGGATTAGTAAAAATAAGCATAGTTCTTCTTTTAATTTCAACTTTATTAAAAACGCTAATAAACTTCTCTGTATCAAAAAAAACAATTTTAATTCCACTTGGTGCTGATAACTTAAGTATTGATTGTCTAGTCTTATCTAATGCCACAGCATCACTAACAATAATAACCTGTTCAATATCATATTTTTTCAACCAAGTAGTTACAACTTGTCCATGTACCAACCTATCATCAATACGAGTAAACTCTATAGCCATTCTTCATCTTCCTCCTCTTCTAAAGCAATACCATTAAGGTTTAATAATGCTCCTTTTCCATTTTCAACTAAATTATTATTATCTAGTTCATCATCTATACTTGAAAAAACTTCAATTAATAGCATTAAGTTATATCCTGTTATAACAGAAACTCTGTCATTTTCTATTGCTATTTTTAAAGCTGTATTATTTGGTGTACCACCTAATAAGTCAGTTAATATAATGACTTTTTCATTTTTCTCTAATAAACTTTCAGTTAACTCATTCATTTTTTTATAGAATGAGTCTACATCTGCTCCTAACTCTAACATTAATGTTTGTAACCTCTCATCAGATATTTTTCCTGCAATCATTTCTGCAGAGCTTACAATTGAAGCAGCTAATGGACCATGACTTACTACTAATACTCCATTTTTGTACTTACTCATCTTTTGTGTTACCTCACTTCCTTAGCCTTGCGTTGACCATATGAAACAAACTTTTTATCCATTAATTTCATCTCATCATCTGATAAAACTACTGGATTTCCAATACTTTTAGAAATACAATATATTTTTGAACAATATTCAACTTCCTCTATGATATTAAAAGCATTTAATAAATCCTTTGATCCAGCTAATATCCCATGATTAGCCAATAATACAGCTTTTCGATTTTCCATAGCTTTTGCTGCATTTTCTGCTAACTCTTCTGTTCCATAGGTAGCATAATTTGCAACTTTTACATTTTTACCAGCTACTGCAATCATATAATGTGTTGCTGGTAATTCCTCATGTAAACATGCTAAAACTGTAGAATACATTGTATGTGCATGAATTACAGCATCAATATCCTCTCTAGTTTTATATAGTTTTAAGTGCATTTGCCATTCACTTGAAGGAAGATTTTCTCCTTCAACTACATTTCCATTTAGATCTAAAATTACAATGTCCTCTTCTTTCATTTCAAAAAAATCAATTCCAGATGGGGTAATAGCAATATGACCTAAACTTCTATCAAAAACACTTAGATTTCCCCCTGTTCCTTTTGTTAACTTTTCTATAACCAACTTTTTTCCATAGTTGATTAACTGTTTTCTTTCTTTTTCCATTATCATGTTTAATCACGCCTTTCATAAATGCAATTCTATTTTTTATATAATGGACCTAATAATCTACATACTTCAAAATCAGCATTTTCTAACTCTTTTGTTCCTGCTCCTTCAAAAATACTTGGTCTAAAAATCTTTTCACGTGGTACATTGTGAAGTGTAACTGGAATTCTTAGCATACTTGCTAGAGTAATTAAATCTGCTCCTATATGCCCATGAACAAATGCACCATGATTTGCTCCCCAATGATTCATTACATCATAAACAGTTTCAAAGCCACGTTCTCCCAAATTAGGAGCAAACCAAGTAGTAGGCCAAGTCTTATCTGTTCTTTCATCTAAAACCTTATGTATCTCTTCATCAAGTACACAAGTATATCCCTCAGCAATTTGTAATGTAGGTCCAATGCCTTTAATCAAATTGATTCGTATCAATGTAACTGGTAGTTCTCCTTCTGTTTTGAAATGTGATGAGAATCCACCTCCACGGAAATATTCATAATTAGCTCTACACCAATCTGTTGCTTTTAAACATGACTGAATATCTTCATTTGTCATATTCCAAAATTCTTTCATTGTTCTATTTCCATCTTTATCTCTTGAAGCTGCTGTACCATCTAAAGCAGATGCACCTGAATTAATAAGATGTATAACTCCATTTTCAGCTTTTCCAGTTAACTCTTTACCAGTTACCCTTTTAACTGATTCTGGACTCCAATAAGTTCTTACATCAGAGAAAATAGGTGCTTTATTGGTAAGTAATGTTCCAAGTAACATTGAAACACCATTTAATGTATCGTTTTCAGTTGCAAAAGCAGTTACTTGTCTAGGACCATTCCAATCGAAGGTAGAAGCCATAATTGCTTCAGTAAAATCACCATTAGGTAGCCAGTCAGTCCATTGTCTTTGCCCTTGGAATCCTCCTGCTATAGCATTTCTACCTCTAGCCTCTTCTTTCCAACCTAGTTCTGATAGTTTTTCATTACCAAATAAAATATCACGAATAATAATAGCTTGTTTTGCAATAAACTCCCAATCCTTATCTGGTGGAACTACCTTTGATTTCTTAATAATATGAGGTAAGTCCTTCCCCTCATTTATATCCATTCCTTCGTGACAATTAGCTTTTATCCAAGCTAAAGCTTTATCATATTCTGCTTGATCAAAGATTCCTAAATGGATACGACGTAAAATTTCTGTCATATCTACAAATTCAACTAACATTCCTAGATAATCCTCAAAGAAACTTACATCTACTTGTGAACCTGCAATACCCATAGCCGAAGAACCAATATTCACATAAGATTTACCTTTCATTTGACCAACAGCAATAGCTCCTTTTGCAAATGAAAGTATTTTTTCTTTAACATCTTCTGGAATTGTGTTATCATCTAGTTCTTGTACATCATGTCCATAAATCTTAAAAGCAGGAAATCCCTTTTGAGCATATCCACTCATTGCAGCAGCTAAATAAACTGCTCCTGGTCTTTCTGTTCCATTAAAGCCCCATATAGCTTTAATTGTATTTGGATCAAGATCCATTGTTTCTGTTCCATAACACCAGCTAGGTGTTACAGATAATGTTGCCACTATATTTTGTCCTGTAAACTCTTGCTGAACAATTCCAGCATCTCCACCACCACCAATTGTTCTACTTGCTAACACACATTGAACTGGAGTTCCATCTGCATAGCAAAGAGAATTTTCTATTAATTCCTTTGCTGACTGAGCCATTTTCATTGCCTTTTCTTCTAATGACTCACGAACTCCCCCTTGACGACCATCAATTGTTGGTCTAATGCCTATTTTAGGATATACTTTCATGTTACACACTCCTCTACATATAAATTACTTTATAACACCCTTTTTTAAGATAACGTTTGCATAAATTGCTTCTTCACCAGTAGCAACAATAGCATATGCCCTCTTGCCTCTTTCATAAAAATCTTCTCTATTCATATAAGTAATATTATTATTTTCAACACTTTTTTCATTAAAAATCTTCCTATATACCTCCCATATCTCAGGTTTTGGATCACCATTTACTGTTGACATTAAACTAATTGCTGAATCCACATAAACATCAAGAGGAAATAAAGCTAATATACTTTCTAATAGTTCTGGTATATTTAATCCATCACATCTTACTAATTTTTTTGCATTACTTGCTGCTGGATAATTACCATCTGCAATTACAATTTCATCACCATGTCCCATTTCCATTAACACTTTCAATAATTCAGGAGAAATATTCTTTGGAATACCCTTTAACAAACAATCACCCTCTTTACTTCATATTTGGCATAAAAGTAATCAAATTGAAGGAATTAGAAATTATCTTTCTAGCTTCTGCAACATCTTTAATTTTTTTCAATGAAATTAACTGAATAACAATATTTCCTATGGCAGTTGCCTCTCCAGGTCCAGCAATAACTTTTTTTCCTGTTATATTGGCAACTAATTGACAAAAAAATGTTGCGTTAGAACCACCACCAACTATATGAATCTCTTCAAACTTTTTATTTGTAACAATCTCAATTTCTTCAATTGTTTTTTTATATGTATGTGCTAGGCTTTCATAAGCACATCTAAAGAATTCTTCTGGTTTATTAGGTATACTCTGAGTTGTTCTTTTAGCATATGAGACTATTCTTTCTCTCATATCACCTGGCTCTGAAAAGATTTCATCATCAGTATCAATTAAGCACTTATTACTAGAAACCAAACTAGCAATATTCGCTATTTCTTCATAGGAATAGTTAACTCCATCTTCTTCATAATTCCTTTTTAATTCTTGTATTAACCAAAGGCCTGTACAATTTTTTAATAATCTAGTTGTCCCACTATGACCACTTTCATTAGTTAGATTAAACTTCATTGCATCTTTACTTAATATAGGCTCCTTTAGTTCAGTCCCAATCAAAGACCATGTCCCACAAGAAATGAATAAAAATTCCTTTTCAGAAGGAACACTTACAACAGCACTAGCTGTATCATGCTGACAAACATTAATAACCTTTATATCACCTAACCCTAGTTCTGGTTTAGCTGTTCCAAGAAAATTTCCCTCCTTAACAATTTTAGGAAACATATGTCTAGATAATTCGAAATTATCTAAAACCTTTTCTGACCATTCTTTTGTATAAGAATTAGTAAGTTGAGTTGTTGATGCAATACTACATTCTGCAGCTATTTTCCCAGTTAATAAGTAATTAAATAAATCAGAAATTAACAAAATCGTTTTCACTTGATAGAATAATTCTGGATTCTTTTCTCTTAAAGCCAATAATTGAAACAGAGTATTTATTTCCATTATTTGATTTCCTGTAATCATATAAAGATCTTCTAGAGAAAATAGTTTAGATACTCTTTCCAAAATACCTTTTGTCCTACTATCTCTATAATTTGCTGGAAAAGTAATTAAATTTCCCTCTTCATCTAGTAAGCCAAAATCTACTCCCCAAGTATCAATTCCAATACTTTCAACTTCATCAAACTTTTTTGCTTCAATTACACTTTTTTTAATTTCAGAAAATAAATAATCTGTATTCCAACTTAGAATCCCTTTTTTATAAATAGGCTTATTGGGAAATCTACTTACTTCTTTTAAATTTATTTTTCCATCCTTTAATTCTCCTAAAATACCTCTTCCCGATGAAGCCCCCAAGTCAACTGCTAACACACTACCCATATCACTTCTCCTTATCAATAAATGTTGTTATTTTTTACAAGTTCATTATACTAAGGCTGAACTTACTGTTTCAATACATGAACATAATGTTGAAAATTCTTCAAATATTAACAAATAAAAGTTCAATTTTGTTCAAATTTGTGCTAATTTTAATATATAAATTTAAGGGTAGGTGAGTTTTATGCTAAAACAAGATAGATTAATGGAAATAACTAATATTATGCAAAGTAAAAAAAGAATTCGAACTGAAGATTTAGCAAAAATTACTTTTTCTAGTATTTCTACTATACGTAGAGATGTGATTTTTCTTGAAAAGCAGGGTCTAGTTAAGAGGTTACATGGAGAAATTATTTTAAATAACTTCAATACCGTAGAACCTTCTCAATTTTTACGCGAAAGTGAAAACGTAATCAAAAAGAGAACTATAGCTTCTCTAGCAAAAGACTTTATAGCACCTGGAATGTGCATTTACCTAGACTCTAGTACCACAGTATATGAACTATGTCCCTTTTTATGTGATATTGAACATTTAATAATTTTTACTAACGGATTAAATACAGCTTTAAAGTTGGCGGAATACGGAAACCCAACTATGAAAATTTTTATAACTGGGGGGGAAGTAAAACATTTTTCTTCTTCTGTGGTTAACTTAGATATTGAAAATTCATTACTTAATCATTTTAATATTGATATAGCTTTCTGTTCTGCAAGAGGGATTGATGAATTTAACGTATATGAAGTAAGCCTTAGCCAAGCTGTTTCAAAAAAGAGAATAATAGATAAGGCAAAAGAAACTATCTTGCTAATAGATAGCTCAAAATTTGAAGTGACTGGATTCTTCAAAATCAATGACTTGAAAAAATATAGAGCAATTATATCAGACAAGCTCCCAAATAAAAATATACTAAATGCAACAGAACTTTTAGATGTTGAATGGATTAGTGGTGATGAAGAATACATTTGATGTTAGTATTTCATACAAAAGAAAAAGGAAGTTAGTTTTCTAACTTCCTAATCTAAAATCTTTATTATCACTTAATTACTTCTCTTTGAATACCTCATAATTACAATCCCATCCTCAACTGAATACTCCTGAAGTTTCAGGTCTATTTTAGGATTATTTCCCAGGAATAGTCTTCTTCCTTTCCCTAAAATAGTAGGTATTATCCCTATAATATATTCATCTATAATATCATCTTTAATAAAGGGATCAATCATTTTGCCTCCACCAAATAAAAATATGTTCTTCCCTTCTTCCTTTAAATCACTTATTTGTTTGCAGATATCACCTTTTATAAAATGATAGTTTTCATAATCCTCCATATCATCTGAGGTTGCTATATATACATCTTTATCTTTATATTCATTATGAAAATTTTGATTGTAGCAATTTCTCCCCATAACTACTACATTAATACCTTCTAGAAACTTATCAAAATCTATTTTATTTTTTGTATTTAATGTGTCACTACCATCTCCAACTATCCAATCGAATCCACCTTCTTCATCTGCTATGTATCCATCTAAACTAATTGCTAAATTTAATATTATTTTTCCATTCATATATTAACCCTCACTTTCATTTTAACTATATCATCTCCTTGATATAAAATATACCTATCTTTGTTGAAAGAAAGATACATAGTAATCTGCTTAAATTCTTAGATGCTTGTCCACTTCAAATTCAAACTGGCATTATCCTTATTTTCTAGCTTTTTAATATGAAAATATATTAATAACTTTAGTTTAAAATTTTATACTTTTCTAAGCCTTAAAAAACGCCCAAAAATGTGATATATGCACCAATTGCATATATAATAAAAGAGGTGATATTTATGGATTATAAGTATATTGAATCTTTAGTGAAGCTTGCAAAGGAAAAAGATATTGAAGCACAAGAAATTCTTGTTGAAGAATTCAAGCCAATAATATATGGGCTTACTAAAAAGGTATTTGCTCCTGAATATGAAAGGGAGGATCTTATTAGTGAATCCTATAGAATCCTTTTTAACTGCATAGCTAAATATGATACAAGTAAACATAGATTTGTTGCTTATTCTATTAATGCTATAAAAAATAACTTCAAATATATACTTAGGAAATCTACTCAAAGGGATGACCATGAGGGCTTGCTCTCTGGTGATATTTCTACAGACTTAGAATCTCTTCTTAAACCTGAGGAATGTCCTTATGAGAAAAAGGAGTCAGAAATTATAGATGCTGAACTTATTAAACATGTTTTTAAAGGGCTAAATAAAGATGAACTTGAATTAGTTAACCTTGTAGTCTTTGAAGAACATACAGTTAGAGAATATGCTACATTTAAAAATCTCAATTACTCCACTGCTGTAAAGAAAAAGAAATCAGCATTAGATAAAATGAAAATTCCTTTTAATGAATTTATGAATAATACTTATAATGTTTAAGACATGGAACTATTCCATGTCTTATTTTTTATTGATTATAATCTTTTCACTTTTAAATAATGAGTATTATAATACAGTTTTAAACTATTTTGTTAGTGCACAACTTTAAAACTTATACTCCTTAGGTGGATTACCTGAGAAATCAGCTATAACAGCATAAGCATCTTCTAAATAAAATACCTCAAATATAGGATTGTCAGCTGTTTGGTATTGACCCTTAACTATAGGATTATTCATGCAACCTTCTTTTACATCCATATTATTTTCAAATATAGCTTTTCCATTCAAGCGAATCCACGCATAAGATGGACTAGATACAGAAATTTCAATATACGGATTGATTTGAATATCCTTATAAACATCTTTAGTACTGTTAGTACAGAACCAAAGTTTCCCTCCCTGCTCAAAACAAAACATAAACGGCCTACATTTTGCCTTTCCATCTCTACCAATAGTAGCAAGATATTGTACTGGATTTTCCTCTAAAAACTTAACAACTTCATTCATAGTAAATTGCCTCCTAAACAAATAAAAACTTCTGAGAATTTGATTTTTCTTCCCTTAGTCATTATAATAATTCCATAGATATCTTCTGTAAAGTAAGCACATTTATGTGTTATAGTTACCAAAAGGATACTATTGAATTAGGAGTTGAAAATATGATAAAAAAGTTACCTAACTGCCCCGTTGAAATTACTCTTATGCTAATAGGTGATAAATGGAAGGTACTAATTTTACGTGATTTACTTCCTGGAACAAAGCGTTTTGGTGAATTAAAACAATCTATTGGAACCGTATCTCAAAAAGTCTTAACTGCACAGTTACGTGATATGGAGGAAAAAGGACTTGTTAATCGTAAAGTATATGCTGAAGTGCCGCCACGTGTAGAATATACATTAACTGAATTAGGACGAAGTTTAAAACCTATTTTAGATGCTATGGCGAATTGGGGAGAAGAATATAAATCTAAAATTTTGTAATCTTTCTGCTTTATTAAAGAAAATTATAGATTTGTGATTATTATATATTTTATTAATAAAAAAGGGCAAGAATCAAAAACTCGCCCTATATCTTCACTTCTTATACCAAAGTTTAAAACTTTTAACAATATTTATTATTTTTCAATATACTCATTAGTTATCTTATCAATCTTATATTTCAAATTACAATTCTTTCAATCAGATTTAATTTGATCTTCCACAATAACCTCACCAAAATTCATTTTATAAACTCCTTGTGAGGCAAAATTTTAATTGCATATTTATATAAACATATATTTATGTATTTATATAAATATATGTTTATTTCTTTATATATTTAAAACAATATATAAATATTAATAGAAATAAATTGGAGAGTAAGTTTAACGTTGGACATGCTCCTATATAAAGAATTAAAACTCTAAATGAAGATGCTGTTACCAGAGCTTTTAGAATTTATTTTTCCATTAGCTTTACTCATCTTCTTCTTTGTATATTTAAATATATACTTAGATAAAATAACATTGAAAGGTGGTTTTGTTTTTATGAAAAAAATTATAAGTATATCCTTAATTTCGTTATCACTATTACTTTCTCTTTCTCCTAAGCTAGTATCTGCTGTAAACATATTTGAAGAAGGTGTTTATAAAGCAACTGACTTCAGCTTTTCATCAGACAATAAATATATTGTTCAAAATATCTCTAAAGAGAATAGTGCTTTCATTCAGCTTTTTGACGAAAATCAAAATTTATTACAGTCAATTCATCTTTCCAAGAACTCTGATAAATATAATCTACTACCTTTAAAGCCAGATTATAGAATCGTAATAGTGGGTAAAGGTGATGTATTTATATCTTCTTAATAAGCAATGTTCATAACTCTATCTTTTAAATATGACTTAACTCTAATTTATTTTTTTAAATAATAACACCATTTTATTAAATTTCGTACCTTTTTTTGGTATATGTCATAGATTATAATTACATTATATAGTGATTTGTGCCGAATCATTATTGGTTGTTTGTGAGAAAGATAAGTTCCCCCCTGGTACTTATCTTTTCTTTTTTTACTGTCTAGTAAATTATAAAATTTCAATTAACTATAAATCAAAGGTATTATTACATTTTCATATTAAAAAATACAAAATAAAGGATAGTAATTTTATAATTTACTTACCTTTAGTACGCGTGGGGTGGTTATTTGTTTCCATGTGACTTAGAGCTTGCGACGGAACAAGGGAAATAAATATCCGCCACACCTTTTTTATTAAACTTCTCCATTTTGAATTCTAAGTGCAAGGTTCTTAACCTTTTCTTCAATTACTCTTGCTACCTTAATAAACTCTTCATCTGATTTACCAGTTGGATCTTCCAATCCCCAATCTTCAATATGATTTGCAGGTAAATAAGGACATACAACATTACATCCCATCTTTATAACTATATCTACAGTTGGTATATCTGATAATAACTTAGATTTTTGAGTTTCATTCATATCAATATCATATAAATCTTTAATTATTCTAACTGCATCTTGATTAATCTGAGGCTTCTTTTCTGTGCCTGCTGAATATGAATAAAACACATCTCCTGCAAACTTTTTTCCTAAAGCCTCTGCCATTTGTGATCTACAAGAATTGTGGACACATATAAATGCTACTTTTTTCTTCATGTTTTCTACCCTCGTTTCTCTAGTTCATTCTCTATAAATGCTTTTGAAATATACATAGCTCTTATAATAGGAGCAAATCTTCTAAATTGAGCAGTTCCTTCTTCATATTTTATTTGAGCCTTTTCTGTTTTATTTATAATTGAAACAACAGGTGGTAAGGCTTTTTCCAAGTCTTCTTTAGTGTACATACTAATATCAGTATCATTTTCTATCAAAACTTTTGAAATATATAATGCCTTTATTCTATTTTTTAATAGTGAGTGTTGTGATGTACCTTCTACAAACTTTAACTGCATCTTTTCGCACTTACTTATAGTAGAAGATATAAATCTTACTGTTGCATCTAGTTCATTTTGTGAATATTTCTCCATCTGTATCTCCTATAACTTTTTATTAATCCATTATAACATATATATTATTGGTGTTAACAAAAAGGATAAGCCCCTCCTTGGAGCCTATCCTTCCAATTTTTAATTAGGACTTAAAGTCATATGGACTTTTTTTCTTTCCAAAACAATACCCATTATAAGCTATTCCAATTATCATTAGAACAATACTAACAACCATCATAGGATAAGCTACAATATCTGGATACTCACCAATAAAACGCTTTCCAATAGTATAGATTAATAATAATATTATTCCCACTGGTGATGATAAAGCTAGTAATTTTCTTTTCATAGAACATACACCTCCTTATATCTTTCTATTAAAGTACACCTTTAATATTCCTTTCACTAATGCACTGAACATCAAAGTTGAAAGTAATACAAAAAATACTGTTTCATTATAAAATCCTGATATGATCGTTCCTATTGCCAAGCCCCCTAAAATGATATTTATACCAACTCCACCTATGTGAGTACGTATATATTTACGACGTTCATCATTTTCATAAATATATAGTTCCCTCAATTTATCTTCTTTTCTAAGGGCTCCTTGATACTTAAACACTAAATAAATTAGTAAGGCTTGAACAGCTATATATAGTCCCACATTAACGCCAGACATAAATCCTAATGTAAATTCACTTTGTCCAGCAGTAGGGTGAAAAAGGCCAAAAGACACCATTATTATTAGTATACTGTTGTAACAAACTAGCATTCTTATTCTTGTTTGCAAGTCTTTTTTAAACTTATCCATTTTATATTTCCTCCACCTCTGAAAAATCAAATATATCCTCTATGGTAGTGCCAAAGTATTTGGCAATCTTATAAGCTAAAACCAAGGATGCAGTATACTTTTCAACCTCTAAAGAGGTTATAGTTTGCCTTGTAACTCCCACAGCTAAAGCAAGTTCTTCTTGCGAAATTTTATGTTTCTTTCGCAATTCAGCAATTCTTGTTTTCAAAGTAACACCTCCATATTGCAAAGTAAGCTTTGCAATATGATTATAGCAAATTTTACCATAGTTGTATAGTATACTTTGCATTTTAATTTATAGGTGGGGTGGATATTTATTTTGCTTGTTCCGTCGCAAGCTCCAAGTCACAGAAAAATAAATATCTATTCCCTTCTTACTTAAGGTAAGGAATAAAAAAACACCCCATATTCTCTTTTGAATAATAGGGTATATTAATTAGAGCTTATATATTTTAAAGTTTTATAATAATAGCCATAATTACGGCTACTACAACTGCCAATGTCCCAGCGCCTACTGCTAAGAAAATTTTCTGATATGGTCGTTTTCCATACTCTTGATTTTTTTGAGGCTCGTCCATATTCTTTCCATCCATAAAAGCAAGAATTTCTTTATATGTTTGGATATCAAACTTCTTTTTGTATTTTTCAACCTTCAAGGAATAGCAAAATGTAACTATTGCAATTACTCCCCAAATTCCCATTCCAATCTTCCCAAAAAAGTGTACAAGTGGAACAGGTAATAAAATAGTTGCTAATAATAACACAGCAAAGATGCTACTTAGATGGTTAAATTCCTTAATGTCTTCTGATTTAATTTTTTCCTTCATTTCTTCAAGGTCTCCTTTAACTAATATGTCAAGAGATACACTAAAAAGAGAGCTTAGCAATAATAAGCTTTTCACATCAGGATAGTTCTTATTGTTTTCCCAATTTGAAATAGTTTGACGAGATACAAAAATCTTTTCAGCTAGTTCATCCTGTGAAAGCTCCATCTCTGTTCTATATTTTCTTATTTGTTTTCCAATCTTCATAAAATGTCCTCCTGCACTATCAGTCTATAACCTGAAATGAATTTCTACTATCAAAAGTCTTTGATAGTGGCTATTTTACTCATGTCAAAAGTATTTGACATCCTAAAAACACTCATTTATATAGCATAATTTATAATTTAAATTCTCTAATGTACTTAATATTTTTTATAATAATATCTGACTTCCACCAGTTTTTACTTATAGCCCATTCTTCAGGATAATCATTCCACTCCCATGTAACTCCCCAAGAACCATCCTCATTTTGAGCCTTTAAAATAAATTGGTATTCAAAATCACATATCTCCTTGTTTTCTAAATAAAAATCACTTGATTTACTATTTATGAACAATGATGGTTTACATATATAATCAGTGTTCCATATTTTAGTATCGTAAGTTATAACTTGATTAATTTGTTTTTGTAATAATCTTTTAAATTCTTTCATATCCAATAAGTTTAAAATAGAGCACTCTTTAATATAATCGTATAACTCTACAAAGCAAGCACTTTCATGCATAGATTCTAAAGGAAAATTATCTTTAAAATAATCATAAGCTTCTTTTGATAACTCACATGCTGATTTATATATATCAGTATCTTTTTCTGCATATTTCAATATAAAACCTATTAGACTCGCCGTAGGATTATATGTTGATTCTTGTTTTTGTCTATAAGACCACCAAGGTGCATGAGGATAATTGTCATTTGTTACTACTGTATTTAAGCCATGCCACCTATGTCCATCAAATTCATCCTTAGAAGATAAATAATCTAAAATTCCTTTTATTATTGGATGGTTTTTATCATCTAAATTAATTTCTTTAATTATTTGAGTTGCTACCCATGTTTGCAAGGGTGTTGAATTAATATTCCAACAATCAGGTTCCAGTGCATTGGCAAATCCACCATCATCATTTTGGTATGCCTTTAAAGCACTAATGACCTCTTCCTTACTTCCATTTTCAAATAAATAGTTCCATCTGGCCATATCAAGCGGTCTTGAATTCTTTAATATAAACTTTTTTGAAGCTGTATAATAATCCATGGCTTTCCCCCAATTAAATTAGTAGTTAAATACCTACCTAACTGTTAGTTTTATACTTTCAATTATACCATATTCTTTAATACTAACTATTATAAATGGTCTTGTTATTCCTACTACATCACTTTTATTACCTTATACAATTTTTTATTCTTTGGGAAGAAATAAACTAATATATTGCTAAATAGTTGAAGTTATCCACAATTTAATAATGGATATAATTTCCTAAAGAATAAAAATGAATACCCATAAATAATATTATTTATGGGTATTCTAGTTATATATACAGATTATTCTATCTTTTTAATTCAATTATGTTTTGTACTAAGGCCTTACATCTTCCACATTGAGTACCTGCCCCTGTAACTTCTCCAACCTTTTCAACTGTATCAGCACCATTTTTCACTGCTTCTACTACTGATTCTAATGAAGTTCCTTTACATCCACAAACAGATGCTAAAATCTTTTCTATTTCTTTAACGCAACCACCACAAGCAGTACCTGCTCCTGTCATCTCTTTTATTTCTTCTACAGTACGTGCACCTGCAATCATTGCCTTTCTAATATCTATATAGCTTACGTTCTTACAATGACATACTACTTTATTTCCAGCCATCTTTATCCTCCAGTATATTTCTTTATAGTTATCTAATAAGTTTTTTATCATTATAAGGTAAATTTTATTTCTTTTCAATATATTTTCTAATCTATAATACATTCTGTATTTGTAGTTATTTGTTTTTATCATCCTTACTATTTATTTTCTCATTTTGTTTAGAAAAACCAAAACAAATATATGCACAACCTAATACTATATACGTAGCATGTTTACGTACTATTCCAATTATAATAAAACAAGTTGCTGCAAAGAACCAAATTTTTGATATATTATTATTCACTAAACCACCCCTAATACCATCTTTTATCAATTAATCATAACACTAAAAATTATTGCCATTGCAAAGTAACCAATATTGGTTTCACCTAATCTTCCCCTGTACAATTTTATTTTTAAACTGTAATTTTATGTATATATTAACTTAATATCACAGTTTCTTCAATACTTTTATAAAATCCTTTTGTATATTTGATGAAGAATATCTCAAAGGCAAGCTTCCTAGGATTATTTTTAAGGAAGCAGAATTTGACTTGAATATTATTGGTGTTAGACGCTACGAACAAGCAGCAGCTAGATGGATTAGAGCTTACAACCTATTATGAGAAAATATGATATTAAATGTCCTATAAGAAATGCTAATCCGTATCGCCTCATATCTCAAATTCAAGAACTCTTGATATCATAGCAACTACAATTGATAAATTAACATCAAAACATAAAAACAATTTGCATAATGAAACTTAAAAAAGATGACTCCTAAATAATTTAGAAATCATCTTTTATTAGCTTCTTAACTTTTTTATTGTGTCCTTGACTTATTGTCCACTTTAAAAGCTTTTGTTCCATTTTATCTTTCTTTTAATATATCTTTAAAATTTTTGTGCAATTAACTTGGATTTTTCTATTCCTTCTTCAATTTTACCTTGAACATCTACACCTGCAACATCTAAATTTTCTATTGCTATAGTTTCTATATCGTGGATACCAAAGAATCCAAGTATAGTTCTTAAATATCTATCTCCCATTTCATATGGAGCATCCCCATATTCTCCACCTCTAGATACTATATGCACAGCTTTTTTATCATTTAAAAGTCCTACTGGACCTTTTTCTGTATATTTAAATGTTATTCCTGTAACACTTACATAATCAATATAAGCTTTTAATATTGCTGGCATACTTAAATTCCACATAGGTGCCGCAATTATATATTTATCTGCCTCTGCAAATTGATATGCATATTTTAATACTGGATGCTTCTTGCTATCCTCATTTTTAGGTCCAAATACTACTCCCAAATCCTCAGGTCTTAGAAAATCTATTTTCTCCTTATATAAATCTAAGACAATCACCTCATCTTGTGGATTATTTTTCATATATTCTTCTACAAAGCTATCAGATACTTTAAAAGTCCTTGACTCTCCTTCACTTTTAATGTTTGCCTTAATATATAGTACTTTACTCATTTTTTCTACTCCTTTTTAACTTTATTTTTGATTAATATTTATTTTAAAAGTTTTCTACTCCAAATTTATTATTTCTAAAATCTTCATATGCTTGATATATTTCATCCACTGTATTCATTACAAATGGACCATGTGAAACAATTGGTTCATCTATAGGTTCCCCACTTAGTACAACAAATAAAGATTCTTCAGTAACTGATTGGACTGAAATGTCACCATCAATGTTGTCAAATATAATAAAATCACTTTCTTTACATGTATGATTTTCATTTATTTTAACTTCGCCCTTTAATACTAATATTCCCGTATTAAAATTACCAGGTTCTTTTAATATAGTTTTTCCATAATTCTTTAGATTTATATTATAAATATTTATATTAGTAAAAGTGCTTGCTGGCCCTTTTATTCCATTAAACTCTCCAGCAATAATGCTCACTTTTCCTTGATTATTATCAAGCTTAAAAGCTCCCATGTTCTCTTTTAATAAAGTTTGATATTTAGGCTCTGACATTTTCTCACTCTTAGGAAGATTAACCCAAAGTTGAATCATATGCAATATTCCACCACTTTCACTAAATTCTTTTTCATGGTATTCTTTATGCAAAATTCCTGATGCAGCAGTCATCCATTGAACATCACCAGGGCCTATAATTCCATGATTCCCCTTATTATCATGATGTTCAACACTTCCCTCATAAGAAATTGTTACAGTTTCAAAGCCACGATGAGGATGTGCTCCAACACCTCTCCTAATTGATGACGGTTCATAATAATGTGGGGCATGATAATCTAATAATATAAATGGAGATAAGCGTTTTATATCCCCTACTCCTACTGGTAAATATTGTTATACTCTAAATCCATCCCCTACCATATGAGGTTCTGGTCCTCTAAATATATTCTCTATTGTTCTAAACTTATTCATAATTTTTTAGCTCCTATCTATTTTATTTGAAATTTCATTATATTAATCTTAAGATATCACTAATTAGTTATATATAGATAAATTTTTTTGTTTTTAGATATTTTTAAACTTTTTTAATATGTTTTTTAAAGTAATTTGCTCTTCTTTAGTTAAAACACTAAAAATTTCATTAATATTTTCAATATGTTTTGGTAAAATATCTTCAATAATTTTTTTCCCACTATCTGTTATTGATATTATAGTAGATCTTTTATCCTTAGGATCTAAGTTCTTTTTCACTAATCCATCCTTCTCTAAATTTTTTATAACAACAGTTATATTCCCAGATGTGGTCAATATTTTTTCTATAATCTCACATATTCTTAAATCACCTTTATTATATAATGCTTCTAATACTCCAAACTGAGCAGTAGTTAATCCACTTTCTTTTATAGTTTCTAACTCCTTTTTATGGATAGTATGTTCTGCTCTTGTAAATGTGATTAATGTAGATAATGCTAATTTATTCTCATTAATTATATCTTTAATTTCTTTCATTACTTTCATCCCTTTGTATCTTTTATGGATTCAATATATCACTAATTAGTGATATTGTCAAACATAATACCTTTTTGTTAAAATTCCTCTTTTATTTCTCTACAACATAAAAACTCCTACTTTAAATTTAAGTAAGAGTTTTTATCAAAACTTATTAACTATTTTCCTTTAATATATTTACTATTATTTCTGCTTCACCTTCAAAATTATTATATCCATATTCATTTTTTATATCATCTACACTTTTTTCACTATTAACCCAATTCTTTTTAACTTCCTCTTTTAAAATATCATATATTAACTCATTATTTTCAACCCTATTTTTCCAATCAACTTCCAATTTATCTAAATATGTTTCTTGTATAGCTCCTGTATAATAATATAAATCTTTATCTATAAAACCATTTAAGTTCACAAAGGCATTTAATGTTTTCTCATTAAATACATCTAAAAAGTTATACTTATTTCCATTAACTGTAATAGGTGGCTTAACCTTATCTTGTACCAAGCTTGAGTATTTATATTCTATGTACTGTGCTGTTCCTTCTAAAGTTTCAACCTTTTTCTCTTGTTCCATATAAGTAAACTTATCATATCTAAAATCTCTTATAGTAACAAAATTATTTAAAATATTTCTTAATTCATCTTTTGTACCTGCTTTTTCTGCTTTATCTAAAATTGCTAACTCAGTTATTAAAAGTTGATATTGTTCTTTATTTCTTTCTGCTGTATATATACTTGAAATTAAACTATTAATATCTTTCCAAATTGGAACTTGCCTATATTCATGAAAAACTTCATGCATGAAAAAATATTTAAAAGCTTCCTCAGTGTCTTCAGATTCAGTGTTTACTGGATTATACTTAAAGAATGCCACATGTTCATCATCTATATCTGAAAATATAAAATTTATAGGTAACCATTGTTTAAGTAACGTTGGAGAAAGAAATGATACCTTGTATATTGGAGGTAAGTTCATTTCTTCTGGCACTTCAATCTCTTTAGAAAATATTGAACTTTTAAATTTATCTACTCCTATTACATATGAATATAAATGAAACATACCATTTTCTTTCTTTGCAGGTGTCAACACAATGGGGATATCATTTACATTATAATCTTCTTTCCATATCTCCTTTGAATTATTATTATATATTTTATAAACTTCTGAAAGTTGATTTAATATTTTTCTATCCATATCATTTAATGACTCATACTTTGTATTAATTAACTTATTAAATATTATTGCACTAATAATAACTACAGCTATAAATACTACAATTATCTTAGCGAATTTCCCAAACTTCCTATTCATTCTTATCTCCTTCTAATAATTTAGTTATACTATTACTTTAAAAGCTATTAAAATTATAGTACTTGCTGTATATTCATTTATTGTAAATAAACCTATTAATATATAACTACTGGTATTATTATAGCCATAGTAATTTTAAATATAAAGTTTCTCTTCTATTTTTAAAAGATAAGATTAGATTACTACAATTAAATATTTTTCTATTTTATCATAATTTCAACACAAGCCACAATACAACTCTTTATTTACACATTCAATTTCCTTTAAAGAAAAAAGTCACTATAACAATTGTTATAATGACCCTCTATATTATCCATTTAAGATTTAATCTTTCATGTAATGATGTTTCTTAGCTAAATAATTCTAAATATATAAAATTAACTAATCCACACCTTTTCTATAATCTTTTTAATAATTCTTCTGCAATTTCTTCATCTAAGCTTTTTATATCATTTAAATATAAAAGATTACTTCCTTTATAATCTTGTTTTTCTCCAAATAACAATACTTCATAGCAATTTCTTAAAACATTTATTAAGCAATTATCAAAGTGATCCTTATTGCAGTTCTTACATTGTTTTAATACATCTGCAGTTGCATCTATTAAATTATGTTTATCATATACTTTTCCATCTATAGTTGGAATATTAGCTTGTCCATCTATAACATATGTAACACTACTTTTTAAACAGCTTATAACACATTTTTTCGAATAACCTATTAAACAATTACTTTGCTTGCAAGTTCCACACCTTTCTTCTGTTAAACAGCAGTTCCCTAAATTATTTATTAAATTATCATAATTTACTTCAGAGTGTTGTATACCCATAATAAAATTCCTCCTTTGCACATTTTATTAGATTTAACAATATTTTATTTTACTAATAATTATATATTATTATCGGAATTATTAACTACTTTCTATACAGGTTAGTTTTCATAATTTAAAATTTAGTAAATTCTTTTTTTCAATATCCATTTTTAATCTGGCTATACATAACAACGATGCCCCAGGTATAATACTAATGGGATTGGCCATTAGTTTTTGTTGCATAGCGTATCCTTCAAATGCTTTTAAAAGAAGGCATTATAATAGGTAGCTAAATCATAATTTAGCTACCTGCTTATATTCATGTATTATTTGTGCAACACTACCTTTTAATAGGTAATATTCTTTTGTAAATGAATTTGTATAGTATTTTCATTATTTACAGTCTTGTTTGAATGCTCTTTAAAGCTTCTCTCCATTACTCTTAATTACTTCCTTATACCAATTAAAGGACTTTTTCTTACTACGCTTTAATGTTCCGTTTCCTTCATTATCTTTATCAACATAGATAAATCCATATCTTTTCTTCATTTCTCCAGTACTTGCACTTACTAAATCAATACATCCCCATGGAGTATATCCTAATAGCTCAATACCTTCCTCTACTGCAATTTTCATTTCCTTAATATGCTCTCTTAAGTAGTCTATTCTGTAATCATCATTTATACAGCCATCATCTTCTACTTTATCTACTGCACCTAACCCATTTTCTACTATCATTAGTGGAATCTCATATCTATCATAAAGTTCACGCATTGTAATACGTAATCCCTTTGCATCTATTTGCCATCCCCACTCACTAGCCTTTAAATATGGATTCTTTAGGGAATCAAATATATTCGCCTTGCAATTTCCTAAAACTTCTGGATCTGCACTTGTACATCTTGAAGAATAATATGAAAATGCATAATAATCTACTGGGTATTTAGCTAATATTTCTTCATCTCCCTCTTCCATTACTATATTTATATTGTTCTTCTTGAAGTAAGATTTAATATAATGAGGGTATTTTCCTCTAACATGAACATCTCCGTAGAAATAAGTATGTCTATTATCATCATTAGCCTTTAAAACATCATCTGGATTACAAGAATAAGGGTAAACGCTACCTGATGCAATCATACATCCTATCTTATTTTCTGAATCAACTTCATGTCCAATCTTAGTAGCTAAACTACTTGCAACAAAAAGATTATGAGAAGCTTGATATATAATTTCTTCCTTATTCTCTCCTTCTTCAATAATCAATCCGCCACCCAAAAATGGTATGTGTTGAATCATATTAATTTCATTAAAAGTAATCCAATATTTAACCTTTCCTTTATATCTTTTAAATAGAACTGTTGCATAGTTTACAAAGAAATCTATACACTTTCTATTTCTCCAGCCACCATAATTAGTAGCTAAGTATAAAGGAGTATCAAAATGAGATATTGTAACAATTGGCTCAATACCATACTTTAACAATTCATCAAATACATCATCATAAAACTTTAATCCTTTTTCATTTGGCTCTTTTTCATCTCCTTGTGGAAATATTCTTGGCCAAGATATTGACATTCTAAAACTCTTAAATCCCATTTCAGCTAAAAGTTTTATATCTTCTTTATAAGTATGATAAAAATCTATTGAAAAGTGACTTGGATAAAATCCATAATCAGTTTCTAATGCCTTTTTAGGATTAAACATAGCTTCAAATCTATCCTTCCCTGCAGGAATAATATCAACTAAAGATAATCCCTTTCCATCTTCCTTATATGCTCCCTCACATTGGTTAGCAGCAATAGCTCCTCCCCATAAAAAACCTTCATTAAACATAAATATTCCTCACTTTCATTAATTAAGTAAGAGACAAGAACAAATCTTAATTCTTACCTATTAACTTCTAATAATCACGTTTATTAACTCTTCTCCAAAAGCTATATCCTTTGAATTAGTTTCAACTATATCTAAATAGTTATCTACATTTGTAATAATAACTGGTGTTACAATATCAAAACCTTCTGCTTTTATTGCATCTAAATCAAATTCTAATAAAGGCTGTCCTTTCTTAACTTCTGCTCCTTGTTTAACCATAGGCTTAAAATATTTACCTTCAAGTTGAACTGTATCCATTCCTATATGAATTAATATTTCTGCTCCCCCATTAGAAGTAACTCCTAAAGCATGGCCAGTTGGAAAGAAAGTTGTAACAACTCCATCTACTGGTGAAACTACTTTTCCTTCCGTTGGAATTATAGCAACACCCTTTCCTAATGCTCCTTGTGCAAAAGCATCATCTTTAACCTCTGTTAACTTAATAACTTCACCTGTTATTGGACTTCCTATAGCCTCTTTTGATAATAATGGCTCATTTCCTTTTTTATCTGTTTCCTTCTCTTCATCCTTATACATAATGAATGCTAAAACAAAGCTTACTACCATAGCTATAGCAACTGCTATAATACTACTGATTACTCCACTTGTGCTTCCGTTCTGTGGATTTATAAAGTTAAAGAATCCAAATACTCCAAGTCCCCCCATTATATAGCCTTTAACTGCAGTAGCTCCTATTATAGCTCCCCCAACTGCTCCACCTATACAACTAATTACAAACATTTTAACCCTTGGTAAAGTAACACCATATATTGCTGGTTCAGTAACTCCAAAGAATCCTGAAATTATTGATGGAATTGTTAATACCTTAAGTTTTTTATCTTTTGTTTTTAAGAACATTGCCATTATAACTGCTGTTTGTGCAAATGATGCTGCAAAAGATAGTGCTAAAATTGGGTCTGCTCCTAAAGTAGTAAGATTTAATATGCCAATTGGGATAATTCCCCAATGTAAACCAAATATAACTAATACTTGCCATAATCCCCCTATAGCTATTCCTGCTATAATTGGCGACACATTATATAGTCCTAATGTTGCTGCTCCTAATAATTGGCTTGCCCATGTTGTTATTGGTCCTATAACTAAGAAAGTTAAAGGAACTATTGTTACTAAAGTGAATAAAGGTACTAAGAATGCTTTAACCACATCTGGAATTATCTTCTTAAATAATTTTTCTATTTTACCACCAAAATAAGTAGCTACAATTACTGGAATAACACTTGATGTATAGTTCATCATAATAACTGGAATTCCTAAGAATGTAATAGCAACTGGTGATTCAATTACTGTACCTTGGAATAATGTATATAGCGGTTCTGCTTGTGTTAATCCAACAATATTTGGATACACCAATGCTGCACCAATACACATACCTAAGAACTGACTTGTTTTAAATTTCTTAGAAGCGTTATATCCTAAGAATATTGGGAAAAAGTAAAATAATCCATCCCCTATAGCATTTAATATTTGATAAGTTCCTGATTCTTGTGTTAACCATCCTAATGCTAAAAATAACGCATTAAAACCTTTTAACATTCCTGTAGCTGCAAGTACTCCTAGTGTTGGAGCAAATATTCCTGAGATAATATCAATAAACTTATTAAATAAGCTTTGCTTTTCTCCTGATTCTTCTTGACCTGGTTGATCACTTTTGAAATTACCTAATTCCATAACTACTTCAAATACCTGGGGAACATGATTTCCAATAACAACTTGGTATTGGCCTCCACTTCTCATTACAGTTACAACACCTTCCATATTTTTTAATGCTTCAGTGTTTGCCTTATTTTCATCCTTTAATTTGAAACGTAAACGAGTTATACAATGTGTTAAGCTATTTACGTTTTCCTTCCCACCAACATTACTAATTATGGCTTTTGCTAAATCTTCATACTTTCTCATTTTTTATTCCTCCATTTTTCATTTAATTTTTTGAATCATGAAGGTTTGGCCAACTTAATGTCACCATCCAAAATTTTTTATATATCCTCCTTCCTTATTAATGTTTATATATAATTAAGAACTAGAGCCTAATTCTTAATTCTTAACTATTTCTATTTTGTTTCTTCTACAATTCTTGCAATGTGAATTGTAAGGTATAATTGCTCATCCTCTGATAAGTCATATGAATACTTATTCTTAATAAAGTCTGTTACCTTTTGAACACAAGCATATGCATCTTCATACTTACTCTTTATTAGCTCCATTAAACTATCATTATCTTGTCCCTTATACTCATTTTTGTTAAACAGTCTTTGAGCAAAGAATTTTAAATGAGTTATAAAACGATAATAATAAACTGAGTTCTCATCAAATGTTATTCCAAAATGGTACTTAACTATATTAGCTACTTCCTGCATAACCTTAGTAATATCATATACCACTGATATAGTTTCATCTAATTGAGCATTTACTATATGTAGTGCAATAAAACCTGCTTCATCTTCCGGAAGCTCTATATCAAATTTCTCTTTAATCTTGTCCAATACTTTTAAACCAATTTTATATTCTTCCTTATAAAACCTTTTTATTTCCCAAAGCATTGCATTTCTAACAAAAATTTTATTTTTAGCTCTTTCTATAGATGTTCCTAAGTGGTCAGTCAATGAAATATAAATACTATCATTTAAGTTCTTTCCTAGGGTTACTTTGGCATATTCAATTATTTCATTTGAAATATTCAAATACTCTATTGGAATATTTGATAACAACTCTTGGAACTTATTTGAAATATCTTTATTAGATAAAGTATAAACTTTATCTATAAGTCCATCTTCAATAACTTCTCCACATTTTTTCTTATAAGCGATTCCCTTCCCCATAGCAATAATTTCATTACCATTTGAGTCGCAACTAACAATAACATTATTATTTAGTATCTTTGAAATAACCATAATATCCTCCCTAGATTCTTTTGAATAAAAAAAGACCCACCTGCAGAATTTACAAAAATAAATCCGTACAAATAGGTCTAGCTTGTACTTAAACAATCACTATCCATCTCATGTATATCGTTTTCATACTTATATATTATATTATCTTTACCGTATTGTCAATAAATTTGTATTATTTCTTCTTTTATTTATCTTAAATGTTAATTTTATCAACAATCTAAAGCCCGTTATTCTTTATTTTACTCTTAAATACACTCATTACAAATATTAAAAGCGCTATAATTAGAGCAATAGATGAACATATATAAATCACTAGTTTTTAACCCATGTAAATAATCACCATATTAGTGATATAGTTCACTATACATTATTCTAAATCTAACTACTAACTAAAACCTTCTGCCCCACATAAATACTATTTCTATCCTTAATTCCGTTAATCTCAATCAATCTTTCAACACTAACTCCGTACTTTCTACTAATTCCCCAAAGAGTATCCCCCTTCTGTACAACGTGATACTTAGGAGAGCTTGTCCCACCAAGTTCTCCTTGGTCAACACTTACACTTATTTCATAAAACCTACATACTCCCCTAAATATAGCTTCAGCCATCTTTTCACTATCATACCCATTCATATCCCTAGCAGAATCAACAAAAGCACACTCCACAATTATAGCCGGCATAGTTGTATTATTTATCACATAAAGATCTCTTCTATCTTTAACTCCCCTATTTCTAAATCCAAGCTTACATATCTCTTCTAAAATAACCTTACTCAACTTTTCAGATAAAGCATTCTGTTGCCCACCCTTAATGCACAAACACTCACTTCCATATCCACCAGGACAAGCATTATGATGAATAGAAATAAAAATATCCACTTTCCCATAATTAGCAACCCTACATCTTTTACTTAAACTATCCCTATGACTACTAGCTGAATGAGGTAAACATTCTACCACCTTAATTCCCTTTGCCCTAAAGCTTTTTATAAGAGATTTACCAACCAATAAATTAAGCTCATCTTCCCTTCTTATCCCCACAGCTCCAACATCACACCTTAAGTTATGACCAATATCAATTCCAATACACTTTAAATTCATAAAAAACACCTCCAAATGTGATATATGCATGGTTTAAGGAGGTGATATTTATGGCTAACCTTTAAGACCTGGACTATAGCCAGGTCTATTTTCATAATAGCTTCTTTAATTTAAATTCTTCGCTAACAATATTTTTCTTTTCAATAGAATTATAGCTATCCCATTGCTTATGTGTGACACAAGGTAATTTAACTTCTAATAATTCATCACTATGGTTAATATGAATAACATCATTACTTAAGCAAACTTCACAAACTTCTTCATCTGCTTCAGAAACTAATCTTTCTCCACCTACCTCATCACAACACTTTCCTAATATAATATCAAATATTCTGCTCTCTTCAACTTTACTGATACCAGGAAAAAACTTAAATATTATTTTTTCTATTTCGTCTATAAACTCTTCATTATCAAAACAATTTAAATATATTTGTTTTCTTGAATTCTCAGTGAATAAAAATTCTTCCCACAATTTTTACAACTGTATTTTTTTGCTCTAACTTTTTTCTCAACATACTCCAACCTTACCCCCTCCTTCTCTTAATTACCTCTTAAGTTTCACTATCTATAAGAAAGAATTGGTAATCTCTAAAGAGTAATTTATGTTACTAAGAACTAATAGATGAAATCTGTTTTACATATAAAGAAAAAAGTTTAGAGTAACCTTTCTCAACTTTTTTTCTTCTTATAAAAACTATTCCTCTCTAATTCAAGTTCCTATTTATTTATATAATCTATTGCTGTCTCTAAAATATCATCACCATATTCAACATAGATATCAGGTTCTAATATCTTTTCCTTATCCTTACGTATATCAGGTCGTATAAATTTCTTATGAGATATTTGACCTATTAACTTTGAGTTTTTCATCTGAAACTTTAATACGTCTCCATAATTTGAAGGCATATTACTACTTGGTCTACCGATTATTTTCCCTAAGTTACCATCACTAACCCATACAGCAAGCATCTGTGCCGAACTAAAAGTATTCTCATTTGTAAGAATATACAAATTAATGTCATTATTTTTAACTGCATTATTATTACTTTTATATTCTATATGTCCACTTTTTCTTAGATAACCAAGTTGCTCTTGTGCTAAAGGGGAAAATCTTAACATTCCACCATATGTTCCACCCTTCATATTAAGCGCTTCTAGAAGCATTGAGCAAGCATTTGAAACCCCACCAGGATTATCTATAACATCAATTATATAATCTTTAATTCCTTCATTCTTATACTTTTCTATATTCTCTACTACACTTTTCAATGTTGAATTAACATCACAAGTTCCTAATCTAATGTATGCAACATTTTTATCAATTACTTTGCTATAAATACCGTTATTTACACTTCGATACTCTGGCCCACTTATAAATTCAACCTCTAAAATCTTATCTTCTTCTCCATTACTTAAAGTAACTAAAATATCTTTAGCACAATCCACTCCTACATTTTCTAAAACTAATTTACCCTTTAAAAAACTTTCTATATTTTTTGCTTCTGCTACATAGTTCTCTGCTGGAAAATGAGCCCTGATGCTTTCTATAATCTTCTCTATTTCTATATCTCCAATTTTAGTTACAACCTTATCAGTTAATTTCTTATTAGAATCAAGTAAATATAAATTACCGTCTAAGTATTTCCAATCTATATCTAAAAACATATTTTCTGTCCACCAAAGTGCAGTATGTCCATCATTTATTGATGATAGATATCTTGATACTTTATACTGTAATTCACCAACAGTCATCTCTTCATTACTTGCAGCTAAAAGTTCATCCTTTGCTGCATAATAACTTTCTGGTATATCCTCTAAAAATATAGGATGAGTGTTTTCCATAATATCAATTATATAGTCAATATCTTCTTTCACATCATCTTTAGATAGCCGACTTTCTAGTACTGGACTACCTTGATTTTTAAATTCTTTTCCCTCAGATATTCTTATTACATGATTAAAATATAAATACGTAAAAATTCCTATAACTAAAATAATTAAACAAAATCCAACTCCCCATAGTATTTTAGGTATTCTCTTTTTCAAAAATATTCCCCCTTAAACATTTTCATTAATCATTGACTCTGCTGAGTAGCATGAATCATCAAACCTATGTTAAATTTCATTAGCATTTTTTAATGCTAAACCTAATTACTCAATAGCTCAATTACTTTCTTAATAGAATCTTTATCTTCAAAGTTATATGGTGTTTACAAGATTATCTGAGATAATTTCAATTGCTTTCTCCACACTTACATCGGAAGTAAATTTAATCTCATCAATAATCTTTATATAATCTTTTTCTTTCCACCATATCCTCATGGAATCTTCACCAAACTCATTACAATTAGACTTCGTTTTATGTCTCTGAACTGTCTCTTCAAAAGGAATATCATAATAATAAGCATGAATATTGGAACCATATTCTAAAATTGCTGTTTCAAACAGTGGTTTATACCATTGTGAATTCAGAATCCCCTCTAAAATGGTAACTTCACAATTTCGCCTTCCATACTTTAATAACTCAATTAAAAGTGGTAATGCTTTTGTATCAAAACCATCTCTTTCCATAAGCATATCTCTGCGAATAACATCTTGCGAAATCACCATAGTATTTCTTCCAAATTTTCTTTGTAAGTTTCTTGCAAGAGTAGTCTTTCCACTACCAGAATTTCCTCTAATAATAATCAGCTCTGCCATATCAATTGCTCCCATAAATCCCTATTTATCTTTTCTTTATATCTTGGATGAATCAATTTTATATATTAGAATTATTTATTTTCTCTTATCACTTGACAAGGATTCCCATACGCTATGGTATTATCGGGAATATCTTTTGTTACAATACTTCCTGCTCCGATTACAACATTATCACCAATAGTAACACCTGGCATAATAATAGCTCCTCCACCAATCCAAACATTGTTACCAATCGTAACTGGAGCCGTTTGCGTTTTGCAAAACTCAAAGAATCCATCTTCCTTCGCTTCTCCAAATCGATCAATAGCATTTGTTGGATGAAATGCTGTGTATATTTGAACATTGGGAGCAATAAGTGCATTGTTTCCAATACGAATAATATTATCATCTAAAAAAGTACAATTCATGTTTACTTCACAATTATTACCAAAATAAATATTATTACCATAATCAACAAAGAAAGGTGCTGTGATCCAAAGATTTTTCCCTTTGCCTCCTAATAGCTCATTTAAAATCTTTTCTTTTTCCACTGCATTTGCAGAATCTATATTATTATAATCTCGTACTAAATCTTTTGCTTTATGCCATTGTTTTAATAATTCTGCATCACCACAATCATAAAGTTCTCCTGCTAACATCTTTTCTCTTTCTGTCATAAATGCCTCCATAACTCCTAATTTGACAATAATAATTTAAGCCTACTCAATTTCCATAGTTTCCATTTGTTCCTTCGTTATTCCATTTCTTTTACCATAACTAATCCAATAGTTTGTAGAAGCTTTTATATATAGTCTCTTAGTTAATGGCATAGTTACTGTATAGAAAGAACCTCTATTCTTATTAATAGCTCTAGCAAACTTTTTAATTTTACTTTTTGCTATAAAAGCAAATGGTGTTTCCATTATAGCTTCTCCACCACCAATACATAATACTGATCCGAAAGGATATCCATTTTGTTTAGAAAAAAGCTTTATTATTTCAACAGCCACAAAATTTTGTTCTGGTTCGATAAAACCGCAATTAATTAATACATTTATTGTAGGTTTGTTTTCTATTTTATATTGTTCTAATACTTTCAAAAAATCCATTAATACTGCAGGAATACTATCTACATATAGTGGAAATATAAAAAGAATATCAGAATATGCCTCTATTTTTTCACATAAACTTTTATGTTTTTTCGAGATAACATCATACTCTAAAATTTCACCTTCATAATGTAATTTAAAGACTTCTGCATATTTTCTAGAATTAGACTTTTTAGCTCTAGGACTTCCATTTATAATAATTAATTTTCCCATAATGAAACCTCTTTCTTAATAAAATCATTCAAATTTTCTTTTTGAGTAAATACTATTTTATAATTTTTAAATAGCATATTATGTGAATTCCTAGCAACAAGTCTTCTAAATAAATCTTTTTCCTCTTCTGAAGCATTCCCATATGCAACAATTATCGCATTTTTCTCTTCGACATTTCGTTGAACATGATGAGCTTCTCCTTGATAAAGTCTAATAAACGCCTTTTGTATTGGTAGAGAACGTTCAAGCAAAACTTTCATTGGTGTATCATACGATCCAAATTTAATTTTAGTTACATAAATTAAGTTCTTACTTTTTGCAATTAATGGATAAACTGAAATTGCATCATCTCGTATTATGCACTTACCAGGTGTTCTTGTCCAACAACTAAAACACCCTAAACAATTAGCTATATTTAATTTAGATATATCTACATATCTAGAATTCTCAGATTGAATAAAATTGATATCTAAAGAAATATCTGTAATTAGTAAATTCATACTATTATCTCCTAACTAATCAAAATTTAAATAATATATTATTAATTTTATTATAATAATAACATATTTTAATACTGTATCATTCAATTTTCAAAGATCATTTAATTCACCTTAACTACATATTCTTAACTATTCATACTCACTGCAACATGCATTTTATTTAAGGTATAATTTAACTCACTTCACTCTTCCTTACAAAGATGAAATATCTTAATAACCTAAAAACAAAAAGAATAGGCTTAAATATATAAGCCTATTCTCTAACTTAATTAATAGTATTTATTGATGTAATTGTATCTGTTCTTGTATCATAAGAAAAAACATTCCATACAGTTCCTTTTTTCTCTGTTGGTACTACAAATGTTTGTAATTCTTGATCTCCTTTATAAACTTTAACTACTGCACGTGATTGAGATAGTTCATATGAATTACTATCCCATCGATTTGTATAGTCATTAACTTTAAATGTATATACTCCTGGTGTATATTCGTAAATAGTAGTAGTTTCAGGTCCCCATCCACTAGTATCATCAATATCTAAATCTATGAACTTCTTATATTCATTAGAATCATCATATCCATACTCATACTTATTACTATAGTAAATGTGATTACCCTTAGACGTATATAAATGTGAATCTAAATCTCTTGGTAAATCGCTCCATGTCAAAACTATCTTTAAATCATCACTAGTTCCTATTCCTTTGCTCCATAATACCCAAGGTTTTACATACTTAAATTCTAACACACCTAAGTCGGTTGCTACTCTACCATCTACTCTAACTCTTATACCTAACTCTGCACCAAATTTTCCTTCAAAACCTATATCAGAATTTTCGCTACTTATTAAGAAATCCCCCTTTAAGTTAGAATCAAATTTTGCATATCCTGAAGCTCTTACCATTCCAGGCATTATTCCCATAGTAAAACATCCTATTCCAACTCCTAATCCAAAATCTACTGATGCTTTACCTTCTAAAGAACCTTTTAAAGTTGTAACTGGCTCCTTATCTAATTCATATCTAGAATTACATTCTCTATCATATACATCAGCAACTCTATCAAAAGCTAGATCATAAGTTTTTTGCCCCTTATTATCTTCAACGCTACCACCTTTGCCAACATAGCCCTCTTTTTGTATATTAAATCCTTTCTCAACATAAGAACTAGTATTTGATTCTATAGAAGCCTTAAGTGAAATCTCTCCACTCATATCCATTACAATCATCAATGATATAATAGGGTCCAACCTTCCTGATGACGATTCTGCCAATCCATCTAATGTATATTTAGGAATAAGGCTTATAGATGTACCTGCGTTTGTTCTTACCCCTACGCAACCCAAGACAATAGTATCATCTAGTTTAACACCTTCTATATCAAAGAAATTTAAGAATTCTATTTTATTTTCAAAACTTGAATTAGTTAAACTTTGTATATCATCTACTACTTCCTCTAAATCTTTAGAGTATTTATTAAATGTTACTCCATTTGTTTTTGTATCTTCATATGAAAACTTGAATCGTATTTGCTTTGGTAATACATCACTAATCTTCATATTCCAGTCAAAAGCTGAATCAATTTGAAAATTAGAATACTTTTGTTCTGCTTTTAACACAACTTGGTCTCCTTTGGTTTCTCTTAAACCATCCTCATCATATATTACTAGACCATCTTTAGCATCACCAAACCTTAAGGATGAACCATCAAATTTAGGAACAAGAAATCTTACTAATTCATTTAACTGAACGCCTTTCTTAACTTCTTCACTTGCTCTTAGCCTGGATTTCTGAATAGGTTTATCAACTCTAGTTCCATCAGGAGCTAAAATATATGCTATATCATTTTGAAAATCTATATTATTGTCTAAATCAAAGCTTACATAATCATTTATCATTTCATTAAATTCAGCTTTTTTAAATCTAAACTCTATACCATCTGATACTTCATTATAGCTTTCTAATTTACCACTAAATCCTGACGGAAGAACATCACAAGGATCAAAATAAAGAATTTTATTTACTCCAAAATTCCCCTTGTTTATAGCATCTAACAATATATTATTTTTTGTTAGCTTTAATATTATTCTATCATCTGCTGTATATCCATCAGTCTTATTTTGATCTAATTTTTGATTTATAAATTGATCTTTCAATTTAGCTGCATCATTTTCTGTAGCGTATACAACATCATCACTAAAATTAATTTCTGTGTTCATTCTTTTAATATTAATTACTTTTTCAACAGAATTATTACTTGTATCGTAAGCTATAACTTTTAAATAATTCATTCCTAATTCTAGCGGTATGTCTTCTACTGCCCAATTCTCAATTCCAGTAGCTTGTCCACTAATTTTATTATTTGATTCTTCTGAAACAATTTGATATTCAACTTTTTCTACTTTCTTATTATCTTTAGCTATACCTGTTATATCTATATCTACATCTTGTGTAACTAGATAATCATTTTCATAGCTTGGTGACAATATACTTAAATCTGGTTTAACTTCATCTTTAATAAAATCAAAATCATCATCATTTTGTTTAATTTTTGCTTTACTACCATTTATGATTATCTCATTAGCAATTATTCTACCTTCTATATTTATATCTGAACCTTGTATATTTACAACTCCATTTGGAGCATAAATTATACCTTTAAAATTAAAGTTGGCAGCATTAACTGTTATATTGCTGTTTCTTGATGCTATAAAGCTTTTATATTCTCCACTATTTACAATTGAAGAATTAAGTGATATTTCCCCATCTGACAATAAACTTTTTTGAAAGTTAACTTGTGAAGCATTTACTATTGTATTACCTGTTGAATTATAATTATTGTTTACATCTATAGATGCCCCATTCAAAAAATTTAACCCATTAATTTCTTTTCTATTATCCTTAGTTTCATTTAATATATCTTCATATACATCATCAGTTTCTATCTTATTTGTATTCTCTCGTATATTAATATTTTCTTCACTTGCTACTATATCTACTTTTTTAGATGCCTCTAGTACTCCATTAACACTTAGCTTAGTAGAATTTGACTTTATGTTTCCATTAGAATGAACATCAGAAGAAATTTCTAAATCCCCTACATTAAGTACCATATCTTTATCTAATACTGATAGTATTCCATATTCACTCCATTCTTTTGTTTCAGTATCTCTACCTTCAGTAGCATGTACCTTAGATGGTATTAAGTCCAAAATAAATAAACTTAATACAAGCATGCTAATAATACGAATTACTTTTACCTTTTTCTTCATAAAATCCCCCTCAAAAAATTTTTTTACCTTTTACCTTTCATTCCTTTAAATTATAATATTGTTTTACATTTTTTTCAATATGTGTTATATTTTATATATATTGTTGGTGTTATGGTAGGGGTGGTTTTGTGTACAAATTTAATGAAAATCTTTATAAAAAAACTAAAAAGCCTTCATTAATGGATTTTTTATTTATTCCATTGTTACTAATAATTATTATTTTTGTATTCTTAAATTTAAAAAACAAAACTGGTAATGATAAAAATCTATATCTTGTAGTTTTGTTTATGTCTACTATTTTTTTATTACTTATATTATTTGAACTTTTAATTCCAAAAAGAATGAGTCCATTAACAAAAAAATTATTAAAACCTGAAATAGATAAATTAATAAATGAAGGAAAATCTTTAGAAGCCATTATATTAGATAATTCAATAGAATTTAGAGGCATAATGAAGGTAGCTGTTTGCACATCAAGTAACAATTATGTAGGAAAATCTTTTTCGGAAATAATTATTGATTTTAATGAAATAAGTGAAGTTTTAATAAAAAATGATAATGTAATAATAAATTACAAGAAAGGTCCTTCTATCTATAATTTTGGAGTATCTAATTACTTTGAAAACTCTATAGATTTTGCACATGAGCTAAAAGAAAAGCTTATAAGAAATCATTCATCCGTACATTTTAATTACTAAATATATAAATAAGACCTCGATTCTATCGAGGTCTACTTATTTTAATTTAATCCTTCAATTTCTGTAGATATGTTAAAATTATATGGTTCTTGAAAATTACTCATTATCATGTCAATGCTATCAATTCCTAAATTAGAAAATAGCCAGCTATAATCATCGAGAATTCCCTTTATCTCTCCATCAATATAAATTTCCCCTTCTAGTGTATCTTCTACTATTTCTACCTTACCATCAACTATGCTTTTATTTATCTCATTTATAATTTCATTAGTATTCTTTTTTTCTTGTAATAAGGGTAAAAATATTTTATTAAAATCTGGATATCTAACTATAGCTCGAAATGATTCTTTTCCTTCTATTATTTCAATCTTTATATTATCAACAAAATAATATCTTATGGTTTTAAAAGCTTCATTTTCTAAAACTTCTTTTCTTATATTCTCTATTTTCCATGAAGACACCATTGAGTAGTAATTGTTTAAATCATCGTCCTTTAATAATTTAAGGCAATCATTTAAATATTTATTTACTTGTTCACATTTATCTTCATCAGAATCTATTTTTCTTATACCAGGATTTATCAAACTACCTGTTAATGCCTTTCTGATATTATTATTACATATATATATTACTTCATTATTATCTTCAGCTTTTTTATAATTTAAAATATAAGTTCCTTCTTTATATACTGGATTTTTTTCAAAAGTATCTTTTATAAACTGTAAAGTTATATCCTCATCATTTTTTAGTTCATTATTTTTTATAGACTTATAAAGAGGAAGTCTCATATCTGGATATTTAATATTCAACAAAATCTTAGCATTATTATTGTCTACAGTTTGAATATCTATTACTTTAATATCTGTTTTATTTGCAACATATTTATCAAAATTACTATCTTCAAAAAATGTATTACTAGTAGAATTAAAAATTCCCATTCCTGAAATAGTTTTATTTAGGAATGTATTTATATTTCCTTCGCTATATAATTTAATATCATGATTTATCTCCTTTTTAACTTCTTCTAAGAAGCTTTTTTCATCTTTTGATAAATTTGTACTCTCATTCCATGGTGTATTTTCGCTTATAGACACATTTCCTAAACTATAATTACCATCACCATTATTAGTATCACTATGCTTGCCTGTACAACCTATTGTAAATAACGATAAGCAAATAATAAAAAACCCACAAATTATTTTCTTATACACCCTTTATACCCCCATAATTTAATTTTATATTTGTTATATTCAATATTTTCTTATAAATATCCTCCTTTTACTTTACAAGTTTAGTAATTTATGTATCTTTTGTTGTACACTTTCTTAGAATTGCGAATAAAAAAATATCGCATATTTTTTGGAATAATACGATATTTTCCCAATTTAATATTTGTTTTTATCTTCTTAATATTATTCATATAATTTACCCAATAAATTCAATTTTATCAAACTATTAATTATAATATATTTTATGAACTTCATCCTCTTGTTCACTGCCTAATAATGTAACCTCGGCATAATCTTCAAACCATTCAACTAAAATATTTTCTTCTCCCGCAACTGATCCATCATTTTGAATATAAGTAGGAATTTTTTCTACTTTTTTCTTTTTATCATTAAGTAGTGTTATTTTGACATGAGTTTTTCCAAAGGGCCATTCAGGCTCTCCAACTTCCTGAAATAAAATAGTATAATTATTAATTGGGTTTACATGTTGCGAAACATATGTAACTTTAAATTCAGTAACATATATAAACCAAATAATAAACATACCTAAAATAGTAAATATTGTAGCAATAATTTTCAATATAATTTTTTTCATACTTCTAGCACCCCATGTATCTATCTTTTAATAAATTGATACTTAATTCTAATTACAAACTTGGATTATATCATACAAAATAAATAATACGGTGTTACCATTGATTTAATATTGTTATTAATATATTTAAATCATTATTTTAAAGTTCATTTTTCTTTGAATCTAGTATTTTATCTATCTTAGATTCAAGTCTATTTATTCTTATATATAGTTCCTTAACATATAACGATTGTTTTTCTTCTTGTTCTTTTAACTTAGTTGGTATATAGAATATAACCATAAATATAGCTACTAAAATTATTCCTATAGTAATTAACCCCATTTAATACTCTCCTTTTGAGCTTATTTTATTTATATCTGGACATTTTTACAATTATAGGTTAATTATAACACCTTTTTCAAGCACGTACTATTCGTTTTTAAAATATTACTTCATTTGTAATATCTACATATATTATATTTTATTAGGATTACGCACTGAAAAATACCGCATATTCAGTTTTGAATAATACGGTATTCTGTAATATGTTATTTAACTTTATAAATACTAATTTATTTATCCTTATAATTTTTCTCTAAGGCCTTTAAAATAAGTGATGTTGCTACTCCCACAACTCCTGAAAGGTATAATACTGAAAATACAATTGCAGTATAATAAGAAAACTCAGCACTACCACCATCAAAAAAATTTGAACCAATAATTGATATAATAAAACCTACAATAAAAACGCCTATACCAATTAACACTGATTTCATATAAATTTCACACCCTTCATATTTGATTAAATACCATAAATTCACTTTTCAATAATACAGTATTTTCATTAATTTACTATCTAATTTTATTTAAGTAATATACTGAATTTATTCATTATTCTTTGTATTTCCATATAATTGATACTATATCATCTTTTTCAACAGGACCAATACCTCTTGAATCGTAACTATTACTTCTATTATCACCCATAACGAAATATTGGTTTTCACATAATTCATATACAAAGTCATCAACACTGTCGTCACTATAATATGCATATGGTTCTTCTAAAATATTATCATCTATATATACAGTTTTTCCTTTTATTTTTATGGTTTCATTAGGCAATCCTACTATTCTTTTCGTATAGTGACAATATCCATAGATAGGGTCCTCCACCCCAATAGAAACTAAATCACCTCTTTTTATTTCCCTTATAGAAGTATTTACAAGTAAAATTTTACTACCATCAGAAAATGTTTTTTCCATTGAAGAACCCTCAATTACAGATGAATATACCCCTAACTTTAGAATTGTTAAACAACCAAACATAAAAGAAACTAAAGAAAACAAACTAATAATTAATATAAAGACTGTTTTATTTAGTTGCTTTTTTCTTAAATACTCTTTCATAGGAAATATCCCCAACATTGAATAAAGAACATTACTATAACTCCAAGCACATAGAATATAGGAATTAGAAAAATAAGATATTTAATTAAATCAACAAAAGAGTATTCTTTCATTGTCTATGCCCCCTTTTTCAGTTTTAAATGATGAAATGTATAATACAATTACACATTTATTATACCATGTTTTGTAAATTTCTTACTATTCATTTTTCAAAGATTACTTAGTTTGTAATATCTATAGATCTATTGCTAACTTTTATATTAGAAAGATACAATGACCTTCCTTGCATATATGACTAATAGGAGGTGATTTTCTATGGAACTAAATGAACTTGTGAATTTAATTGGTAATGTTGGTTTCCCTGTTGCAGTTAGTGCTTATCTATTAATAAGATTAGAAAAACAGATAACCACACTTACCTCTTCTATAAACAAGCTAAATACCATAATATCAACAAAATTAGGTGTTGTAATCCAAACTGAAAAAGATAATATATCCTCGTAATTCAGAAAATACTACACATAAAAAGTGAAGTGAAACTAAAAAAATACCGCATATTCTTTTGAATAATACGGTATTTTTTATATTAACTATTTTTTTCAAAATAAAAAGCAATCTCTCCACCCACTACTATTATAGTGTTTTTATTAGTTATAGTCCCACCATTACATCTTCTATTACAATTAACATTTTTATAGGTAATATCATAATTCTCATCTAAAATAATAATAGCAGATTTCTGTCCCTTATTTACAAATTCATAAGTTAAATTGTAAGAATTTTTATCATTTTTATTCAAGATATAGATACCTGGTTTATATGTATTATTAATAGGATAAATTTCTTCATCTGCTTTTACTTTAGAATTTGATATTGCTAAGCATAATAATATTATTGACAGACAAGTTAAAACTTTCTTTTTCATAAAATCACCTCAATTATATTATTTACTTATACTAAAAAATTATTATAATTCATTTCTAAAAATGAGTCCATTAACTAAAAAGTTATTAAAACCTGAAATAGAAAAACTAATAGATCAAGAAAAATCTTTTTCAGAAATAATTATTGATTTTAATGAAATAAATGAAGTTTTAATAAAAAATGATAATGTAATAATAAATTACAAGAAAGGTCCTTCTATCTATAATTTTGGAGTATCTAATTACTTTGAAAACTCTATAAATTTTGCACAGGAGCTAGAAGAAAAGCTTATAAAAAATCATGTATCTATACATTTTAACTATTAAATATATTAATAAGATGCTTATTATATGGTGTTCTTACTCATTTTAATTTAATCCTTCAACTTCTGAAAGAAAGAGGCCTGCATATACAAGCCTCTTTTTCTTAAATTAAAACAATATACTACCTTAATCTTTATTTTTTGTTTTTGTTTATTGTATCAACAATAATTTCAATGCCTTTACTAAAGAAGTTTATTTTTCGCTTGCTGAACACTTCATTATTTGAAGAAATTGATACATTTGCAACTGCCAATTGATCTTTTTCCGTATATTTTGGATTTCCCATTAAAGTAGTCCATTCTACATTTACATCTGATTTAGAAATTGGTTTATCATAATCTAATACATATTGTGTTTTTTCAAAAAAGCCAGAATTAGAATCTGCATTAACAATAATATTATTCTTTGTATTTTGATAAATTTGTATTGTATAATTAACAATATCCTCATCTGAGGTTACATATTCCTTATTGGGAGATATAGTTTCCTCACATATTAATTCATCATTTTCAGTAGGTATAAGTGTGATATCATCTTTGTTGCTGTTTTTTGATGAACAACCAATAAAGGTAGTAAATACTAATAAAATCAAAAAAACTGATTTTATACATCTCTTCATTTTATTTTCCTCCCTTGTTTATTTTTATCTCTTCAATAAGCTAACCAACAAACTGGAATTTATTTGTTTAATTCCTAATAAATTTTTTGTCTTTAGAATCGCACCCTACTTCATCATCAATGTATCGTTTTACTTTCATATGCAAATCATATTTTTCTCTAAGTTGAATAATTTTCGCCATCATCGGTGAATCATGATGTAAATCAAGAGACTGTTGGTCCTTCCAACTATCAATTAAAAGTACGGTTTCCTCGTCATCCATAGAAAAAAAATATTCGTATTGTATATTTCCATTTTCAGTACGAATATCATTTACAACTCCACTAGAAATCATCTCTTCTGCAAATTTTTTAGCATTCCCATTTTTACCAGTATAATAAATATTTACAGTAATCGCCATTTTAATTTACCTCCTCAAATTCCACTTTATCTATTTAAACTTAATACTTATTATATCATCTTTTTCCAATACTATATTATTCAGTTATAAAGGAAGATTTATGTTATACTTTCTACACATTCACATTTTATAATCTCCTAGGCATCAAAAAAGAACCCTATCATAAGGATTCTTTTACATATATGAGTTATAGAGTATAAATAGCTGAAAAATTGTTTATTCTATCTTCTTAATACTCTAAAATCTTCTGCCACTTTTATAGAAAGTGTACTGATACTAGGCCCTAAAGTTATTAAAACTTCCCCTTATAAAATTTCTCTAGATTCTTAGCCGAACTATAACATATCTCTCCATTTATCATATGAATTATGCGATTTTTCCTATCTATTTCCGAAATATTATTCTTATTAACCAAATATGCTCTATGAAATCTTACAAAACTTTCATCTAAAGTTTCTTCTATATCTTTCATTTTGCCATAAAACTCAACTTGTCTATTAATTGCGTGTAATATTATCTTATGAATTGTATCAGATGTTTCAAAGAAAAGCATGTCCTTATACTTTACATTTATAACTTTATCTTCTTTTCTTATAGTGAAAACTTTACCTTCTTCTTCATCACTCTTTAAATATCTCTTTTTAGCTTCTAAAATGCATTCCTTTATTCTTTCAGCCATATTTGAATAATCATCTTTAATTATATAATCCATAGCTTCAACCTTGTAGGTGAAAGTCAAATAACTCATTTCCCCATGAGTAGTTATAAATACTATAAATCCCCTCTGGTCAAACTCTCTAATTTTACTAGCTAAGTCTATACCATTAATATTAGAATTTAAATCTACATCGAAAAAGTACAATGAAATATCCTTATCATTTTCTTTTGCCTTATTTAGTATCTCCATAGGATTAGGAGATGCTATCTCAATTGTCATATCTAATTTTTCTTCTAATATAATATCTTTAACTAAACTTCTTATCCTATTCCTTTGCTCTTCAATATCTTCACAAATATATATTTTAATCATAGAGTTATTCTCCTACTTATAATCTTAATATTTTGAGTGAATAAATTATCTTCTATAGTAGTATCAAGAATAGTATTGTAGTAATTGCTAAGTATGCTTTTTAAATTAGCAAGTCCTATTCCTCTCCCACTCCCCTTAGTTGAAAATCCTCTTATAAATATTTCGTGTATTTTAGGTGTTTTTCCTTCAAATGAGTTAATTACTATAAAATCAATAGACTTTTCTTTCTTAATAACCCCTAGCTTCAAAATTGGATTAGCACATAAAACTGCTGCTTCAATAGCATTATCTAGTAGAATACCTAAAACTCTGCACAAATCAATAGTATCCATCTTTATATCCTCAATAGGTTCAGCTATATCTATAAATATATCTACTCCCTCTGCCTTTGCTTTTAAAACCTTTGAAGAAATAAGTCCTTTTAGTTCTGGAATTTTTATATTTGAAAGTAAATGTAGTTTTAAAGAATCCTTATTCAAATCATCATTAATTGGTAATATTTTATTAAAGAAAAAACTTTTCAATTCACTAAAATTATCTGTATCTAAATATCCTCTTATACAAGACAGTATATTTACAAAATCATGCTTAAAAGCTCTAGTATCTTGATTTAAAACTTCTATATTTCTGGTATATTCTGTGAGTTTTTCAATTTCTAATTGTCTAAATAATATTTCTTCATGTTTTTTACTTAAATATATGAAAGCCAAAATTATTGCAAAGACAACAACAATGGTAATTTCACTTAAAATTAGTAATGCATTAAAAATACTTTTGTTAAATTCTATAATTGAAATCATATATACTATAAATCTATCAATAACTAAAGTAAACGAAAACAAAGATATTATGCTGTAGTATAAAAAGTTATTTTTAAATATATCCTTAATGTTATAATTATTGAGTTTACTATACTTTTTTATTAAAAATATTATAGCTATTGTATATAGATAACTTACAAGGGTTGATATAAGCATAAAATTAATATTATCAATTAGCTTATCATAATTATAAACACTGATAAAAATTATTTTAACTAAATTTACTACAAATCTGTTAACTATAGATATTATAAATACTGAAAATAGTGATTTTTCTAGACATTTATATTTTTCTTTATAATAGGCTAAAGAAAAAGCTATGACTAAACTTACACTCAAAATAAGCTTTGAATCTAAAATGTAGCTAATGTCTTTTAATTTATCCTCAAATACAAAAAATATAATCATAGAACTAAGAACGCTTATGCTTATGGTTAAACATTTTTTAACTTGAAATTTGAATAATCCCAGAAAGTAAACAAAATATATACTTGCTAGACAAGAGCATATTTCCAATATATAAATCATTCCAGCATCAACTCCATAAAAAAACTTTGAATCAAACATATTATATATAAAATTATAGGTGATTTATATAAAACATGTCCAATTAATTGTAATTTTAGTATAATTAACTATTTATTCTATAGTTTTAATTTCTCTTATCTTCAAATATAAACTTGTGTAGCCTATTGTCATAATTGAAGTAATGACAGATGATATAATTATACCTACTCCCGATGATATAGTTGAATTAAATAGGTGGGTTAATAACCATAATATTGTATAATCATTAATTAAATATATAATTATTTCAATTATGGACATTTTAAAAATGCATCCTCTAAAACCTTCACTAAAACTAATACTGTTACCTATAGAATCAATTATCCCATTATTATCAAGGGTAAAAACTTGAAGATAAAATGCTGTAAATATGCAGAATAGCACTCCTGGTATGATTACTAATAATGTTCCAATAAGGGTTAAAATAACCACTGTTAAATATAGCACTAAAGCAGGAAAACTTCTCGGAATCACTTCCTTAATAATATTCTTCACATAAACTTCTTCTTTTTTATATTTTTTCTCTACTATCTTAATTATTGTCATATATCCAATTAAACTTATAAAGTCACCAAGAACATCAAAGACAAACTCTTTAATTGTAAGATTATCACCAGCACTACAAATTGTAGACACAAATGTTCCTACTAATATAAAAGTCATAGTTACAATTAAAATTTCCATATTTTTAAACTTTCTAAGTGACTCTTTGAGAATTTGTAAAATTGATATTTTTGAATTTTCTTCCATTTTATATCCCTCCATATTTAGAATATATATTTAATTAACTTCATAACTTTATTCTAAATACAAATAACCTATATTTCATTAAAAAAGTAATGAAATATAGGTTATTTGTACTAAAATGTTAAATTTATACAAGTTTTATTCAATCAGGCAAACTATTATTTGCCTATCACTAAAGAATTATCTTCTTCTTTTATTACAACATATTTTGTTAATTGATCATTACTTATGGTACGGTTCACTATTCATTATTCTAAAGTTAACTTCAAGTCTTTTCTAATTAAACTTTAAAACTCCCAATAACCTTTCTTGTTTCTTCAATATACTCATCAGTTATCCTATCAATTTTCTCACAAATAGATTACAAATTGTAGTTCTTACAATCAGAAATAATATTCTCATTTAATAATGAACACTCCATCTCGTAATCCAAGGTTGAATTCCTTATAGCTAAAGCTATCTCCTTCTTATCGTAGCGATCAAACTCTCAAACTCTTCATCCCTCAATTTAATTTTATCTTCCATGATAAATACCTCCAAAAATTATTTTCAAATAAAATATATGTATTTTTAGAATTCATTTCATAAAAACCCCTTCAAGCCCGCATTTTTACTATAACTTCTTAAGTTCTTTTCTTCTTAAGTTCTTAACTTGTCAAAAATTTAAGAACTTATCTTTTTGCATATAAAATTTATAGAAAAACAATTTGGAGGTTTGAAATGGCAAGAAGAAAAAAAGAATTTACAATGTCCAAAGATGATTTATGTTACGAAGAACCAATTGATGAAATCTGTTTTACAGATTATGTACCACCATCTAAAGATGTTGTTGCTAGCTTTTGTTTTACTGATGAAGCTAAAGAAGAGAATGCAGTTTTTGAAAAAAAAGAGACTCAACCTGTCACTCAAATCAACTTTACTACCCCATCTATTGAAGATAAGAGACATAAAGCTCACCCCAATGGTATTACGCCACCTATAGATGGAGAGTATTTTGAAGTCCGTAGATCTTATTCTTTTAGAAAATCTACACTAATAAAGCTTAATCAAATTAAAGGCACAAGCACTGACTACAATATCTATATGAATACTATTATTGATAGTGCTATCTGCTTTTATTATAATCATGTAATGAAAAAAACTTGAGTGTAGCACCTCTCAAGTTTTATGTCACAATTTCTTAAGATTATATATTAATCAATTTCATCCTCTTTCAGGAAAAGACATGCAATCATCGATGCAATCCAAGAATAATGAATGAAAGGTGCTAATGCTAATCCTATAATTACAATAAGAAAAGGGATGCTAATTTTTTTATTATTCATATAGGTTTTAAACTTTACTATAAAGCTCATTAAAATCGCCTCCGTTAGTTCGTTTATTTTACAATTAATTATTTAGCTTACTAGATAAACTGGAATTTATCTTTTCTCAACTTTATCATCTCCCAGTGCAATAAACCCTGCTGTAACTGCAAGTGCAAGCATTATATCATGTTTTCCAAACGGATTTGTTACAACGGAATATACTAAAAACGCTGTGCAAATTAACAATACAACCAATATAATACCACGCAAAATTTTTCTACTTTTAGACAACTTTATAATCCCCCCCAACTTCTAATTTATCGTTTAGTAAAAAAACTACAAACTATAATAATACAATTATGAGCTAATTATAGCATATTTTCCCAACACCGTACTATTCAATTTTCAAAGAACACTTATGTCATACTTTCTATATATTCACAATTAATCAAAATTTTATAATTTCATAGGCATAAAAAAAGAACCCTATCATTAGGATTCTTTTACATTTTACCTTTTTAAAAGATATGATTAGTAAAGTATAAATAGCTGAAAAATTGTTTATCTTATCTTCTTAATACTCTAAAAGCTTCTGCCACTTTTATAGCAAAGTCTAATGGCCTATCAATAGACTCAAAATGAATATACATAAGTCTTGGATTATCAAATAACCAGTGATTATGAAAAGCAGTTACTAATATGCCCCTTTTTCTTAGTTCAGTTATAAAATTATTTATCTCGTCTTGAAGTATAACTGTTTCACCTAAATTAAGAGTTCTACCATTATTATCAGGACACTCAAAAGAGAACATTGCTGGTAAAGCTAATGGTGATTGTGTTCTTCTTCCTAATATTTCAGCTCTTATATTTCTCATAAACATTACTGTACATACATCATTATCCCTACTTAAAACCTTAGCTCCAAGTATTTCAGCAAATCTATCACAAGTTCTACAAAAATTTGACATAAAATTTCCCTCCAAATTATAAAAATCTTATCTGTAATATACATAATATGAAGTTATGTACAATTTGGTTAATCATTCTTGTATTACTTTACATATTACTTTTTTAACTTCTGCATATATCATTTATGAATACTTTGAAAGGAGGAATTTATTATGGCAATTACTAAGGTTTTAGCTAGTTCTGCTTTAGTTATTGAAGTAGAAAATGGATCAGACAAAAACGGAGCTCCAACTTATAGAAAGAAATCTTTTGCTGGAGTTAAGGGAAATGCTGCTGTTGAAAATGTATATGCTGTTGCAGATGCTGTGAAAGCAGTAATGAAGAATCCAACTAGAAACTACTACCTAAATGACTCTAACTTGCTTGACAACGACCAAGAGTAATAGGGGTAATTTCTAAATCTTAAAGAAAGGGAGGAACTAGGTTATGGAGTTTACTTTATCAATGACTTTCACTACTTCTAATGGAGATAAATCTACTATCTCTATTGAAGGAGTTAAGGAAAACTTAACTCAAGCTGAAGCTTCAACTTTAATGGATACCATCATAGAAAAAGATATTTTCCTTACTAAGAATGGTACATTAACTGGCAAGTATTCAGCTCAGTTAGTACAAAGACAAGTTACTAAGTTTAATGTAGCTTAATAAAAAATATGGGATAGATATTTATTTTCCTTGTTCCATCGCAAGCTCAAATTCACAGAAAAATAAAATTCTATTCCCTTCCTACTTAAGGTAAGGAAAATAGGCTTGCAAGTGACTGCAAGCCTATTTTTTCTATATCTATTCTATTTCATTACTATCTACTAATCTTTTTGCAACACTACAAATATTCTTAAAAGCTTCTCTAAGTCCACTTTCTCCCTTATTAGGTGTCTTAATAATTGTAATTTTATCATTATACATATCAATTACTTCTGAGCGATCTTCTGAAATTGCTGCTAAAGCTTTTGTACTAGTTGTTGTTACAATATCATAAGCTACTTTTGCACACATAGAAGCAGAATCTGCATAACTTAATGAAGGTCCACATATTACAACATCCGGATTTAACCTTTTAACCATGCCACAAAGCTTACGACTAACCTCCTCTGGATTTTCAAGATATGTTCCAGTTCCACAATAAAGTGTTGCAACTATATTACCATCTATTTCTTTTAAATAAGGCTTCATAATTACCCCTGGTCCAATTATCTCCTTTGTTCCAGTAAGAGGAATCATTTTATCATTTTTTGTTCCATATCCAGATTGAACTTGATCTAATATCATTATAACTTTCATAATTAACTTCCCATCCTATAAATCGTCAAATGATAAATCATCAAGAGAGATATCATCATCTGAGCTTTCACTTGCCTGTAATTCTTCCTTTTTATATTGCTTATCCATCATCTTTACAAATGGCATATAAATGAATACACCTAAAATTACAAGAATTAATTGAAGAAGTGCTCCTCTCCAGCCAGTTGTTAAAAATCCAGATATAATAACAGGAGTTGTCCATGGCATACTTACTCCGCTAGTAAATGGAACTAGTCCACTAACCATTGAAAAATATGATATTAAAATATTTATAAGTGGTGTTAATAAAAATGGAATTAAAATTGTTGGATTTAATACTACAGGTAATCCAAATATAACAGGTTCATTTATTCCAAATAATGCAGGTACAATTGAAATCTTACTTAAGTTTTTAATACGTTGTGATCTACATACAATAATCATTGCAATTAACATAGATAATGTTGATCCAGCTCCTCCAAATGTAGTGAACAAGTCATAGAACTGTTGATTTATTACATTTGGAAGTGCAGTTCCTGCTTGGAATGCTGATAAATTTTCCATTGAAAGCGGTGTTAATATAGGCTGCATTATACTACCAACAATAGAACCTCCATTTATTCCAAAGAACCAGAAGAAATGTTGGAATCCCATTGCAACTAATACTGCACCTAATGTATTTCCTAACACTAGAAGTGGTTGTTGTAAAAATTTAAATATAAAATTAAATGCATTATCATATGGTGTAATTGCTATTAAACTATTAGCTAAAAAGAATACTCCAAGTACTACTGCTGAAGGAACTAACGCTGCAAATGATTGAGTAACTGCTGGTGGAACACCTTTAGGCATTTTAATTATCCATCCTTTTTTAATTACCCATGCGTATATATGAACTGATACAAATGCAGTTATTATTCCTATGAATATTCCTTTAGAACCAACCCAATCTAATGGAATTCCATTTAATGTTACACTTCCATCTGTAACTTTATATGGCATTAATATAAACCATGATACTACAGCTACAGCAGCTCCTGATAATTTATCTACATTTAATTCTCTTGAAAAAGAATATGCAATTCCAACTACAGCTAAGATAGCCATAATATCAAATGTTGCACTTGTTGGTTTAGCCATATAGGCTGTCCAATTTTCTCCAAAAAATCTTGCCCAAAATTCTGTCCAATTATTAATTGGGAAGTTTGCAATAAGTAAGAAGAATGATCCTATAATTAATAATGGTGTTGTAAGTAAAAATCCATCTCTAATAGAAATTAAGTATTTATTTTTCCCAATCTTTTCAGCAAGTGGCATAAAAATTGATTCTAATTTATCTAACATTAATAATCACCTCACTTTTTTATTTATTACTTTTTATAAGCTTTATAGCATGTTTTAATATTTTTTCTCCATTCATCATTCCATAATCATCAGAATTAATTACTTCAATTGGAATCCCACTATTTTCATAACGTTTTGAAATTTCCTTATATCTATACTTTACTTGAGGACCTAATAAAATTACATCTGGATGTTTTTCTTCAACAACTTCATCTATCTTCCCATCTGGAAAAGCTTTTATTTCTAGTGGAAGCTTATGCTCATTAGCCACCTTTTGCATATTATTAGCTAACATACTAGTTGACATTCCTGCACTACAAAATAAATATATTTTTTTCATTCTACCCTCTCACTTTCTTTATAAGTTTTTCTTGAATGTAAATATTTTTCTAGGTTCCATATAATTAAGTAAAAATAATTCTTCCTTTGGTATATGCCCAATTACATTCTTTCTTCCATCATTAGGCATATCTTTTAGTACAATGTGAAGCTCACCTTTATATCTTGAATATTCATCATTTAATATAACAACGTCTCCTCTTTTCATATCCACAGCATTTGCTTTTTGAATAGATTCATTAGCAAATGTTCCTCTTGGAGCACTAGAACGAGCCATATATTCACTAACGTCTCCTCTATTTGCATGATTTTCCTTGTAATATAAAATTTCATATTCTACTTCAGTTAATTCTTTATCTAACTCAATTCCAAATGTTAAAATTCCAGGATTAATTTTTGAACATGCTTCTAATTCTTCTTCTGAAGCATAAGCATTTCCTATCATAACGTCATCAATCATTCTAGTAGCAAATAGATGTCTTACTTGTAAATCTATAGGCAAATCACGATGCATTTCTAAAGTACATAACCCTTCCCTTACTGGCCAAGGCCCAAATGTATCATTATTATTACTAGATACAAAAGCTGCTGTATGTAACCCATACTCTTTCATTGCTTTATTACAATTATTAAAGTGCTCTAAACTTAAACCTGTATATCTTTGTGGGTAAAAATTGTGACAAGTAATAACCTTATCTTTGTTTGGAAAATTACTCATTACATTATCTAAGTACCCACTACCCCCACTTGCATTTAGCTCTATTTTTAAACCACCTTGGTTATATGTCATAAGACTTTCTTTTACTCCATCAAAACCTTCATCTAATCTTATTCCATCTGCATGTATCTCACTAAATAAAGATAAATCATCATAAGATACACCAAGATCTTTAAAAACTACTGGATTAACATCAAGAATTACTTCCATGCCCTCTTCATGTGCAACATCAATTAATTCTCTAAATTCATCTATAAGCTCTTCCCTTGTCTTTTTTCCTATACTTAATAGACATGTAAAAACTCTTTTAAATCCATATTTTCCAGCTAAACGAATGTATTCAATATCCTTTTCCTTTGTTGAATGTTCTGGATATATAGAAATTCCAAGTCGTGCCATTTAAATCCCTCCTGTTACCTTTCTTCAAACTTTAAATAGAAATTAAACTTCATAGATTTTTCATTTAATCTGTATTTATGATCTAATTCTGGACCACAGCTATTAGACCCAATTCCACTTTGTTTGTAGTCAATTATTAAATAGGTTGCATCATCTTCAACTAATTCAAAGTTATGCTTTTTATTTGTTAATTCTTCAGTTGAAAAATGAGATACATTAAAACTGAAATCATCCTGTGACGCTACATAAATACTTGAATTTTCATTATAGATTTCAACTTCTTTACATAAACTTCTGCTTCCATTTTCCTGTGGACGAATATAGTCTTCATGGATTTTTGAAACACTTGAATTAAATCTTCCTAAATAACTAGCATAATGTTTATCTTGATAATTCTCATAAGGTCCTAACCCAAAATAACTTAAATTCTCATAAGATTTATCTAATTTAATTTCAACTCCAAACCTTGGTAAGAAAGGTGAATTAACATTTTTAACTGCATCAATCTCAGATTTTATCAAACCATTTGGTAATATAATCCACCTAATTACAATATCTAATACTTTCTCACGGTATATAGGAATCAAACTCAAATGACTGGTAATTGTTATAGAACTTTCTTTATTTTCTATTGTAGTTTTGTATACTCTTGACTCTAAGTTATTAAAGCCAGCTTCTATCCACTGAAATTTTATTTTTCTATCATTATCAGTAGGAGCACGCCATACTTTAAACTTCATAGAATCTTCAATAAATCTACATTTTTTATTTTCTATTAATTTGAATAATGCAGTGTTTCTATCATAAATATAGTTAAAATCTCCATTGACTATATTTATTTCTTCTGCACTTTCATTCACTATAAATACTTCTTCACAACTTTTTACTTCTGTAATACTTTCAAAAGATTTAAGACTTTTCACATTATTTGACCAAACTATTTGGTCATGTCCTAATTTCAATCCTTCTTTATATAATAGAAAATCAGCTTTTACAATGTATTCAAATAATATAGTTACAATTGTATTTGGTATTTCTGGCAAATCTAAATAATACCATTTTTCTTCCTTAGATTTTAAAGTATCAATAAGCAATTCTTTGTCACTAATAACATTTCCATCAGAAAAAAGCTTATATTTAACCTTTAAAAAGTTACCTATATCCTTGAAATCCATCGTATTTTTAAGCTTAACTTTTTTATTAACTTCATCTACCTCAATTAGCCTTATTGGTCTATTAATGTTTTGATATTCCAAAAGTCCTGTATGAGGAATACGATTTGGATATACCAATCCATCAACACAGAAGTTTCCATCATGAGATATTTCTCCAAAATCACCACCATAGCCATACATTGTTTTACCATCTTTACTTTTTCCAATATCTATAGCATGATCGCACCATTCCCATACATAGACCCCTGCAAATTCTTTATGATCTTGAATTAATTCATCATATTCTTTTAATCCACCAGGACCATTTCCCATTGCATGTGCATACTCACATAATATAAATGGCTTATCTATCCCCTTGTTGAAATACTCTTTTATTTCATCAATGCTAGGATACATTCTACTTATAACATCTATATTGCTAAAGTCATTTTCTCTATTTTTATCAGCATAAAATGCACCTTCATAATGTAATAACCTAGTGTTATCTAACTCTCTAGCTCTTATTAACCCTTTCTCAAAATTACACCCAAAACCTGATTCATTACCAACTGACCACATAAAAATACATGGTCTATTTTTATAAGGAATAATAGAAGCTTCAATTCTATCTTCTATAACTTTTTCATAAATAGGATCATTTGCTATCATATTATAGTTTTCAAGATATCCAAGGCCATATAATTCAACTACACCATGAGTTTCAATATCTGCTTCACTGATAACTAGGAATCCATACTCATCGCACATTTCATAAAAAATTGGTGATTTGGGATAATGAGCTGTTCTAATTGAATTAAAGTTATATTGTTTCATTAGCCTTAAATCTAAAAGTAAATCCTCTTCTGTCATAACATATCCATTTAAAGGATGGCTATCATGATGATTTACACCACGTAATTTCACATTTACTCCATTTAGCTTTAAAACACTATCTTCAACTGAAATTACTCTCATTCCAACTTTTTCTTTAATAACTTCATCCTCTGTCTTAATTAATAAAGTGTATAATAATGGTTCTTCAGGATTCCAAAGTTCAACATCCTCTATTTTTAAAGTAACAGAATCATTATTTATAAGGCCTGACTGAATAACTTCACCTTTAGGATTTAATAAACTATAAGTAATATTAGGATTGTTTACCTTGTCTGTAACTTTGAAATTTAAAAATCCTATTTTATTTTCTAAGTTAATATCAGTATCTATTTTATAATCTACAATTCTTGGCTTAGCTCTCTCCAAAATATATACATCTCTAAAAATACCAGACATTCTAAACTTGTCCTGATCCTCAAAATAAGTACCATCACACCACTTTAAAACAAGTACTGCCATTGTATTTTTTCCTTCTAATATTTCTTGTGTTATATCAAACTCTGAAATACTATGAGAAATCTGGCTATATCCAATAAACTTACCATTTAACCAAATATAAAAGCATGAATCTACTCCTTCAAAGTTCAAGTGGTAATCCTTATCCTTAGAGAAATCATCTATTTCAAAATCCCTTATATAAAACCCACATGGATTATTGCTTGGCACAAATGGCGGATTAAAACCGATAGGATATTTAACATTTGTATACTGATGATTATCATATCCCTCCATTTGCCAAAGAGAAGGAACTTTTATTAAGTCAAAACTTTCATTTTTATTATTTAAAAGATTATCAATATTAATATTTCCTATGCTATTGAAGTACTTAAACTTCCAAGTACCATTTAGTGATTTAAAACTCTTTTGATTATCTCTACTAATCTCTTTAAGTGCTTCATTAACACTTTCAAATGGAACATAATAACTTCGTCTAGGCATCATATTTACATGTAAAAAAGAAATATTTTCATGATATGAATTTAATAACACCTTTACCCACCTTTCTTCAAATATATAGATTATGAAAAGTCATCATAAACATATATTTTTGTTTTAAGAAAGCGCTTACTTAAATACATTTATATTATAATTGATAAATATTTACGTTTACATAGAATTATAGCGCTAAAATATGTTATAATGTTTCTAAAATATCTGACAGAGGTAAAAAGATGCAAATTTTATGGAATAAATATAAAAGTAATAACTTTGAAGCAAATTTAGATGAATGTGGAATTGAACAAGGTACCCCTGGAGCTGGTTATAATTATAAAGTAGAAAAAAATGCTGTTATACATTATATTTCAAAAGGTAGCGGAACCTTTAAGATTAATGATAAAATTTATACATTAAAAAAGGGGATGGTTTTATTCTATTAAAAGATATGAATGTAGAATATATCCCTTCTATTAATGATCCTTGGAAGTATTATTGGATAGGATTTAGCGGACAAAGTTTAAATGAATATCTAAAAAGAACTTCAATTATAGATTCATGCGTTATTAACTTTAGTAAAAAATCTAAAATTCCCAATCTTATAATTGATATGTGTAATATTTCAAAGAAATATGATCAAACTTCCTCTGATGATATACTACTATTAAGTAAATTACATCTACTTTTATACTATATATCATCAGAATTTCCTAAGGCTTTTAAATATAATAACAATCTAACTCATACTTATATCCAAGAGGCTACTACATTTATAAATAATAATTATATGAATCCAATAACAGTACAAGAGGTAGCTGATCATGTAAACTTAAGTAGAAGTTATTTATATAAGATGTTTATTAAACATCTTGGTGAATCTACTCAAAGTTATTTAATTAATATTAGAATGTATAAGTCATCCATATTATTAAAAGAAACCAGTTTATCTATAGCAGAAATTGCAAATAAGGTTGGCTACAGTGATCCCTTATTGTTTTCTAAAATTTTTTCTAAACACTTTTCTATGTCAGCCTCAAAATATAGAAAAAGTCATCAAAAAAATAAAAAATGTTAAAATCATAATTTATAGGTTTTAAATGACTATATAAAAAAGAGGATCGCAACTTATTGCAATCCTCTTTTTCTTATCTCCTATTCTATCTTCTCTACTTTATCAAAATAAAGAGATATTTCTCCACAATTACTACATACAGCAGCCTTCACTTTTCCCTTTGTATCAGAAAAAATTCCAGTTCCTTTACCTAACATAACTGATGCTTGTGCAGTAATATTCTCTGTCTTTAACATATAACCTTCACTCATTGTTTCACCACATCTTAAACATTTCCTCATAGCTAACCCTCCAAACTTGAATTAATTGGTTACTTTTGAGTAATTATACCACAGTCCTAAACGCAAGAATACTTAACTTCATGTTTATTTTATCTACTCAACAAATTTAAACTTGCTATAAAATAGCTTTAATTAATTCTTAATTGCTTTAATAATTTTTCTTACTCATCTATCTAGGAATATAATAATTAACATAAATGCAGATGCTAATGCAGCTATGAATGCAATAAATATAGTTATTGTTTCATATTCACCAACTTTAAAAACTGGTCCTGTATTTCCACTAGTCCTTTCAACTTTTATACTAATATCTTCACTTGTTAAAGAAACCTTTGGCGTTATTCTTATTGGAATGAAATAAAATGCTAATATCCCTATACTAATCAATAAAATAATAATTGAAACTTTTTTATCTTTTTCATTTTATTAAAACCTCTTCTTTATCTATGCTATTTTTCTATTGCATATTCTAGTCACTGTTTCCCACTGATAAAGCAAATATTAATGCTTTTTTATAAAAATTAACATATTTTTTAAAAGAATAGGTTTACATAAAACCATTCATACTTTATAATTGGTTATATAAAATAATTAATTAACGCGTTTTTTAATGAATTTTATTAATAAAAATTATAAAATATTATTAATAAAAAGATACTTTTACTACAATATTAACAAATTCTATGGCTTAAAGGAGATTAACTATGAAGAAACATAAAAAAGCATTATCTTTATTAGTTCTATCAGGTATTGTTGGAGGATTAATTACAAATATACCACTTAAAGAAGTATCAGCATCAACAGTAAAACATCAATATGAACTAGCAGACTTACAAAATAGTAACTTCATTAAGAATGGTAATTTTCAAGAAGAAAATAACTATTGGAATATAGTAGGACAAAATAGTTCTGTTATAACAGACAAGGATAATAACAAATATGGAAAACTAGGAAAAACTACAGATCCTCATGCTAATGGACATATATGGCAAGACGTTACATTAAAACCAAATACAACATATATATTAAAAGCAAAAGTTAAGGTTTTAAGTGATGATAAAAATAGCTATGTAACTTTAGATGTAAAAAAAGGAGGAAGTTCTGAAGCTAAGTATTTTATAGATAAAAAAGTAACAGCAATAAATAATGAATGGCAAGAAGTTTCTTTAGAATTTACAACAGATTCAACAACAAAATATGCAGTAGGTATTGGACGTTGGGAAGATAACGCTTCAGCTTCATTAAAAGATTCAGAAGCATATATTGATGATGTAAGCGTTGAATATAAGACTTCTATTGATAAAGAAAATTATGATTTTGTATGGGCTGATGACTTTAATGATGAAAATTTAAATTTATCTAATTGGGAATATGAATTAGGTTCTATTAGAGGAATTGAGCAACAACATTATGTTAATGATCCAGAAAATGTTTCTATAAGAAAGAACGGAGACAATGGAGAATTAGTTTTAAAAGCAACAGACAGACCTAAAGAATTACAATATAATAACCCTAGAAATAATGATAGAAAAGTAATTTATGATTCTGGAAGTGTTAGAACTCATGGTAAGCAAGAATTTTTATATGGACGTATTGAAATGAAAGCTAAACTTCCTAAAGGTAAATCTGTGTTCCCTGCCTTTTGGACACTTGGATCTGATTTTACATTAGATGGTGACGTAAGTTCTAAGCAAGGATATGGATGGGCACGTTGTGGAGAAATAGACATCATGGAACTAATAGGTTCTGAAGAAAATCAAGCTGGTAACAAAACTGTATATCAAACTATTCATACATCAAATAAACCAGATTCAAATACTGACCATAAACTTTTAGGGACAAGCTATACAATAGGTGAAGACTTTTATGATGACTATCATATCTTTGGAATTGATTGGTCAAAAGGAAAGTTAGATTTCTATGTTGATGATAAAATAGTTTCATCAATTGATTATTCAAATGATGAAATTGCAAGAAAATGTTTAGATAGACCACAATATATTCAATTTAATTTAGCAATGGGAGGAGCTTGGCCAGGAGAAATTTCAGAAGGCTTAGCTGGTACTGAATTTGCAATTGATTATGTATACTATGCTCAAACACCACAACAAAAAGCTGATGCAGAAGCATATTATAAAGATGCTCCTAGATTAAGTGGATATAAAGACTTAACAATTTATGAAGGTGAAACAGATGCTATATTAGAAAATGTAGTTGCTGAAAATGGAGATGTAGACTTTTCAATAACTGACCAACCACAATTTAATAAAAAAGAGCAAACTGCAACATCTAATAATCCTCTTACAAGTGTAGACTTATTATGTACAGGAAAAAATGATTTAGATTCTTTAGCTAAGTTACCAGCTGGTGAATATACATTATATTATACTGCTTTACCAAAGAACATGCAGTTAGAAAGCTCAAACCCAGAAGATCCAAATAGTCCAATGGTTCCATTAGCAAGTGAAGAATATAAGTTTGATAGGAAGGCTGTAAACTTAACAATTAAAGAACGTAATTCAAATGAAGAAATTCCACTTACCCCTATTAAGCCTGCTGATCCTGTAATTTCTGACAAGCCAAATAATGATAACAACAACACTAATAATGGATCAGGTACTGAAACTCCTGATATTCCTAAAACAGGGGATACTTCTAAGACAAATTTATTATTTTATATATTAGTTGCATCTGGAGGATTAGCAATATTTTCATTTAGTAAAAAAGCTAAAAAGAAAATAATAGAATAGATACTTAAAAATAAAAAGCATTTTCTAAGGTTTTAGAAAATGCTTTTTTATATTAATTTATTATACCTTCTATCCACTTTTTAACGTTAATTATATCCTCATAATTTGGATGCATTAGCGCTTCATCAAAATTTTCTATAGATACTTGTATATTCTTATCTTCAGGATTTTCAGTAATTAGCTTCACATATCTATCACGAATACTCATTGGCATTTTACCTTGGCAATAAAAATATCCTAGTATAGTATTGCTACTGTCTATTATTTCTTTTACACGATTATATAGTTTTTCATAATATTCAATTGAACCTCCAAAGCCAGCTGTTCCAAAATAAGCAATTTTTTTATTTTTTAATTGCTTTAAAAATTCTGTAATCTTTTTTGAACACATTCCTTTATCTGTCCAGGAACCTACAATATACAAGTCTGCTTCAATTTCTTTTTCTGGTTCTCCAAAATAAACAAGATTTGATTCATCTATTTCTTTTTTTATCTCTTCAGCTATCTTCTTTGTATTTCCTGTTATGCTATCATAGATAATTGCTATTTTCATACGTCTTCTCCTCCACAAATTCTAATTTATTTAGTAACTTAGTAAACATATAGCTTATATAATAATGCAATTATACACCCCTATAACCACACTTTCCATATCTAAATTAGCATAGCTTTATTCAATTTTTATTTAACTATTTCTCCTCTTCATCATCTAACTTTGAATCTATTTTCATTTGTTTTTTCTTATTTATAAAGTATAATCCTTGAAGAACTACAAATGTGGAAGCTGTTGCACACAGAAAAGTAATTAGTGATGCAATTAACATATCACCCATCTCATTTTTAAATAAATCTTTAAATTTAATATAATTAAGAGTAGTATTTATAATAACTACTATGATTCCACAAATAATGCTATTTATAATTACAAATCTTTGATTTACGTTATTAGACTCAAAAATATTGTTTCCAACTGTTATATTTCTTACTATAACATACAAAGCCCCCACTATAAGTAGGATCACCTCTACTGCATATTGTGAAAAATCAGCATTAAATATATATGATTGCACAAAAATAGATAAAAATAAGCCTAAAAAAATTATTTGAAAGGCATCATTTCCAATCTTTCTTTTTTGTGATAAAACTCTTTCATCTTGAACTATTTCTTTCTTCATTACTATTCCTCCCAAAATAAATCATTTAATGTTTTTCCAAGTGCTTTACATATTGATACACAAAGATTAAGTGTAGGGTTATAATCTCCTGATTCAATTAATCCAATAGTTTGTCTTGTTACACCTACAGCCTTTGCTAAATCTTCTTGTTTCATATCACACTCTATACGTGCTATTTTCATTCTCTTATTTTTCATATACACCCTCCTTATATTGCATATTGTAATATATATATTATCAAATGTAAACTATATATTGCATTTATTGTGTGATTTTATTTTTTATGCCCATCTTTTCCTTACACTTTTTTAGTATTAGAGGCAAAAAAGTGGAGTGAATATTTATTTTGATTGTCCACATCAAAACTATGCTCTTGTGCCCACACTTTTTTTAGTTCCATAAACACACCCCTTATATAAATTTTCTAATAAGGAAAATCTAATCTTTACAAATTTTCCAGTCTATTTATATAGTAACTTATTCTCCTGTTTTTGTATCCGAAGTCACATTCCTATAGTCTCAATTTCATATTCCCTACTTAAAGTAATAAGTACAAATGAAATCTAAATTAAGATATTTAAATTTTTAGTTCTAAAAATAGTATAATAATCTTATAAGATAAGGAGATGTAGTTGATGAATAAAAAAACAATGTTATTTGCTTTAATAGTTACTTTGTTTTTATTTGTTATTTTAAATTATAAAGGTAACAAGAATCATGAATTTGTTCAGCAAGTTAATAGTGAGAGATTGTTAGAAGCTAAAGAGGCAAAGAACACTATTTATGAATCCATAAAATTGCCTTCTTGTAATATGTCTCAAGAAGAGATGTATTCTTTATTTATAACAAAAGATAATATGAATATAGCAAGAAATTATTATAACTATGATAATAATGTAGTATTAAAAAAGGATGCCAAAGAAGATATAAACTTACTTTTTAAGGCACTTAAGTTTGGCTATGGTGGTTATGAAATATTTGGTGGCGATGAAATATTCACTAAAGCTAAAAATAACATTCTAAAAGAAATTAATAATCATGATAATTTGCTTGTAAAAGATTTAGAAACTATTTTGATAAATAACTTAAGTTTTATAAAAGACAACCACTTTAGAATTAATGAAAATCCTGTATTTAAAGAAAAATATACTTATTATTATAATGACCACCCTATAATAAAAGATGGCCAAGAATATTACATGAACTTTGAGAATAAAAAATATAAGATAGAAAGTATAAATAAAGACAAAAATATTGAAAATTACATTCGCTATACTTTAAATAAAAATGGAGTACTATCTTATGAATTAGGAATTTTATCTTTAGAGAATAAACAGCTAGAGGTTCTGATTTCTAACAATAACCATAAGAAAACAATCTCTATTAATTTGGAACAGTCTAGTAACACAGTTAAAAATGCTAGTATAAAAGATAGCAGTATTGGCTATATAAAACTAAATAGTATGAAAAAAATATCGGATGATATTTTAAACAAAACAAAGTCTATTAAGAATAATAGAGTAAATATTTTAGATCTAAGAGGATGCTCAGGAGGTAGTGATCTTGAGGCACGTAAGTGGTTTGAAACTTATTTTAATTATAAAATAGGAATAAATGGTACTATTTTCTTTAAGTATACTGAATTTATAAAAGAGATGTATCTAAATGAAATAAAAACAACATATGATCTTGGTTTGTGTTCAGAAGAAGAATATAGTAATGAAGTTAAGAGAATATCTGATTTCTACTCTAAAGAAAAGATGAATAGTATTGTCCCATACACTGAAGTAGATGAGATTCTAGATAATGATAACTATCTATTAGTTTTAGTTGATAATACTGTTCCATCTTCTGCTGAAAGCTTATTAATTTATCTTAGAACAGTAAAAAATGTAATTTTTATAGGTACTAACTCTTCAGGAACCACAAAGATTATGGACAAACTTGGTTTTTTATTGCCTAATACTAAAATAGTATGTGCTTTTGGCACAAAGGCCTATAATTATAGTTCATTTGAAATAGAAGAAGGTAAAGGCTTAGAACCAGATATATGGCTTGGAACAGAAGATATTCTAGATAGAACATATAAATTTGCTAAAACTTTAAAATAAGTTTTAGATGTAAAATTATTGGAGATAGCAGAAGTAAGAGGCTTGCTAATGGAAGCCTCTTCTTTTATCAGATTACTACAACATTTCTTAGAATTGTGCACTAAAAAATACCGTATATTTTTTTAAATAATACGGTATTTCATGAATTCAAATTTTAACTTTTTGTATATAACAAATAATATTATTTTTAATTCTATTATTTATTTTCATGATTACTTCTATAATTAAAAATCATTCCGCTAATTAATATACACAGTGATAAAACAACACCACCTATTTTTATTGGTGTTGTAAAATCTCCATACAAAAATGATCCTATTAACCCAACTCCAGCACCAATCAGTAATGGATAAATAATTTTTTTTGCCATAATTATCTCTCCCTTTATTATCATTACGAATTCATTATAACATATTTTGTAAATACCGTACTGTTCAATTTTCAAAGATCATTTCCGTCCCACTTTTCACATATTACTTCAAAAAAATACCGCATATTCAATTTGAACATTGCGATTTTTAAACATAACATTTATTTTTCACTTCATAATTTAATTATCTATAAACTAAATTTTATTGATTCCTATTCAAAATAAAAAACTTCTTCAAACTTTTTATCTAATGCAATACATAATATTAATGCTAACTTTGCTGTTGGATTGAATTGCTCAGTCTCAATAGAACTTATTGTATTCCTAGAAACTCCAACACGATTTGCTAAATCAGTCTGTGTCATACCTTTTTCAGCTCTTATAGATTTTAAATTGTTGTTAAGTTCTAAGTTATGATTACGTTCCATTGCTAAGAGCATCTCCTACAAAAACTATAATCATAATAATTCTTTCTAGAATTACTAAAATCATAGCTACTTTTTCAAAAGATGATTGTTTTCTATCACTTTTTATAAAGCTGTATAAACATTTACCTATTACCATACTTATTAAAACTACTTTTGCAGAAGATGTATCATATGATTTAAGAAAGGAAAGACACATAACAAATATAAATCCTATTGTTCCAGTTATATATCCTCATTCAATAGCTAGTCTATCTGTATTTTTTTGACGCTCATCTCCTAGAAAATTTTCTTTTCTACTCTTTTCTAAAATTTGATTTTTATCTATAATCATCCTCCTTTACAAGTGCACTTTATATTTATAACATATCATACCAAGTATACTTGTTAACGACTATTATTAGTTTCTATAATTCATAGTATATTAGCGCCACTTACAAACTTCTCGTTTATCTTTTTTTATATTTATAAAATCATATAAACTTTGGACTTATAATAAGATAGATTTTATCCTAGAATCATTTTTTACAAAATCAAGAGTCTTATCTTTCTTAATTGCCTCTTTCACCATTTTCTCGTATTTATCTTTACTAATGCTTGAATTTACATTAAACTTCATATGTCTATATAATTTTGACTTCATAGAATTATTCATACTATTTGCTTCACTGACTATTTTTATAATCATTTCTATAGTTTTATCTTTATCACGTTTTTCTTTTGCTAAGGATAAATCTAATTGATATTTATAGTATTCACCAAACTCAAATACTTCAATAATCTTTTTACAAAACTCAACATACTCTTCTGCTTCGTTAAATTTATTTTCTTTATATAATAGGTTTATTATAAAAGATAAAATTCCAAATACTTCATGAGAATCTTTCCATAACTTACTTTCATAAATGCTATAGGCTTTCTCATATTCTCCACTACTTTCAAATAATAATGCCTGCTGAATTTTTTTATCTATATCTATCTCTGGAATCTTATCTAATATTTCTTGAGCCTTCTTATATTCTTTTTTCTCTCTATATATTGCCGATAGGTCTAGTTTAGCCATAGAAGCTATTTTTTCTTTATTGCTTGATGCTACAAGTTCAAGCCACTCAATAATTTTAGTTTCATATTTATATTTATCCTCAATACTAGGTTCTAATAAATATATTCTTAACACTGTTGATATCCCAATTGTTAGCTCATCACAATTGGGATATTGTTTAATTAAAGCACAGCTTCTTTCAAATCCTTTTTTAAACCCTTCCTTGGATATTATTTCACCTATCTCTTTTGTAATTTCTTTCACTTCTGTGTCTGTTAACTCCTTATTAAATTCCAATAAAGTATTAACATCAATTTTTAATACGCGTGCAAGAGAAGATAGTAAAGTTATATCTGGATATGATATTCCATTCTCCCATTTATTAACTGCTGGTGCACTTATATTTAGATAATTAGCGACTTGCTCTTGAGTAAGATTTTCCTTTTTCCTATAATATCTAATTACTTCATTTATTTTCATAATAGCCCCCTATTTATATCATCCATTAAGTTTGAATTTGTTAATTAAATAATATCAAAGCTATCTATTTTAAACAATTGAAGTGTTTTCATATTTTTTTCACAAAAAATAACTGTTAGTTATTTTAATATTCCAACAAAGATACTACACTCTTGCTTATTATATATTTTTTTCACTTACAAAAATCACCTCACTTATTTATGGTATGGTTCATCATTAATTATTCTAAACCACTACCTAAAATATTCTGCTCACATTAATTAACTATTTAAAACAATACTTAAATATACATTTATGCAGATAAAATTTCTAAAAAAACAATTTAGAAATTTGAAATTGCTAGAATAAAAAAGATTTTATGATATCAAAAGATGCTGTTGATAGTTTTTTGTTTTACTTATAAAATTAGAAAAGAGACTTATTAATTCAAGCCTCTTATTCTTATTTGCTATTCTATTTTCTCTGTTTTATCAAATTAAACATTTTCTCATAGCTCCCCCTTCAAACTCAAATTAATTTCATACTTATTTATCTACTCTATAAACTTAAATTTGCTATAATAAACTTTCATTAAGTCTTAAGGATTTATAAATATAATAATTAACATAATTGCAGATGCTAATGCAACTATAAATGCAATAACTACTGTTAGTGTTGCATATTCTCCACTATTTTGTAAGTCATCTCTAAAAAATCTTGAAATTCTTGCATCTGTGTATTTAACATCAATTATTGTACTTTTTTCCTCTCCTCCATCTGGAGAAATAATCCTACCATGCACTACAAAGTCCCCCAATAATATTGGGTCATTTACTACTCCGTATGGCAAGTTCCCTATTAATTCAATATAATATGGTTCTATATGTTTATCAGGATACTTTTCTTTTAATATATTCTTTAGTCTATTTTTATCTTTATCTACTTTAAAAACTGGCCCAGTATTTCCGCTAGTTCTTTCAACTTTTATACTAATATCTTCACTTGTTAATGGAACCTTTGGTGTTATTCTCACGGGAATAAAATAAAATGCTAATATTCCTATACTAATTAATAATATAACAATTAAAACTTTTTTTATCTTTTTCATATTAGCAGAGCTCCCTTCAACACCTATTAACTTCCTAAAATTATTTATTAAATTTCTAATTTTATACCTTTGTAAAATTATACTCTTTCTTTTCTTATCTCATATGTAGATTATATACTTGATAAAAATATTATACTAAGCCATAGGTATATTAATGCTATACAACAAATAAATATATTTGCTGATGTATTATTCTTATTATCTCTAATCTTATATAGAATAGAAATCACATTATTCACCAAAAGTACTATACATATAATACCAATAAGTAACACACAAAATATCATTTTAACTCTCCCATTATATAAATCTATAATAAACTTAACGCTAAACTTAATTATTTAATAACTCAATTACTTTCTTAATAGAATCTTTATCTTTAAAGTTATTTGATATCCTAAACATCAATTCAGATCCATTTTCTTCTTTAAATACTTTTTTTAATTTTTCTTTATTATTAAGCATAACTTCCTTTATCTGAATAAATAAATATTCAATACTTGTAGGCCACTCATCTGAAGGAACACCTTTATATTCATTTAATGCAATATATGCCTCTTGTGCAGTAACAATACTTGCATACTCTTGCAAATAGTTTTTATCATTTTCTATATTTCCAGCAGTAGTAGCAAACTTTTGAATATGCTGTCTTGTAATTCTTGATAAGTTTTCTTTATAATTATTAATTTTATAATTCTGATAAAAAATATATCCAAATAGAATTATGAATACTATTCCCATCAAAATAAGTTTGGACTTATTCTTCAATATATCACCCCCTCTACCTGGTAATTATAAACAAACTAACCTGTAATTTGAATATTTTAAAGCTATATTTTTTATATTTCCTTGATATAATCACTTAATATCCCTTCCATTTTTATAGCATTATTGTTATAACAAGTAGAAGGATTTCTACAAACAAACTTGATATATTTGTAATAAAATATAATAATTTAACAAAAAATTCGTTGACAAAGACCTGAAAACGATTATAATAAAAAATATAAATCCGAACTTGTTATAACAAGTTCAAATATATACATTAGAAAGGAAGATAAAAAATGAAAAAATTTTACTTGTTTTGTAGTGCAGGTATGTCCACAAGTATGCTTGCAAAAAAGATGCAAAATTGCGCCAATGAAAATAACTTAAAAGTTGAAATTAAAGCTTTTTCAATATCTGTTATGGATGATATTGTAAAAACTGAAAATCCAGATTGTATACTGCTTGGTCCACAAGTTAGATATTTATTAGATGAAACTATAAAGAAATATAGTCCAATACCAATTATGGCTATTAACATGATTGATTATGGAAAAATGGATGGAGAAAAGGTATTAAAGTCTGCAATCTCTTTATATAAACAAAGTAATAAATAGATGACATTAAATAAAATAGGTATTTGTTTAAACATTTTTATAATTATAGTATTTATTAGGAGTGATAAAATGAAAAAAAGACTACTAGATTATGGAGGACAAGATTTTTTAAATGTATCTCCAATTGATTTAAAACAAAGTATTTTAGCATCAGAAGGAAGAACTATAATGGCAGAAAACGTTCCAACTGGAGGATGCTTTCTAAATGGAGTTACTAACGCTGAAATTGAAAGAGCTGCTGGAGCTGATTTAATAATGTTCAATGCCTTAGATTTATTTGAACCTAAAATAGCAGGTGTACCTAATAATATAAAAACAGATGAACAAATTACTTGGGTAAAACAAGCAATAGCAAGACCTATTGGTATTAATCTAGAACCAGTTGACTATAATGCAAAAATGAATGAAAATCGTTCAGAAATTTCAATTGGTCGTATAGTATCCCCTAAGACGTTAGAACTAGCAGATAAGTATGGTTTTAGTTTTATATGCTTGACAGGAAATCCAGGAACAGGAGTATCTAACTCAGCAATTAAAGAGTCTATAAAAATGGCAAAAAAATATTATAGCGGATTAATTATTGCAGGTAAAATGCATGGAGCAGGTGTTGATGAACCAGTTATGAATGTTGATATTGCTAAGGAATTTATAAACGAAGGAATCGATATACTACTAGTTCCAGCACCATATACAGTTCCATATTTTAGAGAAAAAGATTTATATGAAATTGTAACTTTAGTAAAAGAATTTAATAAAGGCAAATCAATTGAAGATAAAATTTTAGTTATGACTGCTAATGGTACTAGTCAAGATTCTGCTGATATTGAAACAATTAAAAAAATTGGTTTAGTATCAAAAGCTTGTGGAGCTGATTTACAACATATAGGAGATTCATTTAATGGGATATGTTTACCAGAAAACATATTTGCATTAGGACAAGCTATCAGAGGAAGAAGACATCAACTAATAATGTTATCCAGGTCTAATATTCGTTGATTATGAGGTGAGATTAATGAGGAATAAAGCCAGTTTTGAAAGTAAAATCCAAATTTTTGCTGGTAAATTTACGTCGCAAAGACATTTGATTGCATTAAGAGATGCTATGACTACCGTTATGCCATTAATTATAATTGGTTCTATATTTATGTTAATTGCACAATTTCCATATAAACCATTTACTGATTTTTTAAACTCAATAGGTTTACAGGCAATTTTAAATAAGGCTAGTGATGCTACTTTTGGAATATTGGGATTTGCCGTAACTTTTACAGCTGCTTATAATTTAGCAAACTATTATAAATTAAATACAATATCAGCAGGATTAATATCTCTTTCTTCATTTATATTATTAACACCAGTTATAACAGGTGAATCTGGGACAGGATTCCCAATAAAATACTTGGGAAGTTCAGGGCTTTTCGTTGGAATATTTGTTGCAATAATAAGTACAGAAGTTTTCAGATGGTTTGTTGTTCGTAATATTATGATCAAAATGCCAGACTCAGTTCCACCAAATGTAAGTAAAGCATTTTCATCCATTATACCAGGATTAGCAGTTATAGTTTTTTGGTTACTAGTATTATTAGGGCTTAATGCATTTGGAATTGATAATATTCATGATTTAATAGCAGATACAATTGGAGCATTATTAGGTGTATTAGGTAGTACACTTCCAGGAATAATATTTGTTATATTTGTACAGTGTTTTTTCTGGATGTTTGGTATTCATGGAGCTCAAGTTACTGCGCCTATAATAGAACCTCTACTTCTTCAGAATTCTGATATTAATCGTATAGCATATCAGGCTGGACAAGAATTACCAAATATTATAACATATGAATTTTTATATAACTTTGTATTTATGGGAGGGGCTGGATGTCTTTTTGCTTTAGCACTATTGCTATTCTTTAAGTCAAAGAGTAAAGAAAATAAAGCATTAGGGAAAATGTCCTTAGCTCCAGTAAGTTTTCAAATTGCCGAACCAGTATTATTTGGTAATCCTATTATAATGAACTTAAAAATGGTTATACCTTTTATCTTAGCACCTGTTATTACAGCTATTATTACGTATTTTGCAATGGATTTTGGATTTGTACACAAACCAATTGGAGCTGTAATTCCATGGACTACCCCTCCAATTATCGCAGGATATTTGGCAACAGGGGGTTCCATAAGTGGTGCAATAATACAAATCATAACCATAGCAATAGATGTATTAATTTACTATCCATTCTTTAAAATAGACGATAGATCTAAACTTTTAATGGAACAAAATAAAACTAATGATGTAGATAGTTTTAATTTGGATGATATAGATTTATAAGCTATAATAAATGGGGGGGATTATTTATCCCCTCATTTTAAATATACAAACAAATAATATTGATATTATAATAAATTAAGTAGAGGTGCTGAGTTTGCTTAGTAGTGAAAATAAACTTCCTTTATATCTTCAATTAGTTAAAACTTTAAAAAAACAAATTAAAGAAAATATGAAGGAAAATGATAAAATACCATCAGAAAAAGAAATTTGTGATATGTACTCTGTTAGCAGAACAACAGTGAGGCTTGCAATGGCTGAATTAGAAAAAGACGGCTTTATATATCGATTACAAGGAAAAGGATCTTTTGTATCAGATTTAAAAAAAGTATCCTCAAATTCATTTATTGAAGTTGATGAGAGAAACATATTAGAAAAGCTATATTATAATTTATATGAATATATATTAATTATGTTTGGGATGACGTCAATTTTTGATAAAGATATAACAAGTTTAGCTGAAGAAATGAAAGCTTTACTTATGCAATACTTAGTAATAATAAACGATAAAAAATCAATTTTAGTAGATTATTACTTTTTAGATAATAAATTTAATAGTATTGATAAAAGTTCTTTAGAAGTTAATAGTATTGATGATCTGCTAGATAAAATGGAGATAAAGATAAATAGAGTAGAAGAAAATTATATAATCGAGTCTGCATCACAAGAATTAAGTAATAAATTAGATATAGAAATTAATCATCCCTTATTATGTGTTAAAAAAAAGTTTTATGATTCAAATAACGAAATTATACTTATTTCTATAAAGCATATTGTAACAGAAAGATATACTTATACCAACTTTATTAAGAACTAATTTTAAGAAACTTAATGTTTCGAGATAAAAAATAGATTCTGAAGAATAAACTCTTTTTTATTAAAAATTATCTTTAGTAAATAACAAGATCCAGTGCTATGGAGCACTGGATCTTGTTATTTAAATACTTCGTATTATCTTAGAATAGCACACTAAAAAATACCGCATATTCAACATTAAATAGTACGGTATTTCTATAAATATATTTTTATTTTCTTAATTATTATGATTCTTCTTTATCACCTATATATCCTTTTTTTCTAGAATAAAATCCTAAAATGTAGTTTAATCCCCAAAAAATTATTGGAGTCAAAATAATAAATAAGAATTCATTTTTACTAAATATATACCATGTAATGTAAAAAATAAGTAATAAGAATGAATTACATAATCCCAAAATTAATTGTATAGTATAATAATGAGAATTTAGAATAGCATACTTATCACTTAACATATAAATAGTTTTTTTATTTTTGTAGCACATAATGTTGTAAACAATAAATATCGTTGCAATAATACACCCAAGAGAAAACAATAAAATCACAATAACTCTCCTTTATATTGTTAAACAGCATAGTCAATTACAAATCAATTATACCATATAATGAGCTTCAAATTTCAGTTTACTTTAAGTTTTTCTTATATCAATCCATAGGATTCCGATTAATAATGAAGATATATTTATGAGAATTCTACTAGGTATTTTATTTTTTCAATAACCGTTCATTAAAATAATCTATATTTTCTATGGAGTATATATACAAAGGCAAATTGCTTTGTTTTTCATCTTTATATGAGACAATCCATTCAGCACCTTCTTTAATTCCTCCAATTGTGAATAAACCTGAGCAATCTAATTTACCTTCTGAGCCTACTGGAACATCCCCTATGTTTACACCAGAAACAGAACCAAAATCAACAATTTTAACTTGAATCATTTTGGTTGCAGGATCTTTTGAAATTACTTCCACACGCAAATATGCGTAATCTCTATTTAATTCAGGTAGATCATTTGAAGATTTATCTGTAGCTGGTTGAGATTTCATGTTTAAGCAACCTGTTAATATTAGCAGACACAGTATAAAAATAGATATAATTAATAATATTTTTTTCATATATATCTTTCCTTTAAACTCCAATTTATCCAGATCAAATCATACTTATGAGTCTATTATAGCATATTTTGTAAATACCGTACTATTCAATTTTCAAAGAACACTTAGCTCTCACTTTCTACATATTATCTACAAAAAATATCGCATATTCAATTTGAATACTGCGATATTTAAAATAATTAATATTTAATTCATATAATACTTATTAGCAGCTTGAGAATCACTAATTAGTATTATGTATTGAAAATATTCTATTTGTGGATTGTTATCATTTAAATAAATGTCCTTTTTATTATAAACGCTATCTTCATAGTTTAATTTTAATAAAACAGTGGACTTATCATCTGGAAAGAAATATGAATCTATACGCTCAGTTAATTTAGAGTCTACATTCAATCCTTGTGGTATGTAACTATGACTATTGTTATATTCATAGTTTATACTAATAACCTTATCCTTTGTTTTTTCATAATTATTTTGTAAATATGCTGCTAATGATTTTGTATTAGGACTTAGATTAGTATGGGCACCTCCAAATTGACCAAAGAATTTTCCTTTAGGCAAGTACTCATATAATTCAATAAAATTATTAATCAACAAATCCTCTCTATCTAATTGACCTTCACTAACAGCTAAATTTTTCAATGTAAATGTCAAGTCAAAATAGTGTTTCCCTAAGTATTTTTCTATTTCTTTTTCTCCATCACTTAATAACTGAATTGCTTCTTTTGATTTATCAATATAGGTACTTTTAGAAAGCTCTTTTATTACAGAAATAAATTCTTCTGTTATATCGTCTGTAGGTTCAGCTGTTGGAAGTAATGACCTAATGTACTTTATTGCTACAAGTGGATTTTCTTTATCTATACCAATAAACCTTAATTTTTTTCTTCTTCTAATGTTACATTATACTCATAGACACCTTTCAAAAAATTATAGTTTTCCATGGTGTAACTCATAGTTCCTCTTATTTTATAAAATAAATCTTCCAGTATTGATTCATCTCCAGTATCTAAGTAAATATTTAAATACTGCGCACTAGCATAACCATCTTCATATAATATATATTTAACATTTCCTCTTTCTACAAAATATTTCAATAGATATAGATTCATATCAATAGATTTTACAGAACCATGAGATTCTCCAGCAATAAAAATTTCATTATTCTCAAGATCATTTTCAAATAGTTCTAATGCTTTAAAAGTAACATCAGTTGTATCTATTGTTGTCTTAACTTTATATAACTCTTGTTTACATTTGTATCTATGTGAATACATTTTTACTTTTGGTATAACTGAAATTACTATGCAAATTAAAATAGAAATTGCAATAACAAATAAAACGTTCACTTTCTTTTTCATTTTCTGCTCCTCCATAATATTTACCTACTATTTATTTGACTCACAAAATAATTCACACTTCAAAATCAGTAAGTGTAAAAATTTCACCCCTGAACTTTAATTTTAATACTATTATTAGCTAATTAAATACACATATATAATAACATTTTTTGTAAGTACTGTATTATTCAATTTTCAAATATCGTTTAGTTCACAATATATAAATAGCTTGTACCATCTTAGTATTTGTATATAAAAATACCGCATATTCAATTTGAATAGTACGGTATTCTTACTAATTTATATTTAATTTTATCTTAGTAATATATTAAGGATTCTTACTCAAAATCTAATGGAATTTACAATTTTAGTTTATTCGTATTATGGCTACTAGCCTTCTTACTTACAATCAGATAATAAGCTGAATTTGTATGCTACTCAAACTATGTGTTTTAATACTCAATAATCTGCAACACGGTGTTTTGGCTATCACAAAGAATTTCTATAAGTGATTCTTCAGTTCTTTCAAACTTAAAGTAAGCTCTAGCCAAAGCAAATACTCCTTCAAAATCATTTTCTTTCATAACGTTTATTGCCCTATTATAGATATTCTGGTCATAGCGAAATATCCTATTTTCTTGAACTTCAACTTCTAATAGTTTTACTTGTTCCTTAGTAAAATCACCACAGTTGATGCAATCATCAAGTGCATATTGGATAGCCTCTTGTTTGGAATCACAATAATAAACACAGTTTAATCTGCTACATGAATGTTCAGCAAACTCTGTTTGTCTTACATATTCAAATATTGCTTCAACAGCATCTTTTCTAAAGTTCTCATGTTTTCTCAATTTTAAATCGCAAAGTTCACGAGAAAAATACATACATGCATAATAAGTTGCTTTAAATACTGAAATATTTTCTCTTAGAGCCAAAATAAAAGGTTCCACAAACCTATAATGTCCTGCAAAATCATTTTTTAAACTTTTATCACCATTATACGAATCTACTGAATAATGATATAATTTCATAAAATTTCCTCCCAAATTCTTATTTATCTATCAACTACTACTTCCCCTCTTAATCTAATAATGGAGTCATTGCTTTAACGCTATTTCCAACACTTATTAAGTAATTAACACCTATCTGAGTATTAACAACAATATATAATACACAAACGCAAAAACCTAATGACTGTTCTTCTTTATTACAACTATCTCCCATATTATTAGATTTTATCTAAAATAAAAAAGATTAGAATCTCCTAAGCTCTTTCTAACAATCTACTTACTTATATGGTCCTTTAAGACTTTATATAAACACTAATTTTTAAATACTTATTAATTTATAAAATCAATAATAAAATTCCCCCTAATATAAATACAAAAAAATTAGTTACTTGTCCCAAAAATTTATGCTTCATATAAATCAAACCTCCATTTCAGATATAATAATATACTAAAAATAGAGTATTAACAATAATTTGTAAATATCTCCTACATTAAAGTTTCTACTTTTTTCTTTCTATCATTAAGTAGTGTTATTTTTACATCAGTTTTTCCAAAAGGCTATTCAGACTCTTCAACTGCTTGAAATAAAAAAGGTGGAGTGGATATTTATTTTATTTGTTCCGTCGCTACGCTCCAAGTCACATGGAAACAAATATCCCCCCACTCATACTAAAGATAAGGAAATTATAAAATTATTATCCTTGATTTTATATTTTTTAATATGAAATTATAATAATACCTTTAAGTTGTAGCTAATTTAAATTTTATAACTGATCTATACATTTTTAAAAAAACTAGGATTTATCTTTTCCAACTTTATTATCTCCCAATGCAATAAAACCTGCTGTAACAGCTAGTGCAAGCATTATATCATGTTCGCCAAATGGATTTATTACAATGAAATATACTAAAAATGCTGCGCAAATTAATAATACAGCTAATAGATGCTTTCACTTTTATATTTTATCTTTTTAATAATTTTAAAAAAGATAGTGAATCAACTCACTACCTTTTTTAGATTAATACTGTACTATTATAAATTTGTGTTCTCCCAAATTGTTTGTCTCATAATTTCAGGAGATGTTTGATACATTCTTTGCGATACTTCAACACTTATAATGCTACTAGTATCTTCAATAGCTTTATCAAGATTCAACTCAAAATTAAAAGTTGTACCTGGTTTCATAAGCTTACCATCATATACTTCTCCAAAATCTACAACATAATAATCTCCTACTTTTGAAACTGGTCCTGCTGGATATTGTGACCCTGTAATAGCTACCCCATCAGTCTTAATATAAACTTTCATATTCTTAACCGTTTTTGCTGCTACTTCTACACTTGACAATACTTCACCTGACTCACTTAGCTTTTCATTATTAGTTATATACATCTTTAAAACGCCTCCTGTTCCCCATGATTGAGTTCCTGGAGTTACTGTACAACTTATATCATTATTATTATATTTTACTTCATACTTAGGTAAATCTTCTTTTCCAAACAGAGCTTCCTTAGTAGCATTTGTTAATTCATCTCTCTTAGTAGAAGTTGTAGTTGCATCTTGTGATGCCATCCAAGCAATCATACCACCAAGATTATTTTCTTTAACATACTTAGCTTTTTCTTGAATTGACCTTACATTATCGTAAGTAAAGAATGCACCTGTTTCTGGGTTATATAAATATGGAGCCTTAGCGCTATCATCCCAGTACTCTTTTAATCCAGTGTACTTAGCCTTTAACTTATCTAGGGCATTGTATCCCCATACTCCACCAGCTCTTCCACCTTCACCATTCTTCAATGGAGCTTCATTAAGTGCTCCTGGTGTTGGTGTAAGGTCTGCATTCTTATTAACTACTGCAGCTTCTCCAAAAAGTCCTGGATTATTTGGGTCAACGCCCTTATCTGAAACTTGTTCCCATCCACGTGTATAATATGCTGCTCCAATAACTATTTTTTGTCTTTCTGCACCTTGAGATATATAATAATTAACACATTCATCTACTGAAAACCCTTTATACTCTTCTGGAGCATTAGGATTAGCATATAATGCAGTTTGATGACCACTTGTTGTACTCCAAGCTCCTGCCATATCATAAGTCATTATATTAGCAAAATCTACTATATCAAATAACTTATCAACATCTATACCAGCCTCTATTTTAGATACTCCTGCTGGTAATGCTACAGATAATTCATAAGTTTTTCCAAGCTCTTTACCTTGTTTATTTAAGGCATTCTTTAAATCTTGTAATAACAAGATGTAATTATCCTTGTCTTGTGGACTTGCATTTGGTGTTCCTTCATCGTTTGTATTGTCAGCTTTATCAGACTCTCTATACTCACCAGGATATTCCCAGTCTAAATCAACAAAATCCATATTTGTATACTTAATAAACTTCATAACGTTTTCTACAAACTTAGCTCTTGTTGAAGCATTTGCAGCTATTGTTGAGAAATCTCCAGACTTAGACCATCCACCTAAAGATACACCTATCTTTAAGTTAGGATTTTCTGCTCTTAATACTTGGAATGCATTTAAGATACCACCATTAACATCACCATAAGTTACACCTGCGTTTCCTAACGGATGTCCTATAGCTGCATCTTTATCACAATAAATCAACTCACCTGAAGCATTAAAATCCATAAAAGCAAAATTTAAATGTGTTAATTTATCTGCTGGTATATCCTTTGGATAGAAATTACCTTGTCCTCCCCAAATAGACCA
>NZ_AUJC01000007.1:0-218398 GCF_000424025.1 Clostridium paraputrificum AGR2156
GTCCTGAGCCAGGATCAAACTCTCAATAAAAAGTTTAATCTTGCTACTTGATTTCTCAAGTTTACTCGTAAAAAAGAATTGCTGGTTTTTAACTTTATATTCTGTTCAATTTTCAAAGACCAATTTGTGTGTCGCACTCAAGCGACTTGCTTATCTTAACACCCTCATCGAAACTTGTCAACAACTTTTTTATCTTTTGTTGCGACCTCTTGTGCTGAGGAACGAGACTTATAATATCATCTATATTCTTATCATTAGTATATTAAAATGTAAATATAACAATTTTATCTTTAAATCTCTTTATATATTGCAATAATACTCTATATTTCTTATGTAGACACACTAGGGTTAGTTTCTAATATATTATAAAAAAACTAATTCTACAAAAACCCAATAAAACCCTACACATCTAAAAATTAGTCTTACTAAAATTTTATGATTTCCTAGACATTAAAAAAAGCCATACCAAAACTTTTAAAGCATTGGTATAGCTTGAATGGTAGTCCCTAGGGGAATCGAACCCCTGATTCCACCGTGAGAGGGTGGCGTCTTAACCTCTTGACCAAGGGACCAAAGACATTTGTTATTATATCACACTTTTCCCAAAATTATAATTTACTTTCCAAACAAATCCATTCATTTTTTTAGTTTTTTATGTAATTTACTCCTTTTTCCTTTATTTCTCTTTATCTTATGATTTAATTTTCACCATTTACCTTGCTAATGAATTTTCTCACTACCTCTTCATACTTTTCTCTATTTGCTCCATAGCATTCCATATGATCTGCATCTTCAACCAAATATAATATATCTTCCTTATTAGCTCTTTTATTATACATATCTTCTGCCATAGTATATGGAACTAACTTATCCTCTTTTCCATGGATAAATAAAATTGGCTTATTAGAATTCTGTATTTCTTTTAATGGATTAACTTCATCCATATCAAAATTACATCTACATTTAATCTTTTTTCTTAGTAACCAATATACAGGTTTAAAAGGAATGTATCTTTGTTTATCAAACTCGTGCTTTATTTCTTCTTTTCCATTAGAAAAACCACAGTCATCAATGATGAATTTTACTTTATTATTATTAACTCCACACATTAATACAGTTGCTCCTCCTAATGACTGACCATGAAGACCTATATATATATCTTCTCCATTCTTCCCTTCTAAATACTTAATCCACCCATCTATATCATTCTTTTCATAATATCCATAGGTAGTATACTTTCCTTCACTTCCGCCATGTGCTCTTTGATCTACTAAAAGAACATTAAACCCTTCATTTAAAAACAATCTAGCAAAAGGCATATGAATATGATAATTAGCACTATACCCATGAACAAGTATCATATATTTATTATTCTTATATTTTTCAATAAGGTACCCCCTTAAGGTATATCCCTCTGAAGATTTAATTTTTACATTAAAAATATCTTCCTCATTATAAATTTCCTCATCTAAAATTCCTTTATCTTTTAAATATAGAAATGCCTCTTCTTTATTCTTCTTATGTTTTAAAAATATCCTTTTAAAGGCTAATTCTGAAGAATAGTGTAAAAATATAACTCCAAAGATAAGTATCAAAATAATTAAGCTAACAATTGCCAACATACTTTTACCTCCCTATCCTTTACTTTTATAAATTATACTAAAAATAAAAAAGAGTAGCTATAACTTTTCTTGCTACTCTCTCTTATTTAATAGATGAACACATTTTTTCCCCTTCCAATTAACCTTGTAATTTTTCTGCTAAAAGCTTTAATTCTTCAAGTGTTAATTTCGCTAAGTAAGGTCTAGATATTTCATTCCCCTCTTGAATCTCACCTCTTCCAAGTTTAAGAATTGTACTTATATACATTTCTCTATAATCCCTCACTGCCATAAAGATTCACCCCCTTTTATCAACTGTTTCTCATTATATTTTATATACTATGCTATACCCCAATAATGATTACAGCTTTTGGATGTATAATATTTTTATATTATATCACAATAATGTAAATTTTCAAAATATTAGGTCAAAAAAATAAGAGAGGTATCCCTCTCTTATTTTCCATCTAAATATGAAACTGCACTTAATGAAGCAATATTTCCTTCACCAGCAGCTTTTATATACTGATAGGGCTTACCAACACAATCTCCAGCTGCAAAGCATCCTTTAAGATTTGTTTTCATAAGTCTATCAACCTTTATATGACCTTCCTCTTCTTGAAGTCCTGGTACTAATTGCGATGGAGATATGGCATCCTTTAATAAGAATACCCCATCTGCTTCTATCTCTCTTGATTTAAATAAAAGCTTAGAAACCTTACTTTCTCCAACAATCTCAGTTGGTTTATCTTCAACTAACTCTATTGAGTCATTTAATTTATAGTTACCTTTATATAATGGAATATAATAAACTTTACTTGCAAGTTCACTTACATAGTTAGCTTCATGTTCCCCTTCTTCATTAGAAGATATTATACATACGGTTTTTCCTTTATATAAAGGAGCGTCACAAGTTGCACAATACCCCACACCTTTACCTAGGAATTCTAACTCTCCTTTTAAAGGCTTCGAGAACTCTACTCCTGTTGCTAAAATTATTGATTTAGCTTCGTACATTTTATCATTTGCCATTAAAGTGAAGTATTCACCCATAGAATAAACATTATTTATTCTTTCTTCAGTAATTTCTATTCCCATAGAGCTTATATGCTCTCTAAAAGCTTCTCCAAGCTTACTTCCTGTAGAATTAGGGAATCCTAAATAGTTATTTATTTTTGGTGCTCTTTGTACCTTTGAACTAAGATTTCTCGTACCAAATAATATAAATGATTTATTTCTTATCTTAGCATTAAGGGCCGCTGATAATCCAGCAGGCCCACTACCTATAATAGCTATATCATATCTATCCATTAGAAATTAAAGAACCTCTTCTATAGCTTCCTTTAATATATCCTTTGGCATAAATCCTACTTTTGTTTCTACTTCAGCACCATCTTTGAATATCTTTATTGTAGGTATACTTTGAACGCCATACTTTGTAGCTGTTTCTGGACTTTCATCCACATCAATCTTTAACACCTTAACTTCTCCCATTTCTGAAGCAACCTCTTCTAAAACAGGTGCTAACATCTTACAAGGTGCACACCAAGTTGCAAAGAAATCAACAACTACTACTCCTTTCGCATTAAGTACTTCTTCATTAAAATTACTATCATTAATATGGTTTACCATTTTATTACCTCCTTATACCCCTTAGGGGTATGTTTCATTTTCTTTATTGTATCTCAATTTATGTCCTATGTCAACCATAAGCCTATATTTATTCTGCTGTATTTACATTATTTTTATTCTTTCTATCTAATTTATTTAATTCTCTACATTCAAAACAAATACACCATTCCTCTCCTGTACTATCATTCCTTTGAAAAAAGAAATCTTTCCCTTCCTCATCTTTTCTCATGCGAAATCCCATGCCGCAGAAACTACATGAAAGGGGTAAAAAATTATTTAACTCTCCTGATGAAATATCACTAATCAAAACTTCCACCTTCTCCAATATAAATTTCTTTATATTAAATTCTATTTTACTGTGCCTTTATTATTACAAAAATTAAAGAGGATATATAAAGTAATAATCACTTAATATATCCTCTTAATGAACTTAATTATGCACAAACTTATTTAATTTTTTATATATACCTTCTATATTCATTAACTCTTCATGAGTTCCTCTCTCTTCGATACCTTTATCTGTAAGAACTATAATTTCATCTGCATTTCTAATTGTAGAAAGCCTATGAGCAACTACTATAGTTGTCCTTCCTTTAGCTAATTCATCAAGAGACTTCTTAATATAATACTCTGTAGTATTATCTAGTGCAGATGTTGCTTCATCTAAAATAAGTATTGGAGGATTTTTCAAGAATACTCTTGCAATAGATATTCTTTGTTTTTGTCCCCCTGAAAGCTTAACTCCTCTTTCTCCAATATAAGTATCATAGCCATCTTCTAAACTCATAATGAAATCATGCATATTAGCTTTTCTTGCAGCTTCATATACCTCTTCATCACTAGCTTCCATATTACCATATCTTATATTATCCTTTATTGTACCAGTAAATAAGAATACTTCTTGTTGAACTATACCAATATTTTCTCTTAAAGAACTTAAAGTAACATCATAAATACTCTTATCATCTATTAGGATATCACCTTTATCTATATCATAAAACCTTGGAATAAGATTACAGAAGGTTGTCTTACCTCCACCTGAAGGACCAACAAGAGCTAGAGTTTTTCCAGCTTCTATCTCTATTGATAATCCATTTAAAATTTGATTATCTTCATAACTAAAGTATGTGTCCTTAAAGGTTATCTTACCTTTTACATCCTTTAATTCAATTGCATCTTTCTTTTCCTTTTCTCTATCCTCTGCAAGTATCTCAACATATCTTTGGAATCCTGTCATACCACTTTGGAATTGCTCCATAAAGTTAATAAGCTTCTTAATTGGGTCCATAAACACCTTAATATATAAAAGATACGCTGTAAAATCTCCTACAGTAATACTGCCGTTAAAAGTATATATTCCCCCGGCAATTAAAACTACATAATTAAGAATATCTAATGAAAAGTTAGCTCCTGAGAAGTATTGAGCCATTATTTTATATGCACCTTCTCTTGCATTCATAAAGCTCTTATTTCCCTCTTCAAACTTTTCTTCCTCATAATCATGTGTTACAAAGGCTTTTGATACCCTTATACCACTAATGCTATTTTCAAGTCCTGCATTTACCTTACCAGTTTCTACTCTAGTTTTTAAGAAAGCTTTATTCATTCTCTTTCTTTGATACATTGTAAATATAACTATTATAGGAATAAAGGCAAATATAATTAAGGTTAAAGTTAAATTTATACTGCTTAAAACTATAAATGAACCAATTAACATTACTATTGATATAAACAAATCTTCAGGACCATGGTGTGCAAGCTCTGAAATATCTTGTAGGTCATTTATAATTCTTGACATAATGTCACCAGTTTTTGTGTTATCAAAGTAGGTATTAGGTAATTTTTGAAGATGATTAAATACCTTTCTTCTCATATCTCCTTGCATTCTTACACCTACAACATGTCCTTGATACTGCATAAAGTATCCACATCCTGCTTTAATTAAAAATAAAATAATTAAAGTCACTGCAAATACTCCAATTACTCTTAGTTCTCCATGATTTGTAGCATTGTCCACTATTTCTCTTGTCATCATTGGATAAACTAAATCTATTGCAGCCGCTAATGATGCTGCCAATAAATCTAATATAAACAGCTTTTTATATGGCTTATAAAATCTAATAAACTTTTTAAACATTTTTCCTCCTTAGTTTCAACAATTACTATATTAATTTTATTATTTCCTGCTTACTCTCTAATAAATTCTTTTTAAATATTCCCTTTATATTAAATGGCTTTCCACCTAACACATAAATTACACCATTCATAAAAATAGCTTCGTCCACATCATGTGTAACAAATATAACTAATCTGTTTTCTTTATTGAATATTTCTTTAAGTTCGCTCATTATTGAATATTTAGTTTTATAATCAAGGGACTTAAAAGGCTCATCCATTAAAATTACTTTTGAAGGCTTTAAAAGAGCCCTTGCTATATTAACTCTTTGCTTCATACCGCCACTTATTTTTTCAGGATAATCATCTTCAATACCTGAAATATGTAATAAGCTAAATATTTCCTTTAATCTCTTTTCTCCCTCTTCCTTAGTAAAATAGTTATAAAGAAACAACTCCATATTTTTCTTTATAGTAAGCCAAGATATAAGTCTATCCTCTTGAAATATATAACTTATATCTTCATTATTTACTCCAATTATTTCTCCACTATCTTTAGAAGACAAACCTGCGATAATATTTAAAAGTGTACTTTTACCTCCACCGGAAGCTCCAATAATACAATTTATCTTATCTTTACTAAATTCAATATTAAAGTTTTCATATATCTCATTTTCATCAAAGCTTTTGCACAAGTTTTTAATAATTAAATCGCTCATATTTTTTCCTCTCACTTCCACTTATTAACCTTAGATATGAGTACCTTATTAGCCCATTCAAAAATCACTGAAATTATTGCTATTAGAACAATCCAAGCAAAAATTGATGTTGTATCAAAATTCATTTTTGACAATTGAATAGCTGAACCTATACCATATTTAGGTTGTCCGTGTACTTCTCCTGCAACCACAACCTTAAATGCTAAAGAAAAAGATGATATTAAGATATTCATTATATAAAACACTATTATTGGAATATATATTTTTTTAATTTTTTCTATAGTAGAAACTCTATATATTTTGCACATATCCACTATTTTATTGTCTATTCCATTTAATGAATTAATTATGCCTTCATATAAGATAGGAAATACTATAGCAAACCCTACTACAAATGGTGCTTTATCCTTGTTAAACCAAATCAAAGCTAATACTACTAAAACCATTGTTGGAATAGTCTTACCTATTGCATTTAAAGGACTTAAAAAATTTCTAAAGAAGGGGTACTGTTTTGAAAGCACCCCTAAGATAATAGCTAATACTAAAGCTATTGAAAAACTAATTAAAGTTCTATATAAACTACTTATTACATTCTGGAAAAAATCAGCACTCCATATTATATCCCCCATAGAAACTAATACTTCCTCAATTCTTGGAAGATATATGTTATTATTAATTTTTACAGCTATTATTTCCCATAGAATTAATAGCACAAAACAAGCCAATAACCTTTGCCTTCTATTTTTCCATGAATACTCCTTCATCTGGAACCTTTCCTCCTATTGTCTTAGGATCAAATTCGTTTAGTTTATTAAAATAATTTATATACTCTTCAGATGTACCTTTTATTTTTGCAAATTTTATATTCCCCTTTTCTACAGCCTTAGGGATAATTGCTTTATTTGCTGAAACTCCAATTTCTTCGCAATATGCTGCCAAAGTTTCACCATCTTCATTTGCAAAATTACAACTATTTTCAACTTCCTTTAAGAACTTTTCCACAAATTTATTATCATTATCTATAAGTTCTTTTTTAACTATAATTGTAGCTTGCGGAAAACCATATTCTGAATTATTAAGAGTTTTCCATTCTTTATTAAAATCCATTATTACATTAATATCAGACTTCTTTGATAAGACTTGGGAAAGTGCTGGTTCTGGAATCACTGCATATTTTGTCTTTCCAGCCAGTATAGTTGGTGCCAATTCTGTAACTCCATTTACATATGAAAAATTAAAATCTTTATCCGGATCGTATCCCTTATCCTTCAAAACTGTTCTTGTAACAATATCAGGTGTTAAACCCTTTCCTATATTGTAAATTTCTTGTCCCTTAAGTTGGTCTAAAGTTTTCTCTCCATCTGCTGATATTAAATAGAATGATCCCCATCCTGTAGTACCCACAATTTGGTATCCTGCATTTTTATTATATTGAGTGGCTGCTACATTTGAAGGTACAACAGCTATATCAGCTTCCCCCTTAAGAACAGATGTAACTATATTTTCAGAAGTTTTTTCAATTGTGTAATTAATATTATACCCTTTCATAACTTCTGGTTTTTCTTTAATCATTTTAGCTAAGGCCATACTTGGTAAGCCATCAGGAATAACAACTTTAACTTCCTTAGTTCCCTTAGGCTCTGACCCTAAGCATCCAGCAAACAATCCTAAAGAAAATAATGCTACTATAATTACTGCTAATTTCTTTTTCATTCTTTATTCCCCCTTTTTTATTTCTCTCATTTTATATTACTACAATATGCAAAAAATTCCTACCTACTTTCCATATTTATTAATAATGATTATCCATTAAATTTAAATTGTTAACTTTACTAAACTTATACTTTTATCTCTTTTTTTCAATAGAAATTTCATTTCACATTAAAGTTATTTACCATAATTGTACAGTGAAATCATTTAAAGTATCACTTTGATTATTGAGTCCAGTCTCCTTAGATTATAGCTATGTACTTTAGAGTAAATAAAGAAATATAATATAAGTGTAAAGAATTTCATTGTAGGAGGAGAAGTCTAATGATATTTTTATTAAAAGTACTTGCTTTTTCTTTTATTATTACAGGATTTATTGCAATGTTTTCTAATCTTTATTTAGGAAGATCTGAACTAGTTAGTCTATATAAATCACTACAAGATAATGTAAATATAAAAAGATTATCACAATATGAAGGAAGTTTTGGCATTATATTCGGTACATTATTATTATTACTATTATATAGCTCATATAATATGAGAATTTTATTCTTTATTCCTTTATGTTTGCTAACATTAATCTATATTCCACTTAGAACTAAACTTATGGCAGATAATAGATAAAAAAATGAGATAGATATTTATTCCCTTAGTACTAAAGGTAAGAAAAAAAGGAATCAATTTTGATTCCTTTTTTCATCTATAAATATCTACAATTAATCCTTGAATTTCATCTATTGTAGCAGCTATACTCATATTTTCCTTTTCTTCACCTAATACAGCTTGAGTTAACTCCTCTAATTTTTCATCTACAGTATCTACTGTAATAAAATATTGAGTTTGCCAAAAGCTAATATCCTTTTGGGTATCATACATAAATTGAAGAACAGATTCTAGGTATTCTTTAATCATTTTTTTATAAAGTCTAACATCGGCATAAGTTTTAGTAATAACCAACCTATTACCCTTTTTCTTTATATCATCTACCATCTTCTTTAATTGCTCTTCTGATTTTCTTTCCTTAGCTTGATTAAAGCTTTGAGAAAAATCCTTTCTATTTGAAACAGTCTTTCTTTCTTCTCTATTAATTGTGCCTCGTGTAACTCTTCCTATTTCCATGTTATCATCCTTCCTGTGACTAATTATATCAAAAAAATACATAAGCTACCACCATTCATGTTATAATATAACTCGCACTTTTTGATTAAAATGTATATAATAAAACTTATGCTAAATAAAACTATTATTAAAAGGAGATTATAATGAAATCATTTAAAGAATTAGGACTAAATGAAAATATAATAAATGGATTAAATAAACAAGGAATTGAAACCCCAACTGAAATTCAATCCCTATCCATTTCAGATATATTAGATGGAATGGACGTTATAGGTGAAGCTCATACAGGAAGTGGTAAAACACTAGCCTTTCTTGCTCCAATTTTTCAAAAAATTGATGAAACTAAAAGAGAAATGCAAGTACTTATTCTAGCTCCAACTCATGAACTAGTAATGCAAATTAATAATCAAATAAAATTACTTAGTACAAATTCAGAAAAAGCTGTTACTTCTCTAAATATTATTGGTGATGTTAATATAGATAAACAAATCAAGAAACTAAAAGAAGTAAAACCACATATAATAGTAGGTACTCCTGGTAGAGTATTGGACTTAATGAATAAAAAGAAAATTGCATCTCATCAAATTAAAACCATTGTTATTGATGAAGGAGATAACCTTTTAGATAACACTAGCTCAAACTTTGTTAAAGACATAGTTAAGAAAACAATGAGAGATAGACAACTTCTTATTTTTTCAGCTACTATTAGCAATAAGACCTTAAGTACTGCAAAGGAACTTATGAAGGATCCTATTATCTATAAAAACAAACAACAAGTTTCCTTAAATCCAAATATAGAACATTACTATATAGAAGTTGATCAAAGAGAAAAGGTTGAAGTACTAAGAAAGTTATTATCTGCAGTAAACCCTGAGAAGGCATTAGTCTTTGTTAATAAGTCTTTTGATATTAACATAGTTAAGGATAAATTAAATTATCATAATAAATCAGCTTTTGCTATGCATAACAGATTAACAAAAGAAGAAAGGCAAAATGCTTTAGAAAGTTTTAGAAATGGTAAGATAAATATTTTAATTTCTTCTGATATGACTGCAAGAGGTTTAGATATTGATAATATAACTCATATTATCAACCTAGACTTTCCTAAAAATTCAGAAGAGTACTTACATAGAGCTGGTAGAACAGCTAGAGGAAATAATTCTGGAATAACTATTTCTTTAGTAACTCCAAAGGAAAAAGGTGCTATAAGAATATACGAAAGAGATTTCAAAATTAAAATTCAAAAGAGAAATCTATCTTATGGAAAACTAATTTAATTAATGATAAGAGGCTGTGATTTATTTGCAGCCTTTTATTTTTTTAATATATATTTATATAAATATATGTTCTTATATTTATGACTCCCTCTAAGAACTTTTATAATAAAAGAATTTTTAAAAGATATATTATTAATATTATTTTTCTTATTAATATAACTAATCATCCGACTTCATTCTAATTTTCTTCTTCTATTTTTTCCCTTTTATTTCTTTTACTGTTATAATAATCTTATTCGTCTTATCTATTAGTTTCCATCTATTATAAAGGATAAATTATTTATCTTAACTATATACTAATAGTATTGATAGAAAATATTATTGAGGTGATATATATGTGGTTTAATACAGATTCTACTGATGTAATTAAAGAATTAAATTCAGATTCTTTAAATGGACTAACCTCTGAAGAAGCAAAAATAAGATTACAAAAGAATGGTGAAAACAAATTAGCTAGCAAGAAAAAGAAAACTATGGTTCAATTATTCCTAGCGCAATTAAATGATGCTATGATTTATATTTTAATTGCTGCCGCAGTTATCTCTGGAATAATGGGTGAAATAAGTGATTCTATTATAATCCTTATAGTTATTTTTATTAATGCTACAATTGGAGTCGTACAAGAATCAAAGGCTGAGAAAGCTCTTGAAGCCCTGAAACAACTAAGTACACCTAAAGCATTGGTAAAAAGAAATGGTGAGTTAATAGAAATACCATCTGAAGAAGTTGTAACTGGTGATATTGTAATAATTGATGCTGGAAGATACATTCCTGCTGATTTAAGATTAATAGAAGCAGCCAATCTTCAAATTGAAGAATCAGCCTTTACAGGTGAATCTGTTCCAGCAGAAAAAGATGCAAAAATAGTACTTGAGGATGAAAAAGCCCCTGTAGGAGATAGGGTTAATATGGCATATATGTCCACCTTAGCTACCTATGGACGTGGTACTGGTATTGTAGTTGCAACAGGAATGGATACTGAAATAGGAAAAATTGCAAAAATGTTAGATGATGAAGAAGAATCTACTCCTCTTCAAAAGCGTTTAGCACAACTCGGTAAAATTCTAGGTTTTGCAGCCATTGGAATATGTGTAATCATCTTTATTTTATCTATGTTCCAAGGAAGAGATTGGTTTGAAATGCTATTAACTGCAATTTCATTAGCAGTAGCCGCAATTCCTGAAGGGCTTCCTGCAATAGTAGCTATAGTTTTAGCTCTTGGTGTACAAAGAATGATTAAACACAATGCTATAGTAAAAAAACTACCTGCTGTTGAAACTCTAGGATCAGTAAGTATTATATGCTCTGATAAAACAGGAACTCTTACAATAAATCAAATGACTGTTAAAAAGATATATATAAATGATTCTCTTGTACCTATAAATAACATAGATATTAAAGATAATTCAACAGAACTTTTAGTTGAAGCGATGGTTTTATGTAATGATGCTACTTCTAACGAAACTTCTAAAACTGGAGATCCTACTGAAATAGCATTACTTGATGTAGGTAATAAAGTTAATCTATTTAAAGACTCATTAAACGAGGAGCATAAAAGAGTTGATGAGATACCTTTTGATTCTGATAGAAAGTTAATGACCACTGTAAATGCTTATGAAAATAAGTTTAAAGTATATACAAAAGGCGCTATAGACTCCCTATTTAAAATATGTAATAAAGTTCTTATAAATGGTGAAATAGTACCTCTTACAGAAGAAAAGAAAAAAGAGCTTTTAGATGCATCAAACTCTATGAGTGATACAGCATTAAGAGTTTTAGGTGCTTCTTATAAAGAAATTGATAATAAAAATGTACCTATAGACAGCCTAGAAAAAGACCAAATCTTTATAGGTCTTATGGGTATGATAGACCCACCAAGAGAAGAAGTAAAAGCTTCTATAGTTGAATGTAAAAAAGCAGGTATAATCCCAATTATGATTACAGGAGACCATAAAAACACAGCTTTTGCAATTGGTAACGAATTAGGAATGGCAGATAATATAAATCAATGTATGTCTGGTAGCGAAATTGATAATTATAGCCAAGAGGAATTTAATAAAATAGTAAATAACTATAGAATTTTTGCTAGGGTTTCTCCAGAGCATAAAGTAAAAATCGTAAAAGCCTTTAAGTCTCACGGAAATATAGTTTCAATGACTGGAGATGGGGTAAATGATGCTCCTTCACTAAAAGCGGCAGATATAGGTGTGGCTATGGGAATTACAGGTACAGATGTTGCTAAAGGTGCTGCAGATATGATACTAACTGATGATAACTTCTCTACTATTGTAAACGCAGTGGAAGAAGGCAGAAACATCTACAACAATATCAAAAAAGCTATTATATTCTTACTTTCTTGTAACTTAGGTGAAATAGTTGCCTTGTTTGTTGCTATATTACTTAATTGGAATACTCCACTTTTACCTATTCATATTCTATGGGTAAACTTAATTACAGATAGTTTTCCCGCTCTATCATTAGGAGTAGACCCTAAAGACTCTTCTGTTATGGAAGAACAGCCAAGAAGTCCTAAAGAAAGTCTATTTGCTGGCCATATGGGAATATACCTAGCAGTCAATGGGCTATTAATTGGTATTCTAACACTTTTTGCATTTAAACTTGGAGAAAGAATTTATCCAAATTCATTAATGCATGCTCAAACAATGGCTTTTGTAGTGCTTAGTGTATCTCAATTATTTTTCTCTTTAAATATGAGAAGTACTAAAAAATCAATTTTTTCAGTAGGTTTATTTACTAATAAGTATTTAATTGCATCTATAGTCTTTGGTATATTAGTACAATTTGCTGTAATAACAATACCTTTCTTAGCAAGTGTATTTAAAGTTTATGCATTAACATTAAATGATTGGATTCTAGTAATATTAATTTCACTAGTTCCATTAGTAATTAATGAAATATTAAAGATATTCCTAAGAATGAAAAAGGATAAATAATAAAAAATGCTGTATCAAACTAATGTTGATACAGCATTTTTTTAAAAATCTTTAAAAGCTTCAGCATATTCTACTGTTCCTTTTACATTATCAAAATATCCTTTTTTAATGTCCTTAACCATGTAGTTATCCTCCGGTACATCAAAGGGTGCTTTTACATCATAAATCCAAGCTGGTTTAAATCCATACTTTTCAAAAATACTTTTATATCCTAGAACAACTATTCCTTTATAACCAAGCTTACTAGCCTTAGTAAATGCCCTTTTTATCATTTTACTTCCTATTTTTTTATTTCTGTACTCTGGTAATACTGCAAATGGTGCTATTGCTAAGGCTTTATTAGTATCTTCCCCATTTATTATATTAACTTCTGTACATAAAATATATCCAACAATCTTATTATCTACTTTTGCTACTATAGATAGTTCTGGAATATAATTTTCTGATTCTCTTAAAGCCTCTACTAACTCATGCTCTTTTTTATCACTATATTCGATATCTTCAAAAGCTTTAATTAACATTTCTATAATCTCTGTTCCATCCCCTATTTTTTCTTTGCCAATACTTAAAGTCATTATTTCCTCTCCCTAATTAACATTTCCTTTACTTTTCGACTTTTTTATTTAATACTAAACATGTTTTTAAAATTTTTACAAACAATAAATATAATTTATTAAGAAAGGAGTATTGTTTATGAAAGAAATTGTATTTGCAGGGGGATGTTTTTGGGGCGTTGAAGAGTTCTTTTCTAGAATAAATGGAGTAACAAAAACAGAAGTTGGTTATGCAAATGGTAATATAAAAAATCCTACCTATGAACTTGTTTGTAGAACAGATACAGGATTTGCTGAAGCAGTATATATTCTATATGATGAATCTAAGGTTAAATTAGATTATCTAATTGATAAATACTTTTCTATAATTGACCCTACTTCCTTAAATAAACAAGGTAATGATAAAGGAAAACAATATAGGACTGGAATATATTATTTAGATAAAGATGATTTAAACTTAATAGATAGTAAAATTTTAGAAGAAGCAAAAAAATATGATAAAAAAATAGTAGTGGAAGTAGAACCTTTAAAAAACTACTATCCTGCTGAGGAATATCACCAAAAGTATTTAAAGAAAAATCCCTTTGGTTATTGCCACATAAAACTGGATTAAAAACGGAGAAATAGATATTTATTAATATAAAATTGTATTTCTCACTTTGATTTATAACAAATTAATTTTTATAACTGGTCTAGATATTAAAAAATCACCATACTACTCTGTATGGTGACTTTTTAATTTATTTCTGTTTTAATTTTTGTTTAAACTCTATTACATCCTCTTCACTCTTAAACGCATTAATAGGAACTATTAAACTAATCTCATCCTTATTCTTAAACTCAATAAATAAGCATTCCGATATTTCTGTAACATCTGCTACATCCTTAATACTTATTGTTCTACTCTTTTCTTCTATATCTACAATAATATTTTCTCCATTTAAAACGAGTTTAACATCTCCATTAGGTAGCAAATCTCTTTTATTAGCCATTCTCTTAAAAGCTCTCCTAGTCATTTTTTCAAGTAATGCTGGATAGAAGAAATAAAATACTATCCCTAATAATCCAAATATAATTGAAACTGGTATTTGACCTGATAATATTGTAAATACAAAAATAACTGCACAAGCTGAAGTTAAAAATATTCTTGGTCTATCTAACTTCTTCTCATCCCTTGATTTTTTAGATGCAAAACTAGCACATTCAATCCATTGTTCTACTGTATTTCTATAAATAATTTCTATCATACACCTTTTCCCCCATGTTTTATCTATAAAATACATTATACATTATTTTTACTATATTTTTATATCAATATTTCTTATTTTTGAAAAACCATCTAAAACTTCTATGGTGCTAATAAATAAAAGTTTATCTTTATTAAAACTAGAATTTCCTATTTCATTTTGAATTGATAACATTTTTTCTTCAGTAAATATTTCCTTGTTGTTTTTAATATATTCTATAGATTTCAATACTTTATCTTTACTTATTTCATCTTTTCTAATCCATCTATATAAGTCATATATATTCATAACTAATAAATGTTGCTCTGTAAGATATCTTGATAATTTATCATAATTATCACTTGAATTAATACTAGTCAACCTCTCTTCTATTAATCCTGAATATAATATAAGGTTCTTCATCTCTTCATCCATAGTTACCTCATTAATATAATCAGATACATTTTTAATCATTTTTTCTACTATATGATTATATGTATTAATTAAATTTATTGTTGAATCTTTAATGCTAAATGGAAATATAAATTTATTTATTAACATTGCAATTATTACTCCAATAATTACATATAAAATTCTAACTCCACCAAGCTCTCCTACATTTCCTATTAAAGATGCAGCTCCTACTGCAGATACAGTTGTACAAATCATTTTATATTTATATTGAACAAGATAGCTTGATACATATCCAGTTGCCATAATTATTATCCCTCTAATGCTAGTATCTTTAAATACTGAAAAGAGTATTGTAATTATAATCACTCCAATAAATGTTCCTAAAATTCTATCCAAACTCTTCTTCTTAGACATCTCATACTGTGGTTGATTTATGGAATTTACAGTGAAATATATCCACCTTCCATCTACAAGCCCCAAAAATTCCACTATAAATGCACTAAATGCTATTCCAATCCCTAATCTAAACCCATATGTAAATCTTAATGAGTCTCTTGATATTTCACGTCTGCATCTCCATGCCCTTTTATAGCTTTCTGGAATTTCGCCCCTTCTTTTAACCAAATTATAGTCTTTCTTTTCTAATTTAATTAAACTATATAAATCATCTTCTATTAATTCAATAATATTTATTATCTTTAATGATATATAGTCTGTTATTTCCTCTTCTATAATTATCTCATTAAAAAGAGAATCTAAGTTTTCTAAATTTTTCTTGTCTTCTAAGCAAACTTTAATATTTTCAATAAGAGGAATAACCTTCTTTTCTAGTATATCTATCTTTTCACTATTTTTCACCTCATTTAATATAAGGTTTATTCTTGATAGTGCAACTAATATATCTAGTTTAATTCTACTTTCCTCAGGTAAGTAGAACTCTCTTTCTCTTTTATCATATATAACCTTTCTAAACTTACTAATTTCATCTTTTATTCTACTGTCTATCACTTCTGTATTCTCTTTTCTTTCAAGTAACCTTATTTTTTCATTTAAATTAACGCATATACTTGTTAGCAACTTATCTCCAGCTTTTGAAACCTTATCCCTATTTATTATAAGTTGAGCTCCCATAATTACTAAGGCTCCAAATATAAGTGAACCAATTCTATTTGGTAACTTCTCTAAAGATATAGGTGATGATAACATAAAAATATATTGAAGCGAAAAGGGAAGATAAGTAGGAGATTTTAAGTTATGACATAAAGTAAACCCAATGATAAACATTACTGCAAAGTTAATTAAAACTCCTAAATACATATTGCTAGTAGCTAAATATGACATTATTCCTAAAAATACATTAAATCCAATAAGAACTAATGCATTTCTTGCAGCATTTAAAGTTAAATCATTCTCTAAAAACATTAAGGCCCCTGTTACCGTTGTTACTGCTATTAGTGTATTTTCCTCCCCAAATATTTTTATAAATGTTGTTATAAATAGTATTATAAATATAAATAGAACTGTTTTTGATAATATAGTTTTTTTATTCATAATTAAGTCCTCCCTAAAAAACGTACAAAAGCAATCTTATAATAGTATTTTCATTATTTCAACAACGTATTAAATTTAAATTTTCTGTAAAGAATGATCATATATTTATTTTACTCATACTATTTTTAAATAAACAAAAAATACTCCAGCACAAATATACTGGAGTATTCTTTATTACTTTGTTATATATAAACAAACTAATTTAACAGTATTTTCCAAAGCACTATAATGTGTTCTTTCCATACCATGTGAAGCATGAACCCCTGGCCCAATTAAAGCTCCTCTTATGTTATTTCCACCTCTAAGAGCTGCTCCTACATCTGATCCATATTGAGGGTATATATCTACCACATAATCTAAATTATTTTCCTTTGCAAGGTTAACAAGGTCAGTTACCATATTATAATCATATGGTCCACCAGAATCCTTAGCACAGATAGATACATCATATTCTGTACAGCTTAAATCATCCCCAATACATCCCATATCAACAGCTAACATTTCTGTTATATCGTGTGGAATATAAGATGCTCCATGACCAACCTCCTCATATACAGTAATCATTATCTTTGTTTTATATTTAGGCCTTTTTCCCTCTCTATGTAATAATTCTAAAAGAGCTAATAAGGCAGCTACACTTCCCTTGTCATCAATAAACCTTGATTTTAAGAAGCCACTTTCTGTAACTGTAGTTTTAGGATCTATAAAAATATAATCTCCTGGAAATATTCCTAAAGCATTAACATCTTCTTTAGACTTAACTACCTCGTCAATCCTTATTTCCATATTTTCTGCATCTCTAGATTTTGAAGATGCATCCTTATAAACATGAGTTGAAGGACTAGTGCTTAAAAAGGTTCCTGTATATATTTTTCCTTCTCTTGTTCTTATTTTGCAATACTCACTATCTAAAGTAGGTACAGTTGGTCCTCCAACTACAGTAAACTTTAATGCACCAGAACTAGTTACAGATCTAACCATAGCTCCTAAAGTATCTACATGGGCTGATAACCCTATAGTTTTCTCATCACTTTCTCCTTCTATAGTTATAACTCCACAACCCTTATTAGTATATTCAAATTTATATCCAAATCCTTCTGCAATATTTTTTACTTTTTCCATAACTTCATAGCAAAAACCACTTGGACTATCGCACATTAATATTTCTTTTGCTGTATCTAATAAAAATTTCTTATTTACTTTTATATCCACTTCATTCATCTCCTTCTATATTTTTATAACTTTATTATAAAGAAATAGGAGCTGCTATACCAGCTCCTACTTAATTAAATATCCATAACTTGAAGCATTAAATCGTTACTTCTATTAATAAATTCATCAAGTTCATCTGAATTTAATGACTTATTAGATATTAACGCTAAATCAACAATTTGCTTACAAATCATATTAACCTTATCTTTTTTACTTTCATCATCAGAAATAGATACAAGTTTCTTTATAATTGGATTATTTCCATTTATAACAAGACTCTTTTCTTCTGGAATGTTCATTCCCATTCCTCCAAATTGAGCTTGCATTTCTGCCATTCTTCTAGAGTATTCAGAAAGAAGTACCATAGCTGGAGTCTTTTCATTTTTTAATGACTCTACCTTATATTCCTTCATCTTATCTCCAATTACTGATTTAAATAATTCAATAATCTTTTCATTATTTTCTTTATTTTCTTCAGCATCCTTATCCTTTAATACATCTGAAAGATCAGAGTCTACTCTTGTAAACTTAACATTACCATCCTTATATTCAAGGAATGATATAAAGTTATTATCTATTGGACTACTTAATATAACTGCATCTAATCCATATTCCTTAAATAGTTTTATATATTGAGATTGCTCTTCCTCATTACTTACATAGAACACCTTATTCTCATGCTTTTCTTTAGCATTGTCTAAGTAATCTTTTAAAGTGATATGCTTACCTTCTATGTTCTTAAATACTATTATATCTTTTATCTTTTCATAGAAGCTTTCATCCTTTAAGCATCCAAACTTAATAAATAGATGAATATCATCCCAGAACTCATCAAACTTATCTCTATCATTATTAAATATTGAATTTAACTTATCCGCTACCTTTTTAACAATATGTTTAGAAATTCTACTTACATCCCTATCGTTTTGTAGGAAACTTCTTGAAACATTTAAAGGTAAATCTGGACAATCTATTGCTCCCTTAAGTAATAATAAGAATTCAGGGATAACTTCCTTTATGTTATCTGCTACGAATACTTGATTATTATATAACTTAACCTTACCTTCTATAAGCTCAAACTCATTCTTAAGCTTAGGGAAATATAAAATTCCTTTAAGGTTAAATGGATAATCAACATTTAAATGAATCCAGAATAATGGATCTTCATATTCATTAAATACTTGTTTGTAAAATTCTTTGTACTCTTCATCTGTACATTCACTTGGCTTCTTAAGCCATAAAGGATTTGTATCATTTAGAGGAGTTGGTTCTCCATCCTTATCCTTATCTTCTTCTGACTTTTTCTTTTCTTCATCTACATTGATTAAGAATATTTCTGTTGGTAAGAATGAACAATACTTTTCAATAATTCCTCTTACCTTATAATATTCTAAGAATTCTTTGCTTTCATCATCAAGGAATAGAGTTATTGTTGTCCCCCTAGTTTCTCTAGAATCAGAATCTCCCATTTCATATTCTGTTCCACCTTCACATATCCACCTTACAGGGGTAGCCTCTTTCTTATATGATAAAGTATCTATTTGTACCTTTTTAGCTACCATGAAAGCTGAATAAAAACCTAATCCAAAATGACCAATTATGTCATTTCCTTCACCCATTTTATCTTTATACTTTTGTATAAAATCCTCTGCACCTGAAAATGCAACTTGTGTAATATATTTTTTTACCTCTTCATCTGTCATCCCTATACCGTTATCGCTGAAAGTTAATGTACCTTCTTCTTTGTTTACAGAAACAACAACCTTAAACTTTTCGTCATCGATTCCCTCTGCTTCTCCTAGGGATACAAGCCTCTTATATTTGCTAACAGCATCACATCCGTTACTAATAAGCTCTCTAATGAAGATATCTTTGTCTGAATATAACCACTTCTTAATTATTGGAAATATATTTTCTGTGTGAATTGAAATATTACCTTTTTCTATACTCATTTTTATCCCTCCCTAAAAGATAATTTTAGTCACATTAAATAGTATTGTCAATTATGTCCATGTAAAAAAATAGTGAATTATATAATTCACCATACTAGCTATTTAAGATAAACTAATGCTCCATAGCTGCTATGTTTATATACCTTTTCTAAATCTAAAGTTCTTTTCTCTCCCCAAGTTGATACATTTATAGATATCTTGTTCCCTGCTCTAAAATACTTTGTTATTGTCATCCAATGCCAATCAAATTCCTTTAAAGCTGTATTCCTTAACATTAATATTGCAACAGGCTTATTGTCACTTAAAGCTTTTTTTATAAAAGAACAAAATTCATAATAACTAGTGTTAAAATACTTCACTTCAAAATCAAGTTTTATTCCCTTACTTTCTCCAAAGTTATATAATCCTTTTATAAAATCTCTTGGCTTTAATATACCAATCTTTTCTATAGGCCTTGTCCACTTTATAACTTCATTCATATACTTTAAGAAGTTCTCTTTAGAAAAATCCTCATATTGATATAATTCTTTTATGCCTTCATTAATACTTTTGTAAGCTAATAAATTAGCTGCTGCTACTGCAGCACATCCATATTTTCTATTAATCTCATCTTTAAACCACTCTTGGTTTCCACCATAACAAAAGTTTTTCCCATCATTAATATTTAAGAAATTAATATAGCTCTTTATCTCTACACATTTAAAAGGCATAATCATCCCCACTTTCACATTAAATTAATACATAATGTATATTTAGTCGCCTTTATCTTCATGTATAACATTCTTATTTTCTTCAGTACTATTATTATTTCTCTTATTAAAATAGAAAGTATTAATAAAATCCATAAAATCCTTATTACCACTCTTAGGAAAAAGATTATTTATTACTATTTTAACAAGTGCAACTATTTCTGCAAATATCCCTGTAATAAATAATCTTATAGTCCATTCATCAAAATCCATTTCTCCCTTTCCAATTTTCCATACTATAACATTTATAAATATAACTTGTATAACAAGAATTATACTAATACCTAAAGATAATCCTTGTTTCATCCTTTGTTCTGTTTTCTTTTCATCCTTCCAAATAGTAAGAACCTGAATTCTATCATCTGTTTCTTTATATTCTTGCTTTTCCTTTTCAGATATTGTTCTTGTAATTGGAGTCTCATAATCAAAATTTATTAAATCATCTAGCCCTAATTCTTCTGGATCATTATAATCAAAACCATCATTATACTTCTCTTCACCCATCCCATTCACCTACTTCAAATTTAATCTTTTAAGTCTTACATTCATAGCTGATTGAGAAACTTTAAATATTCTTGATAATTCCATTTCAATCATGCCTGTCCCAAAATTAAGTTTTCTTAATTGATCAAATTTTTCTACCAGTTTCTTTTCTGGCATAAGTAAACATCCTGCAAACTCATTTGCCTCTTGTTCTTCTTTTGACTTAACAGCTAGTACATCTCTATGAAGATCTACAAATTCTCCTTTATTATTAATATGATTTAAAAAATAATGTCCTAACTCATGTGCAATTGTAAATCGCTTTCTTGCCATACTGTCATTTGCATTAATATATATGCTTATATTTTCCTTATTCTTTTTAATCCCACCTAAAACAACTGACCCTTTTACAGATTTAAAATTAACTTGTGATATAGGTATTCCAACCTTTTTAGCAATAACTACAGGGTCTATAGGCAAACTTCCATCTGTATATTCTTCTATGATGCTATCAACTTGAAATTTAATATTATCCATGTTAATCTCCACCCTTTCATTGATAAATATAACTTTCCCCATAACTACTCCTCCATCACTTGTAATTACAGAAGATTATACATATCCTTATATACATATAAATCTTCCTTTTTATTTATTCCTAGTTGTTAATATTTTTATCCTTAATACTTATGATATGTATATATATGCAATCCGCCCCTTACTTCCTAATAATTAATTAATTTAACATATTACGGTTGACATACATAGAATCTCGATGTATTATATACCTAGAAGTTCTAAGTAGGAGGAATTAAAATGATATCTAAAGACTTAATAGCTGCTTCATCAAAACCTTTAATACTTTCTTTTTTATCTAAACGAGAAAGTTATGGCTATGAAATTATAAAAAACATACAAGAACTTTCTAACAACAATATTGTTTGGAAGGAAGGTACTCTCTACCCCGTACTAAAAAAACTTACTGAAAATGGATTAATAGAATCTGAGTGGAAAACTATAGACGGAAGAAAAAGAAAATATTATAGAATCACAAATGCTGGTTTAGCCTCTCTTGAAAAAGAAAAGGCTCAATGGAAAATCGTAAATAATACACTAAATGGTATTTGGGATGAAAGAATATGTTTAACTTAGATGAATCTATTAAAACCTGGAGAAATGATCTTAACAAAAATGATGTTTTATCCCTAGATGATTTAGATGAACTAGAATCTCACTTAATGGATGAAATTACTGTGCTTAAAGAAAAAGACTTATCAGAAGAAGAAGCTTTTTTAATTGCCAAAAGCAGAATTGGTCAAAATGATATTATTGAAGAAGAATATAAGAAAGTAAATAGAAATGAAATATGGTTCCATAAACTATTCACCTTATTTATTGGCTTTATTTCCTTTCAATTTATATTAATCTTAATTCGTTTTATTGGACTAATAGTAACAGTTTCAGTTTTCTCAAAATACCCATTACCTAATTCTCCAATATCAAGTTTTTCTTTTGGTATTCAGTTAAGTATATTACTTGCTATATTTACTTTCATATTTTCACCACTATTTCCTAAAGTTTTATCTAATTTTTCTGCACTAAATATTAATGTAAAATCAATTATTATGCTGCTTATACTATTTTTCAACTTCTACGCTATGCCAATATTATCTTCTAATGTAATTACAGACCTGGACAACGAATATCTCTTAAATTATCTAAACACTTATAATTTCGCATCAAATCGTATAGAAACTCTTTTTATTCCTATATTCTTAATGCTTTTCTTAATAGTTAAGAAAGTTAAAAAATACACATTCGCTAAAGCCTAAAATAAAAAAACTCAAGCCCAGCTTGAGTTTTTTCCTTCTCTCTCTTACCCTAATTCTCCTGATTATCTCTATTATCTCTATTAACTTTATTTCATTGTTCTAAATTCAAATCCCTTACCTTGTAAATATTCAATTATTTGTGGTAATGCTTTTACTGTCTCTTCTTTACCGTAAGTATCATGCATTAATATTACAACACTATCTGCATTAGGTCCTAATTCCTCCACGCTACTCTTTAATTTTCCAAATAATCCTGTAGCATCCTTTTTCTTTCCTTCTGCATCACCATTTAAAGCATTCCAATCAATATTACAATAACCTTTTTCAATCATTTTATCTTTCATTGGTTGTCTGCCATTCCAAGACCAGTAACCACCTGGGAACCTAATTGTTTTAGTATCAAAATCTTTACCTAATATCTCTTTAAGTAAAGCATTATTCTTTTCTATATCATTAGTTATATTTTCAACGTTCATTACTCTATTAGGATATAAATATTTATAATCATGACTGTATGTGTGGTTTGCTATAGCATGTCCACTTCCAGCTATTGTTTTTAATATCTCTTGTGCTTGTGTATTATCCTTAAGAGAAGTTCCTAACACAAAGAAGGTTCCTTTTATATTATACTTGTCCAGTACCTTTAATACTTCTGGTGTATTAGTTGTTGATGGACCATCATCAAAAGTTAAATATGCAACTTTTTTGCCATCTGTTCTAACTGGATAAGTTTTAGTTCCTGTTAATAAGCCATTAGTATTTTCTGAAACCATTTGAGCACTATCTGCATTTTCATCTTCTTCTAAATTTAAGTACCCACTATTATCTAGTTTTGGTTTTTCAGGCTCTTTTTGAATATTTTCCTCTTCTTGCTCTGGTTGTGCTGAAACTATCTGATTTTCACCCTTTACTCTATAATCAATATATATAAAAGTAGGTATCATTAATAATACTAGTGTAAAGCACACTACTAATACCACTTTCATTTTTTTTGAATTTCTTTTTTTACTTAATCTAGCTCTTCTATACTTGTCCATTTTTACTACCTCCACTACTTCCTTCACTAATATTATAGTTCTTAAAGGTATGAATAGTAGTTACAAATTAATTACTATTTATTAAAATATAAACTACAAAAAACTACAAAATTATATCATTAATTGTAGTAATTAATTTTTCATCACCACACTTATCAATATATATGTTAATTAGCAATTGTATATTCATTGATTTATAACCTCTAATTCCCTCTGAATATATAGCATAAATTAAATCCTTATATCCCTCTTTATTTTCTTTAATTAAATTTATTATTCTATTCTCCTCTACCTCTACCAAATCATCTATAATTTTATCCTTTAATTTTTCTGAAAAGACATTTACATACTGCTTCTCCTCTTCACTCATACCTTCTAAATCATTGTTTAATATTTTCATAATATCCATATGTATCACCTTAAATATTTTCTTTTAATCTTCTAATAGCATAATCTATAGCACATTCTAAATTTAAAATATTTTTCCCTCCACCTTGTGCTAATAAAGGGCTTCCTCCACCTTTACCATCCACAAGAGTTATAGAATCTTTTAAAAGTGCTCCCATATTTAATCCCTTCATATTCTTTGAACATGCAAATAACAAGTTACATTTTTCTTTATCTCTAGTTCCAAATAAAACTATTCTATTTTCATCTTCACATATAGCAGTTGCTAATTTATTAAGATTTTTCATTTCTTCATTGTCAAAAATATTATTTATTAAAACAACATTCTTTATAGATTCTCCATTAGAAACTAATTCTTTTATTTCGTATTCCCCTAGCTTTGCCCTTACTTTGCTATAATCACCTTTTAATGAATTATAGTTATCTACAAGTTTACTTAAACTACTAACTACATCATCTGTTCCAGAGCTTAAACTTAAACATATATTATCTAAAACAAAATCTCTATGTAAATAATCTTTTATAGCCCTACTACCTGTAAGATATGTTATTCTTGTATTTCCTTTATGCTTTTCGAAGCCTTTTATCTTAATTAATTGAAGGTCTAAAGTATTATTTGGATGAATTCCACAACATGCATTAATATCAATATCATCAATTTTAACTATTCTAATCTCATCATCTTTAGTAGCTAAATCTCTTCTAAGTCCCATCTTTTTTGCTTCTTTTCTATTAGTCATTAAAAACTCAACTTTATGATTTTCACAAATAACTCTATTTGCCATCTTTTCAGCTTCTCTTATCTTTTCTTCTTCTATTGTTCCTACAATATCCACAGTACTTATTTCATTACCAATATGTATTCCACATGTATTTGCATTAAATAATGTATAAAAACATCCTGATAATAAATGTTGTCCTAAATGTTGTTGCATTCCATCAAATCTTCTACTCCAATCAATGGTACACTTTATATTTTCTGTCCTTTTAGGCTCACTCTCTAAAATATGATAAATCTTATTTTTATCTTCTATTACATTTAAAACTCTTATTTCATCAATGTATCCTAAGTCGCACCATTGCCCTCCTCCACCTGGGAAAAATGCAGTTCTATCCAATACCACAGAATGTTTATTATCCTCTTTTTTATATTCTATTATATTTGCTGTAAATTCCTTCAAATATCTATCTTTATAATATAACTTTTCAGTCACCTAATTCACCTTCATAACCTTTCTGCTTCATTAATCTCTCTATATTCTTACCTATTATTTCTATTCCAATTCTTATATCATCATCACTTACTCTTCCAAAACCTAACCTCAAAGAAGACTCCCCTTTAGCATTATTATAGAATAAATCTCCTGGCATAAATAATACTCCATCTTCATAACAAAGATTCAGTAACTCTCTAGAGCTAATATTGTTTTTAAGCTTAATAAATACGTATAATCCACCTTCTCCTGTAACATATTCATATAGAATATGTTTATTAACCATCTCCATTATTAAATTGTATTTACTTCTATAATATTTTCTAATATTCTTTATATATCTAGTAAAAGCTCCACTCTTCAAATAGTAGTAGAAGGCACTTTGATCTAGAAATGATGAATGTATAGTTCTTCCTCTTTTCACACTTTCTAAGATATCAATAAGCTTCTTATCTCCCATTATCCAACCAATTCTTAACCCAGGAAATAAAACCTTTGATAAACTTCCTATATAAACCACACCATTTCCCCTTCCACTTAAAGCTGCTAAAGGCTCTAAAGGAGAACTTGAATACAATAATTCCTCGTTAAACCCATTTTCTATTATTGGAACGGAATGTTCCCTAAAAATCTTATATATTTCTTTCCTTCTTTCAGAATTCATTACTATCCCTGTTGGATTATTATATGAAGGAATTAAATATGCTAATTTAGGTGTATATAACTGTAATGTCTTCTTTAAATCTTCTATTACCATTCCATCCTTATCCATTGAAACTCCAACAACTTTCAATCCATAAGCTTCCATAACTTTAAGTGCTGTATTATTAGTTGGTTCTTCGCATAAAATAACATCCCCTGGAGAAGTTAATGATGCTAATATAATATCAAATCCTTCTGTAAAACCATTGGTTATTAATATATCCTTATTCTCTTTACTAACACCCTTTTCTCTCATATATTCAAACAAATAATCAATTAAAGGTTGATACCCTTTCGCATATCCATAATTTAATAAGTGCACCTCTTCATAAGTCCACGAATCCATTAAAGCTCTTTTAAAATCTTCTAAATTGAAAAGTTCACCTTCCGGTGCAATAGATTTAAATGATATCATGCCTCTTCTAAATTTAGGTTCACTTTTAATAATATCTTTATCTCTTAATACTTTTCCATATTTATTTACCAGGTTATCCCACTCAACATTATATTCATATACCTGTTTTTCTCCTTCAACAGCTATAAAGGTTCCCTTTCCTCTCTTAGTTAGAATATACCCTTTACTTTCTAGATTTTCATATGCAGATATTACTGAATTTCTACTTATTTTTAGATACTTACTTACTTCTCTTGTTGATGGTAACTTACTATCCTTTTTTAAGTCACCTTTTTTTATTCCACCTATTATATGTCTTTCTAATTGAATATATATTGGATCACTATCATTAATTTTAAGTGTAGAAAAAATCACTAATATCACCTCTTTCTCCATTCTAACCAACAAATTCATTATAGCAACTCTTTCATCTACTTTACAAATAATTCACTAAAAAAGATTGGGTGGATATTTATTTCCTTCGTACTTAATGTAAGGAAAAAAGAAGAGTACATTTAAAAAATAATTTTTTCAAAAGTACTCTTCCTTTTTAGAATAAAAATAATTCTTTGTGGAATTATAATTATATAAGTAATTTAAAAGTTTTAAATTTGACTACTCATTTAGAAGGTAATCAACATAACTTTTATGCAATACCGGCCAAGATAGTAGTTTTTCCATAACGAAGAAGTAGCCGGGTTAAAATTACTTATATGGGGCATACATTATTTAATGTATGCCTTTTATTTTATCCAATATCTTTTATGCTCTTCTATAATTTCCTTCTTGCATATTCCCTTTTTAAACCATTCACATTCACTACATATGGTATATAAATTACTTTCAGTATATATACTATAAATATTTTCTATGAAATCTGAAAAGTTATATTCTTTCAATTCCAATCCAAACTCCTTAAGGGTTTTATTATCTAACCCTATTACTTTATTCTCCGTAACACATTTCCCCTCATCTCTATTAGGACAGGATACACAGATATCATCACACCCATTTACTATTAAAACTCTACATCTTGGATCTAACTTTATTTTTTTATGAATTTCACTCATCTTATCTACAAATTCTTTGCTATATCCATTTCCTCTATAAAAGAATAAACAATTAATATGATGAGGCCTAAGCTTAAGCATTTAACTTTATCACTCCAACAACTCTAATTCTTATAGATATTGCTACCATTATTCCTAAAGCTGTTAAAATTAAATCCTTAATTATAAATGGATATAATCCAGCTACTAATGCCCCTTCTAAAGTGAGTCCCATTAACAGCTTAAGCTGAATCACTCCAAATATATAATCAACAGCTAATCCAAGATATGCACCTATAAATGCTAAAGCCTTTTTATCTTTTTCTATAAAATATCCAATAATAAAAGCCATAAATACAAATCCTATTATATATCCTCCTGTAGCTCCAGTTATTATGTTTAATCCACCAGTAAAACCAGCAAATACAGGTAGCCCTATAGCACCTAACAACATAAATACAATAATAGACAAGGTCCCTAATTTCTTTCCTAATATAACAGATATAATTACAACTCCAAAGACCTGTAAAGTTAGTGGTACTGATGGTAATGGTATTGATAATTGAGAAAATACAGCCATTAATGCTGCTCCAACTCCAACCATTATCATTTCTCTAACAGATAACCTCATTTTTCTCCCCCTAAAACTTTTTTGTTAAGTATAATATTAAAATATAGCATTGTCAACTTATTTTATTTTATAAGTTGACAATTTAATTATAATTTTATGGGAGAAACTGCAAAACAATTTCTCCCATAAAATTATAAGGCTCTTTTATAAATATAATAAACATCTTCCCAATCTAAAGGCATAAATCCTTTATCTAGGTTAAACCTAACTGCCTGTTTAGCCATTATTTCTAGCTTTTCTTCACCAATTCCTAACTCACTTAGAGATGATGGTATTCCTAATTCATTAAAGAAATCTCTTGTTTTTTCTATTGCCATATGAGCAATATCATTTTTATCAAGACTTGAATTTATTCCCCAAACATTAACGCCATAATCAACAAACTTATCTAATGTTTTATCATTAATTACATATTCCATCCAATGTGGAGTAAGTATAGCTAATCCAACTCCATGAGTTATATCATAGAAAGCACTTAATTCATGCTCCATAGGATGAACACTCCATTCTCCACCTCTACCATATGTTAATAACCCATTTATAGCCCAGCTTGATGTCCACATAAGGTTAGCTCTAGCCTCATAATTTTTAGGATCCTCAATTGCTATTTTCCCATACTTAATACAGGTCTTTAATAATCCTTCACATAATCTATCTTGCATGAATGTACCTTCAGTTGTATTAAAATACACCTCAAATATGTGACTCATTATATCTGCTGTACCTGCTGCTGTTTGGTTCTTTGGAACAGAGTATGTGTATTCTGGATCAAGTATTGATACTCTTGGCTTCATTTTTTCATGTCCAAGTCCTATTTTATTATTACTTTGGGTATCTGAAATTACGGCAAAGGCATCCATTTCTGAACCTGTTGCTGACAATGTAAGAATACTTAATATAGGTAATACTTCCCCTATTTTACTTGGATCCATAACAATATCCCATGGATCACCATCATAATTTACTCCTGCTGCAATAACTTTTGTACAATCTATTGTACTTCCTCCTCCAACAGCTAAAACCATATCTATGTTATTTTCTCTACAAATTTTAATTCCTTCTCTAACACTTGTAATTCTTGGATTAGGCTCTACCCCTGACAATTCAAAACATTCAATTTTATTTTCACTGCAAATTCTTTTAACATCATCATATAATCCTATTTTCTTAATACTTCCTCCCCCGTAAACCATAAGCACTTTTTTACCATACTTACTTAATTCTTTTCCTAAATTTTTAATTTGACCTTTTCCAAAATAAACTTCTGTTGGTATTGAATAATGAAAGTTTTCCATATCTTTTATGGCCTCCTAAAAATTAGTTTAGATAATAATTTTATAATTTCCTTACCTTTACGAGTGTTATGGATATTTGTTTCTATGTTACTTGGAACGCAACTACGGAACAAGCAAGATAAATGTCCACCACACCTTTTTATATATTATACATCTTTAATAGTATATATTTAAAGTAACAAAATCATTCTTTGTGTATCAAAACCCCTAGTTTTTAAATAGTATATAGAAACAGTAATAACTGTATTGAGGTGAAAAAATGAATCCTTTATTAAATATGCTATTTGGCAACATGATGGGTGGAATGGGCCCTGGTGGTGGAATGATGGGAGGTAATCCACTAATGAGTATGCTTATGGGCAATAGAGGTGGAGGTAATCCTATGATGGGTGGTAATAACCCTATGATGGGTGGCGGAAACCCACTTCTAAGTATGTTAATGGGCGGTATGAATGGTGGAAGAAATAATAATAACAACAATATGAATCCTCTCATGAGTATGATGCAAAACATGAACAGAGGTAATGGAAATCCCATGACTAATATGAATAATCCTATGGGAAACAATGGTGGAAATATGAATAATAATAACCCACTAATGGATATGCTCAACAACATGATGTCTCAACAAGGACAACCCCCTAATATGAATGGCATGAGCAACATGAACGGTATGAACAATGGTATGAACAATGGTATGAGTAATCCTTTAATGGATATGTTCATGGGAAATCAAGGTGGAATGAACAGCATGAATAATCCTATGAATAATGGTGATTCTGGTATTAACAGACATAGTCGTCATAGACATAGGCATTAATTTTTCATGATAATGAGGAAAGAAAACAGGAGGTGGAAATCACCTCCTGTTTTCCTTATCTTTTTATATAATTATAAATTTCCTTATTAACCCTATATGCTTCTTGTAAATCTTTCTTAGACACCTCTTTAAATGCATACTTATATTCATAATAACTCTTCATCAAGTTTAAAAAGCCAACATCTATATTTGATTCTACCCTTTGAGCAAATATAAGTTCAGTTTCCCCCAAATAGGGTTCTATATCTACTTTTTCAAGTAACTCAATACACTCCTTTATTAAAGCTTCAAAGGTTTCTTCCTTAGTATATTTCTTGATTCTATATAAAAATCTATTTCGTTTAGTTAAATATAAAATTAAGTATATTAACCAAACAATAAATATTATAAATAAAACACCTAACATAAATAATGTAAAACTAACCCTTAAGCCTGAAAGGCTTCCACCACTTTTTTCATTATTTTCTTCAATAATATCTACTTCTCCGCCCTCTGAAGATGGTGTTGGATCAAATATTTTCCAACCATACCCTGGTATAAAAACTTGTACAAACGCATGTCCATTCGACTCTCTTACTACATAATTTCCATTTTCATCTTTTTCTGTAACAAGATATCCTTCTACATATCTAGCAGGAATTCCACTTGATCTACAAAGTAAAGTCATGGCTGTTGCATATTGAACGCAATATCCCTCTTTTCCTGCAAATATAAAGTAGTCAATATAACTTCCTTTTTCTCTATTTACAGGTAGTTCTAAGCTATATACATACTCCCCCGACAAAAAGAAATCTCTAATACTAGCTGCCTTATCATAATTAGATTCCTTATCCTTAGTTAATTCATTAGCTAGATTTTTCATTCTATCAGTAACATCATCCTCTATATTAAGATATACTTCATCTATTAAATCATTATATTTACACCTATTATTTTCTCCACCGGCCCTAAGTAATTCATTAAATCTATCTAAATTCATATATTTCATTAATGCTTCTTCAATTGTGTTTTCTGATGGCTCATCATTTATATATTCAATATTATAAACTTCACCATTTCTAAAAACCTTTTTATCATCAAAGAATAATTGTTCAAATGAATTTAAATATAAGTGTATTACTTTTTCATCTAAGCTTGAAATATTTACTGACGAAGTATTAGAAGGGTGAGATAAAAAATAACTATCACTATCATTTATTTGAATCCATAACTTTCTATATAATTTATTATCTCTTTCTTTAATTAAGTTTTCATAATCTTTATTTTCTTTGCCTGCTCTTTCTAAAAAATAAATTCCAGAATCAATTTCATATTTCTTATATTTGTAAGTAATTAGTTCACCTTCTTTAAAATCTTCTGTTTCATATTTCCACATTCCATTTTCAAATTTATCAAATGAATGATCTATTAAATATCTTACATCTTCTCCTTGAACTGTATAAACAATATTATTTGAATTTATTCCTGTAGATTGGTTTACCTCTCTAATAGAATTACCTTTTATATTAAATCCAGAAATATTTGATGTACCCATGTATAAATTTGTAATTCTTCTTACATTATCAAGAAAATCATTTTGAGGCAATCTAGCTGGAAGTGGTAAAAAATATGCTATTAAAAAAATTAATCCGCAAAAAGCTACCATAACCTTAAAATAATCTTTTTTCTTTATATTTATTATCTTATCTATTGATAGTCCATCTTTTTTTGTTCCTTCAATAAATAGAGAAATTATTAAAATTATAAATAGAAATACTATAATATTAGTGAATAAAGTTCTTTGAATATACACACCTTTTATATAAGAAACTAATACTATAAGAGACATTAGAAATACCATAGGCCTTCTAAAAATATTTACTGTAAAATAGTATCCTAAAGATGAAAATGCAAAAGATATGAAAATAATCGCACCATATATATATCCTAAGTAATCTCCAATTACTCCTCCACCACCAAATGCCCATTGATAAAAGGTTTCTTCTACCATTAAATCACTAACACTAACTAAAAAATAAGTAATTCCTATAGATAATATACCAGCTACTAAGTATAAGAATATCCCCCTTCTTTTCCAATCAACAACCAACTTATATAAGCAGAAATAGCCTAGAACTAAGACTCCAATAATAATTGAATAAAGTATATTAAACCTTCTATAGATCGAATAAAATAAAATTTCACTCCCAATAAGTATAAAGAAAAAGGATAGTATATTATCTAATAAGTGATTTTTAAATACCTTCATATCATATCCCTTCCAAGCTATAGTCCATTTTTAAATATAGCTCTTCCTCAAAGGCTTTTCTTTTATCATTGCTAACAACTATAACTTTATCATTTCGAACTTCCAAAGATCTTACAAGCTCTCCAAGTTCATTATCTTTATTACTTGTAAAAATTATGTAATCAGATTTTTTATCTTCATTTAATGCTAATTTTCTAAATCTATTATTTTTAGAATATATAAACTCATAGTAACTGAAATAATTTTGCAACCAAACTATACTTTCAATTTCACTCGATGAAAATATTCTCCATCCAGTCTTTTCCCCTATAACAATATCTACTTCTAAGTCATTGTTAATAAATAAGTCTATAATACTTATAAATCCTTCTATAATTAAATCTTCAACTAATTCCACATCCTTAGATTTTAAAATAAGAGGATCTAAAATAACTACCTTTTTATTAATATCATTACTTATACTTTTTCTAATCATTAATAAATTCTTCTTTGAGGACAACTTCCAGTTAACTCTATTTAAAGGATCTCCCTCTGAATACTCTTTGAACTCATATCCTGGTTCACCAACTATTATATTAGTTTCCCCATCATCAACCTGTGATTCCTCAAATTTATTATCGACTAAATAATCACTACCATCTAACTCTATTAATGATGGCAAAATGGCTATTTTATTTATACACTCTTCACTCTCAATATTCTTTTTAAATAACCCCAGTAAGCTTCTTATACAAATTGATGAAAGTTCGATTCCACCAACACCTCTATGAATAGCCCTAAACCTTAGTTCTAATTCTTCTTTTTCTCTTCCTCCTATTGATACTCTTGTTATATTATTTTCATCTGAAATGACATTGTTATTGTATTTAATTTCATAATCTACGAAAGGTATTGGTACCCACCCATGATTCTCTATCTCTACATTGCATAAGAAGCAAGTATTCTTTTCAATACTATCAACTTCACATGTAACTTTAGCATCTAAAACTTTTCCAAAGTAAATAAATAATAATCCATCAATAATAGGTGCAATTATAATCATGTATAACAATACATAATTCTCTTTTAATTCAAAGATATAGGTAAAAATATAAGATAAAATTAAAATTATTATATATGAAATCCAATTACCCATTTAACACCTTGCTAGTATTTTTTATAGCATTATTTACACACTCTAAAACTATATCTGAAGAATTTTGCCCCTTTACTCTTGCACCAGAAGATAAAATTATTCTATGAGATAATACATCAACGCTAACTTCCTTTACATCCTCTGGAATTACATAATCCCTTCCTTGTAAATAAGCTACTGCCTTTGATGCCTTTAGTAATTGTAAACTTCCTCTCGGGCTAGCTCCTAAAGTTATTTTAGGATTATTTCTTGTTGAAGTAACTATATTAATAATTAAATCCTTGATATTATCACTTACTCTAACTTCTTCAATTTCCTTCTGCATAGTAATTATATCTTCACTTGTAGCTACAGCTCCAAGATTATTTAATGGATTTTCACCTGCAAATCTATCAAGTATTTCTTTCTCTGCTGATTTAGTTGGATATCCTATAGAAAGCTTAAATAGAAATCTATCCATTTGAGCTTCAGGTAACTTATTAGTCCCCTTACTTTCAATAGGATTTTGTGTAGCCAAAACCATAAATGGTTCTGGTACTTTTCTTGTAATTCCATCTATTGTAACTTGTCTTTCTTCCATTACTTCTAAAAGACTAGATTGTGTCTTTGCTGATGCTCTATTAATTTCATCCCCCAGTAAAAAGTTACAACTTGCTGCTCCTGATTTATAAATAAACTTTCCTATAGAAGGATTATACATTGTAAACCCGGTAATATCTGATTCCATTACATCTGGGGTAAATTGAACCCTATTAAAAGTTCCTGATACAGATTTTGCTAAAGCACCAACGCATTGTGTCTTCCCCACTCCAGGAACATCTTCTATAAGAACATGTCCATTTGTAAGTAAAGCAATTACTATTCTCTCTATTACTTTCCTCTTTCCAACCATAATTTTTTCCATATTATTTATTATTTCGTCCACTTTACTCATAAATATTCCCCTTTCCCTTTATCCTTTCTAATAATATAATACCATATTTTTCTAAAAACAAACAAAATGAACTACCCATAATGAGTAGTTCATCTCTATTTTATCTTTTTCTTTATACCTTCATATAAATAATCCAAATAATCTGTATCAACATTATTATCCCTTAGAATTTTCATTCTATCTTCAACTTTTTTTATAGATTCCTTTGCTTCTCTAAAATCCTTCTGTTTTATACATGTACTTGTATATTCTAAAAGATAATCTATTTTTGTTATTATCTCTGCTAAATCTTGTCTTCCTTCATTAACCAAATCAACAAGTAATGGATAAATCTTATGAGAAGTATTCTTCTTTACTTGAAAAAGGAAATCATTAGTACTACTTGTAGTTTTCTTTGCCATTTTATCTACCTTCTAAATCTTTTTTTGTAGGCATAGAATCTATAGCTTCATAACTAGTACAAGTTATAGCTTAACTCATCTACACCATTTTCTAAACCTTCTATAGTCCCATTTCAGAACTAAAATGAATTATATCACCCTTCCTAATTTTATTCAAATCTATATTCTCCGTGACTTCCTCTATTAAATATTAATATCACCATACATAATACTTTACTCATTAAATTTAAACCCGCCTAAACTCCAGATATCTAATTTATCAATTTTAAGTTTTCCTTCATAAGATATTATTTCTAGTCCATTGCTACCTTCCTTCGGGTAAATTCTACTTGAAACAACAGTTTCTCCATCATTTAAGAATATCTCAACAGCAGATTTATCCATAAACATATGAACCTTAATTTTATCCTTAAGGTTATTTAGTTTAAACTTTCTAAAACTTTTTAATCCTTTTGCCATTGCACTATTATCAAATACTCCATAATTCTTAGTAAAATCTATTTTTAAGGATGCATATTCTATTTCTCCAAGGGCTAGCTTTATTTCAAATAGCGATGACTCATATTTTTCCACGTCTAAAACAAGCTCATAAGAATTTTCCATAACATTATCACTTTTCCAAGATACTATTTCTACTTTTTCTAAGCTTTCTATCTTATCTTTTCTTAGTTCCTTCATCTCTATTAAAGGTTTTTGAATTAGTTTACCATTTATAAGTTTTAGCTCTCTTGGCATAGTTAAGCAATGTACCCATCCTTTATTTACTGTTGGATGATATTGCTCCTCTTCAGGTAACCCCATCCATCCAAACATTATTACTCTACCTTTTTCATCTTTAAAACTTTGCGGAGCGTAAAAATCAGTACCAAAATCTAACTCCTTAAACTCTCCATGCTTAAATTCTAATGTATCAAAATTTAGCTCACCAACTATATATCCTGCTTGGTATATATTTTGATATCTAAATTCTTCTCTTTCTAAACCTTGAGGTGAGAATATTAATACATCCTTTCCTTCTATATTAAGAAAGGCTGGACATTCCCATATGTATCCAAAGTTATCATATGAAGTCTTTATTTCACCTTCATAATTCCACTTTTCAAAATTCTCTGAACTGTATAAAAGGGCTCTACCTTTTAAATCTTTTGTTTGAGCACCAATCATAAAGTAATATTTACCATTTCTCTCAAATATATTAGGATCTCTAAAATATGCTGTATATCCTTTAGGTATTTTACCTACAACTATTCCCTTTTTCTCTACATTACCATACTCATCACATATTGCTCTACATTGATAAGCTTCTCTTTTTCCATACTTATTTTTAACATTCCCTGTATATAACAGCTCTAGCCTATCTTCCATAGCATATCCGCTACCTGAATACACTCCATTTTTATCATACCTATTAGTAGGAGCTAACACCGCTTTAGGGTATGAATAATTAATAAAATCCTCTGTAGTAAATAGTCCCCAATGTTTAAATTTATGTTCACATCTAAAGGGATTCCATTGAAAGAATATATAATATTTCCCTTTATATTGAGCTAATCCATTAGGATCATTTACAAGACCAAATGGTGCTTCTAAGTGATAATTTAATCTCCAATTATTTCTTCTTTTTCTTTTATAGAATTTTGCTGCATTTAAAGTTATATCTTCTAGTCCTTTCATTCTAAACCTCACTTAATGTTTTAGCAGTTCTTTTAATAACCTACTTTCATAATCATACCCTTAACCAACCACCTATTATACCACCTATATATAGTAATATAAATAAATTTATATATTAATTAAATGCTGAAGTAATCTTCATCTTGTCTCCTTATATACAAAAAAGAGAAACCAAATAGATTTCTCTTTTTAAGACTTACTAGTGAAGCATAACTCCCTTATTATCTTCCCTAACTATATAACTATTTCCATCAGGATCCTTAAAGGTAAACATTCTTCCAGTTGGCAATTCTAAAAATTCGCCTACCTTAATTCCTCTTTCTTTAAACTTTTTATATGTTTCTTCTATTTTTACTGCCTTAAATAATAAAGAAGGATGACTAACATCTATAATCTTATTCTTTATAGACATCTTATTAATATCATACAGTACTATATTGGTAGACTCATCATTTGCAGGACCTACCTCAACCCATTTCATATTAGGTCCCAAAGGATGCTCTTCCTTTACTATAAAACCTATCTTCTTTGTCCAAAATTCTTTTGATACATCTTGATCTTTCACATATAAGGTTATCTCTTCAATTCTCTCAATCATGGAAATTCTCCTTACAAACATAATTTCTATATTATAAGTATAACCCTATAAAAAAATACTATTTATATTTACTTTCTAATTCTAATAAATATTGCTTTTTATCTAATCCACCAGCATATCCAACTAACTTACTATTTGATCCTATCACTCTATGACAAGGAACTATAATTCCCAGTGGGTTTTTATTATTAGCCCCACCAACTGCTCTTGATGCCTTTTCATTCCCTATTTCCTTAGCTATATGCTTATATGAAACTGTTTCCCCATAACTAATCTCTTTTAGCTTATCCCAAACTTTCCTTTGAAATTCAGTTCCTACAGAATACTTTATATTTATATCAAAGTCCTTTCTCTCCCCCTGAAAATACTCTTCAAGCTGTATCTTACATCTTGAAATCTCCTCACTTATATCCTCAGGTTTCATAGCTTCCACAAAGTCTGTAGCTATAATATAGCCATCTTCCTCAATTATTTCAATTATTCCAATTGGAGATTTATAATATCCATATTTCATTAGTTAACACCTCTATATTTAATCTTTTTTTATAATAGTATCTAATCTTCTAATTCTGATTTAATATCTTTAGCAAGATTGATTGCATCTTCCTTACTAGAATTTATTCTTCTTACAATGGCACTACCAACTATAACTCCATCACAAAATTTTCTTATTTCCCTTACTACATCTACTGACGAAATTCCAAATCCTAAACATATAGGAGCATTAGTATTTCCTCTTACTCTATGTAGGTAATCTACTATATCATCCCTTAGCCTACTTCTTTCACCAGTTGTTCCATTAGAGGAAACACAATAAACAAATCCTTTAGCTCCATTTACTATCTTAGCTATTCTTTCATTTGAGGTTGGTGCTACTAATGGAATTAAATATATCCCACTTTTTTCACAAAGCTCCTTAAGTCCCCCTCTTTCCTCTAAGGGGATATCAGGAATTATTAATCCATCAAATCCTGATTCACTTGCTTCTTTTAAAAACTTCTCTACGCCTATTGTATATACTAAATTATAATAAATCATTATTACTAAAGGTATACTACTACTTTTTCTTATTTCTCTACCACATTTAAATATATCTTTTACTTTAAATCCATTTTTTAATGCTCTACAATATGAATCTTGTATTATAGGCCCATCAGCTAAAGGATCACTAAATGGAACCCCTAACTCTATTATATCAGCCCCAGACTTTTCTAGCTCCAACACTATATTTTTTGTTTCTTCTATGCTAGGATCTCCACAAGTTATAAATGGAATAAATGCTTTTTTTCCTTTTAACCTTAGTTCTAAAAACCTTTCATCTATTCTATTCATATCTATCCTCCAAATACTTTACTACTGTATCCATATCCTTGTCCCCTCTGCCTGATATATTAATTATTATAATTTTATCCTTTGACATTTTCCCTGCTACTTTTTTAGCATAAGCTATAGCGTGAGAAGATTCTAAGGCTGGTACAATCCCCTCTATTTTAGTTAAATATAAGAAAGCATCTATTGCTTCCTCATCCTTAACACTATCATATTTAGCTCTTTCTATTGAATCTAAATATGCATGCTCTGGCCCTACAGCTGGATAGTCAAGACCAGCTGAAATAGAATAAGCTTCCTTTATTTGACCATCATCATCCTTTAATACATATGTCATCATACCATGAATGACCCCTGTATTTTTATCATGAATAGCAGCTGCATGTTTACCAGTTTCAATTCCTCTTCCTGCTCCTTCTATACCTATAAGTTCAACTTCTTCATCATCTATAAAAGGATAAAATATTCCTATAGAATTACTTCCTCCCCCTACTGGAGCTATTATACAGTCTGGAAGCCTCCCCTCTTTTTCAAGTATTTGTTTCTTTGCTTCATCTCCTATTATTCTTTGAAAAACTCTTACCATTATTGGATATGGATGAGGCCCTGCAACAGTCCCCATTACATAATAGGTATCTTCAACATTTGATACCCAGTATCTTATAGCCTCATTTACAGAATCTTTTAGTGTCCCATTTCCACTACTTACTGAAATCACAGTAGCTCCCAATAATTCCATCTTTTTAACATTAAGAGCTTGTCTTCTTATATCCTCTTCTCCCATAAAAATTTTGCATTCCATTTTAAACTTTGCTGCTACAGTAGCCGTTGCTACTCCATGTTGTCCTGCACCTGTTTCAGCTATTATTTTTTTCTTTCCCATTCTTTTTGCTAACAATATTTGTCCTATTACATTGTTTATTTTATGAGCTCCAGTATGGTTTAAATCTTCTCTTTTTAAATAGATTTTAGATCCTTTTAAATCTTTAGTCATATTCTCTGCATAATACAGAGGACTTGGTCTTCCCGTATAATCTTTCAAGTAATACATATACTCTTCCATAAATGCTTCATCGTTAATGGCTTTATAAAACTCATCTTCTAGTTCCTTTAATGCATTCATTAATGTTTCTGGAACATATTGTCCTCCAAAATTATTAAACTTCCCTTTCATACCTATCCCTCACTTTTCTTATAAATAGTTCTACTTTATCTCTATCCTTCTTTCTAATCCCATCCTTATCAACTTTCTCTACTCCTGATGATATATCAATTCCATAAGGGTTAACTTTACTTATTCCTTCAAGAACATTATCTTCATTTAATCCTCCTGCCAATATTATCTTATTGCTTATATTAATATCTTGAAGTAAATTCCAATCAAATAGTTCTCCGCTACCTGGCATACTGCTATCTAAAACTAATGCATCCACTCTATAATTCATTGCTTTCAACATATCATCTTTAATTCTTATATTAATACCTTTCCAGACCTCCTTGCCAACTATCTTTATTGACTCTATAAAGTCATTCCCCTCTTCTCCATGAAGCTGAATAACATCTAATGGAACTTCTTTTATCACTTCTTTTATAAAGTCTTCTGAATTATTTCTAAATACACCTACAACCTTAATTCTTTTATCTAGCTTTTTATATAGCAAACAAGCCTCTTCTATACTTACTTTTCTTGCGCTTTCAGCAAATACAAATCCTATATAATCAGGACGTAAAAAATTTAGAAACTCAACTTCGTTCATTTTTGTTATTCCACATATTTTAATCTTCATATTTTGATCCCTTAAATGCTTTATACTCTTTAATAAATGAATCATTATTTAAATTTCTCATAAACATTTCACCTACAAGTACTCCATCTACTCCCATATCTTTAATAATCCTCAAATCATCACATCCTCTTATTCCACTTTCAGATATTACAATCCTATTCTTTGGAATATACTTAATTAATTCTTCCGTTGTTTTTAAAGTTGTTTCAAATGTTTTTAGATTTCTATTATTCACTCCTATAATTTCACAGCCACACTCTAAAGCTAACTCAAGCTCTCTTCTATCATGAATCTCCACTAATGGCTCTAATCCTATTTTTTTACTCTCATCATAAAATACTCTCAGTTTCTCTTTTAAAACACTAACTATCAGTAATATTCCAGAAGCTCCCAAAACCTTTGTTTCATATATTTGATAAGGATCCAATATAAAGTCTTTTCTTAGTATTGGCACAGTACTATTAAATTGAAGCTGTTTTATATAATTATCCTCTCCTAAAAATAAATCCCTCTCAGTTAGAACTGAATATGCATCTATTTTTAACTCCTTATAAAACTCATGAACTTTCTCTATATTAAAGTCTCTAAGGATTACTCCTTTTGAAGGTGATGCTTTTTTAAACTCCCCTATTACCGATAAGTCCTTCCCTTTCAATACATCTTTAAAATTTCTTTCCTTAGCTTTTATAGTAAATGCTTTATTATACACTTCTTCAAAGGGTACAACTGCTTTACTTTCTAATACTCTTATTTTTTTCATAGATATTAAATCATCTAGTATCATTAGCCTTCCCCTTTCCTAAGCAGACCTTAACTCTAAATATTTATCATAAGCCTTTCCTGAATATATTAGATCCCTAGCTAATTTAATCCCATCTTTTAGAGAATCTACTACCTTAGCTACATACAAAGCAGCTCCTGTATTTAATACAACAATGTCTCTCTTTGGACCACCTTTTCCCTTTAATATATCCACTATTATCTTTGCGTTATCATTTGGTGTCCCACCAACTAAAGCTTCAGGCTTACAAAGCTCTATTCCATAATCACTTGGATTTAATATATATTTATAAAGCTTCCCATTTTTCACTTCACAAACAGTGGTAGTAGTAGTTGTTGTTATCTCATCTAATCCATCATCTCCATGAACTACCATTGCCCTTTCTAGCCCTAAGTTTAATAATACATCTCCAACTGTTTCTATTAAATTCCCATCATATACTCCCATAAGCTGTCCAGTTAATGGAGCTGGATTCAAAAGTGGGCCAACCATATTAAACAATGTCCTAGTGCCCAGCTCCAATCTTTCCTTTGCAACATTCTTCATTCCTTTGTTATAAGAAGGAGCAAGTAGAAATGCCATTCCTTTATCTTCTATTACCCTTTTACTTTCTTCTTTTGTATAATCGACTTTAATACCCAACTCTTTTAAAACATCAAAACTACCACTTTTACTTGATACAGCCCTATTTCCATGTTTAGCCACCTTTACTCCTCCACTAGCTGCAATAATTGCTACAGCTGTTGATATATTAAAAGTATTGGCTCCATCTCCACCTGTCCCACAACAATCAATTAAGTTCTCCTTTTCCTCTACATCAACCTTCACAGTTTCCTTTCTTAATGCTTTAACTGCTCCTAACAATTCTTCTGAAGTTTCTCCCTTAACCTTTAAACCTATCAGGAATCCACCCTTCTGACTGGATGTAGCTTCCCCCCTCATAATCTCTTCCATTACTTCTCTAACTTCATCTTCTGACAAATCTATCTGCATAACTAACTTCTTCATTGCATCATTAATTTTCATAACATATCCCCTCCACAAAATTCTTTAAAATTCTTTTTCCCTTTGCTGTAAATATAGATTCAGGATGAAACTGCACTCCAAATATTTTCTTTTCTTTATGCTTAATTCCCATAATTACTCCATCTTCTGTTTCAGCTATTATTGATAATTCTTTAGGTAAGCTCTCCCTTTCTATTACTAAAGAATGATATCTCATAACATCTATCCTCCTAGAAATTCCTTCAAAGATATCATTTCCTCTAACGTTTATTTTTGAGCTTTTTCCATGACATATCTTATCTGCCCTAATAATATTGGCTCCAAAGGCTTTTCCTATAGCCTGATGCCCTAAACAAATCCCAAAAATAGGAATATAATCTCCAAGTTCTTTAATTAGTTGAACTGATATCCCAGCATCTTCTGGCCTTCCAGGTCCTGGTGATATAACTAATCCTTTTGGATTTAAATTTTTAATTTCTTTTAATGTTATTTCATCATTTCTATAGACTTTAACCTGTTCAAATTCACTTAAATATTGATATAAATTAAAAGTAAAGGAATCATAATTATCTATTAATACAATCATCTTAACGCCTCCTTTAGTGCCATTAATTTATTTTGAGTCTCTTCAAACTCTTTTTCTGAATCTGAATCATACACAACACCACCACCTGATTGAAGATATGCAATTTTATCTCTTAACACTAAAGTTCTAATTGCTATACACATGTCCATATCTCCACCATAAGAAAAATATCCTACTGCTCCTCCATAAATTCCTCTTTTCTTATCCTCTAGCTCCTCTATTATCTCAATTGCTCTTATCTTAGGCGCTCCAGATAATGTTCCTGCTGGCAAACATGAAGCTAGAGCATCAAATGCGTCCTTATTCTTTCTAAGAACCCCTACAACTTGGCTTGTAATATGCATTACATGAGAAAATCTTTCTATCTTCATAAAATCCTTCACTTCCACAGTCCCCACTTCACTTACCCTACCAATATCATTTCTTCCTAAATCAACTAGCATTACATGCTCCGCTCTTTCCTTTTCATCATTTATTAATTCTTCTTCTAACTTTAAATCTTCATGTTTACTTCTTCCTCTTTTTCTTGTACCTGCAATAGGATTAGTCATGACCTTTCTTCCTTTTACAGCAACCAACCTTTCTGGAGAAGATCCAATTACTTGATAGCTATAATAATCTAGAAAAAACATGTACGGAGATGGATTTCCTTCTCTTAGACTTCTATATATCTCAAGAGGTGGTTTTTCCGTTTTGCAATACATTCTTTGAGATGGAACAACCTGAAAAATATCACCTTTTTTTATATAATCTTTTGCCCTATCTACCTTTTTCATATATTCTTCTTTTGTTGTACCAAGTTTTATTTTTATAACTTTCTTTTCTAACTCCTTATCATATTTAATCGGTTTATTTATTAATTTATTAAAATACTCCCTTTGACCACCTATAACTTCCTCATACTGGCACTTATTATTTGGAAATACATTATCAACTACATATACCTTGTGAGTAAAATGATCATAACAAATATATCTTTTATAAAAATTAAACCTTATTGTAGGTATATCCAATTCATCATAGTTATTAAGTTTTAATTTTTTCTCATATAACGCTATAGTGTCATATCCCATATACCCTATAGCTCCACCTTTAAACGAAAACTTATTGCTTTTATTATCAAAATCAATTTGTGTTTCCTTTTTTATTGTTAATATATCTTGTAAAGTTTCTCCAATGACCTCTTTATAAGGGCTATCGCCTAAATAAGAATATCTTCCAAACCTATTTTCTTTACATCCACTTTCTAAAATAAACTTTCTTTCTCCATCTAAAGCTTTAAATAGTGTTATTGGAGTAATTTCATCCCCTCTAAATTCACTTATAATAGAAAATACTTTTTTAGATTTAATATTTTCCTCAAATTGTTCTTTTGAAATATTAATCATGTTTACTCCCCCTTTTTATAAATAAATTTACATATCACTTAAATACTTAAGTTATGAACAGATTGTCTAATTATATAGTTTTTTTCAGTGCACTCTGGATTTCGGAAACTCATATTAACAACAGACTAGGCACATATAATTTCCTAAAGAATAAAAAAAGTCACTTCATCCTATAATGGGACGAAGTGACTCGTGGTGCCACCCATTTTTTGTATAACAAAAGTGTTTATAAAAACAAAAGATACTTCATCCCTTAGGACGAAATACCTTATTTCGCTATGCCACCTACGTTACACACAATCTTTACCAGGTACGGAACTTAATCGATACCCTGTCCTTTTAACGGCGGACTTCCCGTACACCTGTACTATAAATTCCAAGTGTCATCTCAAAGACCCATTCAATAAAGGCTACAGCACTTGGATCACACCACCCCAAGCTCTCTGAAACTAATTTCCTATACCTACTCTCTCTTTTCACTGACTTTAATTTTTATTTATTCACATTATATTCAAGTATTCCTTAAAATTCCAATAGTGTTTTTCTGGATTTTTCTTTATTTAAACAACTCTACTAATATATCCTTTAAAATCCTTACTGTAACACAATATTGCTATCCAATTCATTTTTTAGCTCTTCCGATATTGGTACCAATGGTAGTCTAACTTCATCAGAATTAATTAATCCTATTTTCTTTAACATATATTTTATAGGTGTTGGATTAGGCTCTTTAAACAGTAAAGGAATCATAGGAGAAATCTCCTTCCATATTTCTAGAGCTGCTTTCGCATCATTATTTTGTATATAATCATATACTTTTATAAACTCTTTAGTTTTCAAATGTGCTGATGCTGTTACTCCACCATCTCCACCTAGTAATAATGAACTATAAAATAAATTATCTTCTCCTGATAATACGCTAAATTCATCTGGCTTATTTAACAAAAGCTCTATAGTTTTATTAAAATCTCCAGATGCATCTTTTACCCCAACTATATTTTTCTCTTCTGATAATCTTAGGATCGTTTCATTTTCCATATTTCTTCCAGTCCTATATGGAATATTATATAATACAATATCTAAATCTGTACTTTCAGATATTTTTTTGAAGTGTTCATATATTCCTCTTTGATCTGGTCTATTATAATATGGACTTACAGATAGTATTCCTTGTACTTTATGCTTTTCAACCACCTTCAATTTATCAACTACACTTCTTGTACAATTTCCACCTAGTCCAATTATTACAGGTACTCTTCCATTTACCACTTCCATTGTTTTAGATACTATCTCTTCATATTCCTTTTCTGAAAGAGTTGGTGTTTCACCAGTTGTACCTAATGGCATTAAGCCATGTACCCCTTCATTGATATAATGATTTACCAACTTTTCATAAGATACCATATCTAATTCATCATTTTCAAATGGTGTCACAACTGGCACCCAAAGTCCTTTTACTTTCATATTTCTTACCCCCTATTTATTAAGGTAAGGGCAAATCTATTAAAAAAATAATACCCATCATTAAAAATGATGGGTAGAGTATTTATACTAATAGATTATACATATAGATATTTAAATCTGTGTAGCCCTCCACTTACGTGACAGTTATACAAATATTATTTGCATACCCAGAAAATAGCTTTGCCTCTATCTCCTTCGGCTAGTATTCCTTTCATCTATTATCATAGTGTGCCCACTCCTATAGATTACTCTTAATAACTAGCGCCTCTACCTCTATTACTTATTCAATTTCTTAAATAATAACTCTAATAGTATATTTTGTCAACAGCTACAAATTTACATTTCCAAATTAATCATGTCTCCATGACATAATTAAAACAAAAAAGAGAAATCTAATTAAGATTTCTCTAATAATTGAATCTATTTAATTAATTTTGTCCCTTCGCTATTTTGCTCTATTCTTCCTTCTTTCATTAAACCGCCAAGTGCCATCTTAAAATAGTTTTTAGATGTATGGAAGGTTTCTTTTATTAATTCAGGAGCGCTCTTATCATTAAAAGGCATATATCCATCATTTTCAAGTAAATAGCTTACTATAGATTCCTTTAACATTTCCCTTTCATCAAGTCTCTTCTTTCTATTAGTTATACCAATTATACCATCTTCATATATTCTTTTAATTCTACCTTTAAACTTATCCCCTGGATATATATCTGTAAAATGTTCATTTCCTAAGATTATAGCTTCATATTTACCATCAATAGCTACCCTTATTGTCTTTTCTCCACCTTTTCCATATGCTATAACTTCTACTTCATCGCCAACTTTAAAGCCTTCACCTTTTTCTATGTAAGGATCAACATATGTAGTTGCTGCTAATCTATTAGTTTTATCTAGATATGCATATAACAAGTACTTCTTGCCTGTTACCAATTTAAACTTTTGTTCTTTAATTGGTATAAATATATCTCTATCTAAGCCCATATTTGCAAAAGCTCCAAATGAACTTTGACCAACTATTTCTAAATATGCAACTTCTCCTACCTTTATCAATGGCTTTTTCATAGTTGCAATTGGCCTATCCTTAGAATCTCTATATACAAATACTTCTACTTCTTCTCCTACTTCTATTTCTTCATTTAATATCAAATTATTTGGCAATAGAATATCATTCCCGTTACCATCAGTTAAATAAAAACCAAATTCAACTTTTCTATCTACTTTTAAAGTATTATCTTCTCCAATATAAATCATAGATAAATCTCCTACCTTTTCCTTTTGTATTCTACTTATTTTATCATTACTATTGATTATTGTCATCATTTCATACCTTTAAGCACTATATATATTATAGTAAACATTTTTTAAGAGGGAACGGGTTTGGGAAAAAGTAAAAAAAAGAATAAAATATTAAAATGCTTTTATGGAATTCCACATTGTCATACGGCTTTTTCTACTGGTCGTGGCACCCCTAATGATGCCTATGAATACGGTAAAAACACCCAAATAGATTTCATGATAATAACTGATCACAACTCCTATTTAGGCAAAGATTTATATTGGAATAATAAAGAAATATCAAAATGGAATGTAACTAATGCAATGGCAGAAAGATTTGCAAAAAAAAATGATTCATTCTTACCAATGGTTGGTTTTGAGACAAAAACTTCTCTATATGGTGATTTTAATATAATTAATTCTAACACATACTTTAAGGGGATAATTAAGGACATAAACTTACTAATTCTATGGATGCTAAATAACCCCGAAGCTATTGTTACTATTAATCATCCACATAGAAACATTACTTCCTTAGCTTATAATGAGGTTTTAAATAAAATTATAACCTCTATGGAAGTTGGAAATGGATCTTACCCTAATAAGTATATTCGTCACGATAAATATTACTATTCTCTTCTTGATAAAGGTTGGAAGCTTGGGGCTATAAATAGCCAGGATAACCATAGACTTAATTTTGGTGATAGTGATAACCTTACAGGAATATTAGCTTATGAACTAAAAAAAGATGAACTTATAGATGCATTTAGGGAAAGAAGAACTTTTTCTACAGAATCAAGAACTCTTGAAATGTATTTCACTATAAACGATTCTATGATGGGAACTGAAATTATTCTTAAGGATGACACATTACGATTTATGATATTTGCTGAAGATAAAAATAACAAAATAAAATCTATTGAAATAGTTACAAATAAAAGTACTATAGTTAAAAAAATTGAAAATATTAACCTTAATTCTATAAAATATTTGTATGATCATAAATATATTGAAGGGGAAAGTTGGTATTTAATTAGAATTTGGCAACAAGACAATAGGCTTGCCATAAGTTCCCCAATCTTTATTGAAAAATAAACAAGTTAAGTGAATATTTGTTTCACTTGATTTTATAACTTCCTTAAAAACAAAAAAATCCCTAATTTTAGGGATTTTATATTTTAATCATTTTTTTGATTTTTTAACCTATTTGGTTTAGACTTTGGTTTTATTACTATTTTCTTCTCATTAGACTTCTTTGGTCCTCCAGTTTGCTGAATATCCATAAACCAGAAAAAAGAAATAACTGTTACAGCCATAACTATCATTTGTATTACCATTCCTTCTGGTCTAACAAATAACTGTATAGCAAAACCTATAATTGCTACAGCAAGTGGTATAAATTTATTTATTCTAATCTTTGTAAATACCCATTTCTTACATAGCATTATAATCCCTAATAGTACAGCAAACATGATAACTAAATATAATGCTGATATTAAAAAGTTTACCATCCGTCACATCCTCCTTAACTTTAACTATACTAATAATATTAGAGTAAAATGAACAGTTTTTCAAGTAGAATTATTATATATAATAATTCTTATATCTCCTTACTAAAATATTTATTTTTTGATAATATCTTGATAAAATTTTAATTTTAATTAGCATTTTTTGCTTTTTTATAATTTTTCCTTTGAAATTCATACATTTTTTGATAAAATAGAAATTAGTAATATATGAATTAAAATGAGGTGGCAATATGGCATTAAATCCTAATCTCCAATTAGATGAATTAGATCTTCAAATATTAGAATTACTTATAAAAGATTGTAGAACACCATACCTGGAAATAGCAAGAATATGTCATGTTAGTGGAGGAACTATACATGTCAGAATGAAAAAGATGGAGGACATGGGAATTATCAAAGGTTCAAGAATTCTACTAGACCTTGCAAAACTAGGATATGATGTATGTTGTTTTGTTGGTATATATGTAGATAAAACTTCTTCTTTTTCTTACGTTTTTGAAGAAATGAAGAAAATAAACGAAGTTGTAGAATTGCATTTAACAACAGGTGATTATTCAATGTTTGCAAAAGTTATTTCAAAAAATATAGCAGATTTACAAAATACCTTGCTAGAAAAAATAAATAATATTGATGGTATTCAAAGAACTGATACATTTATATCTCTTTCTCAACCAATTGATAGAAATATAACTCTTTAAAGAAGAAAACTCGCTTGTTAGCGAGTTTTCTTCTTTAAATCCATTCTTAGAATAAAACTTTTTTTTATGGTTACACTATATATCGTAAACCATAAAAGGAGTGTGTTTTTATGAAAATATTAGATACAATAGCACTAACACTAGTAATAATAGGAGCTGTAAACTGGGGACTTATTGGTTTCTTTGAATTTGATTTAGTTGCAGCTCTATTTGGAGAAATGACCGCATTTAGTAGAATAATATACGGCCTAGTTGGTATTGCAGGATTATATGCAATCTCTTTCTTTGCAAAGAGTCAGTATAAAAGCGTAGAATAGTTACCCTAATAGTTCAGCATAGAGTTTGCTGAACTATTTTTAATGTCTAGGAAAATATATAAATTTTTGAGTAGCAAAATCTTATGGATACAGAACTTGAGTGGTGAAAATATGCTAAGACGTTAAAAATAAAAATTATAATGCCACCACAGAACACCAAAAGCAAGTTTTGGAACCTGTGGTATGACTAAAAAAGTGACTTCTTCGCTAAAGGGTGACAAAGCCACTTTTTTAATGTTTAAGATAATTTTAAGCTTATCTTTAATATTTTATTAATATTGTTATTATATAATTTATTTAAAAGAAAGGAGGGTAATATGAATATTCAAAATTTGCTATCATATAATTTCTATAATCTATTTTTTTATTTTATTATTTACTCTTTCTTAGGTTGGTGTGTTGAAGTTTTATACGCATATAAGAATCAAAAAAAGTTCGTTAACAGAGGCTTTTTGCATGGTCCTCTTTGTCCTATTTACGGACTATGTATTTCTTCCATGGTAATTGTATTAGATAACATAAATGTTACTCTTCCATTTTTATTAGTAGTAGCTACAATTGTTATCTCCATTATAGAATACCTGACTGGATACATATTAGAAAAGTTATTCAAGACAAAATACTGGGATTATACTGATGATCCATTTAATATACATGGTAGAATTTGCTTACACTTTTCTATTATGTGGGGTATAACCTCTGTAAGTGTAGTAAAGATAATTCATCCACTAGTTAAATATATAGTAACATCTATTACTCCACTTCTTAGCACTATATTATTTTGCTTACTATTTATTTTACTTATATTTGATTTTTCACTTACGATTTCAAAACTTGTAAACTTTAAAAAATTTGATTTAAACATACAACTTGGAACATTATCATTATTTAATAGGTTAAAAAAGTAATTTATTTAAAAGAGCCGGCGCTAATTAATTAGCACCGGCTCTTTTATACTATCTTTCAAACTTTTTTATTTCTTCAAATAATTCTATAGCAGCATTTCTTGGTCCGTTCTTTTCTAGTCCTTTTACTCCAAGACACGTTTTTATTTGTCCTACTTTTACACCAATGTTGAACATAGCTTCAAAGTATTCCTTAATCAAGGCATCTGTTTCTTCAACCTTTTGTGCTGGACCAAATGGATTCGCAAAGAATGATTCTACTAAACCTGTTTCTGTTGTAGTTCCCTTAGCCATTCTTGCTCCTGCTCTAAATACTTTAATTGCATCCTCTGGAGTATTAAAATATTCTAATGAATGTTGTCCCTCTTCAACCTTTGTATAATTATTTGCATAGAAGAAGAAGTCTACATTGTATCCTCTAACAACTTCCTTATATGGAGTTATTGGCATTACTAATCTAGCATTAGTCTTATCTGGATTCATGAATATACTTCTATCCATTTCTTTAAATGCATATCCTTGATCTAAATCATCAAGTCTTACAAATGCACCTATTTCTGTACCATAACCAACAATCTTATTATCTTCAAGCTTAAATGTACCCATATCGTCAAATAATATAGTCATATTAGAAATATAATCTTCACTTAATGATCTAAATGCTTCTATACTTTCTGACTTACCAGCACCACTGTCTCCCATTATAACAACATTTGCTGTGTTACCATCCTTAAGTTGAATATTAACCATTGCCCCATGGATTGGTAAATATCCTTTTCTTATCATTCTTAAGTTGTGTAATGTTAAACACATCTTTTTCATATATCCAAAGTAATCTATTTTATCTGAGTGATTAACATATCCAAGCATTATATCATTCTTCTTGTCTTCATAGAATACTGTCTTTAACTCTTCATTATCATCAGTTGCCCCAAATACATAAACTATATCAGGCTTTCTACCTCTACATTCTTCTTTTCTAGCCATTTCAAATAAGTTACATAGAGTTATTCCATGTTCCATGTAATCTCTATGGAAATATACATATGCTAGAGATTCCCCAATTTTTGCTGGATAACAGAACCAATGGTCACTATTAATATTTGCATCTTGTAGTGGATTCTCAAATACTTCAGTAAACATTCCATCTCTTGTAGATCTCTTTGGATAAGTAATGAATGGTGTTTCTAAAAGTATTGAATCAATAAAAGGAACATATTCTATAGCTTCATACCCTCTAGGTATTGGCCACATCATCATACCAATCTTAATACAAGAGTTACCACCAGCTGGAATTTGTCTAAATACTTGTGGTTCTCCTCCTATAACATTCTTCTCTACTTTTCTATATAACTTTAACACTAGCTTAGAAAACTCTGCATTTGCTTCTGTAAAACTAACTGCTGCTAGTCCATGTTCTATTGAACCTGTATGAATTAATGTATATCTTTCTAATCTTCTCCAGAAAAGATACAAGTCTTCTACTAAAGCTACAAATTCATCCTTATCTGCTAAAAGCTCTACGTACCTAGGATTACTTTCACTTATTTCTCTTGCACTCATTACAGTTAAGCACTTAAAAACTTTAATTATATCTTTTCTTAACTCTGCTATGTCATCTGTTCCTAATGTCTTCTTTACGTATCTAAAGGCAAGAGTATTTTTCTTTTCCGATTTCTTTAGATATACATCAATTACTCTTCTAAACCCTTCACTTTCAAGTAACATCTCAAATGTTTTACAGTACTTTGCTGTAAAGTTGATTATTACTTTATCATTGCTCATTGAAAATTCTTTTCTCATTTCTATGCCCCCTAATGAATTTTTTATATTTGTAAAATTGCATTTTTTGCTTTATAAACCAATATTAATATGATTATAACACAAGAAATGCAATTTTGAAACATTCAAATTTGCATTTCTTATGAATGTAATTGTTTAACACGAACTTTTTTTATATTTTTTCATATAAACTACGCACACTTTCTTCTACTCTTAACATTAGTTCTCTTTCTACTTCCTTAGAAATATTTTCAGTTTCTATAGCTTCCCCAAAAATAACTTTAACTTTTCCAGGTACAAATTCTTTACTATCTTCAAAACAAGCAGATGTACCTTTTATTGCAACAGGAATTATTGGTGCCTTAGATTTGCTTGCTATTTTAATACTCCCCCTTTTAAACTCATGTATTTTACCATCTTTGCTTCTTGTCCCCTCTGGAAAAATAGTAAAATTATATCCATCCTTTATATTATTCACAGCTTGATTAATTGCCTTCATTCCTTCTCTTATATTATCTCTATCTATCGTTACACTCTTTACATGAGTAATCCAATATCCAATAAGAGGTGCTTTGGCTAATTCTTTCTTAGCCACAAAATCTAAAGTTCTTTGAGTTGAATATCTCATAACTGGTATGTCTAATATACTTTGATGATTTCCCATAAATACACATGTTTTATCTGGAATATTTTCAAATCCTTCTACTTCAATTTCCATTCCTATTATATTTATAGTAAAATAAGTCCATTTTCTAAAAACTTCTTGAGCATATTTCCAGGCTTCCTCTTCCCCCTTGAACTTTTCTATATAATCCCTCTTAATTCCTTTTAGTCTCATAATAAGCATATAAACTACATAACGTACATACTTTATATATTTCATTTTTCCACCTTCTCTCTTAGATTAAAATAATTATATCCTTAAAAATTTTATTATGCAATGTAATCATTTTTCTTTATTATAATAACTTTTGATGTTACACTAAAATATATTATACAAAGGAGGAGGTTATTTATATGAAGAAAAAACTTTCTATTATAGCTATTATTTTAAGCTTTTTTTCACTTTTCTTATTAGGCTGTGAAAAACAAAATGAATCTATAGGGCAAACTGCAGGAGAAATGACCGTACACTATATAAACGTAGGTCAAGGAGATTCCATTTTGATACAAGTAAATAATAAAAATATGCTTATAGACGCTGGTCCTGGAAAAAGTAAAGATATGTTGCTTAAGTACTTAGATTCGTTAAATCTAAAAAAAATTGATTATGTAATTGCAACCCACCCTCATGAAGACCATATTGGTAATCTTGATGATGTAATTAACAAATATGAGATTGGTGCATTCTATTCACCTAAAGTTACTCATACAACTAAAGCTTATGAAAATATGATTAAAGCTTTAAAAAAGAAAAATTTAAAGATTAATGTAATAAAAGAAGGAACTAATTCTATTGACTTAGGAGAAGGAACTAAGGTTTCTGTTTTCTCACCTATTAAGGCTGAATATAAGAAAGGTTCCCAGCAAGACTTTAATAACTATTCTCCAGTAATGAAAATTGAGTTTGGAAAAACATCATTCTTATTTACTGGTGATGCAGAGGCAGAAGTAGAAAAAGAAATACTTAATAAAGGATATGATGTTAGTGCTGATGTATTAAAATTTGGCCATCATGGCTCTTCAACCTCAACATCTGAAGCCTTCCTAAAAGCTGTTAATCCTTCTATAGGTGTTATTCAACTTGCTGAAGATAACACATATGGTCATCCTCATAAAGAAACATTAGACCTTATAAAGAAATACAAGCTTCGCGTATACAGAAACGATAAAGATGGAGATATAGTTTTATCCTCAGATGGTACAAATATTATAAAGAAGAAATAAAGGAGATTGCTACTTAGCAATCTCCTCTTTTTCTATAATTATATCTTCAAGTTGCTCTTCATCTTCTTCTGACTCTTTAGCAACCTCATCTAATATTTCTTCATCAATAATTTCAATATCTTCAATTGATTTTATTTGTGAAACTTCATCCTCTTCCTTATCTTCAAATATTATACTCTTCCAATTTACAAAAATGTGATAAAGATTTACAACATCTTGTTCATTATATAATAATATTTTCTCAATCTTCTCCCTAGGCATCCTCTTAATATAGTCTTTATCCTTCATTACCTTATGAAATGTTTTAGCTAAATTTGAACCACTTATTACTTCACTTTCTCTTATTATCCCAAATTGCTTTTCAAGATTTTTTAACCCTATAGAAGTTTTTCTTTCTCTTTCATACTCTTTCTGAATATCAACTGATGCAAATTCTTCATTGAAGTTGTAAATAACTCCATACTTTTGGAACAAATAATTTATTACAGTAAAATCATTATTTCCAGAGAAAGTTACTATAGCTTTTTTGCCTTTATTTTTCATAGATATAAAATAGTTTTTAGCTAAATAAAGAATATCAAGTCCTTCATATCTATTTTCTATCATATATTGAGTAACTTCTAGAGATTTTGTTCTGCTATTATAAACACAAGCACCAAACACTCCTATACATTTTGGTTTTTTATACACATAATGTTCCAAATCAAAAAAAATCATATCCTCAGGTAAAAACTCCATACCTTCGTGATTAATCATAAGGTCATTAGACACATCATCAACTCTCAAGATGTTTTCTCTAATTATCACAGTACCACTCTTTTCTACGCAAATTGTAGGTTATTAACATCTAAATTATAAGTTACATCCTTTCTTTCTACTATGACATTAACTTTTTTCTTTAGACTTTCATCATTAATAACCTTTCCTAATAACTCTTTTGTCGGGTTCATACAATAGGGATTTCCAACCATATTTAGCATAGTATAATCCCCAGCTGTATCACCATAAGCATAACTCTTATCTAACTCTATATCATATAGCTTTACTAATTCATTAATTGCTTTTTGTTTACTCTCACTATCCCACATAGGAATTACATCCCCTGTATACATATTATGTTCATCTTGAACATAAATTGACCCTCTAAAATCATCAAATTCATATTTTTTAGCCATCTCTCTTACAAGTTCATATGGAGAACCTGATACTGTTATTATAATATGCCCTTGTTCTTTATGCCACTTAATTCTATCTCTAGTAAAAGTGTACACTCTATCACCTTTTTGTTCAACTACCCTCTTTGCTATAAAATCTATTTGATCTTTTTTAAGACCTTTTATAGCATCCATATATATATCTACCATTTTTAACAGATAATTATCATAATCACCTTGACGTTTATCCCACCTAACAAACTCAGGCCTTACTTCATTATACCACTTTTCACCCTGTATTATCTCATATTTAACTAACTTCTTAAAAACTTCAGTTATTAACCCTTCCCTATATACAGTTCCATCAATATCAAAAAATGCTGCGACTTTTTTCACAATCTATACCTCCTTTAATAATATATATTGTTTCTATTATACTTAGTTTTTATTTTTTCGCAAATTTAATTAATTATTAATGAAATTGAGATTTACTTTCATTGACATTTTTATCTTTAAATGATAGTATAATATTGATAATGATTTTCATTCAATTTTTAGAGGTGATTAGAATGTGTTTATGCGAATTAGAATTAGGGGAAATTGGAACAATTAATGAAATAAAGGGAGATTCAAAGTTAACAAAAAGACTTTGGGCTCTTGGTTGTATAGAAGGAACAAAAATACAGCTAAAAAGGGTTGCACCATTAGGTGATCCGATAATAGTAAACTTAAGAGGATTTGATTTGGCTATAAGAAAAAAGGACGCTAAAAATATTTTTATTCAAAAGTAAGGGGGATTTATATGACAACTATTGCTCTTCTTGGTAATCCCAATGTAGGTAAAACAACATTATTTAACGCTTTGACTGGTTCAAAACAATATGTTGGAAATTGGCCAGGAGTAACTGTAGATAAAAAAGAAGGTTTTTTTAATGATATTAAAATTGTAGACCTTCCTGGAATATATGCAATGGATACTTTTTCAAATGAAGAAAAGGTAGCTAAAAACTTTTTAGAACAAGATGATGTTGATTTAATATTAAACATTGTTGATGCTTCAAACTTAGACAGAAACTTATATCTAACTACTCAATTAAAACAATTTAATAAGCCAATTATTTTAGCTGTAAATATGGTAGATATAGCAGAAAATAAAGGAATTATTATTGATTATAAAAAATTAGAATCTTTATTTAATATAAAAGTTATGCCTATATCAGCTGCTAAAGGAACAGGAATAGATAAGCTTAAAGAATTCATTTCAACAACTACTATTAGCAAACCTAATGATATTGACAAGTTTAACTTTAAGGACGAAAAAGCTGCTTATAAGTACATAGAAAGTGTTTTAATAGAGTGTAGTAAAGTACCCGATAATAAAAAGGTTTCTTTTACAGATAAATTAGATAAAATATTACTTAATCCATTTTTAGCTTATCCAATTTTTATTCTAATGATGGTATTAATGTTTCAAATTACATTTTCATGGGTTGGACAACCTTTATCAGATATGCTAGATGGATTACTAAATGATTCCTTTATGCCATGGTTAAGTGAATTATTATCAAATTCGTCACCTTGGTTCCAATCACTTATTGTAGATGGAATAGTTGGAGGAGTTGGAGGAATACTTGTTTTACTTCCTGTAATACTTTCACTTTTCGTTTGTATTACAATATTAGAAGATAGCGGGTATATGGCAAGAGTTGCTTTTATAATGGACAAGCTTATGAGAAAAATGGGTCTATCGGGAAAAGCATTTATTCCTATGATTGTTGGATTTGGATGTTCAGTTCCTGCTATTATGAGTGCTAGAACCCTTGAAAGCGAAAAGGATAGAAAACTTACTGCTTTACTTGTTCCGTTAATGTCATGTAATGCAAGATTACCTGTTTATACAGTTTTTGCAGCAGTATTCTTTGCTGATCACCAAGGACTAGTAGTTGGTTCACTTTACTTCTTAGGAATATTACTTGCATTCTTAATAGGTATATTATTTAAGAATACAATTTTCAAGAAGGACGAAGAACCTTTTATAATAGAACTACCTGAATATAAAAAGCCTGAATTCAAATCAGTTCTAACTCAAACTTTAGATAAGGGTAAAAGCTTCTTAAAGAAAGCTGGTACAATAATATTTGCTATGAGTGTAGTTATTTGGTTATTATCTAACTTTAGCCTTAGCGGAATGGTTGATAACGTAAATGATAGTATCTTAGCTAACATTGGTTCCTTTATAGCACCAGTATTTACTCCATTAGGATTTGGTAACTGGCAATCATCAGTTTCTTTATTATCTGGGTTACTAGCTAAAGAAACAGTAGTTGCTTCTATGGGAGTTATATTTGGCGGAGATTTATCAGTAACATTAGCTTCACATTTCACTGCATTATCAGCTTACTCTTTCTTAGTATTTGTATTACTATACACTCCATGTGTATCTGTAATTGGTGCAATGAAAAAAGAATACGGAACTAAACTTACACTATTCTCAGTAACTTATCAATTAGTATTAGCATGGGTTGTTTCATTCTTAGTATTTAACATAGGCAAGTTCTTAATTTAGAAAGGTTGGTGATATTATGGAAATCTTAATTACTGCAGGAATAGTAACTTTAGCAATTTTCATAATTTATAAAAACATAAAAACATCTTCTAAAGGAAAATGTAATTGCGGCACTTGCTCTAAAAACTGCCCAGCCAGAAAAAATTAATAAATAAGATTTTTAAAGACTGCATCTTAATTGCAGTCTTTTTCTATTCTTTAGGAAATTATATGCCTCTGGTCTTTTGATTACATTGAATTCCAAAGTCCAGAGTGCACTGAAAAAAATCCACCACTCGGCAAGCTCGTCTTGACGACTTTTTTATAAATAAATTATTGAAAAATACTATCTACAATAAATAAACATATAAATATGTATTTATATAAATATACAAAGATATAAATATATATTTATACCCTTTCTTCATCTTAATAAAACAAAATATAATTCCATTGCTTCACCTTTATACTTCCCCAGACGTTAAAAACTCAGTAGTATTTAACCTACTGAGTTTTTTCTTTATCTATATTATCCTTACTATCTATCTTATCCTCATTAAAAAAATCTTCTTCTCTTGTATCAAATCTTTTCATAAGATTTTTATTCCTTGCCTTGAATAAATTCACCTTTCTTTCATAATATATGTTTATAGTTGCCATAGTAGGTGATGCAAGTAACATTCCTATTGGACCAAAGAATCCCCCACCTATTGTAACTGCTAATATTATATAAAATGGTTTTACTCCTACTTTATCACCTATAAGCTTAGGATCTAAGTACCACGCATCAAATTGTTGAAGGGCTAGTAAAAATACAAATATTGTTATAGCCATAGCTGGAGATACAAATATACCAACAGCTGCTCCAACCACTTCTCCAACAAATGGTCCAAAGTATGGAATCATATTAGTAACACCAACTATAATTGCTAATAACGGTGTATATGGTGCACCAATTATCATAAGTCCAAAAAATGCTAATACTCCTATTATGGCTGAATCTATAGCTTTAGTTCCAATATATTTACCTATCATTTCATGATAAGTTCTAACTAAACCTATTAATTTTGTTCCTTTCTCTTCTTTTAATATCATATAAGTTAAAGTTTTAACTTCAGTAATAAATCTTTCTTTATCTAATAATATATAAATTGAAATTAAGAATCCAAATCCTATTTTTACTACGTTTGTAGTAATTGATACTATAGAAGATACAGAACCGTCTAAGATTCCAATTATAATACTACTCATTTTTCCAGATATAACACTTATATTATCTAAAAGTCCAGTGCTATTTATTAAGTCATAAAGATTTTGATTTTTTAACGCTTCATTAATCCAACCTTGTACAGTTTCCATGTATTTAGGTATTTCAGATGTAATTGATATTATACTATCAACAATACTAGGAACAATATATAATGCACCTATTACTATAGCTCCTCCTATTAATAGATATGTACTTAAAATGGATAAGCCTCTTTTCATCTTTAATTTTCGTTCAAATAGATTCATTATTGGATTAATACAATAAGCAAATATCATTGCGTATATGAACGGAGATATTACAGACATTGTTGTACTTATAAGGTTTAAAAACATTTGATAATTGTCAATTAACTTATATCCCACAAGAGCTATTAAAACTATTACTAGAATGTCTCTATACTTTATATATTTATTAAAAAACAAACTTTTCCCACCTCTCTATAAAAAAGTGGCTTCGCCACGTTTTAGCGAAGAAGTCACTTTTTTCAGCCATACCACAGGTTCCAAAACTTGCTTTTGGTGTTCTGTGGCGGCACTATAATTTTTATTTTTTAACGTCTTCACATATTTTTACCACTTAATCTCGGTATCCGTAAGGTTTGCTACTCAAAAATTTTATACTTTTCTAGACGTTTAAAATTATTATAATTATAGCATATTTTTATCAATAATAAAGAGTATGTATTATACAAATACATACTCTCCTATCATAATTACATTTTTTCTACTACATCTATACCTAAAAGGTCTAATCCATTCTTTATAACTTGAGCAGAAGCTTCAACTAGCTTTAATCTTGTTGCCTTTAAAACTTCATCTTCTAAGTTTAATATTGAATGAGCATTATAGAATTTATTAAATGCCTTAGCAACTTCTATAGTATATCTTGTAACGATTGATGGCTCTAATTTATCTAATGCTAATAAGATTTGATTTTTAAAGTTATCTAAAGTCTTAATTAATTCAAATTCTTCCTTAGATGATAATTTACTATACTCTACTTCCTTGCTAATTCCTTCAGCTCTTCTTAAGATACTCTTTGCTCTAGCATATGCGTATTGAACATATGGACCAGTTTCCCCATCAAATGAAAGGATTTCTTTCCAATCAAATACTATATCCTTTTCTCTAGAGTTCTTTAAGTAAGTGAATATTACAGCACCTACCCCTATCTTCTTAGCTACTTCTTCTTTATTTTCTAATTCTGGATTCTTTTCATTAATAACTTCTAAAGTTTTTTCTACTGATTCTCTAATTAAATCATCAAGTAAAACAACTTCTCCCTTTCTTGTAGAAAGCTTTCTATCAGCAAACTTAACTAATCCAAATCCTACATGCACACAATCATTTGCCCACTCATGTCCAGCCAATTCTAGCACTTTAAATACTTGTTTAAAATGTAGAGCTTGAGGTGTTCCTACAACATATATACTCTTATAGAAGTCATATGTCTTCTTTCTATACATAGCTGCTGCTAAATCTCTTGTTGCATATATTGATGCTCCATCAGCCTTTAAAACTATGCATGGTGGCATATTATAGTCTTCTAGCATAACTACTTGTGCACCATTACTTTCAACTAAAAGCTTCTTTTCTTTTAATTCATTTACTACAACCTCCATCTTATCATTGTAGAAAGCTTCTCCGTTGTAAGAATCAAAATTTACTCCAAGTATATCATATACTCTTTCAAATTCCTTTAAGCTTAAGTCTCTAAATCTCTTCCATAAAGCCTCTGCCTCTGGATCTCCATTTTCTAAAGCTTTAAAATATGCTCTTCCTTCATCTTCTAATGATGGATCTTTTTCTGCTTCATCATGGAACTTAACATATATTCTTAATAATTCTTTTATTGGATCAGCTTCTAAAGCTTCTTCATCTACCCATCTATGATAAGCTGAGATAAGCTTACCAAACTGAGTTCCCCAATCCCCTAAATGATTTATACCTATTGCATTATATCCTTCTTTTTTATACATCTTGTATAATGCATTACCAATAGCTGTTGTGAAAAGATGTCCTACATGGAAAGGCTTAGCTATATTAGGTGAAGAATATTCAACACATACATTTTTTCCTTCTCCAATATTAGAAGCTCCATAGTTATCTCCTTCTTCTAATACCTTTTCTATTGTATTTTTACTGAATACACCTTTATCAACAAAGAAATTTACATATGGTCCTAGTTGTTCAACCTTTTCAAATCCATCTTTATTTATATTTTCTGCTAATTCACCAGAAATCATATTGGGTGCTTTTCTCATAACCTTAGCTAATTGAAAACATGGAAATGCATAATCCCCCATTTCTGGTCTTGGTGGAACTTCTATTAATCCTTCTATCTTGTCTAAATCTAAATCAACATGTTCTTTTATTAACTCTGCAATTTTCTTTTTATAATCCATATTTATCCTCCTAAAATAAAAAAATCGCCTCTTGAATAACAAGAGACGGAAATATCCGCGGTACCACTCTAGTTGCAATAAAATTGCCACTCAACTTTTTAACGCAGTATTCTGCGGCCAGTCTTACTCAATTCAGATGGCATCTCAGAGGCTCTCTTCCAAACTAACCTATTCACAGGGCTTACACCCTCCCCTGCTCGCTTTAGAAATCAGTTAGAGTACTCTTCTCTTCATTGATTTTCTATTATCTTTTATACATTATACCTATAAATAACTTTTAATGTCAATATTCATTTTTACATAACATTTTTCTATACACTATAGTATAATAATATTATTATTAATCTAATTATATATCTTAAGGAGTTATTTATGAATAGGGTTGGTGTTATAGACATAGGTTCTAATGCTATTAGATTTATGTTGACAGAAGTTGAAGAAGGTGGGTACTTTCGTATTATAGATGAATTAAGTACCACAGTTAGATTAGGATACGACTTAATTGATAATGATTTTATTTCTGATGAAAAGATACAAAAAACAATTAGCACGCTAACTACATTTAAGTCTCTTGCCTCTGTTTCTAAGGTATGCGATATTGTAACTGTTGCTACTGAGGCATTAAGTGCTGCTACAAATAAGGATAGGTTTGTTCATACTATAAAAGAAGCACTAGATATGGATGTTATTGTACTTTCTAGCGAGGAAGAACTTTATTTTAGTTACCTTGGTGTTACAAAAAGTATCTACTTTGATAATTCTCTTTTAGTTGATGTAGCTGGTACTTCTACTTATATAGCTTGGATATTAAATGGTGAAATAAAAGAAAGTGTAACCTTGCCTATAGGTAGCGTAAACTTAACATACAAGTATAATCTTCAAGATAGAATACTTAGGGATGATTTAGAGGGCGCAATTACAAAAATCTATAGTGAACTATCAGATATAGAATGGTTAGGAAACAATACTTTTGATTCTATAATCGGTGTAGGTGGAACAGTCCGCGCTATTGCAAAAATGAACAGAATAAAAAATAGATATCCTTTTGATATCACACATAACTACATAATGACTGATTATGATGTTCATGATATTTATAATCTTTTAAAAAGTAAGGATTATAAGCTTAGAAATAAATTCGATGGTTTATCAAAAGAAAGAGCTGATATTATAGTTGGTGGAGTTTCTATATTCCATGAAATAATTAAGTATGTTAACGCATCAAAAATAATCGTGTCTGGTAGAGGTCTTAGAGAAGGTATAATGTATGAGTACATAAATACTCATTTTAAACCTATAGAAGACATTCTAGATTATAGTATAAATGGTATATTAGAAGATCTTCACATTAACAAAGAACATGCTAAAAACGTGTATAACCTTAGCACAAAACTATTTGAAGCTTTCAAACCATTACATCATTTAGGCAATGAGTATGACCATATAATAAAGACAGCTGCTATGTTACATGATTGTGGTACATCAATAGATTACTATAATCACCATAAACATACTTTTTATATTATTTTAAACTCATATATTAATGGATTAACACATAAAGAACTTTTAATGAGTGCATCAATTGCAGCATCTCACAGAAATAATAGCTATCATGTTGCTTTACCTCAGTTCTGTTCAATAATAAATAGACTGGATTTTAAAGTTATTGAAGAATTAGGGGTCATTTTAAAAATTGCTGAAGGTCTTGATAGAAGTCTTTCTGGTGCAGTAAAAGATTTAAGTGTATCTATAAATGAAGATACTGTTGAGATTAAACTATATTCTTGTTTAAATCTTGATTTAGAAATTTCTCAAGCACTAAGATGTTCAGATAAGTTTAAAGAAGTATACAGCAAAACCTTAACTATAAAAAAGGTTTGCTCTAATTAATAAACAGAAAGGAGATATCAAAATTACCTTTTGATATCTCCTTTTTTCTACTTTAATGTTGCAATTAAACACATAGTCTTCATACCTAATGAAGTAAACTTTGTTTCATACTCTGTCATTATATTATTCTTAAAATCTGAGTTATGTAAATCATAAGTTAAGAAATCTATATTAAATCCACATTCCTTAAAATACTCTTGTGAATCATTGAATAAGTCTGTATCATCAGTTTTAAACCATATTTGTGCTCCTGGCTTTAAAAACTTCTTATACTCATTCAAAAACCTTATATGAGTTAATCTTCTCTTATTATGTCTATCCTTTGGCCATGGATTACAGAAATTTATATATATCTTATCTATTTCATCTTTATCAAACAGGTCTGCTATAAAGCTTATATTTAAAGCTACTATTCTAGCATTAGTTAATTCAGGTTGGACTTCCTTAACCTTTCTTAATGCATACACTAATACTTCATCTTTTAAATCTACAGCTATATGATTAATATCAGGATATCTTTTGCAATTTTCTGTTAAGAATCCTCCTCTACCACATCCAAGTTCTAAATGAATAGGATTGTTATTTCCAAACTCTTCTCTCCATTTTCCTTTTAAATCAGCTGGTTTGCTTATGAATATATTACTCTCTTCTAATTCAGGTCTAGCCCACCACTTTTTTCTTAGCCTCATATGTAAAAATCCTCCTAGGAACGTTTTTCGTTAGCGAGTTGTATTATACCATATATATTAATGAATATACAATTATACTTCTTTAAACCTCTGTTGCACTATCCACATCTTTTATATTTTTAATATAAATATAACCTTCTTTATTACTATATATAATCTTATCGTTCATACTAACAAACTTTCCTTTATATGAAATAGTTTCACCAGTAGTTTTATTTAGAACCATCCCTTTTAAATTATCATTAATAAGGATTTCTCCATTTTCAGTTACATAAATATCTTCTTTATTTTTGCTTTCATCAAGTGCTAATGATTGCCATTCACCTTCCTTAGTATTTAAAGAACCATACACTATTCTGTAGATTTTATCTCCTTCATATTCACCGAAATAAATATTATCATTGCTATCTGTTCCTAGCACATCTAGTTTCCCAGAAATATTTAGATTTAACTTTTTACTTTTTCCATTTGTATAACTATAAAAGCTATTTCTTGACTCATCTTCACAGATTAGTATATCTTTATTTTGAAAAGCAGCAATCTCCCCTAAATTCTTTATATTATGAGATACCTTAGTAAGTGTTTCATTAATATCAATTCTATAAATTGTTGGTCTACTACTTCCCCATGTTAATGCAATATATTTAACACCTGTTTTACTTGATACCTCTAATCCATTAATCTTCATACTATTAGAATAATTGCCTAATTCTTTTATTTTATGTTCAGTTTTTGAATTTATATCATATGTATAAAGTTGTACTCTATCGTTTATATCTCTTATAACTAATATAATTCTATTTACATTCTCTATCCAATCCGCATATAGTATTTCATCAGAATCCTCTATTGATATTTCATTCTCTTCACCATTTTTAGTGTTTATAGCATATAACTTATCATTATTAAAATATGAAATATATCTTCCTGAGTATGAAACTTTTACATCTTCTATATTATTAGGAATGGTAACATTAGCTTCTACTGGCTTAACTTCTACTTTCTCAACTTTAAAATCTGAGGAATGCTTAAAATACATCCTCTCTAAAATGTATAGCCCTCCAGCTTGTAAAGATAATGATAATAAAGCCCATATTACAACACGTTTTAAGTTTTTCATATATATTACCTCACCACTTATTTAACTATGAATGCAGATGCTATTGGTCTTTCACCTAAACTATTAGAAGGATTATTAATTACCTCTCCATCATAATACATAGTTGCAGATTTCCCACCATCAAGCATTGTTGCTGTAACACAGTCTAACTTGTACATAATTTCTTGGCTTTCTTTTAATGTGGCTGCTATCCTTCCTCCAGGAACCTTTGAATCTAACACAACTAGCACTATAGCACCATCTCTTCTTTGTCCAATTAATGTTCTTGGAGCAGTTCCTAATCCACCATCTCCTGATATTTTAGTCATTTTACCATTTATAACCAATACTGGACTTGCTCCCTCTGGTGTAAATGTAAGAGCATCCACTACATTCTGTTCTTCTAATTGCTTTAATGTATAGCCTCCTACTAAAAGTCTTCCATCCTTCGTCATAGCAGCTACATCATAACGCCCACCTGGAGCATCATCATTTAATATCTTTCCATCGGAAATTAATACCCCAACAGGTATACCACCATTGGATGTCCACAATTGGCTACCTTCTTCATCTGTAAAAGCTCCTCCATTAATAGCTGCTACAGCATCATAATTTTGAGCTATTTGCGATGTAGTTTCACCTTCTTTAAACAATTTTGATGTAACTCCAACCTTAACCCTAGTAGGATCTTTTACTATTAATACATGACCTGTAAATTTACTGTTATCAGTTAAAGTAGCCACCTCTATACTGTCATCCTTTACCTTTGAAATTTCTATAAGGCTAAAATCTTGATTTTCATTTGACACAACTTCCTGACTTTTACCTAAAATCTCATCAATTTTATCTTGAGATAAAAATGTTGTTGCTAACCACTGATAGTGCATTGAAGACATTGCTGTTCCAACAAATGTTCTTTTTGCATCTTCAAAAGGTCCATATAAAATCATAAATGGAGCTGTTACCCCTGTAAATATAATCATAAAAGCAAAAAAGGCTAATATTACTTTCCAACTCTTTTTCTTATTCTTTTTCGATCTCGTTATCTTTTTTCTCCCCATGTTACCACCTATACTATATCTATTTTTACTTATAAAATTATATCTTTTTTTACACAATACTTCAACACAAGTAATAATTTTGTAATAATATGAAAAAAAGATAAGATAATTTATATCCCATCTTTTTAGTTCAGCGTCATTCTTACTATTCATTTACATATTTATAAACCAGAATTTTAACTTCAGTCCACTCTTTAACGTGAGTGCCAACACCAAATACTGTTTTAACCATCCCATTATTTGCTTCTGTTGCTCCATCCGTAACATATTCTACAAAGCAATTTAGCTTTAAAGCACGTAACTTTTCTCTAGCATTGCTTTCACTTTCACCAACCAAGTTTGGTATTTCCACACCAACATATTTTCCAATATTAATAGTTACTTCACTTCCTCTTTCAACTTCACTGCCTACTCCTGGAGAAATTGAAATAACCTTGCCAGATTGATTTTCATCTGTAACATCTATCTCCTTAACGTTTGCCTTTAATTCTTTTTTATTTAACTCACTTATTGCTGTGTCCTTGCTCAAGCCTACTACAGAAGGAACTTTCACCAACTTTGGTACTTCAGGATCTGTTGTATTGTTAGACGGCTTTTCCTGTTCAATTTTATCTAACTCATCATCATTTTCTTCAATATGAGTAGGCTCTCCATGTTGTTGCTTATATTCATTATTTAAAGCATTGTAATTTGCCATTATACTATTAAAATGATCCTTATCTATATCTTCACTAGAATATGGTTTATCATTATAGATAAAATCATTTAGTATTTTTCCATTCTGCTCTTTATCTGTTAATAAAACCCATCCTTTATTTCTATATAAGCCACCTTGAGATAATTCAGTAGCAGGAATTTGCAATTGTTCAAATTTAAGTTCTCCAAACTTAGAAACCGTATATGCATAATTTAATAAGGTTAATGGTTCTATATTAGTCTTAACTGATGGCAATAAGTCATATAAAAGACCTGGATATTTAACTACGCTTACATCCATCATTTTTTCAGCTACTATATCAAGAACTCTTCTTTGACGTTCTGTTCTTTCATAGCTTCCATTACCAACTTTTCTTATTCTTGCATATGCTAAAGCCTGCTGTCCATCTAAATGTTGTAATCCTGGTGTAGTTAAAGGTGGTGATTTTACATCTCTAACTTCTCCAATAAATTTATTAATTTCTGGAATTTCATAATCTTTTACATCCACTTCTATTCCACCAATACCATCTATTATATCTTCAAATCCCCAGAAGTTAACCATTACATATTTATCTAATGTAAAGTTAAAATTCTCTTTTATGGTCTTCATTAATAATTCTGGTCCACCTAATGCTAAAGCAGCATTAATTTTTTGTTCACCATATCCTGGTATATCTACAAAAGTATCTCTCATTATTGAGGACAACTTTAACTTCTTAGTATTATTATCTATTGTTGCAATTATAATAGAATCTGATCTTGCCCTCTCATTAAGATCTCTAGCATCTGTACCTATTAATAGGATATTAGTTATTCCTGGTACCTCTTCAAATGAATCTTCTGTTGTTATATCTGATATATCTGAATTACTGTATATCTTACTTCTAACATAAAAATATCCAAATACAACGGATCCAACTAATAAAGCTAGAATAATGGATATTGTTATTATAATTTTAGTCTTCTTTGACATTTTCTTTTTATCTTTCTCTGGCTTCACCTTACTCACTCCTTTTCCTACTTCTCTTCATAATAATATTATTACAAACAAAATTCAATAAATAATTACGAAATACTTAAGATTTTGTAGACTACTTAATCTTTTTTATTATTTTCTATGTTATAATATGCAATATGTTAAGTTAATAATCTATTGTGGGAGATTTTTTATGAAAGAAGAAATAATCAAACTTCTAAAAGAAAGTGACAACTATGTATCAGGAGAAGAAATTAGCAAAGGTTTAGGAATAACTAGAGCCTCTGTTTGGAAACATATAAAAGTTCTAAAAGAGGATGGATACGAAATTGTAGGAGTATCTAATAAAGGATATAAATTAGTTAACTCTCCTGACTTAATATTAAAAAGTGATATAAATAAATATTTAACTACTAGATATATAGGACAAAATATAGAATACTTTAAGTCACTCTCATCAACTAATGATAAAGCAAAACTACTTGGAAATAGCATTGATATAAAAGATGGAACAATAATAATTGCTGAAGAACAAAGTGGCGGAAAAGGTAGATTAGGACGATACTGGTCATCACCTAAAGGTGGATTATGGCTGTCAATTATATTAAGGCCTAATATTGAACCTACAAACGCTCACAAAATTACTCAAATAGCTTCTGCCGCCTTAATCAAAACATTAAATAACTATGGAATAGATGCAAAAATAAAGTGGCCTAACGATATATATTTAAATAACAAAAAAATATGTGGAATATTAACAGAAATGAAATGCGATATGGATAGAATAAACTATATCGTAGTTGGCGTTGGAATTAATGTTAATATAAATTCAAATAATATTCTAGAGGAACTAAAAAATACTGCAACATCTTTAAAGATAGAGACGAATATTAGTTATGATAGAAATAAACTTCTTGCTTTATTTCTAAATAATTTCGAATATTTATATATTGATTTTATAGAAAAAAATATATATTCAGAGGTTGCTGAAATTAGTAAAACTCATTCTCTTATAATAAATAAGCAAGCTTTTCTTGTTACTTCAAGGGGGAAAGAGAAAGTTAACTGTATTGGATTAGACGATAATGGCGAATTAATTGTTTTAGACGAAAATGGAAATAAAAAAAATATTTTAAGTGGTGAAATTACTTTTAAATAATAAGCATCCTATATTAAAAATAAGAGAAATTGCAATGCAATTTCTCTTATTTTTCTATAATAGTCTTATTCCGTTTTCTTCACATATCCTATGGTTTTTTTCATCCCAAACAGAAGCTTGCACTTCTCCAATATGAGCTTTTCTTAGAAAGTACATACAAATTCTTGATTGTCCTATTCCTCCCCCTACTGTATAAGGAAGTTTTCCTTCTAATAACAATCTATGAAACTCTAATGACTTTCTTTCTTCACAGCCTGTCTTTTTTAATTGGTACTCTAAAGCGTCCTTATCTACTCTTATTCCCATAGAAGATAGCTCTACAGCTCTATCTAAAACTGGATACCAGAAAAGAATATCTCCATTTAACTTCCAATCATCATAATCTGGTGCTCTTCCATCATGTTTTTCTCCAGATGCTAAAACATCTCCTATCTTCATTATAAACACAGCTCCATGTTCTTTACATATTGCATCTTCTCTATCTTTAGGAGATAAATTTGGATATTTATCTTCTAATTCTTGAGATGTTATAATGAATATTTCATTAGGTAATTCCTTTTCTATACACTTTAATTCATTAGCTACAAAGTTCTCTGTTTCTTTAAATACACTATATATACTTCTAACTATCTCTTTTAACTTCTCTTCATTTCTTTCTTCTTTTAAGATAATCTTTTCCCAGTCCCATTGATCAACATAAATTGAATGAATGTTATCTAAGTCTTCATCTCTTCTTATAGCATTCATATCAGTATATAACCCATGTCCAGGTTCAAAACCATATCTATATAAGCTTAATCTTTTCCATTTAGCTAAAGAATGAACAATCTCTACATCTTCTCCTGTTGCTTTTAAGTCAAAATTAACAGGTCTTTCAACTCCATTTAAATTATCATTTAATCCAGTGGATGCTCCTACAAATAACGGTGCTGATACTCTAATTAAGTCTAATTTTTCTGATAAAGTTCTTTCAAAGAAATCCTTAATTTTTTTTATATGAATTTCTGTTTCTATAAGCGTTTCTTTTACTTCATAATCTTTTGGAATTATTATTCCATCTACATCCATTGTTACGCCCCCTTAAAGTTTATAAAATAGATTATACCAAATTACTTAAAGTTATTGAAGTATATTATCTAAATAAAAGTACTAAATCTCTCCAAAAGTAAGAAAGAAACACTATTAAAAAGTGTTTCTTTCTTACTTTTATTTAATACATTCATTTAAATGCTTCTTTAATATGTCTGCTGATTTCTTTAATTTATCTTCTTCTTCACTATTTAAAGATATTTCTATAACTTGTTTTATACCATTTCTGTTAACTATTGATGGTACTGCAAGATATATATCACTAATACCATATTGTCCTTCAAACAAACTAGATACAGTTAAAATTGAATTTTCATCTCTAAATATTGCTTCCACTATTCTATTTACAGCAAGACCTATAGCAAAATAAGTTGCTTTTTTCCTACTTATAATTTCATACGCTGCATTTTTAACATCATCTTCTATAACTTTTTTAATTTCTTTATCCCACTCTAAATTAACTCCCTTAGAATAGTTATCTAAGTCTTCAACCCCTATTCTTGCATTGCTCCAAGTAACAACTTCACTATCACCATGCTCACCTATAACATAACCATGCACATTATTATTATTAACTTCAAAATATTTACCTAAAACATACTTCAATCTAGAAGTGTCAAGTACAGTACCTGATCCAATGACTCTTTCTTTAGGGAATCCTGATAGTTTATATGTGATATAAGTTAAAATATCTACAGGATTAGATACAACTAATAGTATTGATTCTGGACTTAGTTTAGCCAATTCTGGCACAAAGCTTTCAAAAATCTTATAGTTCTTATCAATAAGATCTAACCTTGTTTCTCCATCTTTTTGACCAGCTCCAGCTGTTATTATAATTATATCTGAATCCTTTGTTTCACTAATTCCACCTGCATATATATTAACAGGTTTTACAAATGAAGTTCCATGAACTAAGTCCATTACTTCACCTATTGCCTTCTCCATATTTATGTCGTATATACAAATTTCCGTTGCTATTCCACTGTTCATTAAGGCGTAAGCTGTTGTTGCACCTACAAAACCTGCTCCTATTATAGATATCTTTCTTTTTCCTTCTCCAATCATTTTCAACCCTCCTATATTAGTTCTATTACTTAGTTTTACTATATAGATAATATTTTATTCCCGTTACAAATATTATATCTCATATAATAATTATTATCAATTAATTTTAGGAAATATTTTCTTTTTATTTGTACTTATTTTTACTTTTTTTTCGTATTTTACATATAATAAATTTGAATTTAAATTTCTAATTATCCCAAACTATAATAATAATATGAAATTTTTAAAATATTATTTACATTAAACTTTTAAAAGATTAATATAGTACCTGTAGCTATTTTAAAAATTTGTTAGCATACTTGGAGGAATGAAATGAAGATAAATATTATAGGAGTTCCTTTGTTCTATGGTTGTGATAAACCCGGTGTAGAAAAGGGACCTGATATTCTAAGAAAAAATGGTTTAATTGATGTATTTACTAAAAAACATGAGGTATGTGACTTAGGAAACGTAAAAGTAAACAAAGTATCCTCTGAAAATAAATATAAATGTAATAACAAAATGAAGTATTTAGATGAAATAATTAATATAAATAATGAATTAGCTGATAAAGTTAATAACTCTTTTGATAATGGTGCATTACCTTTAGTAATTGGTGGAGATCATGCTCTTGGTATGGGAAGCTTAGCTGGTTGTGGTAAATATTTCGGACAAGACCTAGCTGTAATTTGGGTAGATGCTCATGGAGATATAAATACACCAGAAACATCACCTTCTGGTAATGTTCATGGTATGCCTTTAGCTGCTTCTATGGGCGTTGGATATGATTCTTTAATAAATATTTATTATAAAGGTTGTAAAGTTAATCCTAAAAATGTTTATATAATTGGTGCAAGGGATCTAGATAAAGGTGAAATTGAATTAATTGAAAATAAGCATTTAAATGTTTGGACTATGAACGATATAAAAGAAAAAGGATTAGAAAAATGCTTGGAAGAATTAATTTCTACTTTAGATTCGTCAAACATAAATAATGTTCACTTAAGTTTTGATATAGATTCAATAGATCCTACTTTTATTCCTGGTACAGGCACACCTGTAGTAGATGGACTAACTATGGAAGGTGGAAAAAAGATTATAAAAGACTTATTAAATACTAATCTTATTAGATCTATTGACTTTGTAGAATTTAATCCAAGCTTAGATAAGGAAGATATTACTTTAAATAACTGTTTAAGCCTTTTAGAAGAAATTAGTAATAATCTATAGTTCCTAAAGTTTTAATTATGATATAATATTTTTATTATAATCGCTTCAACAGGAGGAACTAATATGAAGTTATTAATCTTTGATACTGAAACAACAAGTATTAAACCAGGACATATTTGTCAATTAAGCTATATTACAATAGATGCTTCAACAAAACCACAACAAACAATAGGAAAAAACTTTTTCTTTACAGTTGACGAAATGGATCCAGCTGCTGAAGCTGTTCATGGGTTTTCTTTAGAAAAACTTTATGATTTATCTAATGGTCAATATATTGAAGATTTAATTGAAGAGTTTATTAATGATTTTAGTGAAGCCGATTTTGTTATAGGTCATAATGTTAATTTTGACGTTAGATTCTTAAAATTAGAACTTGAAGCTATGGGAATTGACTATGAGCCAAAGAATATGTTCTGCACAATGCAATACTATAGAGATATATGTAAAATTCTTAGACCAAGTGGAGATTATAAAAATCCAAAACTTGAAGAAGTAATTAATTTTTTAGGAATTACAAAAGATCAAATATCAAGTAAGGCTGATGAGCTATTCCAAGGTAGTGGTGACTATCATGATGCTAGATTTGATACTGCAGCAACTTACTTGTTAATTATAGAAGGTTTAAAGAAGGGCTATATCCCAAGAGGATATTTTTCAAAAAAATTATTAAATTAATTTAGAAAGAGAAATTGCTTTGCAATTTCTCTTTTATATAATATCAAATAATTATATATGCCTTTTTCTTCCTATACTTTTATAAAACCCCCATAAAAATACAATTGATAGTATAAAGTAAAATAATTTCACCTTAACTCTAAAAGAATCATCTCCAACATCTAAAAAGAATCTATGAGCTAGCACTCCATATTCTTTAGTTATCTTTCCCCTCCATAAAAATTCTTGAATAAAATATCCAAATGTAACAAGTGTCATACTAATAGAAATACTTCTTGTTACCCCTATACATAAAAGTGTAAAAGATATTACAAAGATTTGGGTGATTAAAGAATATATAAGTATAGTTTTTATATTTGCATGTCCATCTATCCTCATTCCAATCAAAACATTAATAGCCGTACAAAAATATATTGGTATATAGATAGAAAGGAAGGTTATTAGCTTTCTTATAACATAAATATTACTTTTACTACCACCAGCAATAATAGAAATATCTACTATACTATTGGTATAATCCATACCTATAATAAACAATATACATGTTGTACAAAATAGCAACATCCAAAAATTTATTACACCTTCAAATACTCCTATAGTTGAAAAATATTCTTTACTACCTAAATTCTTAAATTTTATTACTATAAAATATATATTTATAAATAATGCTATACCCATACCTATCTTCAATATAGGTACTTTTAATATGTTTTCTATATGCTTAAAGTATTCTTTTATCATATATTCCACCCATTTTCATATTTCATACTATGGATTATATATGAGTCCTGTAACGTTGGTATAATATTTTGTGAATTTTCTACTTCGGCTTTCTTACTTATATACCTTATCCTAAAACAATCACCATCTATAATAGTAGATATAATTTTCAGCTTATCCAAATTCTTAACATATTCCTCTCCAGAGAAGGTTACTTCCCACAATAATCCCATTACTTCTTCTATAAAACTTTCTTTTGAACCTTTATATATTAATTCTCCATCTTTTAACACAATTAAATAATTACAATAATTCTCTATATCCTCAACTATATGAGTAGTTACAAATACTATTCTATCTCTACTTATTCTAGGAAAAAGCTCCCTAATAATATTTCTCTGCTCTGGGTCTAATCCTACTGTAGGCTCATCCATTATTATTACTTTTGGATATCCTATTAATGCTTGAGCAAAACCAAGCTTTTGTTTCATGCCACCTGAATACTCTTTAATTTTTCTTCCAATAAACTTTTTCATATTCAGAGTATTTACTATTTCATCTATATGCTTACATCTTTCCAATCCTTTAATTCCCTTTTTTAATGACGCAACTATTTGGAGAAACTCTTCACCTGTAAGATTATCATATACCTCAAAATTCTGTGGTAAGTACCCCAAACTATTTCGTATATCCTTTAAGTTCTTATCATATGATAAGCCATTTAGCTCTATACTTCCCCCTTGAAGTTTATATAATGTTGTTATAAGCTTCATAAGTGTACTCTTACCTGCTCCATTAGCTCCTAACACCCCTATTAATCCATCATTAACTTCAAAAGAAATATTATCTAATGCTCTTAAGTTTTTATATTCATAACTCACATCACTTACCTTCAAGTTATTCATAGCCTTCTCCTAATTTCTATAAATTTTATTTTGAAAATCTAATTCTCCTATTAAAACGTAATCTTTATATATATTTCTAACTAAATATTGCTTATCACTTCTTGGTGTGAAAATTATATTTGTTTTTTCATTTAACATACTTATTTCATCTTCATTAAATATACTATTAACTACTTCTACTTTTTCTCTAGAATCTATTAACTCTATATTTCCTACATAAGTATGATTATCATACTTCTTTTCTTCAATATTTCCCATCACTAAAAAAATCTCTTTATCCCTTCCCTCATACTTCCCAGCACTTGTTGAATTTAGATTACTGTATATCTTTTTATTACCACTTTTAATTATATTCAAGCTATATTTTTTATCATATCCCCTATATTCTCCCTTTGGATACCATTCAAAATAATCTGCTAAAAATATACTACTACTATTGGAGAAATACTTTTTACCTTCTCTCTCACCAAAAGTATTAATTATCCCCTTATATTTAATGTTTATATTAAGAGTTCTATCATATGTATCTCTATTAATTATTATGTTATCTCCATCTCTTTCAAATGATATATCTTTGTTATTCAAAGAAAGTTCTGTAACTTCCAATTTATTAAATAACTTTAGTTTTATAGTAGACAAATTGTCATTCACCACTTCTATTTTTATATTACAATCATTTTTAAATTCTTTATTAATATTAATTTTCATATCATATTCAAGTATATTAAATCCATCATTGTTTTCTTTGTTTTCATCATATAAAATACCAATATTATCAGTTGCCACACTATATTCTACAGGTTCAAACTTTTTTGTATTCAATATAATTAAAGATATTATTCCAATTACAACAACGGTACATATTATAGATTTAACACTTATTAAACCTTTTTTACCCTCTCCTTCTCCAATGTATAATAATATTAAAGACAAGATAATTATTAAAGTATAAATAATTATATGACTTTTAAAGACAGATCCTGTAGAAATCAATTCAAAAGTGCTTTGAACCATATCAATATGATATAATGGCGCTAATACATTTGTATTTTTATAAAAATTATTAATCCCCATGAATAATAATAAAATCAATATATATTTAATAATATCAATCTTTATAAATTTCCCTATAAGTAGCCCTAAACCCATAATGGTAAACAAAGACAAAGAACAATTTATTAATGCTAAGCTTGATTGATATAGAAAGTATTTAAACGGAACATTACAAATCCATCCTACAAGAATAAGAGTAATTAAAGTTACAAATAATATTAAACCGGTTATAATTAGGCTAGCACAAACCTTACTTGCAAACCTATTTACTGGCTATTAATTATCTTAAAAACTTCTGTATCACTTGCTCCTATATCTGAAAAAATTATTAGTAAAGGAATATAGATCAAATTTATTGGCAACCAATAATTCTTTAAAAAAGTAACTAATCCAAGATTAAATGAATTGTCTATTTTTCCTGCCCACAAGACTTGTTGAAGACCAAATAAAAAAAGTATTCCAACTATTATAACTATTGGTTTTCTACGTAATTCTATTAGCTCATACCTTATTAAACTTATAATCCTCATAAACCATACCCTTCACATTCTTAAAGTAGAGAATATCTACTTTATATTAACTATTTTTGTACTGTTTTCGAGTAATCTATATAATAACTTCTCAACTGCTCTCCATTTCTAAAACAAGCTCTATTCCATTCCTGGTCATTTTATAATCCTTGTATCTAATATTGTATTGGCTTATAGCATGGCCACCTCAATTCTAACCTTGTTCATTCATAGTAGTTTCTGCATAAACATCTAACATTCTATTCTTATTCCATTTTTTGTAATTACAATTTAATCTTACCACAGACTTTAATACATTTTTTTACTTTTTATACTTTTATTCTAGAAAAAAATAAAATATTCTTATTAATCTCGGAAATACTCATATATACACATGAATAAAATAAATCTAAAAAAAAATGTGAACTTTATTCACATTTTTTCTTTATAAACTCATTACTTAGTTCTATTCTTTCTCTACAAGTAGGATGATCATAAGCTAGCCATTTAATTACTGGATCAACATCAACTGGAGTTAAATTGCTTTCTATAAACTTAATCTCTAAAGCTCCATTTGTATATCCATCATTAGTTATTTCCATTGCAAAGGTATCAGCCTCTACTTCCATCTTTCTAGAGTAAGCTGTTTCAATTGGTGAAAATAAAAGGCCAATTACATTTAAGATAAATAATATATATGGTACTTTTTCTATTTTTCTATAATCTTTAGTTGAAAATCTTCTCATTAAATTATGAACTAACATTAATGTCATTAGTGTCAATAAAGATGATATTATTGTTGATTTCTGAATATGGTTTAATTTATAGTGCCCCATCTCATGAGCTGCTACTGATAATACCTCTTTTTCACTTAATCCATTTAAAGTAGTATCCCAAAATACTATTCTTCTACTATTATTAATTCCTGTCATATAGGCATTCATACTATTTGTTTCACCACTTTTAGGAATAACCTTTATATCTAAATTTTCTATTCCAGCTTCTTTTGATAAATCTATTATTTTGCTCTTTAATTCTCCCTCCTCCATAGGCACTAAATCATTTTGGGCCTCATCAAAATATGGATAAATATAATTACCTATTAGAGATACGCTTATTAGTATTACTGCTGATAAGAAATACCAACTTTTTCTCTTAAGAAAAATAACATATATTATGGCTACTATTGGAAGTGAAATAAGTAAATCTATAGAATCACTTACTATATAATCTTTAAGAAAATCTAAAAAGCCTAAATTACTTAATCCAACAAGTCTCCCTCTATAGAAAGAACTAAAAAGTGATTTAGGAAACATTAAAATCATATTAAATAGGTAATAAACAATAAAAAGAATTCCACCTTCAACTATTTTAAACCTAAAATTCCATCTCTTTATTAATCCAATACCACCATAAATATAGAATAATATAGGAAGAATAAGACTTAATACGATGCCACTGTAAAAGTATAATTTAGTAAACTCATAATTTGCAGCTACTTTATCTGGTGTTTGTGGAATAATTATCTCACCATCCCTTATCTCACACTCTACTTTAACTTTACTTTGAAGAGCCTTCTTATTCTTATTTTCTAATACCATAGTCATTGAGAATAAAAATATAAAAATAAGAGAAAATGCAAGAAAGGTTTTTAAAAGAAACTTTTTCATTTTATCTCCTCCATCCATGTTTATATATATTTATATAATCTCAAAAATATTTCTAAAAACTATGTAAACATTTAACTTATTTCCTTTATATAATTGTAAATTTTTTTATAATTATGTATAATAAAGATATATTTAGTGGGGAGGACTTATTTATGGATTTTAGTACTAAAAATATGATAAAAGCTTTACTAACAGATGCTGTATTATCTATAGGATTTTATTTTTTCTTTGGTATGAAGCTATTACCATTAGCTATTTTAATAGGAACTTTTTTAAGCATATCAATGTTCTTTAACCCAAGCAAACTTCAAAAAGCAAGAAGAGAAGCTGAACATAAAGCAAACTCTAAAATTGAAGTACCTAAAGAACTTGATCCAAAAGAAATATCTGAAGAAGATATTAAGAGTTTAGGATTAGATAATATTGATATAGATGACGATTCAGAGAAATAATATCTTAAATTATAAAAAAACTTTGCTTTCGCAAAGTTTTTTTCTTTATCCAATTACTTCATTAAGTAATTCTTTATACTTATTACATATCTCTTTGTCCATTGCAGGAGTACCTTCTAGTCTATACTCCATGCCTAAATTCTCATATTTATTTACTCCAAGTAAGTGATAAGGTAATAACTCTACCTTTTCTACATTCTTGATATTTTTAATATATTCACCTAATGCCTTTATATGTTCCTCTCCATCTGTTAATCCAGGAACAACAACATGTCTTATCCACATCTTTGTGTTATTTCTTTGCATCGCTTCTAAGAAATTAAGTGATTCATCTATTTCCAAACCAGTAACCTTCTTATAGCCTTCTCTAGTAAAATGTTTCACATCATATAATACTAAATCAGTATACTTAAGTATTTCATCATATTCCCCTAAACCATAACCTGCTGTATCAACACAAGTATGTATTCCCTTTTCTTTACAAAGCTTAAGTACTTCTATAAGGAATTCTGGTTGTCTTAATGGGTCACCACCTGAAATGGTTACTCCTCCTCCACTTTGCTTAAAGTAAGGTTTAAATCTTTCTATCTTCTTTACTAATTCTTCAGTGGTATACTCATCTCCACCATTACAATTCCAAGTATCTGGGTTATGGCAAAACTTACATCTTAGGGAACACCCTTGAAAAAATACAACTACTCTTATTCCTGGACCATCTACTAGTCCCATTGATTCTATTGAATGAATTCTTCCTTTTATCATTTTATCCTCCGTATTATAAAAATCCCATACCTATATATTACACTACAAATAGGTATGGGAGCAAAATATTAATTATAAACTTTCATGGAAAGTTCTACTTATTACTTCAAGCTGTTGTTCTCTAGTTAACCTATTAAAGTTTACAGCATAGCCTGACACCCTTATAGTAAGTGTTGGATATTTATCTTGATTTTCCATAGCATCCTCAAGCATTGCTCTATTTAATACATTAACATTTAAATGATGAGCCCCTTGAATAAAATACCCATCTAATATAGACACTAAATTATTCTCCCTTGTCTCTTCATCTTTTCCTAATGCATCAGGTACAATAGAAAATGTATTTGACACACCATCTTGGCACACCCCTCTATATGGTATTTTAGCCACTGAGTTTAATGATGCCAAAGCACCATTTTTATCTCTACCATGCATTGGATTTGCTCCTGGTGCTAAAGGTTCCCCCTTCTTTCTTCCATCAGGAGTTGTACCTGTCTTCTTACCATACATTACATTTGATGTTATAGTTAAGGCTGATAATGTATGGATTGCCCCTCTATATAACGGATGTTTCTTAAGCTCTGATATAAACTTATTTACTAGTTCAACTCCTAAATCATCTGCCCTATCATCATCATTCCCATACATAGGAAAATCTCCAACAGTTTCGAAATCAATTGCTATTCCCTCTTCATTTCTTATTGGTCTAACCTCTGCATACTTTATTGCAGAAAGGGAGTCTATTGCAACAGATAGTCCTGCAATACCAAATGCCATTAGCCTTTCAACATCTGTATCATGAAGAGCCATTTGTCCTGATTCATAGGCATATTTATCATGCATATTATGAATTATATTCATTGTATCTACATAAAGCTTTGCTACATACTCTAATACTTTATAGTAGTTTTTCTTAACCTTATCAAAATCTAATATTTCATCTTCTATTTTTTCTATACTTGGAACTACTTTTGTTCCTTTTATCTCATCTATCCCACCATTTATAGCATATAATAATGATTTTGCCACATTACACCTAGCTCCAAAGAACTGCATTTGTTTACCAACCTTCATTGCTGAAACACAGCAAGCTATTGCATAGTCATCTCCATATACTGGTCTCATTATATCGTCATTTTCATATTGAATAGCATCTGTGGCAATTGAGATTTTAGCACAGTATTTTTTAAAATTCTCTGGTAGATTCTGAGACCATAAAACAGTTAAATTTGGTTCTGGCGCTGGTCCTAAATTAATTAAGGTATTAAGATATCTAAAGGAATTTTTAGTAACTAATGGTTTACCATTAACACCAATACCTCCAATCGATTCTGTAACCCATGTAGGGTCTCCAGCAAATAATTCATTATACTCAGGAGTTCTTAAGTGTCTAACCAACCTTAGTTTTATAATAAATTGATCAATTAACTCTTGAGCTTCTTTTTCTGTTAATAACCCTCTCTCTAAATCTCTTTCTATAAATATATCTAAAAATGTTGATGTTCTACCAAGGGATGTAGCAGCTCCATTATTTTCTTTAACTCCTGCTAAATATCCAAAATATACAGCTTGTACTGCTTCTTTAGCATTAGATGCAGGCTTAGATATATCACATCCGTATTTTGATGCCATACTTTTAATTTTATTTAAAGCTCTTATTTGTTCTGAAACTTCTTCTCTCTTTCTTACAAGTTCATCAAGCATATCTCCCTGAAGCTCTTTTAAATCTTTTTTCTTTTCTCCCATTAAATAATCAATACCATAAAGTGCAATTCTTCTATAATCACCTATTATTCTTCCTCGTCCATAAGCATCTGGTAATCCTGTTAAAAGTCCTGCATGTCTCGCAGCTCTTATTTCATCTGTATAGCAATCAAATACTCCTTCATTATGTGTTTTTCTATATAATGAAAAATGTTTATCTATTTCTGGATCAAGTTCATATCCATATTCCTTAAGACTTTGATGCACCATTCTTATTCCACCAAAAGGATTTACAATTCTCTTTAAAGGAGCATCTGTCTGAAGCCCTATTATAACTTCATTATTCTTGTCTATGTATCCAGGTTCATAATTGTCTATTCCTGATACTCTATCTGTTGCGACATCAATTATTCCCTCTTTCATTTCTTTAATTATAAGTTCTTCACATTCGTTCCATACTTTCTTAGTCTTTTCAGTTATTCCCTCTAAAAAACTCTCATTACCTTCATAGAACTTATAGTTCTTTTGAATAAAATTTCTTACGTCTATTCCTTGTTGCCATGTACCTGTTTTAAATCCATCCCATTCTTTAAACATATTAAACCTCCTAAAACATATATAAGCTCATTTTGCCTTAATTAATGATTTAGAATAAAAAAAGCCGACAATCTGAGCTTATTGCCCAGACGGTCGGCATATTATCTTAGTCATACTTCATGTGGTATACTCCACTTCCGTCAGTCATATGACTTCATATATATGATATACTTATTCAGCATAAAATGTCAATATAATCCTTTTTGTTTTAATTCTTATTTAGCTCCATATTGCTCGTAATAAGAATCTATTCTAGCTTTTATCTCATCATTAATAATTACTTTTCCATTTACTTCTCTATTATATAGATATTTAATAACTTCTTCCATAGTAACTATAGCACAAGCCTTAAATCCATACTTTTCTTGTAATTCAACTAATGCAGATTTTTCTCCTTGTCCTTTTTCCATTCTATTTACAGAAATCATAAGTCCAACTGCATTTACATCAGCTTGTTCTTTTAATATTGGCATTGTCTCATAAATTGATTTACCTGATGTAGTAACATCTTCAACTATTAAAACTTTATCTCCGTCATTTAACTTACTTCCTAAAAGAATTCCAGTATCTCCATGATCCTTAACTTCTTTTCTGTTTGAACAATAACTTACATCTATTCCATATAAATCACTTAATGCCATAGTAACTGTTACACTTAGTGGAATTCCCTTATACGCAGGTCCAAATACTATGTTATAATCATCTCCAAAGTTTTCTTTTATAGCCTTTGCATAATATTCACCAAGTCTCTTAAGTTGGCTTCCTGTCTTATAGTTTCCTGTATTAACAAAGAAAGGTGTCTTTCTTCCACTCTTAGTTACAAAATCACCAAAAGTTAAAACTCCACATTCTATCATAAATTCAATAAACTCTTTTTTATAAGCTTGCATATTGATCCTCCAAATTTTAAATTAATATTTTAAGTAAATTATCTAGGTAAAAATCTTGTAGTAATTTAAACTATACTACTTTTATTACCCTACAATATTCCCACAATCTCATTAATATCTTTTATTCCTTGTTCTCTACAGAATCCTTCTATCTCTTCAATTATTTCTTTACCTGCCATTGGATTCATAAAGTTAACTGTACCTATTTGTACTGCACTAGCACCAGCCATCATAAACTCAACAGCATCCTTACCTGTAGTAATTCCACCTAATCCTATTACTGGTATACTTACAGCCTTTGATACCTCATGTACCATTCTTAATGCTACTGGCTTAACAGCTGGGCCTGAAACCCCTGCATAAACATTATCAAAAACTGGCTTTCTTTTATATATATCAACAGCAAGCCCCTTTAATGTATTTATTAAACTTAAAGAATCTGCCCCTGCCTCTTCACACTTTAATGCCATTTCCACTATATTTTCTGCATTTGGTGATAATTTAACCATAAGAGGCTTTTTACATAGCTTCTTTATTTCTTTTACAAAATCATGAGCTACATCAGCTTTAATTCCATAAGCCATTCCTCCACATTTAACATTTGGACATGAAATGTTAAGCTCTATCATTTGAACTGATGTGCCATTTAACTTCTCTATAGCCTCTGCATAGTCTTCAAAGCATCCTCCACCAACATTAGCAATAATATTAGTCCCTAGCTTCTCCATCTCTGGAAGTTCCTTATTTATAAAACCTTCTATTCCAGGATTTTGTAACCCTACTGAATTCATCATTCCTGATGGAGTTTCATAAACTCTTATTCCAGTATTACCCTCCTTAGGATTTATTGTAAGACCTTTAGATGATACTCCTCCCAAAATCCCTACATTGTAAAAGTTGTTATATTCTGCACCAAACCCAAAGGTTCCTGAAGCCGCTATAACAGGATTTTTAAATTCTACTCCATTTATATTAACCTTTAACATACTTCATCCCCCTTATAGTTCTACATAATATCCATCAAATACTGGACCATCTTTACAAGTTCTCTTGTGTCCATCTTTTGTCTTACATGTACAAACTAAACATGCTCCTACGCCACAAGCCATATGCTTTTCCATAGAAACATATACTTTAACCCCTTTTTCTTTACACATATTAACCACTGCCTTCATCATAACTTCTGGTCCGCAGCATAACACTGTATCATAATCTTCAACCTTTAAAATCTCAGTTACAAACCCCTTATGTCCATGTTTCCCTGTATTAGTGGAAACCTCTACCTTATTACCATACTTTGAAAGATTCTCTATTAAATAAACTTCGTCTCTAAACCCTGCATATATATCTATAATACCCTTAGGATTCTTTTCTCTTAACTTCTTTGAAACTTCAACCATAGGGGCAGTTCCTATTCCACCTGCTACTATTGCTACTTTTCCTAAGTCTTCATCTAAGTTAAAGCCATTTCCTAAAGGTCCTGTAAGACTTATCTCTTCACCAGATCTTAATTTAGAAAACTCTTCTGTACCCTTACCTACTACTGCATAAAGAAATGTAATTTCATCTCCATTTTTCTCACAAATACTAATGGGTCTTGGTAAAAGTGTTTGTCCATCTAATTTTAACATGTAAAATTGTCCTGGCTTTATCTCACCCTTATCTTCACAAACCATCTTATAAATTCCATCAACTATCTTTTCATTTGAAAGAACCTTAGATTTCTTATAAGTAATGCTCATTTCTTCTCCCCCTAATTTATATTTTATAAATTATTAACTGCTGCTCTTATCTCATCTCTCATTCTTATAGCTTCTTCTCTAGCACTTAATGCAAAATCAGTTTCTGGTTTGTTATCCTTCTTATAAGCTAAAAGTATTCCCCTTGATGAATTTACAACTCCACCATTTCCATTGTTTAAATACATAGCAACATCTTCTGCTTTCCCACCTTGAGCACCATATCCTGGTATTAAGAAGAACATTGAATTAAATCTCTTTCTTAACTCTTTTCCTTCTTCTACATGAGTACAACCTATTACTCCACCTAATGGGTGATATCCACATTCAGCAGTAAGTTCTTTTCCCATTTTCATTAGCTTATCTCCAACTACATGATAAACCTTGTCTCCTGATGCAGTATCTAAAAATTCAATATCTGCAGCTCCTGGGTTTGAAGTTCTTACTAAACAGAATATCCCTTTCTTTCCTGTTTCAATATATGGCATGTATGGTTCAATACTATCTAATCCCATGTATGGACTTAATGTAACAAAATCAGCTTCGAAATCTCCTTCAAAGTGTCCTTTAGCATACATCTTTGCAGTTGCAGCTATATCTCCTCTCTTAATGTCAGCAATTATTATAGCATCCTTTTCTCTTAAATACTCTAAAGTTCTTCTATACGCTCTCATTCCTGATAATCCTAAAGCTTCATAATAAGCTATTTGAACTTTATAGCATGCAACAACATCTAAAGTTTCATCTATAATTCTCTTATTAAATTCAACTATAGCATCCTCATTATTCATTCCTTCTTTTAAGAACTCTGGAATATAATCTAATGCTGTATCTAATCCTAAACAGACAACTCCTCTTTCTTCAACTCTTTTATAAATTTTGTCCATAATATTCATAATAGTATCCTCCTATTTTTTATAAACTATTTTACCGCCCTTAATTGTCATCTGAACTTCTCCGTAATATTCCATTCCATTAAATGGAGTATTATGCCCCTTTGATGCAAATGACTCACTATCTATTTTAACTTTCTTATCTAAATCCACAAGTACTAAATCTCCATCTCTTCCAATTCCTAGTGTCCCTTTATTCATTCCTAATATTTCTGATGGATTCTTAGACATTATTTCACTAAGTTTATTTAGTGATAGTCCATTTTCTTTTACTAAAGTAGTGTAGCATATAGAAAATGCTGTTTCTAATCCTACCATTCCTGGTGAACCCTTCTTCTTCTCTTCTTCTGTGTGAGGCGCATGATCTGTTCCTATACAGTCAACCATACCAGTCTTTATTGCATTTATTAAATAAGCTACATCCTCTTTTTCTCTTATAGGAGGATTTACTCTATAATCATTAACCTCTCTAGTTAAAGCTATATGATGAGGTGTAACTTCACAAGTTACATTAGTGCCTAAGAGCTTGGCATTTATTATATATTCCATAGATTCCTTAGTAGAAACATGACACATATGAAGTCTTCCACCTGTTAGCTTACATAGCTCTACATCTCTCCAAGTCATCATATTTTCAGCAACTCTCATATCCATCCTAGAGAATTCAGATGTTTCTGCATGAGACATAACGACCCAACCGTATTCCTTAGCTTTTAATAAAGCATCATGCATTACCTTCCCGTTTCCAACTCCTACTCCATCATCAGAGATTGCTTTTATTTCCTTATCATCCCTTAATTCATCTAAGTGCTCTAGAGTTTTCCCATCAAAATTCTTTGTTATAGATAAACATTGATGTAAATCAGCAAGTCCAACTTCTTTTCCCCTTCTTCTTACCTCTTCAAGAACCTCCTTTGAAGAGCATATAGGTTTTGTATTTGCCATCAAGCAAACTCCTGTAAACCCACCCTTAACTGCTGCTTTTGAACCTGTTTCTATATCTTCTTTCCAAGTTAAACCTGGCTCCCTAAAATGTGCGTGAGTGTCAATAAAGGTAGGCATTAGAGTTAGTCCTTTTGCATCAACTACTTCTACACCTTCTTTATTGATTGATTTTGCTACTTCCTTTATTCTGCCACCTTCAACTAAAACATCTCCAATAAAGTTTTGTACACAATCAACAATCTTAGCATTCTTTATTAAAATATTCATCTATAACACCTCTCTTCCTATACATTAAACTTCTGATAACTTAGTTATGTGATCACAATATTCACATCTATATGTACCTTTTTCTCTATCCATTAATATGAAAGAATGTGGCACATATTTTTCATCCACAGTTATGCATCTTGGATTATTACAGATTAAAATATTTTCAACCTTCTCTGGAAGTTCAGGCCTTACCTTTCTTACAATTCTTTCATCCTTAACTTCATTTATTGTAATACTTGGTGATAAAAGTCCAAGTACTGTATAATCTATATCTTCACAATTATCCTTTTCTATTTTTATTATATCTTTTTTCCCTAAGTTTTTACTTTCTGCGTTTATGATTAAAGCTACTCTGTAATCTGTCTTATCTAAATGTAGGTAGTTAAATATTTTAACTCCCATTCCAGCTTCAATATGATCTATAACCAATCCATTTTTAATACTTGTTATTTCCAACATCTACGCCACCCCCAAAAGCTTGCACATAAGTGCCATTCTTACATACATTCCATACTCAGCTTGTTTAAAGTATGCAGCTCTTTCATCTTCGTCTACTTCCATAGCTATTTCATTAACTCTTGGTAATGGATGCATTACTATCATATCTTTTTTTGCAGACTTCATTTTTTCAACATCTAGAATATAACTATCCTTAAGCCTTAAATACTCTTCTTCATTGAAAAATCTCTCTCTTTGAATTCTTGTCATATAAAGTATATCAAGCTCATCTATTACATCATCTAATCTCTCTACTTCTTTAAACTCTATATTCTTCTTCTCTATAAATTCATCTCTTATGTAATCAGGAATCTTAAGTTCCTTTGGTGAGATTAAGATGAACTTTGTTCCTTCATATCTAGACATAGCCTTTATCAATGAATGAACTGTTCTTCCATACTTTAAATCTCCACATATACCTACTGTATGCCCTTTTAAGCCATGCTTTAAGAATTCAATTGTTAAAAGATCTGTAAGAGTTTGAGTTGGATGTTGATGTCCTCCATCACCTGCATTTATAACTGGAACACTTGAAAATTTACTTGCAACCCTTGCTGCTCCTTCCTTTGGATGTCTCATCGCAATTATGTCTGTATATATTGATACCATCTTTATTGTATCTGCAAGAGTTTCTCCTTTAGATGCTGAAGTAGAATTGGGTTCTGAAAAACCTAAGATTTTACCACCTAGTCTCATCATAGCTGCTTCAAAGCTAAATCTTGTTCTTGTACTAGGCTCATAAAATAGAGTTGCTAAGATTTTCCCATCGCAAACCTTTGAGAACTTCTTAGGGTCTTGGATAATTTGATGTGCTAATTCAAAAATTTCGTCTAATTCCTCTAGGGATAAATCCATAGGGTCAATTAAGTGTTTGTTTATCATGTCTATCACTCCTTCTTAACTTCTCTGAGTTAAAATTAAAGGTTTATTTATATAATAAAAAGCCCTCCTTATGATAAGGAAGGCATAATAATCCTAATTAATCTTGGCAATTATAATACTTCCTTATTGATCTCACTGGACCAAATTAAAGGTTTTTCTTTTCGTTAAGAATAACACCAAAAGTAATAAATGTCAATGTAAATAATAGTATATATTTTTACTTATTAATGTTATTTTATAGCAACTGCCCTAACTAAACTTCCTTCCCCCTTTATCTTCAATGGAAATGCAATTACTTTAAATTCCTCTCCACCAACTAACATTTCTAAATTGCATAAGTTTTCAATAATAAATATTCTATTATTAAGTAACTTTTTATGTATAGTAAATGGATTTCTATCTGGAGATGGCATATCAAATCCCACCATCCTTATTTTCTTTTCTATAAATAAATCCACTAATTCTTCACTTATAATAGGATGATTCTCATAATAAGCATTAGTTCCATAATATTTCTCATATCCAGTAAATAGGATTACAATTTCCTTTTCATTTAATAAATCTTCATACTCTTTTTCTAATGTTATTAATTCTTTTCCTCTAACATCTATAATAACCCCTTCTCCCATAAAATTCTCTAAGGTATATTCACTTATATATTTACTACTATCTGTTAGATGCATTGGACAATCTAAATGAGTTCCAACATGCATACCTGATTTTAAAACAGAATATGTATACCCATCATTATCATATTTTTTAGTAAATTTAATAGATACCTCTTCATCTCCTGGATATACCAACATATTATTTTCTATTTCATAGGATAAATCAATATACTCCATTATTAAACCACTCCACATAATCAAAATCATCATAATACTTTAAATATGTATTTTCTCCCTTATATTCAAAAATGAATCCAAGAGAATGTCTACTTTCAAAACCTTTTATATAATATGTAGATTTAACTTCATCATATGGTTTATGTGTTAACATTACCTTATTCTTATAAGGTAAGTTATTAAATCTTTTTATAAGTTCATATGTACACCCATCTTTTTCTGTTGCTAATATGTATAAATTATTTTTATCAATTCTCTTTTTTCTTTCATCCCACTTTTCTTTTGCTAACTGGAAATTTTCATAATGCATAAAATTTATCTTTATATCCCCTAATTTTCCTATTGGATACTTGCTCCATTCTGCCTCTTCTAGCTCTAATGTAAGATAATAATCTAGCCTTTCTAAGAACTTAATAAAATCTTCCATAGAAAAATAAAGATTTACAGTTGGGGTATTAAATTTAAGTCCTAAATCATGAAGTATAAAACATCCGTTGCAATTATTTGAGATTAAAGTAAATGACTTATTTTTTAATTCTTCTCTTCTTCCCTTTAAATAAATCTCTCTCATTTCTTCTCTATTCTTTAAATTCTCATTCTCCACTCTCAATCCCCCCATAATTACTCATTTATTTTAGAATATCAGAAATCATATATGATATCTAGTATCCGTAACTCCAAACATCAAAGAAGAGTATTAACGAATTTAAACCGTTAATACTCTCTTTATTAATATTTCAGTACAAAATCACAAAGTAGATTATTATGCATAATTACTAATTTTTCGTTGAAAGGATTTAGATTCTTTATAAGCTCTATAATATTATGGTATATACTCTCTAAATACTTTTTTAAGTATTCTCTGCTATTTGTATATCCAATCTTATTAGGATCTTCAACATTTATTTTTATCTCTTTAATCTCCTCATTTATTCCTTCTAACGCCTTTACTACATCAGCTATAAAGTTATCATCAAATATACTCATATTTCCCATTAAGCCATATCTAACTTTGCTGGTAATACCCCTAAGGTTATAAATTTGATCCTCAAGCCTAACTGCATCAGCTTTACCCAATACCTTAATTAGCAATCCTTTTTCCATAATACCTACCTCTCTTCCTATTTATTGAAACTTTCAATAACTTCTATTAGTTTCTTCTTTAATTTATCATGGTCTATCTCTTTATAAACAGATTTTTCTCTAAATTTACTAAGAGAATCTGCAATTTGAAGAATCAAGATTAAGTCTAATATGTTTTTATCTTGTATGTGTTCTATCTTTTTTACTGATGATTTATGATACCTTACTAATAAAGCTACTTTTTCTATGTCATCATCTGATATTTCAAAAAAGTCACCTATATTATTTCTTATCCAATCAGCACCTGCTTGACTATGCTTTTTATCTATTTTCTTTATATCATGAGTAAGAGCTGATAAGTATAATATTCTTTCATCCCTATTGTCTTTATTAATAATATACTTCCTATATAACTTTAAAGCAATATCTCCAGTTAGCTTAGAGTGATAGTATCTATACTTCATAGCATCTTTATAGGTTATATTATTGCACTCATTCATAGTTTTCTTATATTCTTCCATACTTCTATCCCAAATGTCATAACTAATCTTTAAAATGCATTCTATAGATACTTCTTCAAACTTTTTCTTTGTACTCATCTCTTTCATCCTTTTTTATAGAAATTCCTCAAAATATAATATGCAGAAATATTATAAATGACTTAATAAAGAAAAAAGAAACTGCCTAAGCAGTTCCACATAAACTATTTACCATTAATTATAGAATTAACAAGGTCCATATCTATATTCTCTTCTAAAATATCACACAACTTATCATACTCATTCATCTTGTATTCTTTATAACTAACTTTTTCATGGCATTCAAGTTGGCTAACGTATTTATTTATAAAGGTATAGGCAAAGTCCTCTTCTTCAAATATTCCATGAAGATATGTTCCATATACATTTCTACTCTTCATGCCTAAAACTTCCCCAGCTTCTCCCTGTATCCATATAGATTTATCATCTAAACATTCACTTACTCCATTATGGATTTCATAACCTCTAACAACCAATCCTTCATTATTCTTTGCTTTAACCTGTCTAGTCTTCTTCTTTCCATTAAAAGTAGTAGCTAAATCTAATAATCCTAACCCTTTTACCTCTCTAGGACTTCCCTCTACCCCTAGAGGATCTTTAATCTCTTTTCCTAATATCTGATATCCACCACAGATTCCAAATATTATAGTATCACTTTTAGCTTTTTCTAGGATAATTTCACGGAATCCAGTTTCCTTTATAAAATTTAAATCTTCAATTGTATTTTTACTTCCTGGAATTATAATCATTTTAGCATTTTCAATCTCTTTTGGAGAATTTATATATCTTATGTTAATACCATTCATTGCTCTTAAGACATTAAAATCAGTAAAGTTTGACATATGAGGTAATCTTATAACCACCACATCAATACCTTTTCCCTTTTTATTAGATATCTTTTCTGTAACCCCATCCTCATCCTCAATATTCAATTCAAAATAAGGCATTACTCCTAATACAGGAATATTTATAAGTTCTTCAACTTGTTTCATTGCAGGTTTGAAAAATTCTTTCTTTCCCCTAAACTTATTAATTATTACGCCTTTAATTAAAGCCCTCTCTTCTGGAGGTAAAAGCATTATGGTTCCAACTATTGAAGCAAATACCCCACCTCTATCAATATCTGCAACTAATATTACAGGTGAATTAGAAACCTTAGCCATTTCTATATTTGCTATATCAGTTTCTCTTAAATTTATTTCTGCGCAGCTTCCAGACCCCTCTAAAACTATAAAATCATAGTCCTTAGATATATGGTCAAAGGCTTCCTTTGCAACACCTTTTAAATACTTATTTAAGTCCTTATACTTATAGCCATCCATTGTACAGTAAACTTTACCTCTAACAATAACTTGTGTTTTATTGTTTGCACTAGGCTTCATTAAAATTGGATTCATATATTCCTTAGGCTCTATTTCACAAGCTTCTGCCTGAACAACCTGTGCCCTTCCTATTTCATCTCCTTCTTTAGTAACAAAAGAATTTAAAGAAATATTTAAAGCCTTAAAAGGAGCAACATTATATCCTTTTCTTTTATAATATCTACAAAAAGCTGTTGCTAATGTACTCTTACCCACAGAAGATGCTGTTCCTAAAAACATTAATCTTTTAGCTTCCATACTATCACCCTATCTAATATCTAAAAATCCATGAGTTTCTGTAAGAATATTCTTCCCTGTTTCAAATTGAATTTTATTCTTAAACAATGGACCATCAAATACGAAAGTATGATATTCTCCATTTTCTCCACAAGGATCTGAACCAGTTGCCTTTATTCTTTCAACAACTTCTTTTGTTAAAACTTCGCCTAAAAACTCTGGTCCCATATCCTTTAGCCTTACATTCTTAATAACAGTTTTAAAGCCACTATCTATAAACTCATAAGTCAAAGCTTCTCTATCTTCAAGCCATAATGGAAATATAGCTTCCAACCCTACTGCTTCACATCTTTCAGTACACCAAGTTCTATGCGCTTCTAAATCTATATCTCCAAATACACAAGCATCTGCGCCTTGTTCCTTCCACTTCCTTAAAGTTTTTTCAAAGGCAGTCTTGTACTCTTCTCCCTGACACTTTATCATATCTAATTCTATTTCTAAGGACTTTGATACTTCATTTAATAAATGTTCTTGGATTCCATGAAACCAACTTCTACATACTTTTTTATCAACAGTTACTAATAAAGCTAATGGTGTATATCCTCCCTTTATCATTCTATAAAGAGAAAGTGTACTATCTTTACCACAACTATATGACATAACAAACTTTTTCATTATAATCTACCTCCACTTTTCTAAGGCATTTATCATAAACTTCTTTATATCCACTCCATAAACTTCTTTAAGTTTATCTTCTGATAATACATCCTTTGTCTTGCCTTTAGAAACTATATATCCTTCACTTAACATAATCACATCATCACTAAACATTTGAACAAGGTTTAAATCATGTAATACTCCAATAACAGTTTTTTGATTTTCCTTTGTCCATTTGTTTATATGTTCTAATATTTCTATCTGACACTTTAAATCCAAATGATTTGTAGGTTCATCAAGTAAAATAACATCAGGTTCCTGTGCAAAAACCCTTGCAAGATAAACTCTTTGAAGTTGTCCTCCAGATAGTTCATTTATAAGTTTATCTTTTAAATCTAAAATCCCTACATTACTAAGACAGTTTAATATTATTTCCTCATCCTTCTTAGAAAGTCTTGCGAATACTCCATCTATATGAGCATATCTCCCCAAAGCAACAGTTTCATAAACAGTATATGGAAAATATATTTGAGAGTTTTGACTCATAAGAGCCACCTTTTTTGCAAGCTCTTTTCTCTTTATACTTTTAACTTCTTTCCCATCTAAAAATATATTTCCTTTATAATCTATTAAGCTAACCATTGCCTTAAGCAAGGTACTTTTTCCACATCCATTTGGACCAACTATAGAAACATTTTGTCCCCTAGTTATATCTATATTAAAATCTTTTATAACGTCTTTACCATCATATCCACAGTATAAATTTCTAACCTTTAGCATAATATCACCTACTTCTTTTACTAAAATATAAGTAGCCAAAGAATGGTGCTCCTATAATTGCAGTTATTGCACCAACTGGTAATTCAGATGGACTTATTATAGTTCTAGCTACTAAATCTGTAAGAACCATAAAAGATCCTCCTAATAAAATACACATAGGTATAACTACTTTATGGTTTGATCCAAATATCTTTCTCACTAAATGCGGTACAATTAAATCTATAAATCCTATAGTTCCGCTTAAAGCTACAGCACTTCCTGTAAGCACTGCTGTTGAAAATAACAAATGTTTTTTTACTTTTTCAGTTTCAACTCCTATTGCTTTTGCTCCATCTTCTCCAAATGTTAAAATATCCATTTCCCTAGAATATCTTAATACAATAGATACTCCTACAATAAAGAATGGAAGCCCTACTAGCAAGTAAGACCATCCTCTCATGTTAAAGGAACCCATTTGCCACATGGTTATGGCCTCAATTTTATGAGTATTTAATGCTGAAATGGTAGTAAGCATAGCACTTGCAAAAAGTGAAAAAACCATACCTGATAAAATAATAGTATTATTAGACATACCTCTATCTACTCTATTAGCAAACAAAATAACCATAATCACTGTTAAAAGCCCTGATAAAAATCCTATAAAAGGTAATGCTAAATTCCCTATAAATGGAATTGATACCCCTAAAATTATATATATTCCTACACCTAAAGATGCTCCTGAGGACACCCCTAATGTATATGGTGAAGCTAAAGGGTTCTTAAGTATTGACTGCATAACTGCTCCACTTACTGATAGTGCTGCTCCTATCATAAAAGCAAGTAAAACTCTTGGAAATCTTACAACCCAGATAATCGCTACGTCATTACTTCCAACACCTTCAATTAAAGGAATAGAAAATAACTTGTTCCCAATAACTGAAATAATGTTGAATATATTAATATTGGAACTTCCAATGGAAGTTCCAATACATATCACTAAAAATGCTAGTGGTAGTGATAACCACAATAACATCTTTCTCTTTTTATTCATACTTGTCTGGATATACAGCCTTTGCCATTTCTTTTAATGCAGCTATAACATTTTGACTTGGACGTGATGTAGTATTCTTATCTAAAAGAAATATTTGATTATTCTTAATAGCAGTAACACCTTCCCATCCTTTTCTTTTAGCAATTGAACCTATTGGATCATCTAAAAATGCTTGGTTTGTTAAGATTACATCTGGATTAGCAGCTATAACTGATTCTTCACTTGGCGAAATCCAACTCTTTTCAGATTCAAATATATTCTTAGCTCCAATTATTGAAATAGCTTCATTTAAGAATGTATCTGAACCAAATGAACTAAGCTTTGAACCTGAACCTATTTCAAAGTAAACTTTTTTCTTATCAGTTATTGTATCTCCAATTGCTTTTATATCAGCAACTTCCTTTTTCATATCTTCAACTAATTTAGAAGCTTCCTTCTTTTTATCAACTAAGTTACCTATAAATTCAATATCTCCATATATTCCATCAAAACTTACGCTACTTGGAATATATACTACAGGTATTCCTGCATCTTTAACAGCTTGGAATGGATCCTCATCTCCAGCTTTATTATGTCCTGATGCAATTATTATATCTGGTTCTAATCCTATAATAGTTTCAGCATCTGGATTTCTAAAATTTATCTTTGGTATATCTTCACTTATTCCTTTAACATCCTCTGAATACTTATCTACAGCGACTAATTTATCAGCCATTCCCAACGCAACTAAAACTTCTGTATTAGATGGTGCTGTTGATATTATTCTTTCCACCTTGCTAGGCTTAGTAAAGTCATTTCCTTCTCTGTCTTGCATTGTTACAGCCTTATCTGAGCAACCTACTAATAATGTTAGTAACATCATAGTAGATAAAATAAGACCTGTTAGTTTTTTTGTTAGTTTCATTTTTTAATCCCTCCATTTACATTATGGGGTTTTGAATTGAAAACATAGGATAAAAAAATGCATACCCATAAGGTATGCATATACATTCTACTTTTTTGTACAATAAGTAAAATGACCTACGTACCCTATAATTCCACCCTCAGAGAATAATAGTACCATCGTTATTAGGCAGGTCTCCCGACTTAACTTCATCCGCAATCTAACCTTCCCACATAAATAATTATGCAGTGGCTTAACTAGATTTTGTCCATTTCACGGTTACTGGGGTAGTTGAAGATTTACACTCCATTCCCTATTAAGTAAAACACCTAAAACAAGTCAATTCCTAATAATTATAGTTAAAGGCTTATATTTTGTCAATTAAATATACTTAGATATGGTACATATCCTTTTTCATGACTACCTGTAAAGGAATCTGTCCTATGGTCACAAGTTATTCTTATATTTATCCCCTTCAGATTTAATAAAGGAAAAAGAAGCTCATTTTTAACTTTTTCTAAAAACTGTATTTTGCCTTTAAAATCTTTTCTATGAGAAAGCTCATCAAATCCATTTACATGTAAAATAATATTATTAGCTTTTGGAAGCCACTCTAATACACCTTCTAGTTTATTATGCAACGCGCTGTTCCACTCCCCTGTAGCTCCTTTAGGTTGAACAACTATCATTCCTAAAGCCTTTCCCATACCACAAATTAAATCTATTCCTCCGATTAACACTGATTCCTTATTATACTTCTTCAATTTCACCTCACCCGAGGCCCCCCAAGGCCAAAGCATTAATCCTTCTAAATCCCTATCTTTGAAAAATTCATAGGAGTAATTAATTATATTCCTTAATCTTTTATTTTCAGGCATAATTTCTTCTACTTTTTTACCCACACTAAAATGCGGTGGGTTAAGCTTTTCCTGTACAATCTCATTTAAAAGAAGTAAATTCTTATATTGGTAACATGGATAAAAATATCCACCTTCTACTTTTAATTCTTTTAAAACTTCTCCTATATTTTTATCTAAATCTCCACCAGTAAAATCTTCTAGTATTCCATTATTAACCTTAATTATATTGCACCTATAAATACCACTTCCACCTTTTATTTCTATCCCCCTATTTAAAGCTTCATAAAAGGCCCTTTCTCCGATATCTACCTTAGAACTATCGTAACCAAGCATTTTAAAAATACAGTTTAAACTATCTAAATCCTTTCCTTCCACTGAAAAGTCTTCTTTCATTTCAGTATAATTTAACTTCATATCTCCAAAAAGAAGTTTTTTAAAGGAATGTCCCTCAAGACACTCCTCCATAAATCCATCTAGTATAATCAATATATCTTTCATTTATTAAATACCTTTCTTAGAGCATATATAAGTTTCTCATTTTGCCCTCTAGTTCTTACAGCAACCCTATAGTAATCAGAACCTAACCCTATATAATTACTACAGCTTCTTATAATTATTCCATGCTTAATAAGTTCTTCTTTTAAATTAATATCTATTCTAGTCTTAAAAAATATAAAGTTAACTACCCCCTCAAAGACCTCTAATTCTTTAAACGTACATAACTCATTATATAAAAATACTTTTTCATTTTTTATAAAATCTATTGAATTTTTCTGGTATTCTCTTTCTTTCAACGCGACTATTGCTCCAGTTGAAGCAACTGTATTTATAGACCATGGCACAGAAACCTTGTTAATCTTTCTAATAAATTCAGCGTTTCCTGTAATTCCATAACCTACTCTTATGCCAGGAAAACTAAAAAACTTTGTAAGAGACTTAACTATAATAAGATTTTCATACTCTTTACACATGTCTATTAAAGAGTATCTACTTTTATCTTCTATAAAATCTAAAAATGACTCATCTATAACAACCTTAGTATTGGAAGATTTATTTAACACTTTAATTAAAAACTCCTTAGATACTAACTGCCCTGTTGGATTATTAGGATTACAGATGAAAAGCATATCCATACTTTTATCTATAGCTTCTAAAAATCCATCATCTAACTTAAAATTTTCCCTATTTAATTTATAATAAACTATTTCTCCATTAATAGCCCTTATACCATCTTCATATTCAGAAAAGGTTGGAGCTGGAATAAGAACCTTTTTAGGATTTAGCCCTCTAATTACATTAAATATAACCTCAGCTGCTCCATTACCTAAAAGTATATTATTATAATCAATACCTTCATATTCAGAAATACCCATTCTCAAATCGTGATAAGTTATATCTGGATACCTTTCTATTCTGTCTAAAGATTTAATCATTTCTTCCTTAACTTTCTTAGAAATTCCTAAAGGATTTATATTAGCAGAAAAATCTATAATCTCTTTTTCACAAACATTATATTTTCTACATATCTCTTCTACATTTCCACCGTGTCCTAAGTTCATTATATTAACCCTCCAAGAACTATTATAATAAGTCCAACACTAAATCCTAATAAAGTAACTACTAATAAAATATTATTTGTCTTATATAAATCTGAAATTTCTATTACTTTATTCTTATCACCTATTGTTGGCTTTTCTACAATCTTACCAAAGTAATAATTTGCTCCTCCAAGTCTTATTCCTAAAGCTCCTGCAACAGCTGATTCTGGATGAGCACTATTAGGACTAGTATGATTATATCTATCTCTCTTATAAATTCTATAGCTATTTTTATAATCTAGTCCCAATATAAATGCAGCAAAAATCACTAAATATCCTGTAATTCTTGCTGGAATATAATTAAATAAATCATCCATCTTTGCAGGTACAAACCCAAAATCTATGTACTTATCATTCTTATATCCAAACATTGAATCACAAGTATTAACTGCTTTATATGTCATAGCAAGAGGTGCACCACCTAAAGCTCCAAATAATAGTGGCGCTATTATTCCATCTGATGTATTTTCTGCTACTGTTTCAATTACAGCTCTAATAATTCCTTCTTCATCTAGAACTTTAGTATCTCTTCCTACTATGTAGGATAGTTGCTTCCTTGCCCCCTCAATATCACCTGATTCTAAAACTTTAATTACCTTTAATCCTTCTACCTTTAATCCCTTAGAAGATATACAAAAATATAATAATATCCCTTCAATAATAATTCCAAATATATTGCTTATACTAAAAGCAAGCCTAACTATTAATGAATTAACTAAAAAAGTTATTAATATAACTCCTAACCATGTTACAAATCCAGATATTTTTAAGTTCTTAAATACTCTTCTTGTTATATTTTCAAGCTTAATACCTAAAGATCCTATTATTCTTACTGGATGAAAAGGATTATTAGGATCTCCTATTATAAAATCTAACACTAAACCTATGGTATATGATAACATTTCTTAAATCTCCCCTAGTATTTTTATTTCTATATCTTTATCAACTTTAACCTCTAACTTATATCCCCTACCACAACTAGGTTGCATTGTATAAAAATCCTTTGAGGATTTGCAGAATAATTCAAGTAAGGTACCTATAACACCACCATGGCAAATAAGTAAAGCTTCCTCTTCACCTTTTTCTATAACTTCCCTAAAAAGTCTCCTTAGAGCCTTACTAAGTCTTCTATAGAACTCTTCTTTACACTCACCATTTGGACATTTTACCTTTTTACTTTCATCCATAATCCAAGCTATATAATCACTATTATCCTTTAGCATATCATAGGACTTCATCTCAAAATCTCCAAAATTATATTCAAAAAAATCATTCTTCTTTGCGTATTTTGAATTTGGAAAAATAATTTCAAAAGTTTCATTTGCCCTTTTAGCACCACTTGTATAATTTAACCTGCACTTTGGATAATCTACAGTAGATTTTAATTTAAGAATCTCCTTATACCCTAATTCACTCAATGAAACATCTGACTTACCACAATACAATCTTCTTTCATTACATAGTGTTTTTCCATGTCTTATTAAATACAAAACTATCTTATTCATCCTTCAAAACCATAGGAAGACCACAAAATACCCTTGTAACCTTATTACTTTTAATAGTTAAAAATTGTAGCACTTTTCCTGTTTCCTCTCTCCACTTTCTATCCTCTTTTTTTAGAGGTACTATACCAGATGATAAATCATCTGAAATAATTATTTTATCATTAAATCTTTCTATATTTTTCTTAAAAAACGCCATTGCATCTCTACCATTAATTACTTCATTATAAATAAACATATGAATTCCACATATAACCTTCTTTGAAAAGTCTATTTTACCTTCTCCACAGAAGAATATATCCTTCTCATCTATATTAAACTTTTCCTTTATAAGCCTAAGCTTACCGTTATAGGCTCCACCAAAATATAGTTCCATATCCTTCTCCTTATATAATAGCTAAAACTAAAATTCCAAATACCTCAGTTAATACGAGAATATATCCAGCTACATCTCCATTAATTCCACCAAGTTCTTTTTTGCAATTTTTTAAAAGAATTAACCCTACAACTCCCATAACTAATGGCATTATTATATATTTATTTCCTAAGAAATAACTCAAAATTAATATAATTATAAAAGTTATCCCTAGGGTTATCTTATCTATTTTTCCTGTCCCATTTTTAAAGAGATTTCCATAATAGCTTTCCCCTAAAGGCTCATTAGAGATAATAATGTATGCTGCTATAGTCCTAGATATTATAGGTATTAATATAAGAGCAATTAAATTAAAATCCTTTTCTAATGCAGTGTAAATTCCTGCAAAATCCATAATAAACAAAAGACCTAAAGCTATAACAGCAAAGGCACCAACTCTAGAATCCTTTAAAATTTTCAGCTTATCCTCTTTAGATTTTCTAGAAAGGAGTGCATCACAAACATCCATAAATCCATCTAGATGTATAAAACCTGTAACTATAAAAGGAAGAGTTAATAAAATACCTGTTGACATCATTAAGCTTATTTCAAAATACTTAAGAAGTACTCCTCCCCCATACCATATAAGCCCTACTATAAATCCTACAAATGGATATATTCTCATCATATACTTTGCAGATTTTTCTTCCCATATATATTTAGGCAATGGTATTACTGTAAACATACTAACTGCCATATTAAATGCATTCAATAAGTTCTTCATTATTAATCCTTTCCTTACCTTTATGTACTATAATATTTCCAAAGGAACTCTCTATTACAGCCTGTGACATTTTAGCTATTTCACAATTTATAATACCAAGTTCTTTTCTAAAATCCTCTGTAAAATCATCATACCTAATTCCATCGCTAAATACATAATCTGATACAATAACTAAATTAGAAACCTTCTTAGAAATCTCATTTACTTCTGTTATAATTTTATCTTTAACATTTTTCACAATCTGTTTATTATTAAACATCTCATTAGTAACAAGAGATGTAATACTATCAAGTAGTACTGTATCACCCTTATTTAGCATTGGTAAAACGCTACTAATATCCCTTGGAACTTCTATTGTTATATAGCCATGTCCACTTCTGTTTTTTATATGTTCCTCTATTCTTTTTAAATCCTCATCATCATAAGGTTTCATGGTAGCTAGATAATATAAATTTCCCTTATTAAATAACTTCTCTGCAATACTCTCTCCATAATTGGACTTTTGGCTTTTAGACCCGCCAACAACAAATATTATCATACTATATAATTTTCTTCTCCTTTTATTTTTTCAAGATAAGAATTATCAATTTCCCCTTCTTCAAAGGTTGCCATATTATTCATCATAGACAATGCAAACTCCACTACAGAAAATGCTATTGGACAGCCACTACCTTCTCCAAGTCTCATTCCCAAATTAAGCATTGGCTCAAGTCCTAACTCCTCTATAGCTAAATTATATCCTATTTCTTTAGACTTATGAGAAGGTATAAGATATTCCTTTACAATAGGATTAAGCCTTGATGCTAGAAGGGCTGATACAACTGAAATAAAGCCATCAATAACAACTGGTATTCTATAATATGCAGCTCCTAAAAACACTCCTGTCATTCCAGCTATATCGTACCCTCCAACCTTTGATATTATATCCATTGGATCCATTCTATTTATATCCTTACTTTCAACAGCAGTTTTGACCACTAGCTTTTTCTTATTAAAGGCCTCCTCAGTAACCCCAGCACCTTTACCAACTACTTTATCAACTTTACAGTCAATCAAACACATTAAAACTGCTGCAGATGTTGTCGTGTTACCTATTCCCATTTCCCCAACACCAATTATATCAAAGCCTTCATCCTTAGCTTTTTTAGCCATCTCAATTCCTATTTCAATTCCCCTTTTAGCTTCTTCATAGCTCATAGCATTTTCTTTATATATATTTCTAGTTCCTTTAGATATTTTTTTATCCACAATCCCATTTATTTTTTCATCAGAATTTATTCCTATATCTACAACAATTAACTTTGTATCATTTGTTTTACCTATTGCACAAACTCCAGTTTTACCTTTAATAAAATTCTTTGTTTGGGCTAAAGTTACATATTGTGGAGAGGAGGCTACCCCTTCTTCAACCACTCCATTATCCGCACTCATAATAATAATACCTTTATTTCGTATGGAATTCTTTATATTTCCTGTTATGCCTGAAATCTGTATTGCTAAATCCTCAAGTCTTCCTAAACTTCCTAAAGGCTTTGCTAAGGAATCAACTCTTATTTTAGCTTCTTCGATTTTATCTTTATATAATGGTTTGATTCCATTTATCACTTCATTTATCATACTACGCCCCCATATTATTAAAATATTACCCCTATTATATCAGCAAATAAAAAACAAAACAAAAAGGTACTAAAAATTTAGTACCCATTCAAATTCATTTATAACATTAATAGCAAAGTCTGGGATATTAGAATTAAGAACTTTATTGGAAAAGCCACTATTTTCTCCTAGAATTTTAAATTCAATTCTATCTAAAATATTAACTATGTCCTTAATAGAATTATTCCTTTTTACATTCTCTATATATCCCCCAACTTCTTTTATACTTCCTTTCATTAAAATATCACCATTACTTATATTTTTAATAGCTATACTTTTATTAAATATATTAATACTAAAACCCATATTTAAATTATTTATTATAGATGATAATGTTTTATAAAAGTAATACATTTCAGATAAAGATAAATCACTTATAAAGTTTTTCCCATGGATTAAGTTTATAACTTCTGTGCATTCTTTTTCAATGACTAATAACTCTTCCCTAGATAAACTTAAGTTTTTCATGTAAGTTATTATATTATCACTACAATATGAATTTATCCCAACAATTCTTAATTGATATTTTATATCATTTATATCTTTAGCACTTAAATCAAGTGCTAATACTATACTAGGTATATTTAAAAAAAGTATTATTGCTATTGAAACCATAGAACTTCTTATAATTTTCTTCATAAAAATACTCCTTAAATAGAACTGTCTATTAAGGAGTATCCGCATTTAGATTGATTTAAATACAATTATTTTAATAATAGTAATACTTGTAATCATTCTCTTTCTTGTCCCCATTTATAACTGTTCCAATTAACTTACCGCCAACTAATTCTAAAGTTTCTCTACATACTAAAAGTTCATCTTTCTTTGTAAACCCATATTTCACCACCAATATAACTCCGTCTACTTTCGAACTTAGAATTTGTGCGTCAGCCACTACCCTAAGAGGTGGGGAATCAATTATAATATAATCAAATATATCCTTTAGTTCCTTTAACATTAATTCAAAATTTTCACTTCCCAATAGCTCTGCAGGATTTGGTGGTCTATTTCCTGAAGGTAAAAAAAATAGATTATCCTTTATATTAACTATTGCTTTTTCTACGTTTGTTTCCCCTATTATTACTTCTGTTAATCCACATTCTCCACTAATCCTTAAATACTTATGTAAAGAAGGTCTTCTCAAGTCGCAATCTACAAGCAAAACTTTTTTCTTATCAAAAGATAAGCTTATTGCTAGGTTTGTCGCTGTTGTTGATTTACCCTCACCTTTTTCTGATGATGTTATAAGAAATACTTTGTTATTTTTATCTGCAGATGAATACTTAATACTTGTTTTAAGCTTACTATACGCTTCCGCATATATCGTTGTAGGATTCTCTAGAATATTCTTCACCCTTATTTTTCCTCCTTCTTTTTTTATTTCTTAGATGTTTATTTCCCAAAATCCTTTTACTCTTAAAATCATCTAACTTATCTTCATCTGTATATTCAGGTAAAATTCCTAAAACAGATACTCCTAGTATTTCTTCTATTTCTTCCTTGCTCTTTGCAGTGTTATACATAAATTCTAACAATAATGCTAAACCTACAGAACACATTACTCCTATCATAAATGTAATAGCTATATTTAGTTTCTTATTAGGGCTAATTGCTGATTCAGGATATTTAGGTGTTGTTACTATACTAACATTACCATTGGCATATATCTTTGATGATGTTTCTATAAACTCATCAATAATATTATTTAATACCTTTAAGCCCTCTCCTGGTTCTTTAGTACTTAATGATATGGTCAAAAACTGGTCATCATTTCCGGCTATTACTTCTAGGTTAGATAAAATAGACTTTGCACTAGCATTACTATCTCCTCTATCTAGTGCTCTTTGAATTACATCATCTGATTTTGCAATTCCAGCATATGTTTTCATTAGTTTTTGATACATCTGAACTTCGCTACTATTGTAATCTGATGCCCCGTCGCTTACTTCTTTACCTATAAATAACTTTGTACTTATTTTATATACAGGTTTAGTTATAAAAAAGCTATATACAGAAGCCACAATTAGACATACTAATACGATAATAGCGATCATCTTCCATCTTCTTTTCAAGGTTTCTAGAACTTCTTTAATTGATACCTCTTCACTTTCCAATTACCCTCTCTCCTTTATTACATATATCACCAAATAATATTGTAAACTTATTGTTAATTTCTTACAATATTTTAATAAATAAATTCATAATTCTAATTCCTGACTCTTAATCTGAAACATGTATTAAACACTTTCTAAATTATTCTTTTTTCTATATTTATTAATTGATAACAAAAGAAGAATGTATCAAAATTCACTTTGATACATTCTTCTTTTACCCTCATATTTTCAATTTCACCATAGTTGAACCCCTACCTAACCCACAGGTAGAGATATTTATGTTTTCAATGCCAATTATTCATGACATTGTCCCACATCATTTTACCACACTTAGCCAAAGTTACTGTTCCATATACACTATTAGGAACGGAAGTTGATAATACAGTAAATACAAAATTCCCCTTAGGTAATTGAATTAATGCTGTATCATTTTCAACACCTTTCTTGTCACCAGTTTTACTGGAAATTTCATATTTCAAATCATCTGGTATATATAAAGCAAGTTTATTCTTAATTTGTTGCCTTCTTAATATATCTACTAACATAGTGCTATTATCTCTATTTAGATAAGTTGCATTATGTAGATGCTTCCATATCTTAGAAAGATCATATGCGCTTGTTATATTTTCTACACCCTCTTTAGATTGTCTTTCATCGCTAGTCTTTCTGTTAAGAATAGTATTTTTTAATCCCATTTCTTTTATGTTTGAATTAATATTATCCATTCCAATTATATCAATTATCTTATTGGCTGCAGTATTATCACTTTGTATAAGCATTGCTACTAACAATTCAAATATTGTATACTCTCTCTCATTAAATTCATGGATTATACCAGTTCCATAAACTTTATCTTCTTTTTCTATTTTGATTTTATCCATGAAATCTACCTTTTTATCTTCAACAGCTTTTATAAGAGAAACTGCTATAGGAAGTTTCATGCACCCTGCAGCAACCATTTGAACGTTTTCATTATACCCATAAATGAATCCGCTCGATAGATCTTCAAAGAAAAATCCGTAAGTTCCTATTCTTGATTCTAAATATCTCTTTATCTCTTTCATAATACCCTCCAGCTTCTAAAAATTAACTGTCCCTAGGAAAAGTATATCATATTTTCAGAAAATTTTGAAGATACAAATTAAATATAATATCATTAAATATTACAGAAACTCCCCATTAGGGGAGTTTTATAACTTTTTTTATTCCCTTTTATATTAAATTAATCTCCAAAAGAAATTCCTATTTTTTTAGCAACTTGAACTAACTCTCCATCCGGCAACACTTGCTTAGTTTTTTGTCCAATAACATTTTCTAAACTATCAGAAGATATTGTATCTCCTTTTAAGCATACCATATCACCAAACTTACCTTCATTTATCAACTCAACAGCAGCTACCCCATATCTAGTCGAAAGAATTCTATCATAAGTAGAAGTAGTTCCTCCTCTTTGGATATGACCAAGCACTGTACATCTTACTTCATGATCTGGAATTATCTTTTCTAAATCATCAGCTAACTTATTACCAATTCCACCAAGTCTAATTGGATCTGGACTATCTGCTACAATCTTAGAAACTACCACGTCACCATCTTTAGGTTTAGCCCCTTCTGCTACTACTATAATAGTAAATAGTTTGCCCTCTTTTCTTCTCTCTTCAACTTTTTCTTTTATTTTGTTTATATCGTAAGGTATCTCTGGTAGCAAAATAACATCTGCAGAACCTGCTATTCCAGACTCTAATGCTATCCAACCAGCACCTCTTCCCATAACCTCACAAATCATAATTCTATGATGTGATTCAGCAGTTGTATGAAGTCTATCTAAAGCTCCAGTAGCAACATCTATTGCTGTATTAAATCCAAATGTAACATCTGTAGATGCTAAATCATTATCAATTGTCTTTGGAACTCCTATTACTTTAACTCCTTTTCTAGCAAAATCTCTAGCTGATGTTAAGGTTCCATCTCCACCTATTACAACTAGAACATCTACACCCTCTTTTTTCATATTTTCTACGGCTACATCTGAAACATCCTTTTTTACCATTTGACCATCTTCTTCTACTTGATAATCAAATAGGTTGTCCTTGTTTGAACTGTATAGAATAGTACCTCCTCTATGTAATATTCCGGATACTGATTCTAATGTTAGAGGAATGAAGTCATTGTTATATAGGCCTCTATATCCAAATTTATAGCCTATAACCTCCATACCATAATTTAATATTGCAGTTCTTGTTACAGCTCTAATTACTGCATTTAATCCAGGACAATCTCCACCACCTGTTAGTAAGGCAATTTTTTTAATTTGTTGTTCCATTCTCATATCCCCCTCTACCACACACGTTATACCGTAATTGTTTTTATATTCATTATTTTCAAACAATTTAGAATAAAAAAATATAAAAACTATTACTTTACGACACTTTTTGATATTGTTTACATACAATGCATTACAAGAAAATGTCATTTACTTATTTTATGATATCATAAATTTAAATTGGTGAAAAGTAGAATTGAATGTAAATTTTATAATTTTTAGAAAATTTACAAAATAAAGATAGAGTGGATATTCATCCCCTTAGTACTTAAGGTGAAAAAACTATAAACTTATTACCTTTGACCTTATAACTTTTTAATATAAAAATGTAATACTCCCTTTGATTTATAGCTAATTAAAGGTTTATAATTTCCTAAATGTTAAAGAAAAGAGAAACCTCTAATTGAGGTTTCTCTCCTATGATTTATATTTACGATAGCGTTATTATCTTTGTGAATACTAATACTGCTAATAATATTCCTGCCGCTACTCTGTATATAGCAAATACTCTCATTGGTTTTTTCTTTAAATAATCAATAAATTTCTTCATTACTATTATAGAAACAACAAATGCCACTATAAATCCTAATACTAGGGCAATCCATAATGTAGAATTCATAATTGAATAATCAAATTCAAATAGATCCTTTGCTGATGAACCAATCATTGCTGGTACTGCTAAGAAAAATGAAAACTCTGCTGCTATAGGAGTAGATAACCCTGCAATCCATCCTCCCATAATAGTTGATGCACTTCTTGACATACCTGGCCACATTGAAAGTACTTGAAAACAGCCTACTATTAGTGACTTTCCAGGAGTAATTTCATCTATATCTTTTACAGCATGTTTTTTACTTCTAAATAGTCCTTCAATTACTAGCAATAATATACCACCAACTATAAATCCTACAATTACAGCTTCTGGTCTAAATAATGCCTTAATATTATCATAAAATAACATCCCGATTATACCTGCTGGTATTGATGCTACTATAACATTAATTCCAAATCTAAATCCTACTTTTCCTTTTTTACCACCTGTAAAAATATATTGGAAAAATTCTATTACACTATCCTTAATTTTTATCCAGTAAAGCACAACTACAGCTAAAATAGCTCCAAGTTGAATAACTACTTCGAACATCTCTGCAAATTGTGGAGACGCACTACGGAAATTTATAGCACTTCCTACTAAAATCATATGTCCTGTAGATGATACTGGAATAAATTCTGTTAATCCTTCAACAATTGCAATAATTATTGATTTTAAAATAAATATTAAGTCTAACCCCACTCATATCACACTCACTTTCTTTTTAACTCCGATTTTTATTATACTTAACCCAAAACTACTTGTCTATTAACTTAATAAATTATTAAGATTATTTATCCCTCTCTACTACTATCCTTTTAAGTATATTTACTCCATCCTTAGATAATTCTATTTTATTTGTTCCTTCTACTAATTCAACTTCTTCATACCTATCTATCTTTTTCATTTTACCATCATTAATTCTTAAATAGTAATTTTTTATTGTACTTCCATTTTCGAATGCACCAATAACATAAACATAGCTATTTGAAGATTCCATAGGCTTTCTCATTAGTATTATATATGTACTACTATCTTTGCCAGTTGCCTTTGTACTAGGTGACAATGTAAACAATGTCTTTTCTGTTGTAAAAATTGTTGATGGAAAATAATCATTTTCAATCTTCATATCAATATCTTTTTCTGAACTACAGTATGTTAAATAGCTATTACTTTTCTTCATTGAAATAGTATTATCTATTGCAACTGTATATGAAGATAAGTATTTAGATATCTTCTTTCTGTAATCATTTTGACTACTATTTCCTATATAAGTTAAGTCCTTAAGCTTCTCTCCTAAAACTTCAATAGAAGATAGTTTTACCCCACCTTTTTCTAGATACCCTTTATCCTTAAAATCCACCATTATCCACTTATTATTCTCTTTACTCCAGTACTCAACAACATAATATGAAGGATTCTTTTGGAACTGAGGTACCTCTTTTCTAAACTCACCAACTCTAGCCACAAATCCAGCCGCTAATAAGATATCTCGTTCTATTATTGCCATATCTCTATCTGATACCTTTTTATTGCCACCCTTTTCCTCTAAGATAGCATATCCATCTTTAGCAACAGAACTATCTACATCATCATATTCGATGATACTCTTTAATATATCTACAGTTTGTAATACCTTTTCTAATTCACTTTTATTGTTATTAACTATTTTACTTACGCTGTAAACACTATCTAACTTTTTTATAGAATTAGGCTTTTCCTCAATATCTTGGTAAAACAATGTAATGTTATTATCATTATAAATATTATCCCATTCTATAACTCTTAATCCCTTGTTATTACTAAAATTTTTGAAATAAAGAGTAGCACAACCAATAATTATTAAGGCAAAAAGTATAACCTTTACTAATTTAAACTTATTTTTATTTGCCATTTTATTCCCACCTTTTAAAAAAGAAACTAAGAGCAATTACACTCCTAGTTTCTTATCGTCCACTTTACTTAATTACATTACTTAATATTTTTGATTTTTCTACTTCTAAATCAGGAACATAACTCTTTAACAAAGTAAAGTTCCCCTCTAAAGTATACTCTCCAAGGCTTGCAGGTATTAAGATACTATCTCCAAGCTTTATTTCCAATTCATTTCCTGAAGATACTATCTTCCCATTACCTTCCACACAAGTGAATAAGAAAAATCTATCTAAGTCACTATTTTCTATAGCCTTACTTTTAACTTCATACTTTTCAATTGCAAAAAATTCACTTAAGCATAAAATTGTTTTATCAAAGCCTTCTTCATGAATTGTGATACCTTTACTATTTTCACACTTTAAATCAAAATCAATTACATCTAGAGCTTTTTCAACGTGTATTTCTCTTCCTCTATTATAGTCATATACTCTGTATGTTGTATCACTACTTTGTTGGATTTCTGCTATGGTTACCCCTTCACATATGGCATGTACTAAACCACTTTGTACATAGAACATATCACCTTTTTTAACTGGTATCTTATTTAAATATGGTTCTAAACAACCATCTTCTATAGCCTTCTTAAAAATTTCTTTGTCACAATCCTTAGTTCCTACAATAAGTGATGCTCCTTCTTCTGCATCTACAACATACCACGCTTCAGTTTTTCCTAAGTCATTCTCTGCTTCTTTTGCATACTTGTCATCTGGATGTACTTGAACAGATAATTTATCCTTTGAATTTATAAGCTTAATTAGTAACGGAAAATTATCCTTGCTAATTTTTATTCCTACAACTTCTTCTCCGTATTTATCTATAAGTTCTTTAAATGATAATCCCTTAAGTTCTCCATTTTCTATAATTCCTGTTCCATTTCTATGGCAAGCAATATCCCAACTTTCGCCTATACATCCTTCTGGAACATTATCCCTAAACTTTTCTAGGTCTCTACCTCCCCATATCCTCTCATAATACAGATTTTCAAACTTAATTGGATACATAAAATACCCCTCCTATAATTTTCTTTAGTTAATATATTATTATTATATTATTCTTTCTACAATTAGGCAAAGATTCTAATTAACTAATTAAGAGTAAAAAAGAAAAAACTTTCATTATAGAAATTTGTCACTATAAAAAAAGAGAAATTGCAAAACAATTTCTCTATCTAATCTATATTTTTTATTCTCCTTAACTTTTCTTAATAGAATAATGTAAAGTCTGGTACTGTTAATTTTGATCCATCTTCCTTATTATATGCATCATATAGGGTCTTTGCCTTTTGGTAATTCTCAGATATAACATTTCTTGTTTCAGTATCTACTGAATTAGTTAATCCATCATACGCTGCTTTTATATTAACCATACCTCTTTCAATTTCACCTTCCATTGCAATATAGAAGACTCCTGCATTATTTAATGTCTTAAGATCACTCTTATCCACTGAATAAGCAGACCTAATTGCAGCTATAGCTTCATCTGTTTTTCCTTCATTTAAATATACAGTTCCTAAGGTTCTAAAATACTTTGTAGATTGTTCATCTAATTTAGTGCATTGCTTTAGTAACTCTATAGCTTCACTATTCTTTCCATCTTCTACTTTTATGTTGGCCATATTATATAAAATTTCAGCATCATTTGGCTTAACTAATGAAGCTAAATTATAATACTCATAAGCCTTCCCCTTATCTTGAGTATTATATGAATAATAATCAGCTATTTTTAATAATATATTGTAATTAAAAGGTTCCTTTTCAATAGCCATTCTTAAATAAGGTTCTGCTATTTCACTTTGTTCTTTTGCTATCATAATTTCTGGTATTAAGAATCCGTAATTATCAGGATAATCTTTATTTGCTAAAATACTTTGTTTACATAACTCAAAAGCCTTATCATAATCTCCTAAATCAAAGTAATACCAAGCTGCTGTATGATAACCAAAATATGAATTTTCATCATTCTCTATTACTGCATTTAATATTTTTTCTGCCTCTTCATTATTTCCTAAATGTTGATCAATCTTTGCAATTATAGTCTTAAAAACTACATTACCAACATCTTTCCCTTCTAGCTCTTGTACTAACGCATTTGCTTCATTAGTGGTTTCTTCAAGCATTGAGTAACACTTTGCAAGCCAAACTTTGTAACATACTTCATCTGGATTTGCTTCCGACAACTCAGATAATTTCATAATTACAGAATCCCTATCGTAAGATGAAATTTGAGCTATAACATCATATACTTTTATTTCATCTTTATTTTTATACCAAGCATCCTTTAATATATCATAACCCTTATCCCAATTATCTACTAGCATATTCATTCTTGCATATAATGCTAAGTCATAGGAAGATTCTTCATCAACATCATACTCTTTGATTATGTTGTTAGCCTTCTCTCTTTGTCCATTTACCATGTATATTGTAAACATTGTTCTTTGAATAGACTTATCTAATGCATTTTCTTCCATGAACATTTCACCATGTTCTAAGGCTTTTTCCTTTTCTCCATTCATAAGGAAAGTAAGTGCTATAAGATTTCCAAGTTCACCGTCTACATCATTATATTTGCTCTTACCATGCTCGTCTATAAGCTCATTTCTTTTTTGATATGATTCTTCTAATAAAGAGTTTGACTTTTCATAATCTCCCTTTACTGAATATATCTCTGCAATCTTAACTGTATAAATAGGCCACTCTTCATCTTCCTGTAATTTTTCATATTCTGCAATTGCAGCATCATAATCCCCATCAAAAAAACTAGCTTCAGCTTTATTAGTAGCTATACTAACAGCATTAACACCCATTATTTTTTGACAGGTAAACATAACTAAAAAAGCAAACAGCATTACACCTGATATAGTTACTATAGTGTCTATTCTGGCATCTTTTTCTGAAAGCTTCTTATAGGCTGTCCCTATTTTTCCAAAACTATTTTTAATTCCTTTTAAAACCTTTTCCATACTGCACCCACCTTTTCACTTATACACAAGGTTTACATATGTATTATTCTAACATTTACAATATAAAAAATCTACTACAAATAATTGTAAATACCACACAAAATATCTCTTTTATCTTATAATCTTCTACAAAATATTATAAGTTTATGCTATACTTATTCTCAAAGTTTACAATTAAGCTTTTAAGGACATACTACATAGTAAGCATTTAAGGTGGTGAGCAATATTAATATTAAGTCTATTTTAAGTATTTTAGCTGGTAAGATTACATTATTTATATCTAAAAACCTTCTAAAAGGGGGAAGCACCTTTCCAGGTACTGTTGCATTAAAATTTGATAAAGAGATATTAAAAAAGGTTGCTAAGGGATATAAAGTTATACTTGTAACCGGAACTAATGGTAAAACTACTACTACAAGTATGATTACTAATATATTTAAAGCAAATGGACATACAGTAATTACAAATAACACAGGAGCTAACCTATTTAGAGGAATAGTTGCTTGTTTTATAGATAACTATAAATTTTTCAACAAAAAACATGATAGTTATGCAATTATTGAAGTAGATGAAGCTAATCTAAAATTTGTAACGGAATATATAACACCTGAAATTATAACTATTACTAATCTATTTAGAGACCAATTAGATAGATATGGTGAAGTTTATACTACCCTTTCAAAAATATTAGAAGGTGTTGAAAAAGTTCCATTATCTAAATTAGTTCTAAATGGTGATGATTCTTTATTTGGTAAATTACCTGTTCCAAATGAAACTATATACTATGGTTTTAACGTAGGGGTAAAAAAGGATAATACTATTGATGTTAATGCTGATGCAAAGTTCTGCAAAATTTGTAAAGCTCCATATCAATATAACTTTATAACATATAATCATCTAGGAGATTTCTACTGCTCAGAATGTGGCTATAAAAGAGCTGATCTTAAATATTCTGTAAATGAAATTTTAGAATTAAACCCTAATTCATCTAAAGTACTTATTAATAATGATGAAATAACTATTAGTCAATCAGGAATCTATAATATTTACAATGGTCTTTGCGCATATTCAATAACCAAAGAAATAGGAATTAATGAAGAATCAATAAAATCTTCCCTTGGAAAACAAGATTCTAGCTTTGGTAGACAAGAAGAAATAAGTATAGATAATAAGCAGGTAAAAATAATACTTGTTAAGAATCCTGCTGGATATAACCAAGCTATAGATACACTTTGTTTAAATAAAGAAGACTTCTCTACTTTATTTATGCTTAATGATAATTATGCTGATGGTACTGATGTTTCTTGGATTTGGGATGTTGATTTTGAAAGATTAAAAGAACTTCCTATAAAGGATGTATTTGTTTCTGGAATAAGATTGTATGATATGGCAGTTAGATTAAAAGTGGCTGGACTTAATTCAGAAAAATTTATTCTAGAAGAAAACTATGAAGCATTAACAGAAAAAATTAAAAATAGTAGCACTAATAGAATTTATATATTAGCTACTTATACAGCCATGATCAATTATAGAAAATATCTACACTCAAAAGGCTATATTAAAAAGCTTTGGTAGTAAAAGGAGTGGAATTATGGAATTAAATATTTGTCATCTTTATCCTGATCTTTTAAATGTTTATGGAGATGTTGGTAATATTCTTGTATTAAAACATAGAGCTGAAGAAAGAGGAATAAAGGTTAATATAGTTAATGTTTCTTTAAATGATAAATTTAATAAAGACGATATAGATATAGTTTTCTTTGGCGGAGGTCAAGACTATGAGCAATCAATTGTTTCTGAAGACCTTAAAAATAATAAAGGAGAAGTTCTAAAGCAATATATAGAAGATGAAAAAGTTCTTCTTGCTATATGTGGCGGATATCAACTTCTAGGAAAGCATTATATTTCTCCTAATGGCGAAAAACTTGAAGGATTAAGCATACTAGATATCTATACTGAGGGTGGAGAAAAGAGACTTATTGGAAATACTGTAATCTACAACGAAGAATTTAATGAAACCTATGTTGGTTTTGAAAATCACTCTGGTAGAACATTTATAAATGGATTAAAGCCTCTTGGAAAATGTATTCATGGATACGGCAACAATGGTGAAGATAATTATGAAGGATGCATCTATAAGAATACTTTCTGCACTTATTTCCACGGATCATTACTTTCAAAAAATCCTGAGCTTGCAGATAGATTTTTAAGAATTGCTTTAGAAAAAAAATATGGTTCTGTTGAACTTAAAAAGCTTGATGATACTTTTGAATTAAAAGCCAAAGAACATATCATAAATAGATTTAAAGAATAGAAAGAGCTCTGCTAACTTGGCAGAGTTCTTTCTATTCTATCTATTCTTTATAACTCTACTAACTCTTTGACTCTCTATATTATAATTGAACTTATTTATATATTTATATATTTATATATTTTTGTAAATATATATTGTTATTTCCCTACCTTCTATTAATAACTCTTATATTCTCTAAGTATTGTTTTTCCCAAGGCTCCATCTCACTTAAAGTTTTAAATTTATATCCCATTACTTTGTACTCATTAATTATGGTGTCTAAAGCTTCAGTTGTAGTATTCTTATTATCTAAGTCATGCATTAAAAGAACTTCAACTTGATATTTACAGCCACCAGAACTAACGTTATCCTCTATTATATCAGTTGCTACACTTATGGCTGTAGCATCACCAGAATCAACATTCCAATCTACATAATCAACTCCCTTTTTCAAAAGATTATTTCTTATACTAGCTAGAACCTCTCTATCTCCAACTAAGTTATCAGACCCGCCCGGCATCCTTACAAATGTACACCCAACATTTTTTCCTGTAACCTTGTTAATAGATTTTTGACATTTGCTTAAGTCATCAAAATAAAACTCTTGGGAACTATATAGCTCCTTATAAGTATGATTGTTGCAATGTGGATATATATCCATATTATTCTTGTCCATATTTTTCACAATCTCCGGAAACATTTCAACATTCTTCCCAACAACAAAGAAAGATGCTCTTACATCATTTTTCTTTAAAACATTTAAAATTCTATTTGTGTTATTGGGTGAAGGACCATCATCAAAAGTTAAATAAACTAACTTTTCTCCTTCCACTGCATCCACCTTATAATTACAAAAAGGTACACATAAAAAACTCAGTATAATTAATATGAATCCTTTTAGCTTCTTCATTTTTTCACCTCCTACTTCATTTATCCTTAGTGTTGGCATTTTTAAGCTTTTATATTTAAGTAATTAATAGGAAATTAAGAATATTGTCATTTTACATATTGTTATTAAAATACATAAATGATATACTAAAAATGTTTTCAGACACATTATTTTTAAGAGATGGGGAGATGAACCGTGACAAAAAGAAAGACGTTAAAAACATTGGCATTAGCTCTTTCCATATCTTTATTAGCACCTTTTGCTAGTAAGGTCCATGCCACAGAAAAAGTTAATACGCCAGAAATTATTTCAAAAGCTGGAGTCGTTGTTGATTATGATACTGGAGAAGTAATTTACGACAAAAATGGTAATGAAAAAATGTATTTAGCTAGTACAACTAAGCTAATGACAGCATTACTTTTTGCAGAAAACGCAAAAAAAACAGACCAAATAGTATATACAGAAACAGCTTTAGCACAACCACCATATACTATGCAAAGTGAACAAATGCTTCCTTATGGTAAATCATTCAAGGTAGGAGATACCATTGATGCTGATACAGCTATGAAGGAACTTTTATTATTCTCTGGTAATGATGCTGCATATATGATTGCAGAGCATGTTGGTGGAACCTCAGAAAAATTCATTCAAATGATGAATGACAAAGCAAAAGAGCTTGGATTAATAAATACTCACTTTGAAAACCCTAATGGTTTACCAGATTCCGTAACAGGAAAAGATGTAAACTATTCTACAGCTTATGAATTATCTATTTTAACTAAGAAAGCTTATGAAAATGAATGGATAAGAGAAACTATGGCACTTTCAAATGCTACAGTTACCTTACCTGGAGATACTATAATACACTTAGAAAATAGAAATACTGAATTAGGCAAAAATGGGAATATAGGTGGTAAAACAGGGGTTACTAATGATGCCGGAACATGTTTTGCTGGTCTATATGAAAGAAATGGGCGTAAACTTATTGGTGTAGTATTAAAGTCTGATAGAAACGATAATGATGCTAGATTTAGAGACTTAAATTCTATGATGGACTATAGCTATCCTGCTGAAAAACAAGTTATTAAGAAAGCTGGAGATGAGGTTGGTTCTCTTGAACTTGAATACAAACTATTTGGATTTTTTGGACCAACAAAAACAATAACAGCTAATGTAACCTTAAGCGAAGACTTGAAATTATATAATAATTCGCTTAATGTAAACAACTTGAAAATAACACTAAATCCAGAAAGCAACAACGCTTGGAAACTTGCTTCTAAAAACGATATTCCTTTAAGCGCAACAGTTTTAGATTCAGCTTTAGAAGTAAAAGGAAGCAGTGACTTAACAGTATTTAAGCTTATAAAGGCTAATATGTTTGTATATATTGCTATTGTCCTTGCAATTGTTATAGTAGTAATCTTAGTAGTTCTTATAATTAAGATTATTAATAATAGAAAGAGATATAGTCGTTCAAGACGTAGAAGAAGATATTAAAAAGGAAGGGTTAACCCCTTCCTTATTTTTTTAACTTAAATACATTTACCTCATTTTCGAGATTCTTACCTAAATCTTTAAGCTTACTTGCATAAACAGTAAATTCTTCTGAAGATGCAGATACTTCTTCACAAGATGCAGATACTTCTTCTGTTCCTGCTGCTGTCTCCTCAGCTATTGCAGATAAATTCTGTACTTGATTTACTAAATCATCTTTCTTTTCTGCCATTTCATCTAAAGCATTTGATATGTTATAAACCTTACTTGTAAGCTCCTTAACAGAACTAATAATATTATTAAATATTTTTTCAGCATCTAAGATAACATTCTGTTGGCTTTCCACAGTTTCATTTGTATTTTTAACTGTATCTACTGCTACATTAACTTTTAATGATACTTCTTGAACCACTTCATTTATCTCTTTTGCTGATTTTGATGTTTCTTCTGCAAGCTTTCTTATCTCTTCAGCAACTACAGCAAAACCTTTTCCAGCCTCTCCAGCTCTCGCTGCTTCTATAGCTGCATTTAAAGCAAGAAGATTAGTTTGTTCAGTTATTTGGGATATTGCTTGATTCATCACCCCAATTTTACTTACACTTTCTGACACTAAAGAAATAACTTTATTAACTTCCATCGCACTTTCTTTAGTTTCTGTCGTCTTACTCATTACAACGTTTATAATATTTATTCCATCTTCTCCTAAAGCATTTGTTTCTATAGCTTTATTATTAATATCCTTAGCTTCTTTATCTATATTATTAATATCTTGAGAAACACCCTCTAAATTACAAGATACATTTGTCAAACTCTCTGCAGATTCCATTGTACCTTTTGATATTTCCTCTGCAGTATTAGCAACCTCCCCAATAGCTAAAGCAACATCATTACTCATTTCTGATATATTAATAGACGAATCAGATACATCAATAATTGAGGACTGTACCTTTCCAATTAAATCTGATATCTTATATTGCATAATATTAAAGCTATTTGCTAGTTCCTCAAGCTCATCTCCTGTTGATAAAGATATTTCTTCTGAAAAATCACCTTTAGAAGCTTTATTAACTCCATCTTTAATAATTTTTATAGATTTACCCATTCTTCTTGAATATATACTTCCTAATGTAGTTACTATAACCCAAACCACAATTATAGTAATAATAATTGTAGTAATAAACTTCTTTATATTTTCTGTTAAATCAGTACTTGGAACTTCAAGCATTACTTTCCATCCTGTAATATCTGAAGTTGTAAAGCCAAAATTATATATAGTTTCTGATCCAGCTGTTCCTTTAACTAATCCACTATCCTCATTCTTTATAGTTTCCCACACTTTACTTTCAGAAATATCACTATTTCCAATATACTCCTTATTAGGATGAGCAATTGTTATTCCATTAGCATCAATAATACTACATATCCCATTATTACCAAAAGTAATATTGCTCAAAGCATTTGAAATACTTTCAATATCAAAATCTACGCCCAGAACAGCTTGGACCTCTCCATTTATTATTAGAGCTTTAGATAAAGTAACCATATTCTTTCCAGTCATAATATCTTTATATACATTAGACACTCCTAACTGTCCATTTGCCTCTTTTGCTTTTATATACCACTCTCTTGTTGTAGAATCAAGATTCGAAGGTATTTCAACATGTGGATAAATTAATGTTGCTTTACTTTTAGTTTCATAAATAAATGCAGACTTAGCATCTTTATCCCCTTCTGCTAATAGTATAAGGTCTTTTTCCAACTCTTCTTTACTTGAATTTTTCTCTAATCTTTTTATAACAATATCCATTATATTTTGAATTCCGTCAAACTTTTCATTAACCAATTGTTCTACAGCCATATCAATACTTTTAGCACTCTTCTTAAATTCATTATCACTTGAATTTTTGAATAATATTATTGATGATATACCTAATGTTACTATTGGTATTGAGGTACATATAATTAATAATTTAATTATCTGACCTCTAAAACTCTTTAAATTTGTTTTTAATTTTTTATCTTTAAAAATCATAGAAAAACCTCCCTCTGTATATTTTTCGACATTTTTTTCAAATTCTATATAGAGAACTAATTTATTTACAAAAAATTCATATTTATATGGTAAAATTTATATTATTAATTCGTCTTAAGGTGGTGTTCTACAATGATTTATTCATATTTGATAAAAATCACAGGAATAGTTCAAGGAGTAGGCTTTAGACCATATATATATAATATTGCAAAAAAATTTAGTTTAAATGGATGGGTTTTAAACGATAGTAATGGTGTGGAAATACATATTGAAGGTCATAAAGAAAGTACCTCATCTTTCATAAATCAAATAAAAACCTCCCCTCCAGAATTATCTAGAATTGAATCCATTTCTATTAAAGATGATAAAAACTATAACTTAACCTCATTTGAAATTAAAGAAAGTCTAAAAGCTTGTGAAAATCAAATTTTTATATCACCTGATATATGCACCTGTGAAAATTGTACAGCTGATATTTTAGATCCAAATAATAAGAGATATTTTTATCCATTTACTAACTGCACTAATTGTGGTCCTAGGTTTTCAATCATAAAAAGAGTTCCTTATGATAGAAAAGTAACCACCATGTCTAATTTCACTCAATGTAAAGATTGTTTTAAAGAGTATACAACTATGAGTAACAGACGGTTTCATGCACAGCCTAATTGTTGTCCAAGCTGTGGCCCTAAAATCTTTATAACTGATAATTCAGGAAAAGATATTACTCAAGAAATAATATGGGAAGAAAAAATCAATTCATGGAGATACAACAAAAAACTCATAAATTTCTTTGCTAAAAAAATAAATGAAGGCTCTATCTTTGCAATAAAAAGTTTATCAGGATTCCATCTTTGTTGTACTCCCTATTCTGAAAGCACAGTAATGACCCTTAGAAAAAGAAAAGTAAGAAAATCAAAGCCCTTTGCACTTATGATTAGAGATATCCAAACAATTGAAAAGTTTTGTTATGTAAATGAATCAGAAAAGCAACTTTTATTAAGTAAAGAACGTCCCATTGTTCTTTTAAATAAAAAACAGAATAACTCCTTACCAAATATAGTTGCTCCAAATAATAATTATTTAGGAGTCATGCTACCATCTACTCCTCTTCAAATTTTAATATTTCAGACCACTGATATAGACTCTCTTATTATGACGTCAGGAAATCTATCTGGACTTCCTTTAGAATTTGAAAACAAAAAAGCTATAGATAACCTTGGACAATTTTGCGACTTTTTCCTAATGAATAATAGAGATATATTTTTACCCTTAGATGACTCCATAATAAAATGTACCACTTATGAAAATATGATTATTAGAAGAGGTCGTGGATATGCACCTCTCCCTCTTCTTTATAAAGATTCAAAAGAAATTCTTGCTGTAGGTGGTGACATGAAAAACACCTTTGCTATTTCTAAGGGAAATTATATATACCAAGGACCTCATAATGGAGAACTAATTAACTATGAATCTCTAGAAAGATTTAAAAGCAATATAGAACACTATAAAAAATTATTTGAAATAAATCCAAAATTAATTGTTCATGATTTGCATACTGATTATGAAAGTAGTAAATATGCAAGTTCTTTAAATATACCTACTTTAGGAGTGCAACATCATCATGCTCATATAGTAAGCTGCATGGTAGACAACAAATATAGCAAAAAAGTAATTGGTGTGGCTTTTGACGGAACAGGATATGGGGATGATAACTCTATTTGGGGAAGCGAATTTTTCATTTGTAATTTAAAAGAATATAAAAGAGTTGGACATTTAGACTATGTTAGATTCTTAGGCGGAGATTCAAGTCTTAGAGATTGCTATAAAATTGCCCTATCATATCTGTACAACATAGATTTAAATAGGACTAAGGGGATTTTAGATACTAATTATAAAAAAACTTATGATATTATATATAAATTACTTTCTGACCCTAAAAAATCTTATCCCTCTTCTAGTATGGGAAGATTATTTGATGGAGTTTCATCACTTCTTAACCTTTGTCACAATTCATCTTTTGAAGGAGAAGCTGCAATAATGCTAGAGTCAATTTTAGAAACAGAAGCCTTAGATATTGGATATGATTTTAATATTAAAGATGATAATGGAGTATATATTATCTCTCCACTCCAAATTATAAACTCTATCCTTATAGATATAGAAAATAAAATTCCTATTGAAAAAATATCCTTAAGATTTCATTCAACCATAGTAAACTATATTGTAAAGATGTGTGAATTCCTCAGGTTAGATTTTAATATTAATGTAGTTGCTCTAAGTGGTGGGGTATTTCAAAATAACTTTATACTTAATAATACCTATTATGAACTTAAGAAGAAAAATTTTAAAGTTCTTACCCATAAAGACATTCCTACAAATGATGGTGGAATATCAATAGGACAACTTGTAATAGCTAAAAATAATTTTTAATGCTATAATTTACGGGATAACAAAAGAGTATTAATACAGAGGAGTTTTTATATGAGCAAAATGGATTTCAAAGGAAGTGTAGTTTTAAATCCAGTTCCAGTGGTTTTAATCACTTCTAAAAATAAAGAAGGAAAAGAAAATGTATTTACAGTAGCTTGGGCTGGTACAGTATGTACTAAACCACCAATGCTTTCTATATCTGTAAGACCTCATAGATTATCCTATGAATATATAAAAGAGTCTATGGAATTTGTGGTTAATATGCCCCACTCAAATATGACTAAAGCTGTAGATTATTGTGGTGTTAAAAGTGGTAGAACAAATGATAAAATTAAAGAAATGGGCTTTACAATGAAGGAATGTAGGCAAATTAACGCCTCATATATAGATGAATGTCCCGTTGCAATAGAATGTAAGGTTAAACAAACTATTCCCTTAGGGACTCACGATTTAATTATTGCAGATGTTTTATGTTCACATATTGACGAAAGCTTAATGGATGAAAAAGGGAAAATTCATTTTGAAGAAGCAAACTTAATTAATTATTGTCATGGAGAATACTATCCAATGACAAAAAAGAGCTTAGGTAGCTTTGGTTATTCCGTTAGAAAGAAAAAAAAGAAGAAATAATCATATTGAAACTCAAGGTTAAAACTTTGAGTTTCTACTATTATGGAGGTTACAATGAACTGGATTAAAGAAATTGAAAACTATGTTCCCTTTAACGCACAAGAAGAGTCAGATAAAAAAATAATTTTAGATGCAATAAGAAATCATAGTAATATTTTAACTAGAGACAATGAAATAATGCATATAACAAGTTCTGGCTATATTTTAAACAAAACTAGAGATAAAGTTCTTATGATTTATCATAGAATCTATAATTCTTGGTCTTGGACTGGCGGACATGCTGATGGTGATGATAACTTACTACATATTGCTATAAAAGAGGCAAAAGAAGAAACAGGAATTCAAAACCTAAACCTAATTATTCCAAACATCTTTTCTCTTGATATTCTTACTGTAGAAGGCCATTATAAAAAAGGAAAATTCGTTTCGCCTCACCTTCATCTTTCAGTAGCTTACCTATTTGAGGGAGATGAAAACACTAAGCTTATTCTAAATGAAGAAGAAACTAAGGGTGTTAAATGGATACCTATTTCAGAAATTCATAATGCTTGTACTGAAGATAAAATGATAAAACTCTATGATAAATTTCATCAAAAACTCAATGATTTAATAAAAAGTAACCTCTAGCAACTTTATTGCCAGAGGTTATTCCTACTTTTAATCTATTCACTATCTATCCATTCTTTCCATATTTCAGGTTTATAACCAACTGTGGCTTTTTTCCCATTTCTAACTACAGGTGTAACAATAAGGCTTCCATCCTTTAATAATATTTCTTCTTTAACTTCTGCACTTCTTATATTACCTAAGTTTGATTTTGAATAATTTTTAGCTTTTGTATTAATTAATTCATTAATACCTACAGCTGATTTTACAGAAGAAAGCTCACCTTTACTCATACCTTTTTCTTTCATATCTATTAATTGATACTTTATTCTTCTTTCTTTAAAGAATCTTTCCGCCTTCTTAGTATCAAAACACTTCTTAGCTCCAAATATTTGTACGTTCATATACCCTCCTATACAAGTTCCAAAATATCAGTAGGTTTTTTAACCATATATGTTGGCTTTACATCTAATAAATCTTTAATATCTAAAGCAGTATACTCAACTCCACAAGTAAAACATCCTGCATTTTTACCACATAACAAATCATAACTACTATCCCCAACCATAATTGCTTCTTTAGGCTCTACCCCCAATATTTCACAAGCTTTCATAGCTGGTTCTCCTTCTGGCTTATGCTTTGTAGTAGACTCTGGTGATATTATAACATCCATATATTCAAGTATGCCACCAAGCATCATTCCTCTTTCAGCTACTGCCTTTCTTTTAGAAGTCACTATTCCTAACTTAATTCCTTTACTATTAAGAGTTTGAAGTAGTTCCATAACCCCTTCAAATGGTGCGCACATTTCATCATGATGATCTGCATTATAGGATCTATATTCATTAATCATTCTTTCTAATTCTTCTCTATTGTTTGCATACTTTTCTAAAGATCTCTCTAAAGGCTTTCCATATAATCTAGTTATTTCAGTCTTAGGCAATTCTATATCTAATACCTCTTTAAACATATGGAAAAATGACTTATAAATTAATTCATTAGTATCTAATAGTGTTCCATCTAAATCAAATAATATTGCTTTAATCATTACTCTTCCTCTAACTTTCTGCTACATTTTATTTCTCTTTTATAGATTATAATATTTTTTTATCTTTAATTCAATTGACACAACTTATTCATAAATTAAAAGGAGGAGATTACTAAAAATCTCCTCCTAAAACTCTTCTATTACTTCTATACCAGCTTGTAACATATCCATAAAAGAATATTTGTTCATTTCCTCTGCACTATGACCAGGTGCATCAAAAGTATCTACACAATTTTTAATTACTATAACATCCATATCTAAATTTTCTTTATTAAAGTATGTTTTTAATGTTAAAGTAAATTGTTTTACACAAATATCAGTTACACATCCAGTAACATACCACTTCTTAACGCCTTTATTAATTAAGTCATTTACTTCTATTTGTGTCTCTTCTTCCAAAAATGCATTTGTAGAATTTTTCTTTATAACCTTCATATCTTCTTCATATGCCTTAATTTCATCTACCAATTCACACTCTGCTGTACCTTCTACACAATGAGGTGGAAAACTCTTAAATTCAGCTGCATCCTTTTTGTGACTATCTGTAAATGCCACAATTCTATCCCCATTATCTTTAAATTCTTCTATCACCTTTACTATATTAGGTATTATTTTCTCTACTCGTTCACTTGATAATGCCCCTTCTCTTGCAAAACCATTGTTCATATCAACTATAAATAAGACTGAATCCATAAACACTCCTCCTTTATAACGAAATAAAATTTATTACTTCTTTATTATCAATTATTGATCCTTTATTATATTCAACTTGGAACTTATATTTTCCTTCTTCAATTATATCCTTTTCTCTATACTCATAACATTTTGACACCATATTCAAACATACTTCATACACAAAAATATATAAAATATAATAATCTAATTTACAATTAAGTATTTCAATATTCTTTAAGCCTAGCTTATCCATTCCTACAGTATAGATATCCTGTTTAAAGTTTCCATTCATTCGCATTCTTATGTCCACCCATAATTCAATAGGAAGACTTTCTTCATCTAAACTTACAATTTTATTTTCAAATTCCTCCGGGGACCTTATTGTTTGTATATTATACCAATATACTCCTAATACATTAGTAGAATTTATTATAGCTACTATTACCTTGCTTAGTAAGATACAATTCCTAACTTGTTCATCTAACCTTCCATTAATAGATATAACTAAATGTGCAGTATGCTTACTCATCTTACTTCTTGCTTGTTTAAAGTACCATGCCCTTTCACAAGATTGATTAATCTCATCCCAATCAATTGGATGTGGCATTAACGTTATTATTACCTGTTTATCTTCTATATCTATAGTTCCTATATCCTCTTTCCACTTATTAATAAATATTCTTATGTTAAATTTATCATCTAAATAATCTTTAAAGTTACTTTTGTTAGGAAGTTCTCTATTTTCTAAAGCAACAAATGCAACAGTAGTTATATTTTTATTTTCTTGTTTAATAGTATTACTTTTTTTTCTCTTAAATAAGTTCTTAAACCACATATCCATCACCCTCTATTAATATTATTTTACTAACTTATGTAATATTACTTCTTCTATTTATATTGACAAATATAATTCAAGTAATATAATTGACATTGTTTTGTAATATTTATGTAATATTTTATATACAAGGGGAGGGGATTATTATTAAAACCAGGGATTATTATTTTGACAATCTTAAAGCCTTTTTAATTATTTCTGTAATTATAGGGAACTCTTTAGAACATGCACAACCGTCTTGTTTAAACACACATTACTTCTTACTGGTACTATACATGTTCCATATGCCCCTATTTACATTTGTTTCAGGATATTTTTGCACAAAAAGCAAAAGAACAACTCAAGAAAAAGTAATAAAAATATTCAAGATATATTTATGTGTACAAATTTTCTACTATCTTTTAAATAGATTTGTATTTAGCAGTTCATTAACTCTAGAATTTTTCACACCACAATGGACTATGTGGTATTTATTATCTTTAATATTCTGGTACATTTTATCAGATTATATAAAGGATAAGAAAAAGTGGCTTATACTATCATTAATTGTTTCTTTAGCTATAGGTTTTGATGATAGTGTTGGTAGCTATGCTAGTGTCTCAAGAACTTTTTTCTTTTTACCTTATTTTGTAGTTGGAATGATGTTCAAAAAAGAATACTTAGAAAAGTTAAAAAAATATAGAATTCACTTATTACTGTCTTCTATAGTAGTTTTATTTGTCCTTTACTTATTAAAGGATCAAACTATGCTAGAACTTCTATTTGAATATACTAAATATGAATTCTACTATGATAACCGTCTTTTCCCATTCTTTATTAGAATATTTCATTACGTCGGCTCATTTGTATTAGGCGGATTAATACTAAGTTATACTCCATCAAAAGTAACTAAGCTTCATACTATAGGACAAAATTCATTAATTATGTATATATTCCACGGAGCAGTTATAAAACTTATATATATAACACCACTTGTAAATTATTCAACACCTTTTAGGGTTGTATTATCTGAGATAACAATATTATTAGTTCTATTTATTATTACATTAGGTTCTGTAAAAGCTAAATATCTATATAAATCTAGAAAAATCATAGATAATAGTACATTTACTCAATCTTCTTAGATAAATTAAATAAATAGTAAAAAATCAAAATCTGACTTCTATATTGAATAGCAGTCAGATTTTGATTAAAACAATATACTTATACTATGTTAATTTGTAAACTTAAAAATAGTTTTTGCTTTATATTCCTCTCCCTTTCTAAGTATTGATCCATCTAAAAAAGTTTCATTTTTTCCTATAGGCATACCTTGCGTTTCAAAACATATTGCATAATTTTTCTTTAGAAAACCGCCACTATATAACTCCTTATTATCTTCTGGATAATTTGTAGTATATACAACTACAGCTTCTCTATCAGTATATACTTCCATAGATCTACCAGATTCCTTATCTTCTAATCTCACCTTAACATTATTATTTTTTTCTAAACTCCAAGGATGATCATATCCATTTCCTAATTTCAATTGATTATGTTCTCCATTTATATCTTTTCCTATTTCTTTAGGATAATTAAAGTCAAATTCAGTTCCATTAACATCTATCAATTTTCCTGATAAAGCTCCATCTTCTGTTATAGCAGCAAACTTATTAGATTTTATGGTTAGAAACTCATCTAAAACACTTCTCTTTAAGTTTCCAGATAAATTAAAATACGAATGGTTGGTCATATTAAGCAGAGTATCTTTATCGCTTGTCCCATAATACTCTATTGATAATTCATTATTATTATTTAAAGAATACTTTACCTTTAGAATAACATTTCCTGGATACCCTTCTTCTCCATCTTTACTTACACTTTCTAATATTAATCCAACTTCATCCTGGTCATTATATTTAGTAACATTCCATAGCTTTTTATTAAATCCTATATTACCTCCATGTAATGTGTTATTTCCTGAATTCTTTGATAACTGAAAGTTTTCTTTATTTATAGTAATCTTACCATCTGCAATTCTTCCTGCTGTTCTCCCTACCAAAGCTCCAGTATAACCACTATCCCATGTATAATCTTTATAATTTTTCCATCCTACAACTATATTTTCTAAAATTCCATTTCTATCGGGAACATATATCCCTGTAATAATACCTCCTAAATTCAATATTTTAACTTCAATATTTTTATCATTTCTTAATGTATACTCATATACTTTCCCATTCTTATCTTCAAATACAAACTCTTCATTAATTCTCATAAATACCTCCTAAGAAACCGCTTTCTATTTTTTTCTCTAAATAATATATATTAATCTTCTTGTTTATATAATACTCTTCCAAAACTATTGTTGTAAATATAATTATGTAAACAATTAATTAAATTCTTTTATTTAACAAAAAAGTATTTACTTTTTCATAGTAATCGCTTACTATAAAAGTAAATAAAGGAGGGTATTAATATGGAACTTATTGAAAACTTAAAAAATGACTTTACTGAAATCTTTAATGAAAATCCAACTAACATTTATTTTTCACCTGGAAGAGTAAATTTGATTGGAGAGCATACAGATTACAACGGAGGAAATGTATTTCCATGTGCACTTTCTATAGGAACTTATGGACTAACTACTAAAAGAGATGATAAAAAGGTTAGATTATATTCAAATAACTTTAAAGATATTGGAGTTATAGAATTTGATTTAGATCAACTTAAATTTGAAAAAGAACATGATTGGGCTAATTATCCTAAGGGAGTTATTAAAACCTTTAAAGACCATGGTTTTGATATTTCTAATGGATTTAACGTATTAATATATGGAAATATCCCTAACGGTTCAGGGCTTTCATCATCAGCTTCTATTGAATTATTAACTTCAATAATTCTTAAAGATACTTTCAATTTAGAAGTTGATATGATTTCTATGGTTAAAATGAGTCAGGAAGCTGAAAATAAATTTATCGGAGTAAACTGTGGCATAATGGATCAGTTTGCTATTGGTATGGGAACTAAGGACTGTGCAATCTTACTTGACTGTAACACTTTAGAATATAGATACAGCAAAATCAATATGGATGGGTACAAGCTAGTAATAGGAAATACTAATAAAAAGCGTGGACTTGTTGACTCAAAATATAATGAAAGAAGAGCTGAATGTGAAGAAGCATTAAGAATATTAAAGGAATATAAAACCATATCTTCTCTTGGTGAACTTACAGAGGAAGATTTTGAATCTTTAAAGGATAAAATAGGAAACCCTATCATTAGAAAAAGAGCTAAACATGCTATATTAGAAAACATAAGAACTCTAAAAGCTGTAAAAACTTTAGAAAATAATGATATAAAAACTTTTGGTGAACTTATGAACCAATCTCATATTTCTTTAAGAGATGACTATGAAGTTACAGGAATTGAACTTGATACTTTAGTTGAGGCTGCTTGGGATCAAAAGGATAAAGTCATAGGTTCACGTATGACAGGAGCTGGTTTTGGTGGATGCACAATAAGCATAGTAAAAGAAGATGCTATTGATGAATTCATAAACTACTCTACTGAAAAATATGAAAAAATTATTGGATATAAACCTAGTTTCTACGTAGTAGATATTTCTGATGGAACTAGAAAACTATTTTAGGGGGTTTTAGTATGTCAATATTAGTATGTGGTGGTGCTGGTTACATTGGTTCTCACACAGTTCATCAACTTATAAAAAGTAATGAAGATGTTGTAATTGTGGACAATCTTCAAACAGGACACTTAAAAGCCATTAATTCAAAAGCTAAATTTTACAAAGGTGATATAAGAGATCATGCTTTCTTAGATAAAGTATTCTCAGAAAATAATATTGAAGCTGTAATACATTTCGCCGCAAACTCATTAGTTGGTGAGAGCATGACTAACCCTTTACTTTACTTTAATAACAATGTATATGGAATGCAAGTATTACTTGAAAGTATGGTTAAACACAACATTGATAAAATTGTATTTTCATCCACAGCTGCTGTATATGGAGAACCAAAAAAAGTTCCTATATTAGAAGATGATGAAACAAACCCAACCAATACCTATGGAGAAACAAAGCTTACAATGGAAAAAATGATGAAATGGGTAAACAAAGCTAATGGAATTAAATTTGTTTCTCTAAGATATTTCAATGTTGCAGGTGCTTTAGAAGATGGTAGTATTGGAGAAGATCACTCACCAGAAACTCATCTTATACCATTAATACTTCAAGTACCTTTAAAGAAACGTGAGCATATAACAGTATTTGGTGATGATTATCCAACGGAAGATGGTACATGTATCCGTGACTATATCCATGTTTTAGATCTTGCAGATGCACACATAAAAGCTCTTAACTATTTAAGAGCCGGAAATGAAAGCAATATCTTTAACCTTGGAAACGGTAAAGGCTTCTCTGTAAAAGAAATGATAGATGCAACAAAGGAAGCTACCGGTGAAGAAATAAAGGTTGTCTTAGGAGAAAGAAGAGCTGGTGACCCTGCTATACTTATAGCTTCAAGCGAAAAAGCTCATAATCTTCTTAAATGGGAGCCTAAATATACTAACGTTAAAGATATTATAAAAACAGCATGGACATGGCATTCTAAAAATCCAGACGGATTTAATGATTAAGGAGGTTTTATTATGATAAACCATGAGATAAATCGACTTATAAATTTTGCTCTTCAAAAAGATTTAATCTCAGAAGAAGATAGAATATATTCAATTAACATGCTACTTGGAACTTTAAATCTAAATGAATTTGAAGAAGAAATCGTTAATGAAACTTTAAATAACCCTACAGAAATTTTAGAAAATATTTTAGACTACGCAGTTTCAAAAGCTATGATTGAAAACTCAACTACAGAAAGAGACTTATTTGATACAAAAATAATGAACTGTGTTATGCCTAGACCTTCTGAAGTAATTAATACTTTTTCAAGACTCTATAAAAAAGATCCAAAGCATGCAACTGATTACTATTTTGGTTTAAGTATAGCTTCTAATTATATTAGAAAAGAAAGAACTAATAAAAATATTGTATGGAAAACCTCTACCCCTTATGGTGATTTAGATATAACAATTAATCTTTCAAAGCCAGAAAAAGATCCAAAGGAAATAGCTAAGGCTAAGCTTCAAAAAGCTTCATCTTATCCTAAATGTTTATTATGCAAAGAAAATGAAGGTTTCTACGGAACCTTAAATCATCCTGCACGAGAAACACATAGAATAATTCCATTGAAGCTAAACGAAACAAAATGGTTCTTACAATACTCTCCTTATACCTACTATAACGAACATTGTATTGTTTTAAACAGTGAGCATGTTCCTATGAAAATCAATAGAACTACTTTTGAAAATCTTTTAGGATTTGTAGAGCAGTTTCCACATTATTTTATAGGGTCAAATGCAGACTTACCAATAGTTGGAGGATCAATTTTGTCACATGACCACTACCAAGGTGGAAGATATACTTTTGCAATGGAAAATGCATTATTAGAAAAATCTTATGTCATTCCTGGTTATGAAAAAGTAACTGTTGGACGTTTAAAATGGCCAATGTCTGTAGTTAGATTAGTAAGTGACAATAAGGATGATTTATTAAACTTAGCTGCCCATATTTTATCTACTTGGAGAAAATACTCAGATACTACTGTAGATATTCTAAGTCACACTAATAACGAACCACATAATACTATAACGCCAATAGCTAGATACAAAAATAATAAGTATGAGCTAGACTTAGTTTTAAGAAATAATAGAACTAGTGAAAAATATCCACTTGGTCTTTTCCATCCTCATGAAGAAGTTCATCATATTAAGAAAGAAAACATTGGTTTAATTGAAGTTATGGGACTTGCCGTTTTACCTGCTAGATTAAAAAATGAACTTAATATAATTAAGAACGCTCTTTTAGATGGTGAAAAAGATATATCAACTAATGAAATTGTTTCTAAACACGCTAAGTGGTATAATTACATCATTAACAAATACCCATCATTTACAGAGAATACTGTAATGGAAATTTTAAAAGAAGAAGTTGGACTAAAATTCCAAGAAGTATTATCTCATGCAGGTGTATTTAAAAGGGATGAAAAAGGATTAGAAGCCTTTGATAAATTTATAAAAACATTGTAAGGTGGAATAACTCTATGAACATAACTATCACTGAAGTAGCAAAAAAGGCAAATACCTCTGTGGCTACTGTATCAAGGGTAATGAATGGAAATTATCCTGTTAAAGAAGAAACTAAGAAAAGAGTTCTTAAGGCAATTGAAGAACTAAACTATATACCTAACATGCAAGCAAGGGAACTTACTCAAAGAAAGTCAACTACAATAGGTGTAATAGTTCCTAGTTTAACTAACTTATTCTTCCCAAGCGTTGTATATGGGATAGAATCAGAATTGAAGAAACATTCTTTATCCATTATATTAATGACCACATCTAATGATAAAGATGAAGAAAAAAAATGTGTTAATAATCTGCTTGCTCGAAACGTTGCAGGTATTATAGTAATTGACCCTACTACATCAAATATTAAAAATAAGTTTTATAACGAATTATCAAAAAAAATACCATTTGTATTTATAAATGGCTATACAACTGTTCCTAATATATCATCAGTTTCAAATGATGAATCTACAGGGTGCAAATTAGCCTTAAGATATCTACTTGATAAGAACCACAGAAACATTTTATTTATTCGTGGCAAAGATAGTTATTCTTATGATGTTAAGGAAGAGGTTTATAAAAAACTCATGATGGATATCGGTAACTTTCATCATGAAAACATTATAAATATAGGTGAGGGTAACAGCTTAAAAACTGTAGATAATACAACCTCTATGCTGATAGAACTTTTACCTAAACTAAATGTAACATCTATATTTGCTTGTAACGACCTTATGGGAGTTGGAGCAATAAATGCTTGTAAAAAGCTAAATATAGAAATACCTAAGGCTTTATCTATTATTGGATATGATAATATTCAATTAAGTAGCCTTATAGAACCAAAACTTACTACTATGGATCAAAATATGCACCTACTTGGAACTAATGCTGCTAGCTTAATTAAAGATAAAATTGATTGCAACAATGAATATAGCAAAAGAATTATTTTGAACAATACCTTAGTAGAAAGAGATACAGTAAAAAAATATAACTTTAAGGTATATACTTAACTATTATTCATGTATATACCTTAACTTTACTCACAATATTATTTATTTGTAACATAATTATTTTCTTCTAAAGGAATACTAACTAAGACACCATATAATAAGGAGAGATAATTAAAAATGGCAAGTATAACAGGAACAGTAAAATGGTACAATCAAGAAAAAGGATATGGATTTATTTCTTGTAATGATGGAAAAGATGTTTTCGTTCATCATTCTCAAATAAAAGAAAAAGGTCCTGAAAAAGATTTGCACGAGGGTGAAGATGTAACCTTTGATATACAAGAAGGCGAAAAGGGGCCTATGGCAGTAAATGTTCAAAAATTATAGTAAAAAGGAGCTATTATAACAGCTCCTTTTTTACTTCTTATATTTATATCGCCTATTTATCTAATCATTTCTTAAATTTTATTTTTACTTTAAATAAATCCCCATCAACTTCAACCACAAAACATCCACCTTGAAGCTCTACAAAACTCTTGGCTATTGCAAGTCCAAGTCCTGATCCTTCTGTATTTCTAGACTTATCTCCTCTTGTAAATCTCTCAACAATCTCTTCACCTGTAAAATCTATTTCTGTAGCAGACATATTCTTCAACTCTATATCTACACCATCTTCTTTATTTATAATATCAATAAATACTCTTGAATTTGGCATAGCATACTTAACTATATTTACTAGTAAGTTTTCAAAAACTCTAAATGTCTTCTGACTATCTAGCTTAACAATTACTTTTTCACTAGGTAGGTTCCATTTAAACTTCAATGAAGATTCTTCAATTTTATCACTTAATTCAAATTGTGTTTGCTTCATCAACTCTACTATATCCACGTCTACTATATTAAGCTGAACATTTTTACTAGTAGCTTTGCTCATCTCAAATAGGTCTTCGATCAAGTTCTTAAGCCTTTGAGATTTTCTTTCTATTGTTTCTATATATAATTTTCTCTCTTCTTCTGTAATATTTTCATTCTTTAATAAATCAACATAAGTTATTATTGAAGTCAATGGTGTTTTCAAATCATGGGAAACATTTGATATAAGTTCAGTTTTTAATCTTTGACTTTTCACTTCTTGTTCTACAGCCTTTTTAAATCCCGATTGAATCTTTTCTAGTTCTCCTTTTAGTGGATTAAATAAACCTAAGTCTTCCTTTATTTCTACATCTAAATTTCCTTCTGCAATCTTATTAGTTGCTTCAAGTAAAATATTATACTTTTGTTTTACGTCATCAAAATATTTCTTTAGCACAAAGAATAACACTATTGTATAAGCTATTGATATTCCTATACCAAAAAACCAAATACTGCACATTATACTTAATATAATAAAATTTACACCTAATATTTTTATAAGAGTCTTATTTGATTTATCATTTAAATCTATTTCTACAAGTCTATTATAACCTTCTTTAATCCAACCTTTAGATTTTAATAAGAGCATTCCTATTAATGATTTAGTTTTAAAATACTCTTTAGCTCCAATATAAAATATATTTTTCACTGCTATTATAACTAAATAAATTCCATATATAATAATTGATAAACCTAGTATATTACCAAACATAAATACTATTTCTGACGTTCTTTGGGATACACCTATACTCTTCATTATCTCTATAAAATTACTAATATTATTACCATATTCATATACTAACATTGGCAATAAAGCTATTAGTGAAATCATACAAGTTAATAAAACAACTAAAATTTCAAAGGGTATTCTTAATATATTTTTAATACCAATACATCTACTCCATATTCTTGAAGGAGTAAATAATGCTAAAATAATAATTATTACAGCTAATGCTCCTACATATAATAAAGAAATATCACCATATGCATTTTTGCTACTATTTTCTATACAATAGCTAATAGGATCATTATATTCTAAGAGCTTAGGTATTCCATAAGCAATAGTAACATCTTTAGGGCCACTTACGGTTATACTTTCACCATAACCATACTGTTTCCATTCTAGACCATAAAATAAATTTGTAATAACATCCTTCTCTGCACCTTTAATATCTACTATGGTATAATTACCAACCTCATCATATTTAATAACTATATAATATCCATAATGCTCATCTTCACTTGTCAATTCACCTTTTACTATCTTTTTAATGTTATCTTCACCTTTAGAAATTTCAAAACCACTTTTATTATTTATAATTATATAATCAAGATTTTTGATTCCTTTTTTAAGTAAATCTTCTGCATTATACACTTTTTGATCTATATTTTCTTTATAATCATTTCTATCATAGTTTTCATTTTCTCTATCTTTAATGAAAATATCAGAAGGTACTATATTTTTATCATATTCTTTTTCAAGTAAGTTTTTATATAGAACCATACTACTATCGTACATATATTTTTGAAGAGAATAATCTATATATGGATTTACAGATAAAGATTTCTCCTTAGCCACCCTAACCATTTTAGGATAAAAACTTACCATACCTATTGATACTGCTAAAATAATAATTCCTACTATTACACTTAATAATAAACTTTTCTTATTGTTTTTCAATTTTGTATCCAACTCCCCACACCACCTTTAAATACTTTGGATTCTTAGGATTAATTTCTATCTTCTCTCGTATATTTCTTATATGAACCATTATGGTATCAGTATTTATTGCTTGTTCATTCCACACCCTTTCATATATCTCTTCTGATGAAAATACTCTTCCTGCATTTTTCATAAGTAGATGTAATATCTTAAATTCTATAGGAGTCATTTTCACTTGTTTTCCATCTACAGTAACTTCAACTCTATCAACACTAAGTTCAAGACCTCCTATTGAAAACACATTTTCCTCAATTTCTTTATTGCCAACCAACTTCAAATATTTAGAATATCTTCTAAGCTGAGAATTAACCCTTGCAAGTAATTCTAATGGCGTAAATGGCTTTGTTACGTAATCATCTGCACCAATATTAAGGCCTGTTATTTTATCAAAATCCTCAGATTTAGCTGATAACATAATTACATGAAAATCATGATTTTCTCTAAGCTTCATTGTCATTTGGATACCATCCATCTTAGGCATCATTATATCCACGATAGCTAAATGTATCTCTTCTCTATCTATTATTTCTAACCCCTCTATTCCATTTGATCCTTTAAATACCCTATATCCTTGATTCTTCAAATATATTTCTATTGCATCTGCAATTTCCTTTTCATCCTCTACAACTAAAACATTATATGTATTCATCGCAATACCTCTTTTCTTATTAAATACATAGATAAAGATATCATTTATCGCCTATTAATTAAAGTATAAGTAACATTACTAAAGATAATATCTAGATAAATCTAAAGAATTTCTAAAGAAACTTCTCTAACTCTTTAGAATATTCTCTATAACCTCTTAAATCATCCTTTGTTACCACTCCAAAATTTACAGTATTTATTTTTATACTTGTAAATGGTAATGGTATTGAATATTTATCCCATCTTTTATTTAAGTATATCTTATTAGAATAATCTATTTTAAATCCTATTAATTCTTTACCAGATTCATTTGATAACAGAGGTGCTATTTTCTTTGGTTCACGGAAGGGTCCTAATGGTCCATCAAGAGCAATGGCTAGAGTTCCATTTTCCTTCTTACTTTCTGTTTTAAGTTCTTTTAAAAACCCCTTCATCTTTATACCATCTGGCATCCTCAGTGCTTTCCCTCCATAGTAATTTAGGATATTCTCAATATAATCTCCTCTTTTGTCAGCAGTAACCACAACCTGTAAATCTATATCCTTCGATATTAATTTATTAATTGCTAAATTCATAACATAGCTGTCACCATGCCAAAATCCAATTATACTGTTGGAAAAATCATTTATCTCTCCTTCATATTCAATAGAACTTGTTTTCCATATTAATCTTAAATAGCTTATATAAACTTTACTAAGTAATCTATTCCTATCCAATTTTAAATGCATACTCTTGTCCCCTTCTATAACATTCTAATATTACCTCTTCGTAATAATGTAGGGCCAATTTAGCAATTTTAGAGTTAGAGTATTCTTTTGATGTTCTAAAAGCTCCATCTTTAAGTTTTAACCTTAGATTATTGTTCATTATAATATCCAATATCCTCTTAGCCCAGTCTTCTTTGTTCTCAGTTGTCATATATCCATTAACATCATTCTTTACTACATCCATTACACCTGAAGCTTTAACTGCTACTACAGGGAGCTTTGATGCCATAGCTTCAAGAAGAACTATCCCCTGAGTTTCTGACTTTGAAGAAAAAAGAAATAAATCACATGCACCGTAATAGTCTTTTATCTTTTTATTATCAACTTTCCCTATAAAAGTAACATTATTATGAAGACCTAATCTCTGAACTCTTTCTTCTAGCTCTTTCTTTAATGGACCATCACCAATAACCATAGTATTAAAACAATCACCTATTTTATTTTTTAGTTCTAGTAATCCATCTATAAAAAAGTGTAAGTTCTTCTCTTTACTAAGTCTTGAAACAGTACAAAATAAATATTTATTATCTCCAATATAGGTATTTCTTATTTCTTTACTTTCATTTCCATTTAAATCGAAGTATTCATCTTCTAGTCCAGTAGGTAGTATTTCTATTTTACTTTCCGCACCACTCTGTAATAAATATCCCTTCATCGTTTCTGTGGGTGTAAAAACCAAATCGCACCTATTAACAAAGTGCTTTACTCTATTAGGTATAAACTTTTCTTTACTATAACTTAAAATTTTATCTCCTATCTTGTCTCCTCTACTTTCTAATAACTCAAAAGGTTTTAGGAAATGTAGATATTCTTCATATCTTGTATGATAAGTATATATAACTGGAATATTATATTTTCTTCCTAGATACTGAGCTATGTTCCCTAACAACATTGGATGATGTACGTGAATAACATCAAACTTTAAAGCTTTGAACTTTTTCTCTATTTCTATATCAAATATATTAGGAAGCACAACTCCTCCTGATATTTTTCCTTTTAGGGATTTATATCTTATTACAAATTCCTCATCACACTGATTGTCATAAGTTGGAGCAAAGATATAAACTTCATGTCCAAGACTTCTTAAAGACTTAGATAATCTTTCTATTGATATTGGAACCCCTCCAACAAAAGGCTTATAATTATTGGTTAACATTGCAATTCTCATTTTATATCCTCCTTATAAAAATGTTAGCTTTTGAAATACAGCTTCACCAAATATATATCCTGACCCTACAAATATTAAATTCCACACGAATATTCCTAACCCAGCACTACAAAAATATTTCATAAAATCAATCTTTAATACTCCAGCTGGAATTTCTATTAATGTTCTTGCCATAGGTATTAATTTACTAACAAAAACTCCTACACTTCCCTTTTGTCTTAAGTAGTCTAGTTTGTTATTTATTGTTTTTTCTTGACTAGGAAACTTATTTATTAATTTCTTTAAAAATATTTCTCCACCTATTCTAGCTATTGCGTAAAGAACCAAGCTTCCTAAAAGTCCAGCTATTACTGATATAAAAATAGCTGTAAAAAAACCTATTCCTTCATTAGCTGCCCATACACCTGCAAGAGGCATTACTATACCAGCTGCCAAGCCTGGTACATTTAGATATTCAAGAAAAATTATTATAAAGAAAACTATTAGTCCATATTGCGAAAAATAATTCATTAAGATTTCCATATTCATAGGTATTATCTCCTTCTCTTTCGTTATGTCTTTATTCTAAATAGTATTTCTTAATATATATTGTGAAAAAACTAAAGAAAAACTAAATAGATATTAAAAAAAGTTTAAGGATAATAATCCAAGTTTTTTATGTATAAATCGATAGTGAATTGTAAAAGTTAATATTGAAGTTTTTTTGAAGGGAGATATAACTATGGCTAACTTAAATCAATTAGAGCTACAAAACTTACGTCATTTAATTGGAGCTCACTGCACTATTGAGAAGAAGTTAAACTTCTATGCTCAACAATGTACTGACCCTCAATTAAAACAAATACTTACAAAAGATGCACAAGATGCAAAAACAAATAAAGATAAATTAATGACTTTCTTAGGATAGGAGGAATGTAAAAATGCAAGAAAAGGAAATGATTAGCGATTACCTTGCTGGATTAAATGCTAGTTTAGCAGGATATGGTGGAATAATTTCTCAAACTGAGAACGAACAACTTCGTCAACAAATAATAACTATGAGAAATGAAGATGAAACTCGTCAATATAATTTATTTAAAATAGCTAAAGAAAAAGGATATTATATTCCTGCACAACCTGCTACTCCTGAAGAAATAGCAACTGTAAAACAAGAAATGTCTCAAGGTTAATATAAAAGGACTAAATTAAAATACTTATAATTTTAATTTAGTCCTTTATATATATAAATTCTAATTATGATATTTTTTCAATTTTCTCAAATTATTATCTTCCATCTAAATATGCAACTGCTGATAGTGATGCTATATTCCCTTCACCAGCAGCTTTTATATATTGATATGGTTTTCCAACACAATCTCCTGCTGCAAAGCATCCTTTTAAATTTGTTCTCATATGATTATCAACCATTATATGTCCATCTATCTCTAGAAGTCCAGGCACAAGTTGAGATGGAGAAATTGCATCTTTTAAAAGAAATACTCCATCAGTATCTATTTTATTACTTTTTAATAATATCTTCTTAACCTTATCATCACCTATAATTTCCATAGGTCTGTCTTTTACCACTTCTATATTACTATTAATTCTGTATTCTCCATTATATAATGGAACATAGTATACTCTTTTTGCTAACTCCGATACATAATTAGCATCTCTTTCACCTTCTTCATTAGAAGATACTATTACTACATCCTTTCCACTATAAAGAGGTGCATCACATGTTGCACAGTAACCTACCCCTCTACCTAAAAACTCTAACTCTCCTTTTATAGGTTTAGAAAACTCTACCCCTGTTGCAATTATTATTGCTCTTGCCTCATACATCTTATCATTTACCATTAATGCAAAATAATCACCCATTGAATAAATATTATTTACTCTCTCTTCTGTAATCTCTATTCCCATGGAATTTATATGCTCCCTAAAAGCCATTCCCATTTCTTTACCACTCATGTTGGGAAAACCTAAAAAATTATTTATCTTAGGTGCTTTGGCTATTTTAGGACTTAGATTATTACTTCCAAACAATATAAATGATTTATTTCTTATTTTAGCATTTAGTGCTGCTGATAATCCTGCAGGGCCTGTCCCAATTATAGCTATATCATATCGTTCCTGCAATTTTTACACTTCCTCTACATAATCATTTGAATAATATTTTCTAATGTTTCTTTAGGCTGAAATCCTACTCTTGTAACTACCTCTCTTCCATCCTTGAATATCTTTATTGTAGGAACACTTTGAATACCATAATTCATTGCTAATCTCCTACTTTCATCTATATCTACTTTAACTACTTTTATATTTTCCATTTCATTATCTATACTTTCAAGTACTGGTGTAAGCATCTTACAAGGTCCACACCAAGTTGCATAAAAATCAACAATTACTACTCCTCTTTGGTTTAAAACTTCCGAATCAAATTCTCCTGTATTTATATACCTCATTATTTTATATCCTCCTAATTAATATACTTCTATAAACTCTCTTATTAATATTTATATGAAATAAATGTTAATTAGGCACCTAAAAAAATATATTTATAATTTATATTCCATAACTTTATTTCTTTCAACCATTCCTATGCTTTCATAAAAATTTATTGCTTCTTTATTAAAGGACCATACCATAAGTTCTAAACTTACAGCTCCCTTTTCTCTTAGTCTAAACATAATTTCATCACACAGCTTTTTTCCTATACCTCTTTTCCTACAACTTGCCTCTACACATAACACATCTAAGTATCCAACTTTTCTATCTTTTAGTACTGAATGATTTGAAACTTCCTTTATACTTGCCATGCATAAACCTAAAACCTCATTGTTTTCTTCTGATAATATTGATATACAATGGTTATCTTCTAAGATATTTATGAACTCATTCTTCGACATAGGATTAGACTCCTTATAAATATCATTCCTATTTTCTAAGTGGAGATTATGTACCTGATACATCAATTTACTTACTTCCTTAAAATCCTCTAAAACCATATCTCGTATTTTCATAATAACTCCTCTCATAAATAATTTAAATTACAATTGTTATATTAAAATTAGATTTGATTTTTAATTCCTATAACCCTTTTTATAATTACAACCATACGCTTCAGCTTTATAGGATATTATAACATAGGATAAGCCCCAATATATATTGTTATAAATATAAGAATATATATTTATTTTATTTAAAATTCAAAAAACCAACTGACTAAAAGCCAATTGGTTTTCTTTAGTTATGAATAAGATATAATAACTAAATTCAAAATTAACTACTTCTTATTTGCTTCTTTCCAGTCCTTAATAAATCTTTCAATTCCACTATTAGTTAATGGATGTTTAATCAAATTATCAATAACCATTGGTGGTACTGTAGCTATATCTGCTCCAGCTTTTGCTGCTTCAATAATATGAATTGGATGTCTAACAGAGGCAGCTATTATTTCAGTGTCAATTGAATGAATATTAAAAATCTCACTGATATCATTAATTAAAATCATTCCATTAGACCCTATATCATCTAACCTTCCAAGGAAAGGTGACACATATGTCGCACCTGCTCTTGCAGCTAATAGTGCTTGAGTAGCTGAAAATATTAAAGTCACATTAGTTTTTATATTCTTTTTTGAAAGATATGAAACAGCCTTTAACCCATCCTTTGTCATTGGAATTTTCACTACAATGTTTTTATGAATCTTGGCTAATTCTTCTCCTTCCTTAATCATGTTTTCATAATCTAAACTTATTACTTCTGCACTTATAGGACCATCAACAATATTTACAATTTCAGAAATAACCTCATGTATATCTCTTTTTTCTTTCGCAATTAAAGATGGATTAGTAGTAACACCTGCTAAAATCCCTAATTCGTTAATTTCTTTTATATCTTCAACATTCGCAGTATCTAAAAAAAACTTCATATATATCCTCCTACTTACCATTCAAATAAGTTATATCCTAATTTTCTATCAATATACTTTAACCCCTGTCTCTCATAATACCTAAATAGATAATTATTATTTTCAACAGCATTTAATCTTAAAATTTTATTATGATTCTTCGATATCTCTTTTGCATAATTTACTAATAATTCTCCATAACCTTTCCCCCAGTTATTATCACTAATAACTAGTCTATGTATAAAATAAGCCCCACTACAACTTGTCCATAATTTATAGTCAATGTCCTCCTCATTACCGAAGGACATTGAACCAACTATATTATCAAAATCATCTAATAACACATATAGCTTTTTTCTTTTGAAATCTTCTTCACAAATACTTATATTATAAATATTTAAAAATCTTTCCCACTGTGCTATTCCTCTAGACTGTAATAGCTTAGCAGCCTTAAGAATCATTCTTTCTACGTGGACAATTTCTTCTTTTTTAGCTAGTCTTATTTCCATTTTTCTACAATAGTATTACAGATAATATAAGTGTTGATACAACTCCAACTAGAATTGGAACCGAAGTACGTTTTACAATTTGCATCGGATTTGTACCTGTTATTGAACAAACTACTATTATACATGCTGCTACTGGTGAAATTGATCTAACTAAGTTTGCTACCATTTGCATTGGTAAAGCTATCATAGGTCCTGCAACTCCAACTGCTGCTGCAAGTTCAGGTATCATTTCTACTGAAGCATAGAATACTGATAATCCTCCACCACTAATTAATCCAATTAAGAAGGTAACTCCACTAAATGCAAGCATTAATATTGTTCCTGCACCATGAAGGTTTTGTACTGAATTTGTAATCATATCTACAACACCTAAAGCCTTTAATCCATCAACAAGAAGTGATGCTGCAACAAGTAATGAAACAACCATAGCAAGTCCATTACCCATACCTTTAAAGAACTCATTTATATCATTAGAAACCTTAACAAAATCTTTCTTTCTAATAAGCTCTAAAATTACTGCAACTATTAATGAGATAAATGCAATACTTACTAGTCCAATTTGTACTTCCTTCATAAAGATATTAAAGAATAATACCAAGATTAATGGTAATATTGGTAAAATAGCATAATATTTAGGCGGTAAATTGTTATTTAACTTAGCTAACTTACTTTCATCAATCTTTACCTCAGTAGATAATGATTGTTTTTTATCTAAATATTTTTGCCAGAAGTAATGAGCAACTGCCATAATTACTAAAGTAGGTATAGAAACCTTTGCATGAGCTATAACGTAATCCATAATATTCATTCCAAAAGTTTCAGCTGCAAGTACATTATCAGCTCCTAATGGTGTTGGCATTATTGTAGCTGTAGTTGCGATAACTGCACCAGCAGTTAAAGGTGTAACACCTACCTTTGTTAACACTGGATATAATGTTGCCATAAGTAATACTGCTAAACTTGAAGCACTTGGTACTACTAGAGATAATAAATTACCTAATAAAAATATTACTGGAACAATAAAATATTTTGATTTAATTTTCCCTAATGGTTTTGTCATAATATCAACTGTAACTTCATTTGCACCTATTAAGTTCATATAACTAGAAAAGCCAAATAGTGTCATAATAGTTAAACCTATGTTACCTAAATTCTTCAAGAAAGATATCTCTACCTTTTTAAAAGGATCTAACCACACAATTCCTGTAGTTTCTTCAGGTGATAAAACTGGATGACCTAAAATAACTGCTGCAAAAAGTAATATAATTCCTCCAACAGCTAAAGCAATTGTTGCATTATACTTTTTGTAAATTAAATAACCTACACCTAAAACAACTAATAAAGCAATAATAATCTCTAACATTTATAATTCCTCCTATGTAAAACTTATATATTAATATTTTTAAAAATATTTAACATCCATTCTCTAAATGCTTCTACATTAATTTCAGTACAGAATGTAGCATTATTGGGTTTATTATAAGTTCCTTTAAAATCAACAACCATAAATCCTGATGTATATTCTCCAGAAGTTTCTACATCAACAAAAGTATCAATTTTTTCAAACAACTCCGGCTTATCTAAATAAGCTATAGTTGTTAAATCATGCATCTTTAGCCCCCCCTTAGATACACTGCCTCCTCTATAATGGTTAAACATAGAATAGAACATATCCCCTACTTTATTCATAACTTTTAATTTATTTATTGTTTCTAAATCTAAAGTGGCTACTGATGTAACATCTAATGAACAAACTACTATTTTAACTTTAGACCCAAATACAATCTTTGCAGCTTCTGGATCTACATATATATTAAACTCAGCAGCTGGAGTATGGTTTCCCCTTCCAGATGATCCTCCCATTAAAACTATTTCTTCAATATTTTCTTTAACTTCTGGATAAGTAGTTAATAATAATGCAATATTAGTTAAAGGTCCAATAGGAACTAATGTAACTTTTTCTTTGGAATTTAAAATTACATCCTTCATTGCATCTACTGAATTCTTTGCAATTATTGTTCTTGTTGGTTCTGGAAAATCATACCCTGCCATTCCTGTTTCACCATGAATATTACTGCAATGCTCAACTTCCCTTGTTAAAGGTTTACAAGAACCTTGTGCAACCGGTATATCTTTTCCAAAAAACTCTACTAATTTTAAGGCATTGTTAGTAGTATAATCAATAGAAACGTTTCCAGCAACAGTAGAAATTAATTTTACATCAATAGAGTTGCTAAATACTGCAGCTGCTATAGCAACCGCATCATCAATTCCTGGGTCTGTATCAATAATTATTGGTCTTTTGTTATTCATAATCGTCATCCTCTTTCCCTTATTTATTTAAAATATTCATTTACTTCTTTTAGTGTAGGCATTCCTGATTGAGCACCTAGTTTCCTTACTGATAAAGAAGCTGCTATTCCTGCAAATCTTACTGCCTCTTCAATTTTAAACTCATTTGCTATGCAATGAGCAAATGCCCCATTAAAAGTATCACCTGCTCCAGTAGTGTCTACTACCTTAACTTCTATTGCATCTATAGTAATAACTTTTCCATCCTTCACATAGGAAGATCCATGCTTACCGCGTGTTACTATTAAGTTACAGCTATTATCTTCTTGCCATTTTACCATACTTTCTTCTAGTTCTTCACCATTGTTAAAAGATTGTCCACAGATTATCTCAAATTCAGTTTCATTAGGTGTAATAAAATCTACATTATTAATTATTTCTTTAGATAATGTCTTTACAGGCGCTGGATTTAGTATGGTTTTAACACCATGTTTCTTTGCTATTTTAAGTGCATACTCAACAGTTTCCATAGGAATCTCTAACTGTGTTATCACAACATCTGCGTCCTTTATTACATCTTCATAGGTTTTGATTAAATCTATATCACAAAAATCATTTGCTCCAGGTATCACCACTATAGAATTGTCTTCAGGTGTCTTAAATATTGTAGCTAGTCCAGTAAATGCACAATTATCTTCCCTAACACTCTCTACGTTAACACCGTCTTCCTTTAAATGCTTTAAAATTTTTTCACCAAATGTATCTTTACCAACACATCCTATGATTTTCACATTATCTTCTAGCCTTGAAGCCGCTACTGCTTGATTAGAACCTTTCCCACCAATAAAGTAACTCATCTTATTACCCTTTATAGTTTCTCCAACTTTTGGCATTCTTTCAACTTCCATCACCAGGTCCATATTAAGGCTTCCTACTACTACTACCTTCTTCATTTCTACCTCCAAATAGTAAACCGTTTAAATATTAGCGTTTTATTTTTACAAACATAGTAACTTCAATACCTAACAAACTTTTAACTCAAACAAATAACTCCAATGTGTAACCGGTTATATACATATATTATCATGGTGTTTTTTTCTTGTCAACCTGTTATGTAAACAAATACATATATTTTTTTTGCATAAAAAAAGCAGTGTAAACCACTGCCCATCTATCCTATAGTAGATACTCTTTTTATTAACTTAGCATTTAGTTTTATTTTTTCTTTTGATATATCCTCGTTTCCCTCTATCTTTTTTAACAACAATTCTACACCCTTTTGTCCGTATTCATACATTGGCTGAGCTATAGATGAAATTTCTAAGTAATTTATATTAGACTCTAACCCATCATAACCTATTAATTTAATATCTTTTCCAAGCTCATAACCCATCTCTCTTAATGCTTTATAAGATCCTATTGCTAAAATATCATTTCCAGCAAATATACCATCAATGTTATTTTCCTCTTGAAGGAGTTTTTTAGTAGAGCTATATCCTCCCTTTAAAGAAAATTCATCAACTTTAACCAAATCTGCTCTAAATAGATTCTCTTCTTTTAGCACTTCTTTAAAGCCATTAAATCTATCCTCTAAAGCCTCAATATACATAGGCCCTGTAATATGTGCAATATTTTTACATCCACACTCTAAAAGGTGCATTGCTGCATTCCTTCCACCATCTTTATTATCTCCAGTTATAGAAGGTATTTCATAATTAATAAACTCCCTATCTAATACAACTAAAGGCATACCTCTATCTATTAAAGCCAATAATTCTTCAGGTGTGGCCGTATAAGAACAAATCATAATTCCATCTACTTGTTTGTTAAACAACATCTCATAATATTGCCTTTCTTTTTCCCTACTATTATCAGTATTACAAAGAATTAAATTATATCCTAATTTATTTGCAGTGTCCTCTGCTGCTCTTGCCACCTCTGGAAAGAATGGATTTAATATATTAGGAATAATTAGTCCTATTGTTTTTGATTTTTTTCCTGCTAATCTTCTAGCAACATCATTTGGTGTATAATTTAACATTTTCATTGCATTTAAAATAGCTTCTTCAGTTTCTTTACTTACATAACCCTTTTTATTTATAACTCTAGATACTGTAGCTACCGATACTCCTGCCAATTTCCCCACATCTCTTATTGTAGCCATTTCACTCACCCTCTTTCCTAAAAATTCTATATTAATAAAGAGTTACTTGTCAATAATTTTAACTTTTTACTTGACAGAAACATTTTTTTCTTTTAAATTATGTTTATCAATACAAACAACAAACTTTTCTAACTTAAGCAAATTACTTACAAACTAAAAAGGTAGGTGAATTGCTTAATCTTAAGCATATATTTATGAAAAATCAAAATTTAAATACTATCTGCAAAACAATTCGTACAGATATTATAAAATCTATCGCAAGCGCTTCATCTGGACATCCAGGTGGTTCTCTTTCAGCAGTAGAAATCCTAACAACTCTATATTTTGAAGAAATGAATATAGTCCCTTATAATCCTAACAAACAAGATAGAGATAGATTTGTTCTTTCAAAAGGACACGCTGCTCCTGTTTTGTATGCAACCTTAAGTAATAGAGGATTCTTTTCAAGAGAAGAACTAATCAATTTACGTTCATTAGGTTCAAAACTACAAGGACATCCAAATATGAATTATGTTCCTGGAGTAGATATGTCTACAGGTTCCCTTGGACAAGGTATATCAACAGCTGTAGGTATGGCTTTAGGAAACAAAATAGATAACTCATCCAATAGAGTATATTGCCTTTTAGGTGATGGAGAACTAGAAGAAGGACAAGTTTGGGAAGCAGCTATGTGTGCAAGCCACTATAAATTAGACAATTTATTAGCAATTGTTGACTTTAATGGTCTTCAAATTGATGGAAACATTACAGATGTAATGAATCCTACCCCAATAGATGAAAAATTTAAAGCTTTTGGGTGGAATGTACTTACTGTTGACGGTCATGATATAGATGCTCTTTTAGATTGTTATGAAGAGGCAAAAAACTTTAAAGGAGCGCCTACTGTAATTATTGCAAGAACTATAAAAGGAAAAGGGGTTTCATTTATGGAAAACCAAGCTGGATGGCATGGTGCTGCCCCTAATAAGGAGCAGGTTGAACTTGCATTAAAAGAAATAGAGGAGGCTTTATAATGTCTAAAATTGCAACAAGAGAAGCTTATGGTAAAGCTTTATCTCAACTTACTAAAGAAAATAAAAATATAATTGTATTAGATGCTGATCTATCTAAATCTACAAAAACATGTGATGTAAAAGCTTCTTCACCAGAGTCTTTCTACAATATGGGTATTGCTGAAGCAAATATGGTTGGCGTGGCAGCAGGATTAGCCTCTACAGGTAAAATAGTTTTTGCAAGTAGTTTTGCTATGTTCTTAGCCGGACGTGCCTTTGAACAAATAAGAAACTCAGTAGCTTATACTAACTTAAATGTAAAGCTTTGTGCTACTCATTCTGGAATTTCTGTTGGAGAAGATGGTGCATCACATCAAGCTATTGAAGACCTTGCTTTGATGCGTTCTATTCCTAATATGAAAGTTTTCTCACCTTGCGATGAAAAGGAAACTGAAGAAATTATAAAGTATGTAGCAAACTGTGATGGCCCATGCTATGTACGTTTAGGTCGTTTAGCAGTAGATAGCGTAAATTCATCTAACTATAAATTTGAGTTTGGTAAGGGTGTAACTTTAAGAGAAGGTAATGATTGTACTATAATTACTACAGGTTCAATGGTGCAAGTATCTTTAGAAGCACAACAAAAATTAAAAGCTGAAGGTATCAATGTAAGAGTAATTAATCTTCATACCATAAAACCAATTGATACTGAAATCATTCTTAAAGCTGCAAAAGAAACTGGAAAAATTGTAACAGTAGAAGAACATAATGTTGTTGGAGGACTTGGTTCTGCTGTTTCAGAAGTTATATGTGAAAATCACCCTTCATTAGTAAAAAAAATTGGAATAAATGATATTTTTGGACAAAGCGGAAAACCTGAAGAATTATTCAAAGAATACGGCTTAACATCAGATAAAATTGTTAAAACAGTTAAATCAATAATATAGTTTTTTCCATATGACACATATTAAATGACCACAAATATAAAGAGACAGTATCTAAATAAATCTTATACTGTCCCTTTATATTAACTTAAATAAAAATCAATATCTAATTTACTACTTTTAATAAGAACAAGAAAAGTTTAATATCCCCTATCCAAACAAATCAATTACTATAACTATTTTTGATTAATATTCTTTATCATTTCCACATTTCTTTAACACTCTGACATTATCCGTCATAATATACATCATAAAGCATCTTTAATAATCATTAAGGAGAGGACATACGAACATGAGGAAAAAATCAAAACTAGCACTTTTCTTAGCACTTGTTTTTACCATTAGTTGTTCTTTTATTGGTTGTGGCAAGGAAAAAGAAAATTCAGAGCTACAAAAAGTCCGTCTTAACGAAGTAGTTCGTTCTGTATTCTACGCTCCAATGTATGTTGCTATAAGCGAAGGCTTCTTTGAAGAGGAAGGATTAGAAATAGATCTTTCAACTGGACAAGGAGCGGACAAAGTTATGCAAAATGTGCTTAGCAACAACGCCGACATTGGTTTCTGTGGACCTGAACAAGTAATTTATATCTATAATCAAGGAAGAGAAGATTACCCAGTACTATTTGCTCAACTTACTCAAAAAGACGGTTCATTCCTAGTTGGAAGAAATGACGAATCAAACTTCACTTGGGAACAGATAAAGGGTAAGAAGTTAATAGGCGGCAGACCTGGTGGCGTTCCTGAAATGGCACTTGAATATGTTATGAGGAACCATGGTATTATCCCTGAAAAAGATGTAGAAATGGTAACTAATATTGATTTCACTGCTACTGCTGGTGCATTTAAAGCTGGAAGTGGGGAATACGTAGCTCTATTCGAACCTACAGCTTCAATGCTAGAAAAAGAAGGTAGCGGAAAGATTGTTGCTTCAATAGGTAAAGACTCTGGTAAACTTGCTTATACTTGTTTCTTCTCAACAAAATCCTATATGGATAAAAATCCAGAAACAATAGAAAAATTCACCAGAGCTATCTATAAAGGACAACAATGGTTCCAAAGCCATTCAACTGAAGAAATAGCTGATTCAATTATATCTTTCTTCCCTGGAACTGATAGAGAAATTATGATTAATGTCATCGATAATTACAAAGAGATCGATGCTTTAGCTTCAGATCCAACATTAAAAGAAGAAGATTTAACTAAACTAATGGATGTTATTCAATCATATGACACATCACTTATACCTTCTAGACCTGAATATAAGACAATAGTAAATAACTCTTTTGCTGAAAAAATAGTAAATGAAAAATAGTAGAAATACAGGACGAACAAGTGTGGATGATGGAAGCCTTAATTTTAAGGCTTCCCACATCACATATATGACAATCCACCTATATACATAAAATAAAAAGGTGGTGATTAGATGTCTTTGCTTGAAATTCAAGATATATCTATGAATTATCACTCCTTAAAAGGAGAGACAAAAGCATTAACTAATATAAATTTTGATGTAAGTAATGAAGATTTTATTTGTATACTCGGACCTTCTGGTTGTGGGAAATCCACTCTTTTAAATATACTATCTGGAATATTAGAACCTTCTAGTGGAATAGTACTTTATAATGGTGAGGATATTCATAAAAATTTGAATAAAATTGGGTACATGTTTCAAAAGGATCATTTATTTGAATGGGAAACCGTTTGGACAAATGTAACTTTAGGATTAAAAATAAAGAAACTTATGACCCCAGAAAACAAAGAAAGAGTTGAAGAACTATTAAAAGATTATGATCTTCTAAAATTTAAAAATCATTATCCTAGAGAACTTTCAGGTGGTATGAGACAAAGAGTTGCTTTAATTAGAACCCTTGCTTTAAATCCTGATGTATTATTTTTAGATGAACCTTTTTCTGCTTTAGATTATCAAACAAGATTAAAAGTTTGTGATGATGTAAGCTCTATAATAAAAAAAGAGAAGAAAACAGCAATTATGGTTACTCATGATATAAGCGAAGCAATTTCCTTAGCAAATAGAATTTTAGTTTTAGCTAAAAGACCTTCTACCATAAAAATTGATGTTCCTATGGAATTTCAAAATAAAGATGCTACCCCTTTCCAAAGAAGAAAAGAGCCTGAATTTAAAGGCTACTTTAATTTATTATGGAAGGAGTTGGATGGATAATGAGTAAGGAACATGAGCTATATGTTAAGAAGGTTAAACGTGACAAACTAAAAGTTACCTTTTTTAGATTAGTAATTCTTCTTGGTTTTATATTGCTATGGGAATTAGCAGCAGATATGAAGTGGGTTGATCCATTTTTAACTTCAAGTCCTAGCAGAATGTTTAAATCTTTCCTATCTTTCTATGAAGATGGAACTATACTAAGGCACATTTGGGTTACATGTTATGAGACTATATTAGGCTTCTCACTTGGCACTATCTTAGGTACTATAATCGCTATAGTTCTTTGGTGGTTCCCATTTACAGCTAAGGTATTAGACCCTTATTTAGTTGTATTAAATGCTCTACCAAAGGTCGCTTTAGCACCCATTATAATATTCTGGGTTGGTAATGGTACTAGCGCTATAATTGTAATAGCACTTTTAATATCTATTGTAACCACTATAATAAGTGTATTTACAGGATTCCAGGATGTAGATAGAGAGAAAATTCTATTAATGAAAACATTCCAAGCTAACAAAATACAAATTTTAAAATATTTAATTATACCTTATACTATTCCTGTGTTAATATCAGCTTTAAAGATTAATGTAGGACTATCTTGGGTTGGTGTCATTATGGGGGAATTCCTAGTTGCAAGAGAGGGGATTGGTTTCCTAATTGTTTATGGCGGTCAAATCTCCCAATTAGATATGGTAATGATGAGTATAGTACTACTTTCAATAATTGCATTCTTGATGTATAAATTAGTTGCTATTATAGAAAAAAAATATATTAAAGAATCCTAACCTTTTAAAGTAATAGGCTATGAGAATCCCTCATAACCTATTACTATTACTATTTCTTTTCTATTGTTTGATTTATAATACTATTCATTTGATCCTTTGATAAAGCTCCACTTACATAGCCATATATCTTTCCCTCTTTATCAATCATAAAAGTAGTCGGAAGTGATCTTATGTAATACCTTCCAAATACATCCCCGCTTTCATCAAAAACTGTAGGAAAAGTATACCCATTACTATTTATAAATTCTTTTATACCAGAAATACTTTTTTCTTGCCCTCCAGGCTGAGCTACCCCTAATATAACAACATCATCTTTATTATAATTGTATTTCTTATAAAGTTCTTCTATATTAGGCATCTCCATTTTACAAGGAGAACACCAAGTTGCCCAGAAATTAAGAAATACTACCTTTCCTTTATAATCTGATAACTTATGCGTATTTCCATACTGGTCAACTAGTTCAAAGTCAACTGCACTTGGTGCTTCTTTCTCATCTCCTGCACTATCACTTTCTTTTTCTTCATCTTTAGGCTGTTCCTGTTGAGTGTTCTGATTATTTCCAGTTGAACTTAAATATCCTGTTATATTATTTACCCATCCAGTGAAGGTCATTACACCCATTATAATCATAATTACGCCACCAGCTCTTATTGTATACTTCATTATCTTCTTATTTTTCTTAATAAAATTTAAAGCTTGTGTAGTAAATATACCTAATAATAAAAATGGTATTGTAAACCCTACTGTATACAATAGTACTAACAAATTTCCCAAAGCAGCATTTTTAGCACTAGAAGCTAAAATTAATACTGATGATAACGCTGGTCCCACACAAGGAGTCCATGCAAAACTAAATGTAAATCCCATTATATATGCCATTAAAGGATTTATCTTCTTACCACTCAAATTAAGATTTATCTTTCTCTCTCTTTGAAGGAACTTAAAATCAAATATCCCAATTTGATATAATCCTAAAACTATAATTATAATTCCTGAAATTTTACTAAATAAAGCTTTATTTGTATTAAAGAACTTTCCTAAGGAAGTAAATGATAAACCTAACACAAAAAAGGCTGTTGAAATTCCTAATATAAAGAATATTGTGTGAAATAACACTTTTTTTCTTACATATGTTATACTTCCATCTTCATTTTCTTTCTTTGCATTACCTGCTAAATAACTAATATAAATAGGTATTAAAGGTAAAACACAAGGTGATAAAAATGATAATACCCCTTCTAAAAATACTAGAAAAAAACTTATATTCTCTAATGATGATAATCCGTCAAACATTTTAATACTCCTTTATTTGCATTTTAAATTTGCTTCTCCCCATACTATCATTCTTTCTATTATATCAAGTAGCTCTAATCCATTACTACTTAAATAATAATAAGATTCCAAATTATTATTTATCTCCTGCTTTTCATTAATTACTATATTATTTTCTATAAGTAAATCTAATTGTTGAGATAACACTTTTCTACTACACCCTTCTAAATACTTTTGAATCTCACTAAATCTTTTTTTATCTTCTCTTAAAAACCATATTATATTAAATACCCACTTCTTCCCTAATATATTTGATAAAGATTCAATAGGACACTTAAATTTATTATTATCCATACTTTGTTCATCTCCTATCTTATATATAGCTTGTTTTTAAGTATAACAATAATTATTTATACTATCAATTAGTAACTTTTAAGTAACTAAAACTCACAGCCATATATAGACATAATTAACTGTTTTCCGCATTTTTTCGTGGTTTACATTTATTTTCATAAATGATAAATTAAAAGAGATATAAAATAGGAGGCGCATTATGAAACTATTTAGAGAAGCAATTATAATATTTGGAATTTATCTAATGGGTGAACTAATATCTGGGCTTTTAAACCTCCCTATACCTGGAAACATTCTAGGAATGCTAATTTTATTGTTACTTTTATGCACAAAAGTAATAAAACTAGAACAGATTGAAACAGTATCAACATTTCTTTTAGATCATCTAGCATTTTTCTTCATCCCTGCTGGTGTTGGACTTATGTCATCTGTAGGAGTTATAAAAGATACTTGGTTAAAACTAATAATAGTATGTATATTAACAACTTCAATAGTAATAGCGAGCACAGGATTAATAGTTCAATTTATATCTAGAAAAGTTAGTAACAATAAAGGATGTGAAGTAGATGAACATAATAACTAATAATATTTTATTTGGTATAGTACTTTCACTAGCTGCCTTTGAAATAGGGTTATACATATATAGAAAGACAAACATTCCACTATTTAATCCATTACTTATTGCAATAGGAATTGTAGTAGCATTCTTACTTGCCTTTAATATTGATTTTGACACATATAATCAAGGTGGTAAATTTATAAATATGTTCCTTGGACCATCAACTGTAATACTTGCAGTCCCTCTATATAAACAGTTAGATTTATTAAAGAAACATTCTTTATCAATCTTTCTTGGAGTACTTCTTGGGTCTATTATAGGAATATTTGCAGTAATAGGACTTTCTTATTTATTAGGACTGGATGCTTCAATAATAAAATCACTATTACCTAAGTCAGTTACAACTCCAATAGGAATTGAACTTTCTAATCAATTAGGAGGTATTTCTTCAGTAACTGTTCTTGCAATAATTCTCTCTGGAATAATTGGAGCAGTTATGGGTCCTACAATTTGTAAAATATTCAAAATAAAAGACAGTGTTGCAGTTGGAATTTCTCTAGGAACAGCTGCTCATGCAGTTGGTACTACTAAGGCCTTGGAAATAGGTGAAACAGAAGGAGCTATGAGTGGTCTTTCAATTGGAGTTGCTGGAATAATGACAGTATTTATTGCTCCATTAGCCTACAACATATCTTTATATATTCATAGCTTAATAAAATAAGAGGAGAGTTTTGCCTTTGCAAAGCTCTCCTCTAAAACTTATAAATAAATTATTAAATAGCATTTTTTACAACACTAATTATCTTATCATAACTTGGTTCATTAGCTACTTCATCCAAATATTCTACAAATATAACTTTATTATTTTCATCTACAACAAAAGAAGCTCTTGTTAATAATCCTAGCTCTTTTATATAAGTTCCTGTTGTGTCTCCAAAACTTCTATACTTATAATCAGATAAAGTTGTTACTCTATTAATTCCAGCTGCTCCACACCATCTTGCCTGAGCAAATGGTAAATCCATTGAAACAGTATAGCAATGTACATTAGGTAAACTTTCAATTTCTTTATTAAACCTTCTAACTTCAGTATCACAAACAGGAGTATCAATTGATGGCACAGATAATATTACTCTAATACCATTTGTCTTTGTTAACTCAACTTCATTCAAATCATTTCCAACAAGAGTACAGTTCTTTAATGTATCTCCAACTGATAACTGATTACCTTCAAGAGTTATATCTTTTCCTTTAAAAGTTATTTTTTTCATTTATCTCACCTCACAAATAAATTTCCCTATAGAAAAAACATTATTCAAAAAAGAGAAATTGCAAAGCAATTTCTCTTAAATAAATTCTATCTCCCAATTATATCTTCCAGTTTCTTCATTCTTAATATATTTAAAATAAGCTGAAAAAGTATTTCCCTTTTTACTCTTCAAGTTCCTAAATCCAACCTTACCATTTTGAAGAAGAAGCTTCACCATCTCTTTAGTAACTTGTTTTCCAAAAGAAGCAATATACTTATCATCTTTCCAGATAGTAAACTTACATCCATTTTTCCAATTAGTGCATCCAAATCCCTTTTCTCCTTCTATAACTGGATTTCCACAAGTCGGACATCTTCCTACAACTTCTTTTCCTTCTGGAGCTTCAACCTTAAACTTTGATAATGCTCCTGTATCATTCTTTATCTTATCAACAGCAGTTTCAGTAAAATTACAAATTAAATTCATAAAATCAGATTTTTCAAATCTTCCTTTTTCTATATCTGATAATGTCTTTTCAAGTCTTCCTGTATACTCAAGGTCAAGAAGCTCCTTAACAGGAAATATTTCAACCATTGTCCTTCCAAGTTCAGTGCAAGTAAGACTTTTTCCTTTAGTTTTTATATATCCTATATCCTTAAGCTTTTTAATAGTTTCTGCTCTAGTAGCTGGAGTACCTATACTAAAACCACTTAAGATAGAAGCCATCATTTCCTCCGAGTCCTCTTTGTCCTCTACACCTTTACCACAGGTTTCCATGACTCTTAACAGAGTTTTTTCTGTGTGATATTTAGGGGGCTTTTTAGTAACTTTCCCTATTTTGTTAGCTACAAACTGTACATTTTCATCCTTACTTACCATTGGAAGAATTGTATCCTTTGTATCTATCTTCTCTACCTTTCTCCACCCTTCTACCAATTGAACCTTACCCTTAGCTATAAATTCACCTTTAACTTCTGGATTTTCAGCCTTTAATGTAATCTTAGTTTCTTCAAATTCTGCTATTGGCATAAATTGCATTATAAATCTATTTTTAATTGCATTATATACAATTTCTTCATCCTTACTAAGTCCAGTAGGTTTTATATAAGTTGGCGTTATAGCACTATGACTTTCTACTTTAGAATTATCAAATACCCTTTTTGATTTTATAAACTTAATTTCGTTTTCATAAGGTAAACCTGTTTTTAATGTATTTAATACTTTTCTTGCTCTATCCTCTAAACTTTCTTCAAGAACAACTGATGCCGTTCTTGGATAAGTTGTAAACTTCTTTTCATAAAGACTTTGAGCCACCTTCAAAACCTTATCTGATGTCCATCCCTTATATTTACTTGTTATATACCCTTGAAGATTTGAAAGATTAAATAGATATGGAGGATACTCTCTCTTCTTATCTGTTTGTTTATCAATTACCTTAGCATCTATCCCATCTAATAATGATACAATATTATCTAGTGCCTTCTTATCTTCAAACTTTTCAGATTCCTTTTCATAATATAAAGCATCAAATTCTTCATTTCTTGAAGTTTTAAATGTTGAAGTTAATTTATAATAGCTTGTTGCCTTAAAGTTTTCTATTTCAAGATCCCTATCATAAATTATTTTTAATGTTGGAAGTAAAACTCTTCCTATATTTAAAGTTTTATTTTTCTCAAAATTGTATTTCAAAGTAGTTACTGAAGTAAGATTTATACCTATAATCCAGTCTGTCCATTGCCTACCTATACCTGCATCTTGAAGTGACTTCATCTCAACATTATCTTTAAGTGCAGCCATTCCCTTCTTGACTTCATCCGGAGTCCATTCGTTAAGTAATAATCTATAAATTGGTTTTTGAACACTTAAATATCCAAAAAGTTCATCTGCTATAACTTGACCTTCTCTATCGAAATCCGTTGCAGAAACCACACCATCAACATCACTTCTATTAATAAGGGAACTTATTATATTAATTTGTTTGGCAGCACCTTTATCTTCGGCGCTTCTATTTACATTGTCACACTTTACCTTATACTTAAACTCTTCAGGAATAAAAGGGAATTTCTCCATTCTCCACCCCTTCATATTCTCATCATAATCTTTCGCATCATAAAGTTGAAGCAAATGACCAAAAGCCCATGTTATATAAAATCCTTCACCCTCGAAATATCCATCTTTTCTCTTTTTTATATTAAGGGCATCTGCTATATTTTTAGCTACAGATGGTTTTTCTGCAATAATTACCTTACTCATATAACAATCCTTTCTAAATCAAAAAAATAGGCAACTTAACTTATGTAAGTTAATATGCCTACTCTTATTATACTATAATTTATATTAATCTGACAAACTCACTCTAAATCTCTCAATATGAAGAGCTAAATATGCAATTTCCTCTTCACTTACCTTTACAGCTAAATAGTCTTGAATTATAAGTGCAACTTCTTTTGCTACCTTATATGATTCTTTATATCTAATTTTTATAACATCTGATAAATCATTATGAATCTTTGCTTTATTCATAATTCTTTCTATTGCAAATCTAATATGAGTAATAAATCTTGTATAATCAAGAGATTTTCTATCTATAGTTAAATGTAACCTTTCCTCTATATGTTTTATAATATTTCCACTTAAATAACTATACTTTACAGTATTGGATAATTTCCCATTATTTAATGCAGAATGTACATGTAATGCAATAAATCCAACCTCTCCTTCTGGAATTGCTATATTCATTGCCTTCCCAACTCTATTGGCTACTATTTTAGCTAATTCATACTCCTTTGGATAAAAACTTTCTATCTCTGCTAAGAAAGGATTTACTATCTCTTCTTTATTTTTAAGTCTTTTCACTGCAAAATGAAGGTGATCTATTAGACTTACGTGAATCTTTTCATTCAATTCACCTTCCACCTTTTTTGAAATATCTACAATAGCCTCTTCACAAACTGCAAAAAACTCATTATCAACTTTCTCTACTATTCTTTTTAAATTTTTAGCATTACTTTCATCTTCAATAGAGAATATCTTTTCTACAAAAGTATCCTTACTTATAATTTCTCCAAATTTTTTACCAAAACCTATTCCCTTAGCAAAGATTATTTTCTCTTTGCCATCTACTTTTACTAAGGCAAGGTTATTATTAAAAGCTCTAGTTATGACTGCATCTTTATTTAATACCCTACTCATATTATCCTCTCTTTCTAAAAATCACTTTAATGAAAATACATTTTTAGACTTTATATCATCGTATATAATATCATTTTTACATTATCATGTAAACATTTGATACTTATATATTATTATTCTAAATTTTTATCAAAACAAAAAAGCGCCAACTATCCTTAATCGATAGCTGATGCCTTTTGTAACACGCCATTATAAACTAACCATATTAAACTATATCTAATATTATCACATTCATACACCGAAATCAATAATCACCTATATATACATTTCGTTTTTCCACCAAACAAAGTAATTTAATACAGCTGCAAATATTAACCAAGCCATATAAGGTATAAATAAAAATCCTGCTATCTTATCTAGTTTGATAAATTTAATAAATGTAATCACCACAAATATGAACAGAACTATCAACTCTATAAAAGCCATTCCATATAATCTAAATGAAAAGAATATAACTGGCCACAAATAATTTAACAATAGCTGTATGATATAAAAGAACAAAGATGTTCCAATATCTTTACCACTATCTCTAATCATATATATCCTATATGACGCAAAACCCATAAGTAAATACAATATAGTCCACACAACTATAAAAACAAAACTAGGTGGTGAAAATATAGGTTTATCTAATTTTCCATATATATTTATAGAGTTTCTAATAAGATATCCTATCCCTACTCCACCTATCATTGGTAATATTGTTAGTCCAATAAAAGGCAATATCTTAAACTTACCATTTACCTTAAATATTTTTCCCATCTAATACACCCCAAAACTCCTATATTCTATATATTATTATGTTTATATAGAAAAAATATGCTTAAAGGTATATATCTGAAAATTCCATATCTACTTTTTCTTTTATATCAACCATCTCATGCTTATACTCTGCATTCTCTTCTTCGTAGGATTTAGGTAACTTAATTATAAACTCACTACCTACCTTACTGTTAGATTTAAGTTCAATCACTCCACCTTGTAACTCTAAAAGGGCTTTTACCAAGAATAAACCTAAGCCACTTCCTTCTCTTTCTCTATTTAATGACTTGTTAATTTTAGTGAATTTATCATATATATAAGGTTGCATGTCTTTATCTATAACATATCCATTATTACTAACATGAATTAATACTATATCATCCTCTTCTTCAATATATATATATACTTCCCCCCCTCTTTTACCATACTTCACACTATTTGATAAAAGATTTAACATTATTCTTTCCATCATATCCTTATCACATTTAACACAGATTTCTTCTTCAATAGAATCAAAAGTAATAGTTCCATCTATTTTTTCAAAATAACTTGTACATTCCATAGAAATATTTTCTATAACAGATACTATGTTATAAACCTTCATATTAGGCTTTAAAAAGCCTTCAGATATCCTATTAGTATCAATAAAATTGTTAATTGTTCTTATAAGTCTTAAACAATTTTGCCTAATTATCTTATTTCTTGCCATTAGTGGTTCTATAGATTCTTCCTCTAAATTAATTTCATTTAATTGAAGTGCTGAATAAATGAGATTTATGGGAGTTCTTAATTCGTGAGATATATTAGAGTAGAATTCATTTTTTAGTGATTCTTCCTTTAAATACTCTTCATATTCTTTTCTAATTTTTCTATTCCTATTTATTTCAGTATTATCTTTTATATATAGTAATCTATTATACTTGTCCATTTTTAATAAATATATTTCATACTCTTTATCGTTTCTTATTATATTCTCTATTTTAATATAATTATCTAAAAGCACATTCCCATTATTATCAAAATGGAAGCTATTTTCTGGTATTAACTCTTTAAGTATATACTTTAGCATTCTTCCAGTAACATGTGCATTTTCATTATAATCTAATATTTCTAGAGCTCCCTTATTTATATAAGAAAGCCTATCAAAATAAAAAATTATTATTCCATCTTTTATTGTATCAATTAGTTTGCCATATTTCTTTTCACTTTTTTCTATTTGTGATTTACACTCAATAAGCAGTTTATTTCTTTCACTCAACCTTCTATTTAAATCTACTTGCATTTTTTGTGCTTTTTCTAAGTCCTTCCTTATATCATTGTAAGATTTATATAATACAAATTTAGATATAGCCGCAAACATTATACAATAAGATGAATACTTAAATATTCCAACCTCAAACCCTAAAGTAAATCCACGAAACTCATTAAAAATACTAATTACTTGGCTTAATATTAATAATGTTAAATAGACATAAAGATAATTCCTTTCATTAACATTCAATCTACCTTTATTTTTACTAATGAAAATAAAAGTTATAATTATTAATGTTATTAAAATTATTATCTTCTCAAATTCCATGTTACTTCCTAAGTAGGATTTTTTTGTAGTACAATACATATTTACTAATAATATTGATATACTTATTAATATATATTCCCTTATAGAATCTATTAGATTACTTCTCTTTTTATCCAACCAAAATGACAATATAATTAAAATATAAGATAAACAATATGATGAAAATACAAAAATATCATTTATACTTTCACTCACGTTGAGTACAGATGAATTCAATAGAACTGCATGTATAAATGAAAATATACTTAAAAAGAAGAATCCTATTCCAATATAAAAATAGTAATTAACTTTTTTATCCTTTCTTATAATACATACTAGAAATAAGGCAGCCCCCATAGATGAGCAGAATATTTCTATAAGAATAGGATATAAGTTATAATAACCATCGCCAAAATAATTTAGCAGTATTGAAATTAATATTGGAACAGTAACAAATAAAGATTTTTTATATTTGTTATCATTATTATCATCTTGATACTCTATAGATTTAATTCTATTAAACATATTTCTAACACCTTTCTAAAACTCTATTAAATACTAAATCAAATCTTGTTCCTTCTCCTACTTTACTACTCACAGATATATTTCCATTTTGTATTTCCATCAATCTTTTTACAACAAACATACCAATACCTGTTCCTTTATTGGATTTTGCTTCATTATTTTTTCCCATAGAATATCTGTTGAATATATCTTTTATAAACTCTTCTTCCATTCCTATTCCATTATCTTGTACGGAGACCTCTACTTTCTTATCAGAAGCATGTACATTTATTTTTATCATTCCATTATAATCACAAAACTTTATAGAGTTGGAAATTAAGTTCACAATTATTCTCTGCATAAAATCTTCGTCTAATTCTACATATACCTCTTCTTCATTAGTATCAAAAATCAAATTTACATTATTATTATGAGCATAGTCTACTAATGTTGCGATTATATTCTCTATTATATCTACAATATTTTTAACTTTAAGGTTAGCAGATATATAATCAGATTCTATCCTACTAGTATCTATAAGGTTATTAGCTAATCTTATCAATGAAATACAGTTTTGTTTAGAAATAGTATTATATTTTTTCAATCCACTAATATTACTATTTTTTATTAAACACTCTTCTAGCTGCGTTGCTGAGTATATCACATTAATAGGCGTTTTTAGATCATGGGATATATTTGATAGAAAATCTCTTTTCAAGTTTTCTTCTAACATTTTATTTTGAATAGCTTCTTTCATTGAATCAACTTTAACATTTGATGTAACATCATTTAGTATTACTATTATTTCATCACCACTTGTACTACTATCAATTAACTCTATATCAAAATATTTTAAATCTCCCTTATTAGATATAGACCCCCTAAGTATTATCTTTCCTTCACTATAATTAAATTTATTTAATTGGCCTTCATCTACACTTATTACGGATGTAATTTTCTTATTTATAATACTTTTTAAAGATTTATTTTCTACAATATTAACAAAACTAGAATTTGCAAAAGAAATCCTTTGAGTTCCTTTATTCAAAATTATTAATGGTATAGGAACATTCTGAAAAAAACTCTTAAAAGCCTTCTCCTTTTTCATAACAACATTTTGAGAAAACTCTAATTCTCTATTCTTTTCAATTATTTTTGTATTTAAATTCTTCATTTCTATCCCTTTTTCAAAAAGGTCTTTAAATAATACCTTATAAGGATTATTAACTATATTTTTCATAAGAACTACCGTATACAGAATCATAGTAATTAAAAAAGCCTCATAGACATATATATACGTAGATTTAAAGCTACTTATAGTTATTAAAAGAAATGATATATTTCCTAACTTTGCAATATTTAACTTTTTATCTTCAATGAACTTAAAGTCAGCTAAAGTAAAATAGGATATTACTAACAGTATTATTGAAAGAAGTTTTATAATTATAAAACTTCTTCCAGTAAATTGATTACATATAAATATGACTATTATGAAATAGGATATTATTTTTATTTTTTTATTTTCTCTTTTGCCCATATTGGTATAAACAAGTATCAATGCAGAGAAAAAACACATATACATAAAGCTCTCAAAACCGACTTGTCCAAAAGTAATTTCCTTAAGGTACATTCTATGTTTGGGTAATAACTCTAGTAAAGCGAAAATAACTATTACTATATATAATAAACTGCTCAATTTAACAATTCTCTCAGGTAACAACATTGTTGTATTTATAATTATAATTGCAGAAACTCCAATAATTATTAGAAGTATGCTATTAATCATATCCAATATATCCTTATAATCTATAAATACAATATAAACAAAACTATATATAAAAATCATTATTAGCAAATAAAGTACAACATTTTTTATTTGCCAATAAATAATGTCTTTCCAATTCTCATTATCTAACAAATCATCATCTCCCCACACTCTTATTTTACATTATTTTCTAAAATATGTGAAGTTATGAAGTTTTTTATTATATATAAATTCTTTTAATGTCTAAAATTAGATTTTTTTATTTTTATGAAGACAGTTTAGTAAAAAAGCGTATATATATTTTTTATTATATTTAACATAGCCATAAAAAAAGAGACTCTTAAATTCAGAATCTCTTCTTTAAAGTTTTATTTATTTAAACAATCTTCCTTGTCCACTTTAAAATATCATTTATTACATCATCTTTATTCCATTCATTTAACATTTCATGTCTTCCACCTTTATACAGTTTATACGAAACATCCTCTATTTGAATTTCTTTATATAAATTAAATAAACTTTCTATTCCTTTTCCTTCATATCCTACGGGATCTTTATCCCCTGCAAATATATATATTGGTAAATTTCTTGGTATCCTATTTAATGATTCTTTTTCATGTATCTTCCATAATCCATTAATTAAATCATAATAGAAGGATGAAGAACAAATAAAGCCACACTTTTCATCTGCAATATATTTATCAACTTCTTCATCAACTGAACATAACCAATCATATTGTGTCCTATTAGGTTTAAAATTGCTATTAAAATCGCCAAAAGAAAGCTTATCCATAACTTTACTTATATGTTTTCTTCCATATAGTTTTATTTCACAGCCAGCAATTAGCCTTCCTATTTTAGTTATCTTTTTAGGTATTCCATTTGTTCCTGAAAGTATTAGTCCATCAATTTTATCGCCATAAAGTTGTATATATCTTTGGCTTAAAAAAGATCCCATACTATGACCAAATAATATTAATGGTACATTAGGATATTGCATCTTTATTATATCTGTAAGCTCCTTCAAATCCTCTACCATCCAATGAAATCCATCTTCATCTGCAATATATCCTAATTCTTCTTTTGTGCATGCAGTATTTCCATGCCCTCTATGATCATTAGCATATACCACAAACCCCGCCTCATTTAACTTTTCTGCAAAATAGCTATATCTTAAAGCTGTTTCTGTCATACCATGAGCTATTTGAATAACTCCTTTTATATTTTTCTCTTTAGGTTCCCACTTATAAACATAAATATTTTTACCCTCTGAATCCATAAATCTAAACTTTTCCATAGTTATCTCTCCTAAATTGATTTATAAAAATTAAGATGAAGAAACTCTTCATCTTAATTGCTTAGTGACCTACAATTTCACTTTCTTCTAATTTTCGTGAAAACTTATCTAAAGCTTTATTTAAATATTTTTTCCCTAATACTCCAATTACTAAAAATACTAAGAAAAATCCAGCTAAAACTATTGTATCTCTAGATAATAATTCTGGTACAATTCCTCCTACAGCTTCCCTTAAACCACCAATAGCATACTTAAATGGAAGTAATGGATGTATACTTTGGAAAAATTCTGGCATAACTTCTATTGGATACGTTCCACCAGAAGCAGCTATCTGTAATACAAGTAAAATTACAGCTAAAGCTTTGCCTACATTTCTAAACAGAGAAACTAAAGTATAAACTATTGTAACAAATACAATGCTTATAAAAGCTCCATATACAACAAATAGAATTGGATGTACAACATATGCTTTTAATATAAAGATATCTCCTAATGTTATAACAACAGATTGAAGTACTCCCATGGTTAAGAAGAATAAATATTTGCCTAAGTATTCTTCATAAGGTTTTAATTGTGTACCATCCTCAAAATCTTTAGCATGTGTAGTAAACAATGACAATAATAGCACTGCTCCTATCCACATAGAAAGAGCTGAGAAAAATGGGGACATTCCTGATCCATAGTTTGGAATTGGGAATACCTTAGTTTCATTTACTTGTATAGGACTTGATAAGAACTTACTTTGAGCATTTGCGTCTCCTGTAATTAAGTCTAATATCTTATCTATTTTCTCTTCATCATCAAGGTCTTTTATCTTTTCTACATATCCATGAAGCTTTTCTTTATAGGTAGGCATCTTTTCTTTTAAAACTCCTAGCTTCTCATTACCAAGTTTAGAGCCTTCTCCTATTAATGCTAGTATATCCTTTAAATCAGGTATACTTTTTTCTGCTTCATTCATTAGCATTGAAGTATTATCTGCTATTTTAGTTAACTGAGCTATACCAGTATTTAATGCTGGTACTATTTTACCATCATAATTATCCAATATGCTTGTTAATATTGAATCTATTCTTTCTACTCTTTCTTGAAGGTCCTTAAATTTATCTTTAAAAGCTTCATTATTACCGCTCTCAATTCCTGTATTTATTAAATCTAATACCTTATCTACTTCATCCTTTATTTTAGTTAAATTTCCTATAGCATTATCTAAATCTTTATTATGAATTAAATTATTTATAGACTTTAATAGCTTAATTAATGACTCTACAGAATTGTTTAACCCCTCAACCTTACCTTTTATTGCTGTAAGAACTTCCTTTACTTTTTCAGGTGATGTATTTTCATCAATAGATTGTAATAAGCTATTTATTCCTCCTACTACATTTTCACCAACTATTAAATCTTGTTTAATAACTGGTGATAACTGTGTCAATGATGCTTTTGCCTTATCTAAATACTCCTTGCTTGTTCCTAATACATCTTGACTTGTATTTATAGTATCTTCAATTGTTGGCATTAATCCATTTATCTTATTTACCATTTCATCTACGGTTATAGTTCCATCATATGCCTTATTAATTAATTCTTCAATTTGTGGCATTTCCTCATCTAATTTGTAAATTACATCAATTAATTTTCTTATTTCCGGCTTTGAGTTTGTTACTTCAACACCAATTTTGTTTAATACACTAAAAATAATTCCATCAACTGTCTCCACAACCTGCTCACTTACTTGATCCTTAACAGTACCTACACCTTTATCTGTTATCTTAGGTGCTACAGAATTACTCTTTTCATTAACTGTGTATTCTAATGTTGGCTCTATTATTCTATTTTCTGTTATAGATAAAAGTTTGTTTGAAAAATCCTCTGGCACTATCATACTAGCATAGTATTTTCCTGTCCTAACACCTTCTTGAGCATCTTCTCTATCTACGAACTGCCAACCTATATTTTCATTTTCTTCAAGTTTCTTAACAATCTCTTCTCCTACATTAATTTCTTTACCATCTAATGATGCACCTATATCCTCATTAACTACAGCAATTTTTATCCCTCTTGTATTTCCATAGGGATCCCACATAGCCTTTACATTAAACCAGGCATATAGCGCTGGTAATATTATTAGTGCAATAACTACTACAAGTGCAACCCAATTTGTTAATACCTTCTTTAGATCACGTTTAAAAATCCTTAATGCATTTTTCATATTATTACCTCATCCTTTAGTTAAATTGATGAAATTATTATAACACACTTTTATGACTGTTGGTCATTAATTTTAAAATGTTACAATTTCCTAACAATTTTATTCTTCTCAAATCCATAACAAAAATTCATATTCATACTTAACTTTTGGACAAAAAAGAGAAATTGCTTTGCAATTCCTCTTAATATAATATTTAATTAATAGTTCTTCTCATAGCTATTAATGCATTCAAATTATCAAATGAATATACCTGTAAAGTATTTTCATCCCCAAAAGATCCATAAATATCACTTCTAGGATTTATTACTTGAAATTCCTGAAGTCTTGATAAACAACTATTATAAAGTTCTTTATCTCCAACTTCAGCTGCTATTTGAATTACATTAGAATATATAGATGTAGATTCTATATTACTTAACGCTCTTCCATTACTTACACTATAGGTAGAATATAGCTTTTTATCATTAAGCATTCTCTCTTTTATCCAAGATACACTCTTAGATACATCTTCACCAGCATCAAGTTTATTTAATATTACTATTGTAGATAAAAGCATATCTATATCACCTTCATCATAACTACAATCTTCCCAATTATACTCTTTTTTATATAAAGGTACACTATCACTAATATATCCACCCTCAAGTATATCTAATGATTTTTTATATACATCTTTATAATCACTATCTAGATTAGATAAAAGCTTTATAGTCTGAAGATCTAAATAACACAAAGTCGTTTTTTTACTTTTGTTATATCCATCATTAAAGTCTGATAGCAAGTCATTTTCTAATAGATCTTTTTTTATTCCCTGGGAAATATTTAAAGCCATTCTTCTATAGCTCTGATCCTTCCACTTTTCTGTAGCTAATAATAAAGCTTTAATTATTCTTAGGTCATCAATAGTAGCTGATGTCAACGAAGGCTTATTCCCTTCAACTCTCCAGCTTATAACTCCACTTTCAAGAATCATGTTTTCTTTTATATATTGAAGAGTTCTATTAAAATCTTCTTTACTTCCTCTATGTAAATAGTATATAAGCATTAGCCCCTCTGATTCTGATAAGACAGAGCTTCCTTTTGTAATATCTCCATCTGAATTCTCTTCTGTATAGTTTGTTTTTATTCCACCTTTTTCATCAGTTAATTTATCATTAACAAAATCTAATAATATTTGCTCTCGCTCAGACACCACATTTTCTGACCATACAACCCCACTATTTATTGGTAATAAATACGGCTTAAAATAATACATTCCAAATCCAACTAAAACAACCAATGCTATTAAAACTACTACTGTATTCTTTTTCCTCATATTGCCCCCTATATAATCTATTCATATATTGCCTTATATATTTTGTAATATGAATTTACCCTATCCACATACTTTTTTGTTTCTTTAAACGGTATATAATCTAAGATCTTACCATCTTTTGAATACTCCTCGTTATTTAACCACTTGTTTACATTTCCTCTCCCTGCATTATAAGCTGCAATATAATTATCTAGTACTCCAAACTCAGTTCTTAAGTTATCTAAGTACCAACATCCCATCATTATACTATAATCTTCATCATACAACTTACTTCTATCATAATCCTCAAGTCCCATTTGTATTGCTATCCAATCTGCTGTATCTCCTGTAATTTGCATTAACCCAATAGCACCTTTATGTGATTCAGCATCAGCTTTAAATTTACTCTCTGCCTTAATTACTGCTAATACTAGATATGGATCCAAATTATATTCTTCTGAGTACTTAACAATTGCTTCTTTATGCTTAAAAGGAAATAAATATGTCTTCAATACGAATTCTCCACTAAAATAAACTGCTACTATTACCACTAATATTATAATTAATCTTTTAAGCTTCATTCTTACTCCCTCGATATTATATTATTTTTAAGAATTTAACCAGCTCATCTACCTGATTCTTAGTTTTTACTAACTCTCCATTATTATCAATAAGTATATTGGCATACTTTTTCTTTTCTTCTATTGGCATTTGAGCATTAATTCTACTTATGGCATCATTATTCGAAAGCTTATCTCTTGTTTTTACTCTTTGAACCTGAGTTGTATTATCTGCCCAAACTAAAATTACATAATCCATATCTTCATGAAGATTATTTTCAATTAAAGTTGGTGCATCCAGTATTACTAAACTAACACCATTTTGCTCGTATCTTTCAAAGGCCAAGTTAATTTCTTTCTTTATATATGGAATTATTATATTTTCATATTTAACTCTTAATTTAGGAAATCTAAAAATGTGGTTTCCAAACTCTTTTCTTCTAAATTCCCCTCTCCAATCGAAAAAACCTTCACCAAATTCTATTCTTACCTTATCTAATATTTCGGGATATTGTATTAGTACTTGCCTTGCTACTAAATCTGCATCTAGCACTTTAAAACCTGATGCTATAAGCATTCTAGACACAGTACTTTTTCCTGTACCTATCCCACCAGTAAGCCCTATCTTCAACATTTTCTATGCCCCCTTACTTAGCTTCATACCAAGTGTGACCTTCATTTACATCTACCTCCATAGGTACATGTAACTTAACTGCGTTCTCCATCTCATCTTTAACTAGTTTTCTTACTATTTCTTCTTCTTCTGGCTTTACATTAAGAATAAGTTCATCGTGAACCTGTAAAATCAGTTTACTCTTTAGTTTTTCCTCTCTTAGCCTATTATATACGTTAACCATAGCTATCTTTATAATATCTGCTGCACTTCCTTGAATTGGAGCATTCATAGCTAATCTTTCTCCAAGAGCTTTTACGATTTTATTAGAAGACTTTATTTCTGGTATGAATCTTCTTCTATTTAATATTGTTAAAACAAATCCCTCTTCTTTAGCTTTACTAACAATCTCTTCTAAATATGACTTAATCTTAGGATATCTTTCAAAATAAATATCCATATACTCTCCTGCCTCTTTCTTAGTTATCTTTAAATCTTGTGCAAGAGAAAAATCACTAATTCCATAAACAATACCAAAGTTAACTGCTTTTGCTCTACTTCTCATAAGTGATGTAACTTCTTCAACTGGTACATTAAATACCTCAGAAGCAGTCTTTCTATGAATATCACTATGATGCTTAAATGCATCAATCATATTCTCATCATTAGACATATGAGCTAAAACTCTTAATTCAATTTGAGAATAATCGCATGAAAGTAGGGTATCATTACTTCCTTCTGGAATAAAGACTTTTCTTATCTCTCTTCCCATTTCATATTTAATAGGAATATTTTGAAGATTAGGTTCTGTACTTGATAATCTTCCTGTTGTCGTTACTAATTGATTAAAACTTGAATGTATTTTACCATCTTCATCTATTACATTTTGAAGCCCTTCTACATAGGTAGAATTCAACTTTGTTATTTGTCTGTAATAAATAATTTTTGGTATTATTTCATGTTTATCTGATAATTTTTCTAATACCTCTGCATTAGTTGAATATCCTGTCTTAGTTTTCTTAATAACAGGTAAATCCATCTTTTCAAATAGTATTTTTCCTAATTGCTTAGGAGAATTTATATTAAATTCCTCTTCTGCAAGTTCATAAATTTCTTTTTGAGTTCTATCTATTTCTTCTCTAAACTTTATTTGAAGATCCTTAAGCATATTATGGTCTATATTAAAGCCTTCCTTTTCCATAGCTGACAAAACATATACAAGTGGAAGTTCCACTTTATAATAAAGCTCTTCCATCTTATCATCTTCTATCCTACCCTTAAGTTCAGTATATAACTCATCTAGATATGACGCCAATTTTGCTTCAATCTCTTCAGCTGTTCCCTTTGGATCTTCTCCTAAATACTCATTAACTAATGTATTTAAATTATATTCACCTTTAGATGAATCTATTATATAAGCAGCTATAGCAGTGTCGAACTCTAATCCCTTAAGCTCTATATTGTGCTTGCTTAAAATTGTAATTAAGTTCTTACAGTTATGGATAACCTTCTTTACCTTATCATTTTCCATAAAAGCCTTAATTATATTTAATGCCTCTTCTTTATTCTCTAAATAAATATCATTAAGTAAAATTTCACTTACACTACCTTTAACACCAATAAACATCTTATTTACTTCTATCTTTGAGTATAAAGATGAATCAAATGTATTATAAGATATATATACCTTCTCATTGCATGAAGCTAATAATTTCTTTAATTCTTCTATAGTAGCTACTTTGCTTATTAGTGTACTATCTTCCTTTTCTTCATCAGAATCTATTCCAAGTTTTGAAACTAATGATTTCATCTGTAACTTAAATAGATACTTCTTAAGCTTCTCCCTATCATAACCATCTTTGTTTTTTATATCTTTAAGACTTATATCTATAGGAACCTCTGTCATTATAGTAGCTAGCTTTTTTGAAAATATTGCTTGCTCACTATATGTAGTTAAGTTTTCCTTTAATTTTTTACCACTAATTTCATCAATATTACTTAATACACCTTCAACTGATCCATATGTCTGAATAAGTTTAAATGCAGTTTTCTCTCCAATACCTGGAACTCCTGGTATATTATCAGACTTATCTCCCATAAGCCCTTTTACATCTATAAATTGAGTTGGAGTCACTCCAAATTCATCTATAAATGCCTTTTCATTATATACAGCAGTTTCACTAACACCCTTTTTAGTTATTACTACATTTGTGTGTTCTGATGCTAATTGAAGAGCATCCTTATCTCCAGTAACTATAAAGCTTTCAATATTATTTTTCTCTGATAGTCTTGAAACTGTACCTATAATATCATCTGCTTCAAACCCATCAATCTCATATATATTAATTCCCATAAGAGTTAATAACTCTTTTATTATAGGAAACTGCTCTGCAAGTTCAGGCGGCATTTTTTTTCTACCAGATTTATAATCTTCATACTCTTTATGTCTAAATGTAGGTGCTTTCTTATCAAAAGCAGCAACTATATAGTCTGGTTTAATCTCCTCTTGCATCTTAAATAACATATTTGTAAACCCATATATTGCATTTGTATGAACACCCTCACTATTCGTTAAAGGAGGTAGTGCATAAAAGGCCCTATTCATAAGGGAGTTAGAATCTAAAATTAATATCTTTTCCATATTTTCCTCCAATTCAATAATAGCCTGCTATCTATAGCAGGCTACTATATTTATCCATAGAATAATTATACTATTATTCTAATTTAAAATCATTATACATTTATAAAACTCCCCAAAAAACTCTAGATTAATTCAATACAACTAAAAGATACTTAAATCTAGTTCTTCCGACAAATCTTTTAATACATGTATACCAGCTAAACTATTCCCTTTCTTATCTAAAGCAGGACCGTACACTCCAATACCCATTCTTCTAGGAACAGTAGCTAATATACCTCCCCCTACTCCACTTTTTGCAGGTATACCAATATGAACTGCAAATTCTCCTGATGCATCATACATTCCACAAGTAACCATTATAGTCTTAACTATTCTACAAGTTTCTCTAGACATCAATCTTTCACCATTCCATGGTGTTACACCATCATTTGCTAGAACTGATCCAAACATAGCTAAATCAATTGCATTTGCTTCTATTGAACATTGTCTAAAATATAATTCTAAAATTTCTTCTACATCACCTTGAAGCATTCCATTGCTTTTCATAAAATATGCTAAAGCCCTATTTCTATCACCAGTTCTTCTTTCAGAAACATAAACTTCTTCATTAATTGAAATATTCGGATTATTTGTTGCTTTTCTCATAAACTTAATTATTCTTTCAAGCTTATCCTCCCCATCTTCTCCATAAATTAATGAGGTTGTAGCTATAGCACCTGCATTAATCATGGGATTGTATGGTCTTTTTTTATCCTTTGTTTCTAAATTCACTATACTATTAAAACCATCGCCAGTAGGCTCCACATCTACTCTCTTAAATACATTTGTTCTTCCATTATCTCCAAGGGCTAAAATCAAACTTACCACTTTAGAAATACTCTGTATTGTAAAGTTCTTTTCACACTGTCCTGCATAATACTTTCTTCCTTCTACATCTACTATAGCAACCCCTAAATCATTAGGATTAGCTTCAAGCAATGCTGGTATATAAGACGCTAACTGTCCATCATTTCCATATTTTTTGTTTTTTTCTACTAGTGTTTCAAGTAACTTAAACACATAAACACCCCATTTTCTTTTGTTCTATGATTTTTAATTATATTACTTTACTTTTCTTCATACAAGAAAAAAACTCGCAAAAGCGAGTTTTTTTATAAATCATCATTATATTTAAATTTAATTATTTTCACCTTCATTTGTAGCTGTTTCATCAACTACAACTTCTTCATTTACATACTCTATATTTTGAGATTTTGCTTCTGCTTCCTTAGCAGCTTTCTCTGCTTGTTCTGCTGCTACTTTAGCTTCAGCAATTGCCTTTGCAGCTGCCATCTTAGCTGCTTGTGCTTCTTCCTTAGCTTTTTTAGCCGCTTCTTTAGCTTTCTTAGCTTCAGCTTTTGCCTTTATTTTTGCTTCTTCATCTGCTCTAGATTTAGAGTTCTTCTCAATATTGCTTCTATATCTTTCCAACTCCTCTTCTAATCTTTCTACAAAATATATAAATCTTTTTCTTACTCTTCCTTTAAATAAAACTGATTGAACTAATGTATTAAACCAAGGAAAAATACCTGGTTTCTCATCCTCTTCTATTAGTGTAAGTCGTGTAGTATTTTCATCTATCACTTCAAACTCATATGTAGATGTATATTTAACACTTCCATTAGTGCTTACAATTTGATATAACTCATTTTTTACAAATCCAGTTATCTCAACTTCCATAGTTGTAGCCCCTGCAGAGTATGCCCCTACCTTTTTATTTACCTTACATCCAACTGGATTCTCTTCATTAAATCTTGGGAAGTCTCTTTTTGCTGTTCTTATAAATAACTTGAATACTTCTTCTACTGGATAACTTAATTCCACTGAATTTGAAAAGGCCATATAATTCCCATCCTTTCATAAATACAATATGCATTTATTATAACTTATAAAGAATGCATAAGCCAAGGGCTTATGCATTCAAATTTAAATATTTACTTAAAACTCATTCTTAAGCTTGTTCAGAATCTCCCATTCTGTTTGCAGCTATAACGAATGGTGTCCAAATTACAACTGAAAGTACTAATAATGCTGCTGCAAGGATTGCTGCCTTAAAATCACCAGCAGTTCCGAAGAATGCAGAGATTATTGGTGGAGTTGTCCATGGTAACTCAACACATAAGTAGTTAGCAAACTTAATCTTTTCTGTAAATACCCAAGCTATTGCTAAACATATTGGTGGAGTTATGATAAATGGAACAAAATAAGTAGCATTTAATACGATTGGTAAACCAAAGATAACTGGTTCGTTAATTTGGAATATACCAGGTGCAATTGCTATTTTAGCTAATTCTTTAGCTTCTTGTCTCTTAGAGAATATGAATATAGCAATTATTAAAGCTAACGTACACCCTGACCCACCTGGTTGAGCGTAAACGTCAACGAAGTTTCTAGTTAATGCATATATAGGTTCTTTACCTTGAGCAACTGCATTTACGTTGTCAAGTAAAGCTGTCTTATACATAGTATTTAATGCAGGATCTACCATGTTTGAACCGTGTAAACCACAGAACCATAGTAATTGAGCAATAAATATTAAGAAGATATAAGTGAATGGAGATTGTCCAAGTGCCATCATTGGCTTTTGAACTACTTCTAACATCCAATCAACAAATGGTGTCTTAACAGCTTGTGCGAATATTTCAGCTATAATACCGAAAATAACTAATGTTAATCCTCCTGGAACTACAGCAGCGAATGCTTTTGATACTGCTGGTGGCACTTGTTCTGGCATCTTAATAACCCATCCCTTCTTAGTGAAGGTAACGAATAATTGAGCTGCTACTAAACCAACTAACATTGCTGAGAACATAGCATTTGATCCTAATTGACCAACTGGCATTAATCCCCATGCACCTTCTGTAAAAGTACCATCTTCTGCTTTTGAAAATACACCCATAGCTGTTTGTGGGAATATTGTGAACCAAGATGCTAAAGCTATTAAAGCTGCACCTATTCCATCCATTTCATTTGACTTAGCTAATGAATAAGCTACACCTAATAATATAAATATTGATAAAATTGCTGAAGTACCAAACCAAATATCCCCCATCACTGGAATTGCATATTTTTGTAGAATTGGTTGTACTGATTCATGATATGCGTCAATCTTGTTTAAGTATTGACCTACAAATGAAGTTTCATTAAAGAAAACGTTATTCATCATTGATGCTAATGCACCTGTCATTGATACTGTAAGAGAAGTAATGAAACCATCCCTAATAGCAATCAAGTGTTTTTGTCCACCGATGAATGACGCTACTGGCATTAGATATTTTTCTAATGCTGCTGAAATTTTGTCCATCATTTTTTTGTTCCCCCCTAATAATAATTTAATTTTAATAAATTTATATGAATGTTTCTATACTTTAAAAAACCTTGTGCCTCAGATTTTTTAATATATACAAACATACAAAGCTAAATTATGCTTGTCCATTGTAAACCTTATCTTAAAAGAGATCATATTTTTATAATATATTTATTAACTTTACATCTAAAATAGAACTCTAAATCGTTTCTTCTAAATATATATTATTTTTACTAAAAGCAAATAACCAATGAAATATATATTTAAATCCCTTTAAGTTACTCCCACAACTTAATCTTAATGTTTTCTTAGGCTCTATATTAACTATTTTGGTTGGACTCTTTGTCCCCATTACTTGAATATACATTTCATGTTGTCCAACTGACAAAGAAATAACTTTTCTTTTATTGTTTTTTATGTTATTTACCTCTTTGCCATCTATAATAATCTTGAACTCTTGAGAACTGTATAACTCATGGTAATCTCTAGTTATCAAGATTTCTCCCATATTCTCACCTTTTTCTTAAATATATTAAACTATATATTTTTCAACATCAGGCATAAACTTTTCTACTCTCTTTAAACCAAAATCTGCAGGTTTAATAACTATATATGGAGTATTTTTAGATTCTAAAGTTGATTTTATTTGAGCTTCTACCAAAACTACTTCTGGAGAAATAATTGCCACTTTAACATCTCCACCTTCTATAACATCTAAATACTCTTTATCATTTGCATAAATCCATTCTATAGGAAGATTATTTTTCTTTGTATAATCATCCATAAACCTTTCAAAGGATTTTGATTGTCCTGTTCCCTTACAAATTACTAAAACCTTATTCATTCCCTTCAGTTCCCCCTGTTACCTTTAAACTAAATCTCTTAATACTATATTTTATTAAATAAAATAACAAAGTATTCAACCACGTATGTAAGTTTATTGTATACAAAACAAATATTAAGTTTTGTTATCATTTACATAGTAACACAATTTTCCTCATTTGTATATACCTTTAAGTTTTTTATTTGTAATATCTTTCTATATATACATTTATCCAAATATATATTACCAAATAAATATCACAATCATATTTTATACGATTTTTCTCTAAATGTAAACATTTTTATTATATAATTTGTAAGTTTTTTGTATATTGTATTTTTTATATAGAAATTCTACTTACATTCATTTATTCTATTATTTAGAAACTGTAAGTGTTTTAGTATTTACGAAAGATAGGTGTTTTATGAATATACCTAACTTCAAATAAAATAACAGAGTATAATGTAAAAATACTTCAGATATCTAATCTACACTGTAAGTCTTTCGGAAAAATCAGCACACCCTACTAGACAAAACAGAAAATAAGATGGACGAACTAATAAAAAAAAACTACAACAACTCTTGTATGCTAGTAAATGAATTGACTGATAAATCTCCTACCTATTATCTAACTAAAAATCATGAATGTTATGGTAACTATGCTAAATAAATAAAAGAAGAGCTTTCATCTTTAGACTTAATATTCTTATACAATTAAAGTTCTCATACAAATATAAAAAATATATCCATTAGTATTTGCAGAATTAATGATAATTACTCTTATAATTCTAAAAGCATACTTAAATTTTTAACCTTCAATATAAAAGATTCCCTCATTAACATTCTAGTTCAGAGACCTGAATACTTTAACCAACACTCAAATTATAATACATTTTCAATTTAGGCTATTTAATAATCATGAGTTAGTAGTTCTAGAAATCTCAAGCAAATTAAAATTTTATAATTTCCTTATATAGTAAAAAACATCAAGTTATATTTATATATTTATATATTGTTATATTCTTAAGTTCTTATATTTATATATTAGTTTGCTAATGACTTTATTTGAATATATTAAAAACATAAAAACGAAACTACCTCGGTAGTTTCGTTTTTATATTATAATCTTTCTCTTATAGATTTAATAAACTCTTCACTATTAACAGCCTTAACATTTTCCATTGAGGCTAGTGAAGCTAAATCTTTTGTCATTATACCTTCTTCTATTGTTTGTATAGATGCTTTTTCTAACTTATCAGCAAAATCCATAAGTTCTTTATTCCCATCAAGCTCTCCACGCTTTCTTAAAGCGCCAGACCAAGCAAATATAGTTGCCATTGAATTTGTTGAAGTTTCTTCACCTTTTAAATGTTTATAATAATGCCTTTGAACAGTTCCATGAGCTGCTTCATACTCATAATTTCCTTCTGGAGAAACTAATACTGAAGTCATCATAGCTAATGATCCAAAAGCAGTAGCAACCATATCACTCATTACATCTCCATCATAATTCTTACAAGCCCATATCATCCCGCCTTCCGACTTAACTACTCTTGCAACAGCATCATCTATTAATGTATAGAAATATTCTATACCAACTTCATAAAACTTATTTTTGTATTCCTTATCAAATATTTCTTGGAATATATCCTTAAATGTGTGATCATATTTTTTTGAAATAGTATCTTTAGTGGCAAACCATAAATCTTGCTTTGTATCTAATGCAAAATTAAAACAACTTCTTGCAAAACTTTCAATAGATTTGTCTAAGTTGTGCATTCCTAAAACCACACCTGCTCCATCAAAGTTATGAATTAATTCTCTTTTTTCTTTCCCATCTTCAGATGTAAAAACAAGCTCACACTTTCCTTTTCCTTCCACCTTCATTTCAACATCCCTATATATATCACCATAAGCATGTCTTGCAATTGTAATTGGCTTCTTCCAATTTCTAACGTATGGCTTAATAGGATCTACTATTATTGGAGCCCTAAATACTGTACCGTCCAATATTGCCCTAATTGTACCATTTGGGCTCTTCCACATTTCTTTTAAATCATATTCCTTCATTCTTGCAGCATTAGGTGTTATTGTTGCACACTTAACACCAACCCCATATTTTTTAATAGCATTAGCTGCATCAATTGTAACTTGATCATTAGTGGCATTTCTATATTCAAGCCCTAAATCATAATACTCTGTCTTTAAATCAACAAAAGGAATTATTAATTCATCCTTTATCATGCCCCAAAGGATTCTAGTCATTTCATCTCCATCCATTTCAACCAATGGAGTTGTCATTTTTACTTTCGCCATCATTTTGCCCCCTTTTAAATTAAAACTTTCATTTTATAGCAATATTATACATTACATACACTTTAATAGCAATTAAAATGAAATTATGATTTCTTGAAACTTCATTTTATTAAATCCGAAAATTAATTTAGAATAATCAAAAAGAGAAATCACATAATAATTTCTCTTCTTACTTTTAACTATTCTATTGCATCTTGCATGGTTAATTTTTGGAATAGTAGATTAAACAAATTGTAAAGGACAAACCCAATCACTGAGGTAGCAATAAATAATTCTACAACTCCAATTCCTTCAAACAAATGCGCTAAAGTTGCATTTACAGTCAAGAAATACATACTAATTTTAAAAGTTGCAAGTGTTGTTGCTGCTAACGGAAAGGTTAAACTTGCAAAACCTGCATTAAACTTCTCTTTTAAGCATTTAGGAATTTGAACATAAGAATATAAGGTTATAGAGAATACTATCACTGCCATTAACCCTACAAAATTTCTATTGTAATTTGTAAACACTGTTAAATAACTTATTATTACCAAACTAGGTGGTGCTGCCATAATAACTACTGTAGGATATATTTGCTTTTCGATATCCCCCTTATACAATCTGTATATCATAAAAGGTAATATAAAAAAATATGTTGTTGTACCCCAATAGAAGATAACTTTAGTTAACATAGTTTCATTCATTCCTGTACTACTTACACACGCCACTAGACTTCCTACAAAGGGAATAAAAAAACTAGGCACAAAGGTATTAAAATTAAAATTCTTTATTAAATGTTTATAAATAGCTATAATTGAGATCACACTATAAATTACAATCCCAAAAAGCCACATTGTCTTACCTAATGTATAACTAAACTTTAAATAGTAGTTACCTAAAATCATAATTAACATACCAAATGTAGGGAAGACACTTGCCAGTACTGGCAATTCTAATTCTTTCTTTACTGTTTTAGGGTAAAAAAACAGTTTAAGTAATGCAAACAAAGCCACTATTGCTGCCATGTTCATAAATATATCCTTTAAGAAAGTCAACTCTCTTAAAGCAAATATATTAGATAATGTTGTTGCTCCAACTGATGTTGCAACTGCTCCTATTGGCAGATTATCATGAACACTTCTAAAATTTTTAATAAATGTATTTTTATCTATCATAGCATTCCTCCTAATGATTAATAGCTTTCTGTAGTCTCATTTGTTGCTTTTAGTATACTACTGAAATATTCAAAAGGTAAAATACTTAAATTTGATATATACCATAGGTTTTTACTTATTAATAAATTTTATAAACTCTTTCATATTGTTGTTCATAAACTTATCCTTATGTATTATAAGAATAAGTTCTCTGTTTATATTGCCACAATCCATTCTTAAAGTCTTTAATTCACCTTTTTCAACTTTATCTTCTAAACATCTTTTAGAGATACAACCTACTCCTAAATTAGCTTCTACGCTTTTCTTTATAGCTTCTGTATTTCCAAGTTCCATAAAAATTCTATAATCTATATTTTTTTCTAAAAAGAAACTCTCAACAATTTCTCTAGTGCCGCTACCAAACTCTCTCATTATTAACTTTTCCTTTTTAAGTTCTTTAGGAGTTATAATGCCTTTATCTCCTAAAGGATGTTTAGCACTAGTTATAAATACAATTTCATCCTTCCATACTGGAATCTTATTTATTTCTTCAGATATTATCCTACCTTCTACAAAAGCAAAATCCACCTTATTCTCTAGAATTAGCTTTTCTATATTTGTAGTATTTTCTATTATTAAAGAAATTTCAATTCCTTTATGCACCTCAACAAACTCCTTTAATATATCAGGAAGAATATATGTACCTATTGTTGTACTAGCTCCTATTTTTATTTTTCCCTTTTCTTGATTAGTTATTTCATTGACTTTTTCAGTTGCTTCCTCATATAAGTTAAGAATTCTTCGCACATAATTAAGACAAACTTCTCCTTCATTTGTTAAGTAAATTCTTTTACCTATTCTATCAAATAATCTTGCACCTATCTCCTCTTCAAACTCATGAATAGCTTGACTTACAGATGGTTGACTTATGTATAGTTCCTTTGCTACCTTGGTCATATTTAAACTAGTTGCTGTTGCATAAAAAATTTTTAATTTTCTTATATTCATATAAATTTCCCCTTTTAATACTAATTAAACTCAAAAAAGGATGGCTGTTCAAACCATCCCTATGTTTATCTATTTATTTGTCTACATCTTCAAAATCTACATCTATAGCATTACTTGTATCTACAGAATCATCAACATATACTTCATAATTATTATTTGTTGATTCATTACTACTTCTCTTACTCTTTTTAGAATTAAAATATCCTACAACCTTAGTAACTACATAAATTGCCGCTCCACCTACTAAAAGATATGGAAGTATTGAAAAGAATAAATTAATAACAACTGAAAATATTAAAACACCCAATGCTATATACATTATTGTTCTCAATGTACCTTTGTTCATAATTTTACCTCATAATAATTATTATTTTCTTTTGCTAATCCTATTATACAATTAACTCTTAGATGAATAAAGACTCAAAGCCTTATTTTAAGATTTTATTAAAAATTATGTATTCTTTTTCCTTTTAGCTATTAAAGGTAGTATTAATCCTAATCCTATTAATACAAATGGTGTCACTACATTTAATATAACTTGGAACCACCATTCACCTGAATAAGCTTGAATTCCTGAAGGGAACATTCCCATGATACAAGCAAAGGCTGTAAATATAAAGCACCATACCCCAAATCCTAGGGCTACCTTATCATTCTTAACAAACTTATATTCTGAATTATATCTATCCGAAGCCTTCTTAAGTGCTATAAATGCTAAGAATACCCATAGATATCTCATTGGCATAACTACAGAATTTAACTTTAATAACCAGTTATATAACTCACTCATATCACCAATTCCTAATGCTGGTACAACTATAAGTATTCCAACTAAGATAGCAGTCATTAAGTATCCATTAATAGGTGCTCCATACTTATTTGTCTTAGTTAAAGTTCTTGGTACAAAATTATCATCAGTATCTGCTAAAAGTACTTTTAATGGTGCATCTATAGAGAATACTAAAGCAGAAATTTGTGCTGTCATATTAGCAAGCGCATATATAATTAATAATATATTACCCACTCCATAATACTCACCTAGCATCTTAAATGCATAATATTGACCGTTCATCATTAAGTCCTTAGGAATATTATTTGCATCAAACATAATTCCCATAGCTACTGATCCTAAAATAGCTGATATTGCTACCATGATAGCTAGAGTTAACATTCCTTTAGGAAATTCCTTTGATGGATTTTTTGTATTATTTACATATGGAGATATTTTTTCTGCTCCTCCAACCGCAAACACTAACATTGATAATGTTGTAAAGTAAGTAAAATCAAATCTAGGTATTATAGTTTCAACTGTAATGTTAGCTGTTGCAATATCAGTTCCTCTTATAAATGGTGCTGCAATAACTAATAGTATATAAAGCATTGACATTATAAATATTGATGTTCCTGCTATATTACCTATAGTTTTAAGAGAAGTTATCCCTCTTGAAGCTACCCATAAGAATATTAAAAATATTACTAATGTAATTAATTGAGCTGTTAATGTAGGCATATCACTTACAAGAGTTCCATCACCTTTAACTGCCCATCCTAAGGCTATAAGTACTGCTTGAGGTTTTTGAGCCAAGTATGGAATATGTACAACCCAATAAGTCCATCCTGCAAAATAAGCAAGCTTTTTTCCCATTGTATTTCCTATCCAAGTACTAACTCCTGCTTTACCATCTTTAAAAACAGATCCTAATTCCCCTACCATTAATGCATAAGGTACAAAGTATAATCCTATAATTAGCACCCATGAAACTATAACTTTTAACCCTTGGTTTGCAAAGTTATTAACAACATTACCAAACCCCCATACAGATACAAAGGCCATAAGTGCAAGGTTATACCACCTTAATTTTTTTTCATCTTCTAACATGTTTTTACTCTCCTTATTATCTTTTGTACTTTATACTAATTAATTTAAATCCTTCATTAGTTTACCATCTTTAATCTATTTTTTCAAAGTAAACAAATTGTGAAATTCCTTATAACATAGTGTATGTAAGATGAATATTTTCAAACTAGGATATTATCTTTTAAACTAGAAATTATTTCTTAAATATCTATATAAAAAGAGATTTCGAAATTCAAAACCTCTTTTTCATTACTTATATTTAAATTAAGAACTTAAGTAAAAATATTGCACCTACTATTATAGTTGTAAAGCTAATGTCTTTGGCTTTACCAGCAAATATCTTTAATACTATGTAAGAAACAACTCCAAATACTATACCATCTGAAATACTATATGATAATGGCATCATTATTATTGTTAAGAATGCAGGTATAGCTTCTGTATACTCATTTAATTCTATCTCTTTAATAGGCTCTATCATAAATAAACCTACTAATACTAAAGCTGAACATGTTACAGCTGAAGTTATTGACGCAAATACTGGCGAGAAAAATAATGCTAAAGCAAACATTATACCAGTAGAAACTGCTGTAAGTCCTGTTCTACCACCTTCTGCAACTCCTGATGCACTTTCAACAAATGTACTTACTGTACTAGTTCCTACGCAAGCTCCAAAAGTTGTACCTACTGCATCTGCAAATAAAGCCTTTTTAATATTAGGAACCTTTCCGTTTTCATCTAACATCTTAGCCTTAGTAGCAACTCCAACTAAAGTTCCTATAGTATCAAACATATCCATAAATAATAATGTAAATAGTACTATCAACATATCTATCGAAAAAATATTTGACCATTCAAATTGTAAGAACACTGAGCTTATTGATGGTGGCGCACTAACTATAGTTGTTGGCACTGGTGTAACACCCATTGGAATCCCAACTACAGCAGTAATTAACATTCCGATAAATAAAGCTCCTTTAACTTTTCTTACCAATAATATTCCAGTAATAAGAATACCTATTATTGCAAGTAAAGCTGTTCCACTAGTTATATCTCCAAGAGCAACTATTGTTCCACCATCTTGTGGATGAACTATAATTCCAGCTCCTTCAAGTCCAATTAAAGCAATAAACAACCCAATCCCAACTGATATTGCCTTCTTAATATTAGATGGTATAGAATCAACAATTGCTTCACGTACATTAAATAAAGTTAAAAGAATAAATATAATACCTTCTAGGAAAACTGCTGTTAATGCGAATTGATATGAATATCCCATCCCTAAAACTACTGTAAAAGCAAAAAAGGCATTAAGTCCCATTCCTGGTGCTTGAGCAAATGGTAATTTTGCATATAATCCCATAATTAATGTAGCAACTAAAGCTGATAAAGCTGTTGCTGTAAATACTGCTCCTTGATCCATTCCTGCTGCTGAAAGTATTGAAGGATTAACTATTAATATATACGCCATAGTCATAAACGTAGTAATACCTGCAACCATTTCAGTTCTAACACTTGTATTATTTTTTGATATTTCAAAGAAATTGTCTAAAAGACCATCCTTTTTAAATAAGTTTTTCATTTTACCACTCTTTCATACTTCTGAAATTTGCCCCCGATTTATAATAAGATAACTTTCGACATTTTTCAATAGCATTTACGAATATTTTTTATAAAATTTAAATTTCATATCGATTTTATAAACAAAATCCGGATGTTATCCTTAATCAAAAGGAGACAACATTCGGATTTTTATTCTATAACCAGTTATTAAACTTCTTTATATAAATCTTTTTAACACTTTGCACCAAACCACAATATCCAACTAATATTAAAATAACCATTAAGAAATACACTTTTGGTAATGCAACAAAACCTAAGCCTTCTCCAATAGCAGTAAAAGGAATCATAATCCCTATTAACATTATTGCTGTTGTTAATAATATAACTGGTATAGTTGGTCTACTTTGAATAAATGGAACCTTTTCTGTTCTAATCATATATACAATTAGTATTTGAGATAATAACCCCACTACAAACCAACCTGTTTGAAATAACCCTTGATTCTCAATTGTATTAGCTCCTAACACAAACCACATTACCAAAAAAGTTATAATATCAAACACTGAGCTTAAAGGTCCTATAAACATCATGAATCTTCCTATGTCCTTTGCATCCCACTTTTTGGGTCTTTCTATATACTCTTTATCCATTCTATCCCAAGGAATTGATAGTTGTGAGAAATCATATAATAAGTTTTGTACTAATAATTGAATAGATAGCATTGGCATGAAAGGTAAAAATGCACTAGCCACAAGTACAGAAAATACATTTCCAAAATTTGAACTTGCTGTCATCTTAATATATTTAATTATATTTCCAAAGACTCTTCTACCTTCTTTAACTCCATCAACCAAAACCATTAAACTCTTTTCAAGTAATATTATATCTGCAGATTCTTTAGCTATATCTACACCAGTGTCTACAGAAATACCTACGTCAGCTTCTTTAAGGGCAGCCGCATCATTTATTCCATCCCCCATAAAACCTACAACATGACCTTTTTCTTTTAATACCTTTATAATTCTTGACTTTTGTAATGGTGATAATTTCGCAAACACATTAGTTTCATCAACTGCTATTGACAACTCTTCATCACTCATAATATCCACATTATTTCCAAGAAGTATATAATTAACATCTAATCCAACTTCCTTACAAACCTTCTTTGTTACAGAATCATTATCTCCAGTTAATATTTTTACATCTACACCGTATTTAATTAATTCCCTAATAGCTTCAGCTGCAGATTCCTTTGGTGGATCCAAGAATGCTATATATCCAATTAAAACCATATCTTTCTCATCTTTAACACCAAATTCCATTATATCCTCAATATTATTTTTTTGAGCTACTCCAATTACCCTCATGCCTTCCCCATTTAAATCATTAACTGTATCTAATACTTTTTTCTTTAATTCATCAGTTAATTTAACAACTTCACTATTCATTTCTACGTAAGAAGAAATATTTAGCATCTCTTCAATTGCACCTTTAGTTACAAGCTGTTTCTTTCCAACCTTATCTTCTAAAACAACAGACATTCTTCTTCTAGTAAAATCAAATGGTATCTCATCTACTTTTTTAAACCTCTCTTCTTCTTTATCACATCCTGCTTCTCTTCCATGTTCTAATATTGCAACATCCATTAAGTTCTTTAAGCCTGTTTGAAAATAACTATTTAAATAGGCATGTCTTAGCACTCTTAAATCTTCTTCTCCTTTTATATTTAAGTGCTTTTCCACAACTATTTTATCTAATGTTAGTGTTCCAGTTTTATCTGTACACAAAATATCCATAGCACCAAAATTTTGAATTGCATCTATCTTTTTAACTACAGTCTTCTTTTTTGCCATAGACATAGCACCCTTAGCTAAATTTGTAGTCACAATCATAGGAAGCATTTCTGGAGTTAGTCCTACAGCAATTGATATTGCAAACAAAAACGCTTGTAACCAATCCCCCTTAGTAATTCCATTAATCACAAACACTATAGGAACCATAATCATCATAAATTTAATTAATAGCATACTTACCTTTGAAACACCTTTTTGGAAACTTGTTTCTTCTTCCTTATTAGATATTTCCACTGCTATGCTACCAAGATAGGTATCATTCCCTGTTGATACTACAACACCAATAGCACTTCCACTTATTATACTGGTGCCAAGTAGAAGGATATTATCTAAATCACATATTGCTATCCCTCTATCTCTTTCTTTTAAATGATCCAATTTTTCTACAGGTTCAGACTCACCAGTTAATGAAGATTGCCCAACAAATAAATCTTTACAAGATATAACTCTAATATCTGCTGGTATCATATCACCTGCAGATAAATATAGGATATCTCCAGGCACTACTTCTGCCATATCAATTTCTTTTGCCTCTTCACCATCTCTTTTCACTAAAGTTGTTGTCTTAACCATAGCCTTAAGCTTGTTTGTAGCATCCTTTGATTTTCTCTCTTGAAAAAATTGTAACAAAGCACTTACTGTTACCATAGTTAAAATAACTATTATTGCAGTAAAACTCCTATCTTCAGCCTTTGGAATAATTACATCTGTAAAAGTAGATACAATTGCTAATATAACTAAAACTATATTAAAAGGATTTATAAATGATTTTAACAACTCTATAATCCATGGTGCTTCCTTTTCATGTATTACTTCATTCTTACCAAACTTATCTCTTCTTTCTTCTACCATCTTATTTGATAATCCATTTATATTGGTATTTAATTCATTAAATAATTCAGCCTTAGACATTCTGCCTAATGTAATTAGTCTATCTGTTAATATTCTTTCCTTTAACATTTTTCTTTCCTCCTTACTAAATCAATCTACTTATCGCCTAAAAAAGGCAATAAGAAACTAAGGGTTAAAAATTCTATTTTTTAACCACAGACTTTGTTTTTTGAATTTGAAAATTTAGTAACTTGGATAATGTTCGTTTTAGAATTGAAAACAGAAAGGTGTTAAAAGGGTAAAAAAGAAAGGATCTTTATCCAGATACACATCACTATCTTCAATTTTAATACTTCCATTTTCCGTACTGCCATTTCCAGATTCCATTCTTTTTCACCTCCTGATTTTTCAAAAAATAATAAAAGCCTCCGTCAACTCAAACTGACGAAGGCATAATTAACTATAATAATACTTTCTCGTTTGAGTTTTGGCTCTGCAAGGCAATGAAATCGCATTAAGTTAAACCTTCTTTGTTCGGCAAAACCTGCTAACCAGTTAAAAATGTTTCCATTCTTTTACGGCAGCGACCCGTATCCTTGTAGTAACCTCACCTACCGAGGCCTATTAACTTTTATACTATCATACTATGATGTATTCAATAATTTGTCAACACAATTTGCAAAATATTAATATTCAACAAAAGATTTAGCTATTGGTGCAAATCCATCTTTTTTTAATACATCAATAATCACACCTATAATTTCATAGCTAGAGCTTGGATTATCATTTTTTCTAATGCTTTCTAACTTCTTGCAAATATCTTCAACTAGTATTTTAATATCTGACTCATTTAATGCAATCCCCTCTACATCTTTAGATGCATTATCTAAACTAGTAAAAATCTTTTTCTTATCAAACTCTTGCAATCTACCATCTTTTTTTATAATCTTCATAAATTCACACATCCTTTTTATTTTATTATACTTTAATTTATAATATATACAACTTTGTTATTTTAATCTTTTTGATATAATAAATTAATATTGAAAGGAAGACTAAAATGAAAAATATATTAAAAATAACTCCAATAAATAGCCTAAATAACTCTACATATAATATAACCATTTTCCATAAAAAATACTTTTTAAAAGTTACAAAAAGGAATAATACGAAGCTTATTAAACTATTAGAAGATAAGGATATTATACCCAAAGGAATTTTCACTTCAAAGAAAATTTTATTTAACAAATATATATCCAATGCAAATTTAGATGAAAAACTGCAAAATACAGAAACTTTTTTAAAATCTATATCATCAGAATTAAAAAAGTTACACTCTATTTCTATCAATACTTATAATAATCCTTTTGAAAAAATCAAAAACAATTTCTCTCATTTAGAAAAAATAAATTTTTCTCTTCCTCCATACACGAAATTTATAATTCATAAATTAAATCTCTTAGAAGAAGAGCTTTCTAAAGATATAAACTTAGGATTATGCCATAACGACTTAAATCCTTCTAACATCTTATATAAAAATAACAAAGTCTACTTAGTTGATTTTGATTTTATAGGAATGAATGATATTTACTATGACCTAGCTACACTATCATGGTTTTTATCCAAGGACATAAGAAAGAAACTATTATTCTTTTACTTTGGAGATTGTACTTCTTACCATGTAGATAAATTAAATAAGTATATTTTTATAGCTAAGTTATGGAATGCCACCTGGAGCTATAATAAATCTATAGTTTCAAATTCTGATTATAACTATAGGCTTGGTGGAGATTTGATAATGGAAGACTTATATAATTACATTTCTAAAAATACTTATTAAAAAGCACACTATTAGCTTATTCTAATAGTGTGCTTTATATATTCCAACTAAGTAAAGACTACTTGTTCATTCCTTCTTCAACAGCAACAGCAACTGCAACAGTCATACCAACCATTGGGTTGTTACCAGCACCGATTAATCCCATCATTTCAACGTGAGCAGGAACTGAAGATGATCCAGCGAATTGTGCATCTGAGTGCATTCTTCCCATAGTATCAGTCATACCATAAGAAGCTGGACCTGCTGCCATGTTATCTGGGTGAAGAGTTCTTCCAGTACCACCACCTGATGCAACTGAGAAGTATTTCTTACCTTGTGCTATACATTCTTTCTTGTATGTTCCAGCAACTGGGTGTTGGAATCTTGTTGGGTTAGTTGAGTTACCAGTTATTGATACGTCAACACCTTCCATGTGCATTATAGCAACACCTTCTCTAACGTCGTTAGCACCGTAGCATCTAACCTTAGCTCTTGGTCCGTTAGAGTATGCTTTTTCTCTTACTACCTTAACTTCTCCAGTGTAGAAGTCAAATGAAGTTTCAACATATGTGAAACCATTAATTCTTGATATTATCATAGCAGCATCTTTTCCAAGACCGTTTAAGATAACTCTTAATGGTTGCTTTCTTACTTTGTTAGCTTTTTCAGCTATTTTAATAGCACCTTCAGCTGCAGCGAATGATTCGTGACCAGCTAAGAATGCGAAACATTCAGTTTCATCTCTTAAAAGCATAGCTCCTAAGTTACCGTGTCCTAATCCAACCTTTCTGTCATCTGCAACAGATCCTGGTATACAGAAAGCTTGTAATCCTTCTCCGATTGCTTCAGCAGCATCAGCAGCTTTCTTGCAACCTTTCTTTATAGCTATAGCAGCACCTAAAACGTAAGCCCATCCAGCATTTTCGAATGCGATTGGTTGAGTTTCTTTTACTATTGCATATGGATCAACACCGATTGATTCACATACTGCTTTAGCATCTTCTAATGTTTTCATACCGTACTTTTCTAGTACAGGTGTTATTTGTCCTATTCTTCTTTCATAACTTTCAAATAATGGCATGATTATTCCTCCCTATCAATTAATTATTCGTGTCTTGGATCTATTAATCTAGCAGCGTCGTCTACTCTTCCGTATTGACCAGATGCCTTAGTTAAAGCTTCGTTTGCATCCATACCTTTTCCGATCATTTCCATCATCTTTCCAAGGTGAACAAACTTGTATCCAGTAATTTCGTTATCTTCATCAACAGCAACCTTAGTTACATATCCTTCTGCCATTTCTAGGTATCTAGGTCCCTTAGCTAAAGTTCCGTACATAGTACCAACTTGTGATCTAAGACCCTTTCCTAAATCTTCAAGACCTGCTCCGATAGGTAGTCCACCTTCTGAGAAAGCAGTTTGAGTTCTTCCATAAACTATTTGTAAGAATAATTCTCTCATAGCTGTGTTAATAGCATCACAAACTAAGTCTGTGTTTAAAGCTTCTAATATAGTCTTACCCGGTAAGATTTCTGAAGCCATTGCAGCTGAGTGAGTCATTCCTGAACATCCTATTGTTTCAACTAATGCTTCTTCAATAATTCCATCTTTAACATTAAGAGTTAATTTACATGCTCCTTGTTGAGGTGCACACCAACCAATTCCGTGAGTTAAACCTGAAATATCCTTTACTTCTTTAGCTTGTACCCATTTACCTTCTTCAGGTATTGGAGCTGCTCCATGATTTGGGCCTTTAGCAATTACACACATTTCTTCAACTTCTCTTGAATACATCATATTGTTTTCTCCTCCCTAATTATTATAACTATAAAAAAGTTATATTATATACTAGGTCAAAAATTGTCCCGCTAGGGTTAATTTTATCCTAGTTATATTCTAGCAAATGTCCACCATTACCACAACATAAAAATATAAAAATTTTGCCTATAAAGGTTGAATTTTTTATCTATTGAATTATTCTTCTACTTATGGTAATATAATTACGTTCTCAAAAAAACATGCCGCCATGGCGGAACTGGCAGACGCACACGACTCAAAAGGAAAAGTGTGTTTTTTTATGCCAAAAACATAGTAATAATGCCGTTTAGCGGCTATTTCACTCATTCTTAGAATATAACATACGCACACAACCTTTTACAGTTTTCTGTAGGATTGTGTGCGTATTTTTTATATGTTTTAGGAGGAGAAAAATGAGAAAAAAGATTACTTTAAACAAGAAAGAAAAAACATTTGAGGAAGGTTATAAGGAATTTTTAAATTATTGTAAAGTTAAAAATTTAAGTCCACAAACAATAAAATCTTATAATAATACAATAGTTTATAGATGGTATAAATTCTTTGATAAAGATAATTTAATAAGTTCTATAACCAAAACTACTGTAAATAACTTTATACTAGAAGCTAAAGAATCTGGAATTAAACCCGTATCTGTTAATTCTCTGATAAGAAGTTTAAGAGCAGTTTTATATTACTTCATGGAACTTGAATATATGCCTACCTTTAAAATTAAGATGTTGAAAATAGATAAAGAGATAATAGAAACATATACTGATGCAGAAATTAAATTATTACTTGCTAAACCTAATATGAAGAAATGTAACTTTGCAGAATATAGAAACTGGGTAGTATGTAATTTTCTTTTAGGTACTGGATGTAGAACATCTACTTTATTAAACATAAAAGTATCTGATGTTGATTTAGATAATGGAATTGTTACTTATACACATACTAAAGGAAGAAGGCAACAAATAGTTCCTCTTTCTAAAACATTACAATTAGTATTAACAGAATATATAAGCCGCATAGATAATAAAGGCTATCTATTCCCTAATAGTTTTGGGGAGCATATGACACCATCTACATTAGGTCATAACTTAAATGACTATACTAGAAGGCGTGGAGTAAATACTACTGGCTTACATAGATGGAGGCATACTTTTGCTAAGAATTGGATTCTTAATGGCGGTGATGTTTTTAGACTTCAAAAAATGTTAGGTCATACTGATATGACTATAGTTAGAAATTATGTAAATATGTTTGATGATGACTTAAAAATGAATTTTGATGATTTTAACCCATTGGAAAAAGTGTGTATAAATAAGAAATCTATAAGATTGAGATAAAATGAAAATAAGGCTATACTTTACTAAATACTAGTATTGTATAGCCTTATTATATTATTGTTCCTCTTTTAAGTTTTCTATATCCTTAATATCTTTATAGCTATTAGCTACTTCTTTTATTTCTGCAACTAATTCATCTTTGTAATAAACTAACCCAGCAATTAAAAATCCATAAATAGCATTTTGAATATAAAAATATCCAACTATTCCACCTACAATTAATAAGATTAAAGCTATCCATTGTCTTTTTATTGGCGGCTCAAATTTATTAAGCCATAACCCTAAAATAACTAAAGCTAATGTTAATACTATATAATTAAATCCTAATTCCATTATTAAAACCTCTTTCTAAATAAAATTAGCCTTGATAAGCTACCAAGAAGCTATCAAAGCCTTTTTCTTTTAATTTCTTTTGTTGATTAATAGCATTTTCTTTATTCTTATAGCTACCTACGCATACCCTATAGTAAGTATCATTACTTGGATTAGATACTACTGGCTTTATATATTCAACACCAGTAATTCCTTTGAATAGAGCCGCTGCTATCTTTTCTGTATTCCATTTATCCATATCAGCTTTAGAATCACAAAATCCTAATTCAACTAGACAAGCTGGAGCTATAGTCTTTCTTATTACATAAAAATCAGCTTCTTTATTGCCCCTATTTTTCCATCCAATCCTATTAACTAATTCTGTTTGTATTCTCTTAGCAATAGCTTTACCCCCAGATGTTGAAGTAGTATAAGTTTCTACCCCCATATCAGAATTAGTTGTCTTATAAGCATTAAGATGAATAGATATAAAAAAGTCTAATTTTTGCTTATTTGCTATAGCAACTCTTTCAGCTAAATTATTATTGCTCTTATCTACAGTACAATTAATAACTTTATGCCCCTTTTCTTGGAGCATCTGAATTAATCTTTTGCCTACTTCTCTATTTTTTACTGTTTCTGAAACAAACCCATTTGCTCCAGTACCAGCTCCAGATAAAGTATGCCCCATGTCTACACCTACTATCATTTGAAATATCCTCCTTAAAAAATATTTTTATATACAAAAAAAGAGAAGCTATAAAACTCCTCTTTCATGTAAAATCTCTTTAACTTTGTTTATATATTTATCTGGTACTTTCTTAATACCATTATCACCATCAAGGCTTCTTTCTCCAGCTTGTACTAAATCTGCATATATTTCAGCCATATTATAATAAACCTCCTTCTACTATTTCAGCTAAAGCTAACTCTATATTAAGTATTTCATTATCTTTCTGCTCTGATAATTCAGCAATAGCTAATTTAATATCCAACAATTCTTTTGATACTTTAGGATTATCTTTATCACTTTCAGCAATAGAAACAAATGTTTTTGATGCTTCATCATACCTCATGTTATAATTAGTAACTACATCTTTTTCATCAACTATCAACTCTAAATAATTAGGAAACATTTCTGGAGAAGGCTTAAATCCCCCATCTTGAAAAATTATTTTTTCAACTAAATTATTAGTTAATTTATTTATTAATACATATCTCATAACACACCTCTAATAATATTCTATTAATGCTGTTAAGTTATCACACACATTAGTAGCATGGTCAAGATATACCATAAGAGTGTTAAGTTCTCCTATATATAGTTTAGAAGCACCATCACACCTTCTTGAACCTATACTTTCTCTATAAGTGTTAAATACACTAACTTCATAAAGCCATACAGAACCATCAGGCTTAATCTTTGTAAAGTCAAAAACATATTTAGCTTCTTGACTCATAGTCCAGCCATCTGTCCATTTACCGTTTATAGCATAATGCCAAGAATCTGTACCCATTTTGTTGCTAGTCATAAAAGATACTTTGACACCATTCTTTAATTTAGTTTTATCAAAAACAACTGTTCCTGACTTCACATTTCCTAAAAATCTAATTTCTCTATTTGCTTCAGGGATTGCTCCTATTTCTGTTGGAGTTGGTTTATTTCCTTCATGATATATCTTTCTCCATGGATTCCAAGATGTTCCTATACCTGCTCTAAATTTTAATTGTTCAGAAACTACAGTAGATGAAGGATTAGACAATTGCCAAGCACAATATCCATCACTCCAGCCTTTTATAGTTACTCCACTTCTCCAACCATCTCCATATTGATTATTGAAAAATGTACTTATAGCTCTATCTCCATAATCATTAGGAGTAGGATTTGTATTTCTAACATCAGAAACCGCTATTGAAGGATGTGAATGGCTTGATGAAGCTGCACCTATATCCGCTGGTGTTGGTTTTCTTCCAGTATGATAAACATTGTTACCACCTACTTGTACATTTGTAGCATTTAAAGTTCCTGCAATATTAGCATTTCCTTTAACCTTTAATGAATTACTACTATCAGCAGCAACACCATTAACTCCTACCCCATATTTATTTATAAACATAATAGGTAGATTTGCACTAATTTTAATAGTTGTTACTTTATTAGTTACCATATATCCAGTATCATCATTATAAGTAACTTTTAAATCATAAGTATTTGCATCAGTTAATCCAGTTAATTTAAGAGTTTGTGAAGTTTGAGCTACTGATAGATTCCCACTAGATATTACTGGAGTGGTTGTACCAGATTTATAAACTGCCCATGTTCCTTTAGTATTAATATTAGGAATACTTGAATTTGATTTTATAGTAACTATAACATCAGCAGTAGTTGCTGCTCTTGTAATTGTCCCTTGTGTCAAAGATGGCTCATTGTAATAATGAAGAGTTTGTGCAGATGTTGTTGCTTCTGAAAAGTTATCTGAATTATAAGTAGATATTACTCTAACCTTATACTTGAATTGTTGAGATACTGTCTGAACTGGTACTGCATGATTATAATAAGTTGTTCCAGTAGGTAAATCTGCAATTTTAGTCCATCCTCCAGAGCCATAAGCTACATATACTTGATAAGTTACTGCTTCTCCTAATTTACCAGTAACTGAACTCCATTTAACTCTAGTAACCCTAGTGCCATCTGGAATAAAGTATTTATTTGTTGTACTTGATGCAATACTCAAATAGTTTGTAGATTCAGTTTGTACTAATGATATAGAAGCAGAAGTATTATTAGGATTAACTTGTAAATTAACATTAATAGCCTTTGATGAAGTCTTAGTAGTACCATTAGAGTTTTTACTTGTTAGTGTAAAATTCAGAACTCCTTTACCTTTATTAGTAGTTGTAGCAAATACTTTTTTAATATCATCAAATTTCACATAAGGCGTTGAAGGTGCAGTACCACTTTTATAAATAGTTAAATTAATAGGTGATGCAGCAGTTATATTAGGATTATATACAGTTATCCCATTATCACAACTTAATATTTTTGTAATTGTAACACCACTTTGAGTATTAGATGCTCCAGAATAAGTAAATGCAATGGTAGTTGTACCAAAAGCAATTGAAGATGTTGAAGAAATATTATCTTGTATGAATTTATTCTTAGTTATTGTTGGAGAATAAATATTAGCACTCCAAGCTCCTACACTATCATAAGCATCTACTACATATTTAAAAGTAGTACCTTCTCCATAACCACTAATATTATGAGTATAACTAGTTGAAGATCCCCTATAAATTTCAGTATAACCTCCACCATTTACAGACACTCTAAATCTATATCCAGATAAATTTGTATCAGATGCAGCAGGAGTTTTTATAACTAATTGAGTAGCATTTTCTGAAATAGTTCTATTTGAAGTTGAACCATCTATAGATACAGTTCCAGATAACGAAGGAGCAACATTAGTTTGTGATACTGTTAATGAACCAGTTTTAGAAAAATCCCAATGACTATAACCTATACTATCAGTTTCAATTCCTACTGTTATTGATTTAGAACTAGTAGTACCAACATTAGTTGTAGCAGTATACGTAAATGTTCTAAAACCATCAGAACCTCTCCAAGCTTCACCGCCTTTTACAGACATCCACCCACTCCAAGAACCATTTACATTAGCTCTCCATTGAACAGGATAAGCGTAATATGATGTACTATATTGACCTGCTTTTAATTTTAATGTTATTTTTATTGTTCTATTATTACCACTCCCTGCAGTTTGTTCTGCATAAAATTCATAAGACATTCCAGGACCGCTTCCATGTATTCCACTTGCTATTAAGGCCATATATTTATCTCCTTTCTAAATCCAAAATAAAAAGGAAGGCTTATAACCTTCCCTTAATTAGCATAAAATCCCCAGCCATCCCAGCTAGAATTTTTAACACTTCTCATTTCAATTTGTTGAATTGTTGAATTAATCTTCTCACATATAGTTAAATCTCCATCTATATCAACTTTGCACTTTTCGGCATAGTTTTTCCTAGTGAAGCTAAAATCTCCTCTTTGTCCTTGGTTTCCTTCTGCATCTATAACTAAAGTTCCCAACTTATCAGAAGCGGTCGACCCTCTAAAAATATGATGACCTTGTGAACATCCAATAATATTTAAGCCACCATATGCTCCAGAACCCTTATCTATTGATACAGAAGCTTGGGCAGAATTAACCATAAAATTAGTATCTTTTAATTCTAAAGAATTGTTACCAGTAGAATATTTGACTTTATTATTAATAGTAACATCTGTATTAAAACTACAACTTGTTTCTGATAGCTTTACTTTATCCTTAATAGTTAATATACTATCTTTTACGTGTAAGTTATTACTTTCTATCTCTCCATATAGAATACCCGCTAAAGTTGCATTAGTGGCGTATAAATCACCATTCTTATTAACTCTGAATTTAGCAGATGCTCTATTTTCATAGCTTCCACCAGCCCATATCCTAACATCTGTTGCAGCAGTACCAGTATTAGTTACTCCAGCATCCAATACATCTAAAGTACCTCTAATAGTTGCTTGATTAATTTCCGCAGTTCCATCTGTATTTATACTATATCCAGACTTACCTTTTACATAGTTAGAAGAATGTAACCACCCATTAATCTCTACTGTACCTATACCATCTTCTCCATCTACTTTACCTATAGCAAATACTGGTTTACCATCTGCTCCATTTACAGTTAATCCAGATAATAAATCTATTTTATCTGCCTTTATAGTATTAGCAGCTATCATCCCACCATTTATATAAGTTTTATCTCCTTGAACATCAAATATAGGTTGAAGTGTTTTATCTAATGCATCAAAAGAAACTAATCCATTTATATCTAATCTTTCAGAGCTAATCTTACCAGTAGTTATATTTGCTGCGTCAATTTCAACTGCCTTTAAGCTCTTAATAAATGCATTATCACCTACAAATAATTCATCTATATTTAATTTTGAGCTTCCTATTGCTTCATCTCTAATTTTATCTGTAGTTACTACATTGTTATTTAAGCCTTCTGGAGCTAATACCCCTTTTTCAGAATCAAAGATAGCTTGACCAGATGCATTTAAAACATATATTCCATAGTTACCTCTTGCATCTAATCCTATTTGTACTCTTGTTTTAGGAGTAGTTTGATTATCTTTTATAGTAATTGTGTTATCCGCTATTGATAGCTTACCACTTGTTGAACTTATATTAACCTTTGTTGCATCAATTTTACCAGCAGTTATTTTATTTGCATTTAAACTTTTAATAGATGCATCTGTAATAGTTGCCTTTGCTATTTGAGCTTCTGAAATAGATGCTTTTGCTATTTTTGCTCCAGATATAGTACCATCTACTATATTTGCATTGCCTACTTTAATTTCACCAGATGCAATTTTGTTAGCAACTAATTCCCCAGCACTTACTTCTATTGCAGAAATGGTTTCTGAATTTATTTTAGTTGCATCTATACTCCCTGCTTTTATTCTATCAGCAGATAAAGTACCCGTAGTTATTTTACTTGCATCTAAATTAGCTATTTTGGCAGAGCTTATAACTGCATCCCCAATAGTAGCATTTACTGCATTTATTGCATTAGCTTTCATTCTATCTGTAGATATATCACCAGTTGTTATCTTATCAGCACTTAAATTACCAATCTTAGCACTATTTATTGTTGCAGTATCTGTTGATAAATTAATTGCACTTATTACCCCTGCTTTAATCCTATCAGCAGATAAATCACCAGTAGTAATTTTATGTGCATCTAAATTGCCTATTTTAGCAGAATCAATAGTTGCATCACCTATATATGCATTAATAGCATTTATTGCATTTGCCTTTAATCTATCTGTAGAAATATCTCCAGCAGTTATCTTTTCAGCACTTAGATTTTTTATCTTTGCATCTGTAATTGAAGCATTTGCTATATTAGCTTCTCCTACTGCCAATTTACCTATTTTAGCATTTGTTATAGCCGCATCCTCTATCTTGGCAGTTCCTATTGCAGCGTTTTGAATATGTGCAGAATTTACCGCTAATTTATCAATCTTGGCACTATCTATTGCTGCATCTTCAATCTTTGCATTTGTGATAGCTCCATTAGCTATTTTAGCAGTTCCTATTGCTAAATCATCTATGATAGCACTATTAGCAGTTATTGTACCCGCAGCTATGTGACCAGCATTAATTGCTCCAGCATCTATCTTTTCAGCAGTAACTGCTCCTGCATTAAGTTTATCTGTAGTTATTGCATTTGCTGCAATTTTATTAGCAGTAATAGAACCATCCTCTATAACAAAATCTGCATCTGGCAATCCATCAACCTTAGAACCATTTATAGTACCATCTTCATTGATGAACCCATCTACAACCTCTTGTGTTTCTTCCGCTTGTTTTTGTAAATCTTCAAAACTTAATTGAGTATTTGCTATTATTGCATTATTCTTATCTGGCTCTAACGGATATCTAGTAAGCTCAACTATTCTTTGTTTATCAGAAAATTTATCCTTACTACTTAATAACGTTATTTCATCACCTAAACCATATGACAAAAAGCTATATTCTGGATGAATAGATGCTAAATCCAAAATATCAACATCATAAGACTTCTTAGGTTTACATATATCCTTTATCTTTAACTTAGCATCTTCTAACATAGATTCTTTATCTGTATATCTTCCATCACTCCATAATACATTTATAATCTTATTAGAATAGCTAAAATCTTCTACATAATCCTTGCCATTATTTATATCTGAAAAAGTTAGTCCATCTTTCCCTCTTACATACATCCTTGTCGCAAAATCTAACGTATCAGATGCAGTATTAAGAGCCTTTAAGTTTAATTGGTCTGAAAAATAAACTCCTTTATTATTTCCAAATTTCTCTTTAACTATAATCATCTTTTCTTTAGTATTAAATCTAACTTCACAACTAAATTTCTTAATTGCTTTTTCAATTATATCTAATGCATTAGTTGCATCTAATTTCAAACTTCTTTTTCTTGCTGGAGCTTCTTTATCTTCTACACTCCATCCAGTACCAGCAATAGCTAATCTTATAGTTTCTCCAACTGTTAAAGTAACGCTATTAAATCCCTCCAGATGCAATTTACTTTTTAATTCCTCTAAGTCTAATTTACATTCATATCTAGTCAACGTGCTTTGCTTTTTAATAGCTTTTACAATATATCTTTGTTCTTTTGTTTCGACATAACATTCTTCCTCAACTAAATTATTATTTTCATCACTAAAAGAAAGAGAGAAGGCAAGAACCTCCTCTGTGTTTATCTTTTCCTTAATATAATAATCCTTTAATTGAGTTAGAGCTGCTATCTTTACTTTGTTTTTATCTAGTAAAATTAACATCCTCTAGCCTCCTTTAATTCCAGCATGGATTATATTTTATTTTTACATCTACTGTAGTTAAACTTTGCGTGATAGTGTTATCTCCAGCTTTTAATATAGGGAATTCCCATAATTCAACATTATTAAAGAAATTTGAGCCGTCTACAGTAACTTTTTTCTTTATACCATCTATAATAACTGTCTTATTTTCTGGTATATTCTTAATGGTTAAATTGTTAATAGTGAAAGAAGCTACTGCAGCACTTGGAGCAGTAACTTCTATGATACATTCAGTGTCAACATTACCTTTAACATTAATAGTTTGAGTTAAACTCTTAGCCAATGTTATAGTTTCTAAATCATCTTTTTGTATAGCTTTAAAGCTTATAGTTACCTCTATAGCTAGCCTATTTATATTCTTAAAACTTATAGATTCTAATACCCCATCATAAAGATATTTTGAATCCTTGAATTTAATAGTAGTTTGTTTAAGGTCTTTAGCTAAATTACTCTTATATAACTCTAATGATTCTCTATTAATGGCTTCCATTAGAAGGTAAGCCTTAACCTCTTTATATTTATTAGAATCAAAATAAACTAAAGGAGATAATGCTCCCTTAGTCCATTCAATACCTTTTTGTGTTTCAGATGCCCCTATCTCATACTTGATAAGAGAGCAGCCATATAAATTTATATCCTTATTATTAATTAACATTAGTTACCCTCCTATCTTGTATTCCATGCTAATTCTTTAGATATATAAGGAGTTGTTACTCTAGCAAATTCTCTACCATCTATATTAATTACATTTTCAATAACAGAACCAGTAGCACTAGATACATCTTTTATACCTTGTAATAAGTCTTTAAGACTATCTAAGCCATTATTTTGTCTTGGGATATTAAAGTTAAAGCTCTTTCTAGTTGCCCCAAAAAACTCTGGAGTATCTAATGCAGCTAATGGACTTCTACCCCTACTTCTACTTAAAGGATTAGCTGAAAACATAGCAGCATCTGGAGCTTGTAATCCATCTGTATCTATTTCTGGTGTCATTCTAAAGAATCCACCTATTATAGGGATGTTTTCCATCTTACTTGAAATCCATCCAGTAAATGAACCCCACATAGATTTAACTCCATCCCAGATAGATTCAACTATCATTTCTCCTATATCCCAAAAGCTTCCCATAAGGTCTTTAAATCCTTCCCATAAACCATCTAATAAATCTCCTCCAGCTTCTATTAATTCCTTTCTGTTATCCCATAAACCTTTTATTATAGACTTTAATAAATCCCATCCAGCCTTAATAAAGTCTGGTAGTTTCTCTATAATCTTTGCTATTATATCCTTTAGTAGTTGCCCCACCTTAGACAGAATTGCAGGGAAGTTATCTTTAAATCCTTTAGCCATACTAGATACAAATTCTATTCCTTTTGAAATAAATTCTGGCATCCTAGCAGTTATATTATTAATAATAGTTGTTATTCCATCTATTATATTTCCTATAAATTCTGGGAACTTTGCTATAGCTCCATCAAGAAGATTTTTGATAAAGTTATAACCAATTTGCATAAATTGTGGGAAGAAGGTTATTAATATTCCTAACATAGCAAAACATAGATTTACTAAAGTTTCTAATACCATTGGGATAGCAGTAACAATACCTTGTATTAAATTAAATAGCATTTCTGTACCCTTAGCTAAGAACTGTGGAAGAAACTCAACTATTTTTTGTAACATATAATTAATAGCTAATGATAACTTTGTTGGAAGCTCATTTAAAACTTGTTGAGCATTTTCATTTAAGCCAACAAAAGCAAGAGCTGCTACTCCTAATCCTCCAGCTAATAACCCAGCAGATATAGGAAATGATGCAAATAATACAGTTAATTTACCTACTATCCATAGCGTAGGTCCTATGGCTGCTATTGCTCCAGCTATGGCAACTATAGTAGCTGCTAATTTAGGATTTTCTTTAGTGAAAGTCAACACTTTATCTAATACGCCACTTAATACTTTAACTATCTTATCTGCTGCTGGAAGTATTACTTTGCCTATTTCAACTCCAATTTCAGATAATTGCCCTTTTAATCTTTTAACCATATTAGTAAAGCTATCAGATGTTTTTTCCGCATCTCCTATAGCATTAGAACTTTGTTTAACTGCTTCTTTATATCTTACTTGTGCTTTTTCAGCCATTGATAGCTCTTTCCAACTCTTACCCGTTGCCTTAGTAAATTCTGATGTTTCCATAATGGTATCTGTTAAATTTACTCCTAACATCTTGGCAGATTCAGTTTCACCCATAAGAGCTTTAGTCATAGCATCAACTGCTTGGGCATCATTAACATTATTAAAGGATGCTAAGTCATAACCCAATGTAGTAACTTGCTTGGATAACTCATATGCTTCGTCCGCAGTAAATCCCATACCATAATATAAGTCAGCTTGATTAGAAATAGCTTCTTTTATTTCATATTTGCTTCTACCTATTGCATTAGCATAAGTAGTTGCCCATTCATCCGCTTCTTTACTAATGTTCTTAAATACAGTATCAAACTTACTCTCCATTTCAGCTGCATCTGCTGCAGCTTTAAGAGATGCAGTTCCAATACCTACTATTGGAGTAGTTACCCCTAATGTAAGAGATTTACCTATAGATGCAAGACTTTCTCCTTTTTGTTTAAGGCTCTTTAATCCCTTTTCAGCTTCCTTTGTGTCAGCTTGTACATTAATTCTAATAGCACTTAAATCTAAAGCCATTACATCACCTCCTTATTTAGTTCTGGAGAAAAGTTAGTTATCAACCCATCTAAATCTATTGATGATGTTTTAAGTCTTTCAATATCTTCTAATTGCTTTCTTCCTTCTTCTGTTTGCATTAATTGCTCTATAGTTGCATGTTTAAGCATTAATTTAAATACATCACATGGAAGGTCTAAAGCTTGATAAAAAGAAAGATGCCCATAATCCATTACCTTTTTAATGGAGGGCATCATTTCAAAATCATCATTACTATTCTTTTTTACTTTACTGCCCACGTTAGGTAACGTAGGCAATTCTAGTTTGGGTCTGAATTAATTTTAGATACAAATTGCATATAATCTTCAATTAGAGCCATACCAATACTAAAGTCAAAGCTTTCTGCTATCCATTTTCTTGTAAACTTCTTACCATCTGCATTGTTATTTAATATATCAAATAGAATATCTATAAAAGCATCTAATATACCTTTTTTATCTTCTAAGTCTTTTAATTTATCTTCATATCCCATCATTTCTATAACCATCTTTTGAGAAGGTCTTTCTATTCTTAAAACTTCACCATCAAACATTTTAAGCTCATAATATTTATTTTTAAGAGTTGATAAATCTAACATATACATTTCTCCTTTATATATAAAAAATTAAGCCTACTAATCAAAGTAGGCTATTGATTATTGTTCTGTTTCTTGTTCTATGATTACTTGGTTACCTTCTGTATCAAAAGCCATAGCCTTAAATTCAGCATCTATAACAGTTTCTTCTTCTGGATTAAACTTCAATTCAAAACCAGCAGATGCAGTACCAACTATAGTAACTCTAATCTTCTTACCATTATCCATTTTGTGTACAAATCTGATAAGATATTGTTCTATAGAACCATTTGCTCCTATCTTTAATGTACTTGTATGCTTTTCTTCATCAGATGAAAGACTTCCACCTAAAGTAAGCATCTTTAAAGTATCTAAATCCCATGTTAAGATACCAGACTTAAAAGTAATTTCTTGCTTAGTAATAAATCTCTTTAGACATAAGCCTTTATCATCTATAACCTCATAAACCTCTGGAGATACAGATAAAGAAGCTCCACCTTTTATTGAACCTATTTTATTTTCATCCACTTCTAACACTTCATGTTCTGGTATAGAAGAAGTAAACTTTGCTATATATAAATCCCCAGAGCCTAAAATTACATTTCCTTTAGCCATACTTGACTACCTCCTATAAATTAAATTAAAAAATAAAAACCTATGTACTGTATTAGTACCTAGGTCTTGCATAGTTCCTCCTCCAGTAATCTTTATACTGGATAAACCATCTATTTTATTGTTATCTCCTATATCTAATAAGAGCTTTCTTATTTGTTCATCTATTTGCTCTGCCTTTTTTAGACTAAAAGCAATTATTCTTATTTCTAACCTTGATTCTTTTCTTACCCCATTATCTGAAATAGGTACTAAATCATAAACTAAACACTCCTCACCTGCTGGAGCTGAAAAAGGATAAGTAAATAATCCAGTTTCTTCTCTTAATAACTTTAATATATCTGGTACTATCATCCTTTTAACCCCTCCTTTATAAGTTGTGGTATTTTATCTTGTAGCTTATCAACGGATTTTTGTAAAAATGGATTAGGTTTACTTCCTGCAGTTCTTACAAACTTTCCATTTTTATCTTTATAAGTCCATGGTACATCTTTTCTACCATCTCCATTTACTGCATATAATCCAGTACCCTGATGTACATATACTGCATATTCTAATCCAGAGCCTACATAACCATTTATCTTACTATCTTTTATTTCAGTATCATGCGTTAAAGAAGCTCTTAGAATACCTTCATCAAAAGGACAATTTTCTTTTGCTTGTCCTTCTACTGCTATACAAGCTCTTTCCATACCATTTTTTAATCCATTAGGAAGAAGATTATTAATATAATTATTTAAATCAGCTTCAAAAGCAGATAAATCAACTTCAACTGCTGCCATATTATATAACCTCCTCTAATGTTATTTGTGCTAATCTACCAAAAGGATTAACATATTTAACTAAGTATTTAGATACTCCATTCATTACTATATAATCTTTCTTTATTTCTTTATCTGTACTCAATCCAATATGCGTAGCCTTTAGGTATCTTATATCATTCTCAACATTTGAATAATCTTTATTATTTATTGCAATTTCTATAGTTCTTAAAAAAGTTAGTTCTGGAGTTAATTCTCCATATTCATTTCTATTACCAGCATTTTTATATAGCTTATATTGTTTCATTGAATTATTAATCATTATAATAACCTTGCTGGTCTTTTAAACCTATTTAAAGCTTTATATATATCTGGAGTATAATCTACATTAATAGCTTCTGATACTCCAGAATAGGATTGGGAGCTAAGAGCTTCTGCCCCTAGCTTCCCATATTTGAATCTAACCATTTTTATAACTATAGAATCTAAAGAATCTTTATAATCATCCAAATTGCAATAATTTAAAGCATCCTCTTTTGCTTCCTCTATTAGTAATGTTAGTAATGCATCCTTATTAGCTTCTATACCTAACATTACCTTAACTTTTTCTAACATATCCATTACTAACTTTACCTACCTTTTATACTACTTGCTTTTGCTTTTTAAACTCATTTCAAGTCTTGCATTTTTCCCTTTAACTAATGCACCCTTCTTGCTATTAAGGACAAAAGCATCATAGTATACTCTACCTTCAACTATAGAACCATTAACTCCTACTGGATTCATATGGATTACATAGTCTGCTAACTTATCAGCAGCAACTGTAGCAGCTGGATGACAAGCAATAAACTTAACATCTGTTGGTAAGTAAGTATTAGGCACTTTGATTACTGTATAGCCATCAATTTCTCCTACTTGTCCCTTGAACTTAATTTCCATACCAGCTTCTGATGCTAATACAAAAGAAGGGTCTAATTTAATATCCTTGAAGAATGAGTTTGAAACATATAAAACTCTTCCTGCTTGTGGCACTAAAGCTTCATCTAGTTTCTCTGTGGCATCTAAAATAGCTTCATAAGCTTTCCCTGCTTCTATAGTTACATCTGCTGCTGCAGTAGCCATAACATTAAATCTATGCTTATCTACTTCTGGGATTATAACCTCATCAATTTGTCTTGCTAACGCTTCTGATGCCTTAATCTTAGTTTCTTCTTCATTCATTTTGTCTAAAGTGAATGTAAATGCTCTATCCTTAGATAGTGTCATTTCTTGTACTGTGTTTTGTAACTCTGTAGCAGTACCATATCTGTTTAATCCTTCTCTGCTATAGTCATTCATAGCTACAGTAGGAACTGATGTTACTTTAATTGTCTTTGTACCTTCAAATGAATAGTCCTTATTTACTCCAGCACCAGATAATGCTCCTACCTTAAATTTTTCATCTACTTTGTCTGCAAATTTTTCTGTTAATATAATAGCCATATTTAGCTACCTCCTTATAATTAATAATTTTTGTAATAAAAAAACAGATTGGATTTACCAACCTGCCTTATTGAAAGCTTTTAATAGTGGGTCTGTTTCATCTAAACTTGATACAGTTTTAGGAGCTGCTGGAGTTGTACCAGCTAATGCCTTATCAACTGCATTTTTTAATGCTACATCCCATAAATTTTTAAATTTCTTAACATTGTATAACGTAGATTCTTCATCTTCACCTATAAGAAATTCACTAAATGAATTATCTACTCCATAAGCTCTTAAATTGGAAGATGCTTTGTCTTTAAGTTCAGCTACAAGAGCTTTTCTTTCAAACTCTTTAAGCCTATTAGCTTGTTCTTCCATATCAGCTCTAAGTCTTTCTTCTGCACTCATTTCAGCTAATCTCTTTTGTTTTTCTTGTTCTTTTTCCATCTTAGCCTTTTCTCTAGCTAATCTCTTAGTAACTATTTGCTCTACATCCTCTTGTGAAAAAAACTTTTGTTCTTGTTTTTCCTCTGTAGCAGCAGTAGTAGTTGTTGTTTCTTGTTCTTGTAAATTTAAATTTTCTTCCATATTAAATTCTCCTAACCGTTTAAAGTCCGTATGACTATTAAATTAAATCCATGTTGTTTCTTTAATGCCTAACTCCAAGTAAAAAAGGCATAAAAAAAGAAGTCTTAGTTATTAAGGCTTCTTGAATACATATTAAATTATTTCCATATTTCATTTAATAGCTTTTCTGCTATTATATCTTCTCCTAATGCTCTAATATCTCTTATAGCATCCTCTTGCTTATAATCACCATCTTCTGGCTTAATATCATTGGTCAATTCATTCAATATACTATATACTTTGTCTAAGTTATCTGGATTCTTTACCCATTCCATAGGAATATAATACATTATTTCACCCCCACTCTATTTATTACAATAGATAACACTCTTTGAAATACAAACTTATCATTACCATCTAAATTAAGTTCTTTATCCACTTTTTTTATTGCATATTCAAGGTCATCCATCATGTTAGGCTTATACTTTTTATATTCTGGTATATTCTCTAGCATTACATCTATTAACTCTTCTTTATTTTCTTTGATATAATCTAAATAGTGTTTTTTAGCATATCCTATATAATTATATCCTTGGCTCTTAGCTTCTCTAAAAAGAGTTGCCCATTCAGAACCAGCTCCATTTAATCTTTCTTCTAATGCAATTTTACCAAAATCAGCTATAGTATTACAATTCTTAAACTTAGGTAATTTTTTAAGTCTTGGAAGCATTTCTATAAGCTTTTCTGGGTAACTTGGAGCTATATCTTTATTAATCCCCATTACTTTAGTTAAATAGTGTGCTGCACTTTCTGCAAAAGTTTCTTCTATTTCTAACCAATGTTTATTAATGTGATAATCTGTTTTCCTGCCAGTAGCTAAAGCATGAAATGCTTCATGAAAAGCAGTTTTAATTTGATACTCTTTAGCTCTTATATCATTACTTTTTAATACATAATTGTCTAAATAAGCTATATTATTTTTCACTTTAAGTGTGCAGAATCCATAATCTTTTATATCATCTATCATTACATAAGTTTCATTTAATCCTAAAGTATCTAATATATCTCTACCTAATTTTCTTTTGTTTGTATAGGATTCTACATCTAATCCTTTTAATTTATTAATCATATTTTCTCTATCTTCTGGAATATCTATTACTGGTATATAGGTACATCTGCAACGTGGATGTGCTGGTATGATAGGAGCTTTATCTATTGCATATTCTTTATTATGCATAGCTCCACATACACTACAACGCCTTTCATCTGTAGCAGTAAACCATTTAACTTTTTTAATTCCAGCTTGTCTATAACTCTCTTTAGCACCTTCATTGAAGTAATGCATTGTTTCAGTTCTTGCTAATGTGTAAGCTCTACCATAGGAGTTATTCATTTCCTTTGCTATATTCTTAGCTATCTTGGCTATAGTTTCTCCTTGAATAATTCCACGCTTCAATACATCATTTAATGTAAATTCTAGGTTATTTAATTCTTTCCACACCCTTTTAGAAAAATCTTCTCCAATCCAAGGGGAAGATACCATTTTATCTATAACCTTCTTATTTAGTAATGCAAAATTACTATCTAAAGAAGCTCCTGCTTTAATAGCATCCTTTATAGTGCTATTCATATACTTAATTTCTTCCTTACCTAATTGTTTTAAGGTAGAGTTAATTTGCTTCTGGAGCTTAGATAACCTATTGTAATTATGAAAGTCTGTTAGAGTTGCTTCTTCATTATCAATCTTTTCATATAATTTCAATATATCTATTTGAATATCATCTAAGGCTTTCTTATATGCATTTATTAGAGCCTTATCCTTATCTTTTTTAGATAAAAAGGTATTTTTAGCTGCTTCTATTCTCTTTTCCCAATACTCTTGATTAGCTTCAAAATCAATATTATTCATCTACATTCTCTTCTTGTTCTGGAATATCAACTTTAAAATCATCTAGGGAATATGGATTAGCAGCCGTTTTTTCTTCCTCTAATTGTTCTAATTCCGCATCTACATCTTGAATAAATGGAAGCATTGCAAGTTGTGTTTTATGAGATATAATACCAGTAACATTATTAACATTTTGGATAAGTTCTGTGGTATTTATAGGTAGATTTGCTTGGAATTTTATTTGTAATTCCATTAAATCTATAGATTTGTTATATTTAGATAAGTAAGAATTAATCATTATAAATCTTTTAATTAGTCCTTTATTAAACCATCTTTCTTTTTCTTGTCTTAACTGTTCTAAGGCTTGGAATTTGTATTTAATAGCTACACCAGTAACATTTCCTGCAAAAGCTTCATCTGTAAGGTCTGGCGTGAATGAGAATTTATGAATATCATGTTTAAGTCTATTCTTTACATTTTCATTATAAGTGTCGTTTATATTTTTAATAAGCCATTCTGCCGCTCCATCTCCATCTACTAGCATTACCTTATTTTCATTAATGCTATCAATATCCTCTTGGGTAGCTCCAGATAAGTTCTTTATTACTAAAATTGAATCTGTAAAATCCTTAATATCATCTATGCTGGAAGATGTAACATCATTATAACTATCTATGAGAGTTATTATATCTTCAAAATCACTCTTCTTATTCTTATTATTTCTGTATTCTACTATAGGACAATAACCTATTCTGTGTAGTTCTTCTTTCTCTAAAGTAAAAGAAAAGTCTGTAGCACTATTTCTATCTTTAATATACTTATAAGTATGGCGTGAAGTAGAATCATATACCTCCATAATTACCTCAATCTTATTATCTTTTAGCTCTTTTTCATCAAAAATAACTGCATCAGTTATTTGTGGTTTAATTCTACCATCATCTATCACAATAACGTTTCTAGGGTCTACAGAAGCAAAACAATATTGTGATGTTTCATCTAGATAATTAAGCTCATATCCTACCCCATAAATACTCATATCAAGAGCAATTTCTGCATTGTGGGAGGATTCATAATTATATTTAAAAATCTTTTCAACCTCCTCCAATTTATCCTTTTCTTGATAAATATAAGTAATAGGATTTCCTATAAAATATCCAGTAGTTATAGTTGATATATATTTAGCATAGTTATTAACTGCTCTTGTAGGCTCTTTTCCATTATCCCTTGTCTTTTTATTAAGAATTGCGTGATTAGCATTATAATAATTGTTAAGTTTTTCCAATCTAGGTCTTTTGTTTAATCTAAAATCTTCATACAACTCTCTTGCTTGTTCAAAAGTAATCATTATATTATCTCCTTTCTATTTTTGGGCATAAAAATAAGTGCTATATTCCTAAAGCACTCTTGGTAATAGTTCTTAAATTGTTTTTTGTGTTAAATTGTTCCGCTGCATATCTAATAGCATCAATGGCATGGTTGAATTTGTCTATTGGCTTATTTATATATTCATCAGTTTTTTTGTCTTTCTCCCATGTATAATTCTGTAACTCTGTTAATACATTAGAGCATTTATTATCTATAACAATATTCCTTGCTTGTAACCATGTAATACCATGAAGAATAGAATCAGAGCCTTTTTTAGCGGCTTCTATTTTTAATCCCATTAGTTTTAACTCTTTTATTAATCTAGGGTCTGCTGCATCTGCAATTATCCTATATTTATCTAATCCTTTTGCTTTAATAGCATTATATATATCATCTGTAAGCATATTAGTCTTATATATTTCATCAAGTATATATAAGTTGTTTGTACTTTGGGAATATCCTATAAGAATTGCAGTAGTAGGGTCATTGGTAAATCCAAAGTCCATTCCTACAACTAATCTAGTATCTGCAGGAAGCTCTATATCTTGCTTTATTTGATATTTATTAAATATAAGTTTATTTAACGTTCCAAATTCCCCTAAGCAATATACCCTATAATGTACATCATCTGTATATTTAAGATTTTCTAAAACACTTATATTGCTTTCTGGAAGAAATCTATTATCCTTATAAGTAGTTTTTAATATTCTTATATTATCTTTTATTTTGTTTTCCCCAAAAAACTTTTTATAGCACCAATTTTGCTTACTTATTGGATTAAACATTAAAACCATCTCTTGATTAAGAGCTTTAGGATGTCTTAATCTTATATCTAACTGTAAAAAATCCCCTTGGTTTAATTCCGTTGCTTCCTCTATGATAATGTCCGTTAAATCTGGAAGAGATTTTATTTTTTCTGGGTCATCTATTCCTCTTAACAAAAAAATAGAACCATTAGGTAGCTCTACATTCATCATAGTCTGATTTATTTTGCAATACTTCTTTATATTAAAGAACTCCAATGCAGTTATAAGCATTGTAAAGCAAGTATCTCTACATTTAACCGCATTTTTTCTTATAACTAATATTTTACGTTTATCATTAAGGGCTTTAATTACCATCCGTTGGAATACAAAATGGCTTTTTCCACTTCCTGCTCCTCCATAAAATATACAATATCTGGAAGAATAATCAAAGAGAGTAGGCAAATATGCTTCATTAAATATATTTTTAGAAATTTTTAAATCTATATTCATTCAATTATTCCTCCAAAGATATATTTATAATTACATCTTTATCTTCTTCTTCTGGAGTAAACATTCCATACTTTTGCATTAATAACTTTGCTGCTCTTAATTTATCCACATCTTTGCTATATTTGCTTCTTAATATGGCAGTTATGGTCTTTAATATTTCCTCTTGCTTTGCTATAGCTTCGTTATCCAACTCTTTAAGTCTTTCATCTATATAATTTTTAATTTTAGTATTTTTTAGTAATTTATCTGTATTTGTCGCTGCATATTTAGCATTGTAACCCGCTTCTACTGCTGCCTTAGTGGCATTGCCAGTTTCTAAATATATATCTGCAAATTTCTTTTGTTTAATAGTTAAACTCATGGCATTTATGCCACCTCCTTATGTCATTATGTATATAAAAAAAGAACCCTTATAAAGAGTCCTTAACTATCACTTTTATTTAAATAATGCATTATATTTAATAAATATTCAGTTCTTATATCACCATTAAAATGATATACCTTTATATCTTTTCTCTGTAATGGATTCATATTACAATCAGATAATATAATACTATCTCCTTTAACCATTAAATGATACCCTTGTTTTTTATATTTCAATAAGTCTATTGAAATTTCATCAATTACTTTTGTATTAAGTATGCAAAAATCCTCATATCCCTTATTAATTATCATAATTCTTCTCCTTACATTGTGTTTATACTAATAGAACTAACATCAGATTCTATATTATTTATAGAAGAGCCTAGCAAAACAATTTCATCTCTTATCTCTCTTAAACAATCTTCTTGATTAGATAATCTACTTTCTAAATCCTCTAACTTATTATAAATAGCTAATAAAACTTTTAATACATCATCCACTTTATTCACCCCCTTTTATTTACATTTCTACAAAAAGAGGTAAATTCCTTCTATGCTTGTTGTTTTTTATCCCATTTTATATATAGGTATATTCCTGCTACTCCTATAATTAATCCTTTTATAATCTCTACTGTGGTAACCATGCCTTATTCCTCCTTTATGCATTAGCAAAACACTTATAATTAATTGCATCTAGCACATTAAAACATTCTTTATTAAAGTTAAATATATTATCTTGATTTAAAGGTATTTTAAATCCCGCCTTATTTCCTAGGTTAGGTATGCTTTTAATAAAATTACTCTTATCTACCTCCAAAGGATTTATTAAACAATATTTATTATGATAGGTGTCTAATAGTAATAAGTAATTAATGTCGTTACTATCATTTATTTTATGCTTTTTAATAAATATAGAATTTTTAGTTAAATCACCACATTGTAGTTCTAGGGTATAAGCTCTCTTATTCTTATCAATAATTAAGTAATCTGGAAGTACATTAACCTTATAAGTTTCTTCTTTTGTCGTTGCTGGTTTAGATTTTCCTAATCTATGTAAAGCTTGTACGTTGTTATTATTCTTCATAATCACCTTTAATATTTCTTCCAGCTCATTGTTGGTTAATATTTCTTCCACAAACTCTCTAGGAGAGCGTGTGTCATGTTGATATTGATATCTTACATTATTTATATCTTGTCGCTTATTATAATAGTATTCAATTTCTTTTCTTAGTTTCTTTTCTAATCCTTCTTGATTAACAGATACATTGAAAATTTTTGCTATCTTATTAATGTTCTTTAATGTATATCTTGCTTTCTTACTTTCTAAATTTATCATAATAATTTCTCTCCTTTGTAATGTTTTCTTGTCTATCCATTACCTAGGAGAAATTTCTTTTTACACATTTTGGAGTTAAAAAAGATTAAAAAAAATTGCCCCCAAGAACTGGAGGCATTAAAAAAGGAGTGAAAAAATTATTTATTCTTTGAATATGATTATACTAATAAGTATATAAGCAGGTAGAACTTTTTTAGTATTTATTAGTACAATTTAGTAAAAAAATAAAAAGGGACAAAAAGTCCCCTTCTGAAAACTAAGCTATATTCTGCTTTAGCCATAGTTTGTATTCTAATTCTCCTAACTTTTTTTGGAATAATAACGTTAGCTTAATTGTAGTATCTAAATTTAGTATATCTACTTTTCCATGAATAAAGTTTGTTATATTCTTCTTATCTTCTACAGATGTCTTATTAGAATATATTATGTCAACTACTACATCTTCATCTATATATTCTTTTAATGCATTATAAAAGTTTCCATTTAATAACTCTTCTAAAATCTCTATATTATTATCTAACTCTATTTTCTTTAAATTGCTTGTGGAATGTAATGCCGCATATTTGCTTAATGCTCTTTTTGCTATATTCTTTTTATAGTGGTATGCATTATCCTTTCTATATCCAATGCCTCCAGCATTAATAAATTGTAGTTGCTGCTTAGTTAATATTTCTTCTTTATTCTCATTAAACCATTTTACAAAAGGATTAGATGTATCTTCTCCCTCATACAATTTACTTTTATTAAATAGAAAATTATCAATTATTTCTGCAGCAGTTGCATCCTCTAAGCTTGTCTTATCCTCTATTGTACTAAATAGTAAATAGTCTACTTTTCCGCCTAAAATATCTTCTGCAGCTCTCTTTTCTCTATGCTTCAACTCATTTCTTATATGCCTTTCTAATACAGTTGAAGCATATCCCCAAAATTTGCATAGAGTTTCATCTTCATAGTTATATATATTATCTATTAAATGCTCCATAGTGGCTTGTTTTGTTTCCACAAAAGTTTTAGCAGCTTTTATGATTACAAATGCTACCTCTTGCACACAATCCTCATAAACGTAATAATCTGAATCCATGCATATGCTTAAAGCTCTTTTATTAAGCTTTTTAACCATTAGATGCTTTGCTTGTAAGCTAAATCCTATTTGTTCTTCTTTTCCAAAATTAGTAGTCTTAGTTTCCTTTGTATTGTATAGTTTACTCATTAATTCATTCATTTTTTCTATCCCCTTTTAAATAATAAGATAGCTGCTATCTTTGCAACTTCACCAATCCTATTACCCATAAAGGGGAGCTATTTACACATATCAACTAAAAAAATTTTACAAATTATTTTTCATACGTACAATACGTATATTAAGCAGCTTTGAGCAGATGCCCGTATCTAGCTAGAAGTTTAGCTCCATACGGACTTAATAATTCTCTTTTACTCATTTTTAGTAATGGATTATCTTCTGGCTTCACATTCTTATATGCTCTATAGTAATCCGTCTTATCTATTTCTACTTTTCCATGCATCTCTACTATCTCACCTTCAACTTCATCATTAACATTTAAATGCTCTTCTATAAATTTAATGGTTTCGGCATCTATACATGGTATAGTTCTTTTTATTGGCTCATAATTTTCTATAGCTTCTTCTAAAGCTTCAATGCTTAATATCATTCCTTCATCTTTATTCTCTTCTGTATCTTTATTCTCTGGAAATACTAATAAATTATCTTCAACGTATTTTAAATCTTCTTCATTAAATACTATTACTTCCTTTTCTTTTGGCACATAAACCTTTATAGCATCTTCTAAAGCTTCAAGGGTCAATATACCCTCTTGTTGTTCTTCTAAGGCTTCTAATTCAGCTTCTATAACTTCTAATTCCTTTAATAATTCTTCTTTTCTATTTAATAATTCTTCTCTTCTCATTTCTTTCTCTCTCCTTTAATTTGTTTTTATAAATCTAATTCAAGTCCACCAAAAACTATATATATACTTTTTAGCAGTTCTACATCATCATTATCATTCAAGTCAAATTTTTCTTTATCTACAATTATTCCTTGCTTTGCTAAAGCATTTTCTAATCTTATTCCTTCTAAATTTATAACTTTACTCATTCTTATAACCTCTCTTTATATTAAGCATATTTTTTAACTCTTCCATCCCAACCAGTTACATAAACAAAATCTTTTAAAGTTCCTACTCCCTTTAATTCTATCTTTTCAATTAATCCCATATTGTCAACTAGCTCTGCGGTTTCTTCTAAAATTATTTTATAAGGCTTCTCTGTTCTAATTAATTGGAATATTAATTCTATTTTAGATTCATACATTATCTTTTCTTGGCTTCCTTGTAGTCTATTTATTCTTTTCCTTAAATCTTTATCTAGTTTTATTAATTCTGCCATTTTCTTCTTTTCTTCTGTAACCATTTTTTCCATTGGATTTACATTAGGTCTTGCCCCTATTTTAATTTCCTTATTATCAATATTCTTTTTAATAGCTTCAACTTTATTCTTTTTAGTTAATTTAGCTTTTTCTATTGTCGCAACTTCCTTAGAAGTATTTTCTTTTGGGAATATATAACTATTAGCCTTACTACTAAAATTACTTCCTTTAACCCAATCTAAATATCCAGCTTCTTTTAATTTCCTTAGATTATCCCTTACAGTTCGTTCTCCAAAGCCAGTTTTTTCTGCCAAATTAGCTTGTGTTACAAAACATTCTCCAGTTTTTCCGTTTCTGTGTCCTAAAATTATTACATATAAAAACGCTGCACTTGGATTAATTTCCTTTCCTATATTTTCTATTGTTTCTGCATTTGCTATAACCATTCTCATATCCATCTCTCCTTTTTAATTTATAATAGACTTTAATTTTCTTTGCCTCACACTCTAATATTACTTAGTGCATATTTTATATACACATATTAGTTATAAAATTTTATAAATATTTGTTAAAATTTTTCCGTTTTCATCTCTTCTATTAATTATTTCTATATATCCATTATCTTTTAAATCCTTAATAGCCCTTCTTATAGTCCTACCGCTCATATTTAATATTTCTTCTAAATCTTCTACTTTTAATTCAAATTCTTCCTTCTTGTCCTCTAAAGCCATATTAGCTAATACATCAAATACAACATATGTTGTAGTATTAGTCTTTCTTAATAATTCTAATTTCTTATATATATTAAAATTCATTTTTAGCACTCCTCTTTTCTTATCATATTTACATAATAATACCTTATGACAAATATGTCAATAGGTATTTCACCTCTCATATTAAAAAGTTTTTCTAACTTAAAATCAATAACTTAATGACAAATATGTCTTATAGTCTTTTATTACATAACATTTAGGAAAAATATTGCCTATTAATAAATATGATAGCGGCAATTTAACGTATTTATATAGGCAATTTAACGTAAAAATAGCGGCAGTATATTGCCGCCTAACATATAATACAATATTATATGTTCCGCTAAAGCGGAAACATATAAAACAATAAAGAAAAATAAAAGAAGTTGATTAGCACTTTTGGTTATATTCATTTTTGCCTTAATGGCAAATGAATAACCAAAGAATAGGTAGCTTAAAGAATAGTAATGGAAGCCATGTATTAAAGTAGGTTAAACTGTCTTTGCAGCTCTTAGCGGCTGCGTTACCCCTTAGCCGCTAGAGTATGTTGATATAATTCCGTATGTCTACTTTCTACTACTCTTTTTCTTAATCCTTATTTAAGATACATATAATATAGGTTAATTATTATATATGTATCTTAAAATATTCTCTTTTGGCTCTGTAATGTATGTAGTGTGCTTTAAGCTATTAAATAATGTATAACTACTAATTTAATAGTAATATCTCTTAGGAAGCTTCTAAAGCTAAAGTAGAGGTATCTATTATTGTAGGTAGTATATATCATCTAAACATATCCTTGGTTATAAAACCAAAATAGATTATATTCCGCCCCAGCCGCATCTCATATAAAAAATGTTACGACACTAAAATATTTCCCCGCTTTAAAGCTCCTACAATGTTTTTAAGACACTTTAAGATAAAAAATAGTATAAACATACCTCTTTTAGTTTTCTTGTCCTTAGAATCTCTCTATAACACTTTTATAGTCATAATGCTTTGTAACGCTTTCTAATAAGCTTTAAATTATAAGTAGTATGTTTATACTCCCAAATATCTTAACTGCTCTTAAAATGCTTCTAAATCAAATTATGTATTAATAGATGTAGTAGAAAGTCAACTTACCTTAATTATATGTTTCTACTCTTGGAGCTAAGGGGAAACGCAGCTCCAAAGAACTATACTTATTTCTTAATAACTTATATTATTGACAGGGACTTGGTGTCCACCTCAAATTATTATCTAATAATGTATATTCCAAATGCACACTACAAAGGATAGTATGCATAATTTATTTTGTTAAGTTTTCCTTGTAAAGCAAGGCAGAATGTGCTATTATAATTTTGCAACAAAAAAAGGATTGTGTGCAGTTTTTCTAAAAAGAACGTGTGCAGTTGTTGCATAAATGGCTCTATTACTTGCTTCATGCCGCCATGGCGGAACTGGCAGACGCACACGACTCAAAATCGTGCGGGAAACCATGTGGGTTCGATTCCCACTGGCGGCACCAATAATTAACAAGAATGACTTTATCACTTGCTTCAACTAGTATTTGATAAGGTCATTTTTATTTATTTACCACTTCTTTTCCCACTTCCAAACAAAAAAGAACCCTACTCTAGAGTTCTTTTTAATATTCTTCGTATATCAATCAATATAAATATTTATTAAATATCTATATAATTACTATTAGTTATACAAAAATAATATGTATATACATATGCTATTCTAAATATCTCTTCATTGTATTTTTATTTAATAATCGTAAATATTTAACAAAACCTATCTCTTAAGTTAAATTATATCCCTAAATATTCTTTTAATTTCTCTATTGCCATTATACAGATACTTACAAACATAGGAATCAAAATAAAAAACACACCAAATTTTAAATACACTAAATATGTCGCATATATAAAAATAAGCCACATCCCTGCTTCTATTCCATAAACTGAATACCTATATATTAACATATAATCACTCAATCTCGGAATTACCCGTATATAGGCAAAGAATAATCCACAAACAATCATAGCTATTGCAAAAAATATAACAAATCCACTCCATGATGCAAAGTAATCCTTAATTATATTATTATACATTTCAATCTCTTTGGGCAAAGCAATAGTATGATTATTTAACAACTTCTTTATCTCAGCATTGTTTATTGCAAACTCATAAATTGAATTAGCTCCTAAATAATATAATTCAAACATCCAAATCACTTGAAAGATTGTATGTAAATTTACTTTTTTAATTCCTCTATTTAAATATTTTTTTAGTCCTTCATTTATTTCTTTTTCTATAATATCTCTAATATCCTTCTCTTCCACTATATTCTCCTTTCTATATTTGTTCTACATTAATAATACTTTCTAATTTAGTTTTCTTGTATTGTACTTTACCCCCCCTCCCTTCACTCAATATAATTCTATAAATATTAATACTTTCCTTTTCAATACTTACCTAAGAACTCTTTTCCATAAAATAAAAAAGACACCTATATTTCTATAGATGTCTTAACGTAACAAATCAAGTTTATAATCAATATTATTCTCCTGGTAATAATCAATTATCTTTTGCTCTGCCTCTTCTAAACTATAATACCTTTTACTATCATCTCTAAACACTATACCTAGATTGACATAAAACTTGAATACTGTATATAGATTTACCTTTGCAAATATAGGTCTCTTTATCTTTCTACCAGTAGTAGCATTACATTGAATAAAGCCTAAATCCTCAAAGCTGACACTTATATCAGCATTATTAAGACGCTCTAATGCTTTATCATATAACCTTTCTCTCATATATATCGACTTTTTGCTTAAATTAATTAATGATTCCATATATACACCACCTTATTTATACTTTGTCTAGTTTTGACAAGCTCATTAATTCAATCATAAATGAAGAGGATATATATTCCCCACCTGTGGAGAATGGATCATATAGCTTCACCAATAATATTGGTGAACCCCTTCACGTTCTAACCTTAACATTTCTTAACATAAAATAAGTTACCTACTTTTAGTCGCTAACCTTACAAAACCCAACTTTTAAACTTAACAAAAGTTTACATTTAAATATACTAAGTTTTTCTAAGTTTTAATCTTAGGTTTTCTTAGTATATATTTGCAACACTATCATTTGATATCATTATCTATAAAGTAAAATACCTTCTTTTTAAGGTCTCGCAAATCTCGCAATCACCTTTTAGGGTGTTCAAAAAGTTAAATATATCCCTTTTAGGGAGTCAGAAATGTCAGTATACTTTATATATCTATTCTCAAAACCCTAAATACATCTAGCAACTCCTATTATATATGAATTGCAACGCTATCTTTTTAGGGACTCCGAAAACTCCGAATACTTTATATCCCTAAATACAATCCATCTATATATCCAAGCTCTGCAAACTCTCTCCTATTCTTTTTGGCCCACATACTATTCCTTAATCTTCTCATTGCCTTATCCTCTATACTCTTTGCCTTATCCCTTGTAATATTAAATATATCTGCTATATCATTTAAACTCATTGGAGAGGTATTCCAACCATACTTAAACTTCAATACTTCTCTTTGCTCTAAGGTGTTATGAGATTGCATAACTTCCTCTAATTCCTTCCTTAAATTCATCAGAAATAGTTTTTCCTCTATATTCTCAAAGCCATAATCTATATCCTCTATAAGTTCTCCAAGCTCCATATCATTTTCCTCGCCTATAGGTATATTAAGACTTGTACAACTATTATAGAGTTTGTTATTACCTATATGCTTACTACTACCACCATTAACACCCCTATGTATATATCTATCTATATAGTGAACTGCATAAGTAATAAATTTAGCTTTCTTTTCAATATCAAACTTATACTTTTTAGCTGCTGCAATAAGTCCTAATACTCCATTTTGATATAAATCCTCTAGTTCTAGCTCTCTATTTATTCCATTGTACTTATTTGCTATTTTATATATAACACCTTCATTATCCAATATAAGCTCCTCTAAGGCTTTATTATCTCCATTTTGATATAGCTTTACTAACTCCTCATTATTCATATTAAATCACCATCTTTTGATTTAT